>JAQBUH010000013.1 GCA_027624075.1 Chloroflexota bacterium
CTCCACCTTCCGCCATCAGGTCATCATGGAATAAGGTCACAAGTCTCGATACTTCATCGAGCGTCAGCCAGGGTGTGAGCCCGATGCAGTTCACAATATTGAATCGTTTGAACTCGCCACTTTCCGATTCGCCAGTGTTTAGCGTAACAGGTCCTGCTGGTAGACGGTCACGTCCAGTCCGGCATCCGCAGTGCGCTGGCTGAGCAACGGCAACGCCTCGTTAGTTGGGTCGAGGTCAAGAGCGTGAACGTCCAGGCGGTTGAACAGGTCGGGGTTTTCAGTCGAAAGCTCTGCGCCGAAGGTCGCCAGGTCTCGCCCTGCCCCACAGGGAGCACTGAGGATACGGACCACGCTGCCTTCACTCGAGGCGGCAATCTCAGTCGAAGCTAGCTTCAGGCCATCAGCCACGAACCGCAGACGCTCCCTCAGAGCAGCGTGAGTGGGCAGGCCGAGCACAAACCAGTCGGCAACGTAGCTGACAGGCCCGAGTTGCCACGAGCGGTGGTTCTCATACGCCATGTCTGTTGCGATGGCATCGTACTTGCGTCGAACAACCTCGCGGCCGTAGGTGCTGAGGAGCATAGGCAAGTAAATCCATTTGAACTTCCGAATGAAGTCCCACGCAATCTGGCGGGTTGAGCGGTAAGCCCCCCGTGTGTGCCTGGCCTGCTGGCGGTCTGGTTCCTGCTTCATCTGTAGCTACCTGCAGTCATTCAACGACGGTGCCTGCCGATCGGTTCTTCGCTATCAGCGGACAGCCGAACGTGTTTTGCACCTCGACAGAATGATCGTTGACGCTACACGACCATTCATGTGTCAGTCGTGACGAAGAGTATACGGACGTGAAGATGGCGTGAACGAAATTGACATAGATCGTTCACGGCTCGTTGCGTGAACTTCACAAACTCATCACTGGACCGGTGTTAACAGCAATACAGAGCAGCTATTGACCGTATCATCGACATCGATATGGAAGAGCGACCGAAGAAAACTTGGTGGAAGTTTCTAGTACAGAAGCGGATTCTGATTCCGTTCGCGTCTATCGTTGTCCTGGCAGCGGTCTTCTTCTTCGGCGGTGGCTGGTACTTCTCAAACGAGATCGAAAGCGGTGGTCTCTCTTACGACTACAGTCCATCAGAGTTCAACCTGGAAATCGTCTCGATAGACGGTGATCAGGTTGTGATCAGCGGACTCTCCGAGAACGAAAGGCTCGGCAAGCCGGGCGTATGGGGACTGGAATCTGAGAACGTTTATGGCCGTGTGTTTGAAATCACCGCTGAGGAAGGCGATCAAGTAACCCGTCGATTGGTGACCTATGAAGGCGCGTTCAACTCAGGCGACGACGTTCGGATCGACACGTATTCGTACGATGTGGACCCTGCTGTGGCCCACGATCTCGATTTTGAGACGGTGCTGGTGGGTGGCTCGCTGGGTGAACTCCCAGCCTGGCTTGTTCCAGGCAACCGGGACACATGGGTGATCTTCGTCCACGGACGCCGAGCCAGCAGGCAGGAGGCATTGAGACTGCTTCCCGTCGCAGTCGAGCAGGACTTCACCAGCCTGGTCATCTCATTCCGGGGTGACCGCGACGTAGATCCCGACCCGAGGGGTTACTACGGCTACGGTGTCACCGAGTGGCCCGATCTTGAAGCAGCTGCGCAATACGCAATCGACAATGGAGCAAGTGGTCTCATACTTGTCGGCTACAGCATGGGCGGCGGAATCGTCATGTCGTTCATGGCTCATTCAGAACTGGCCGACCAGGTGGTTGGGCTTGTACTTGATGCGCCCATGCTGGACTTTGGCCTGACTATCGACCACAACGCTGCAAGCAAAGACCTTCCACTCGTAGGGCTTCCGGTGCCGGGCCCGATGACGGACATAGCCAAGTGGATTGCCGCGACAAGGTTTGACATCGACTGGGAGGCGACTGACTACACCGACGAGCTGGAAGACCTGTCAGTACCGGTGCTCCTGTTCCACGGGGAACAAGACCCGACCGTGCCGGTCAAATCGAGCCGAGATTTCGCTGAACAGCGCCCCGACATCGTCTCCTACACGGAATGCGAAGGAGCCGTACACGTAGGCTGCTGGAACTCAAATCCAACAAGATACGAGTCAGCCGCCAGCGAATTCCTAGCCCAGTTCAAGGACTAGTCACAGCTGCCCAACAACCAGGTGGAATTTGCGCGGATGAACTTGTTCATAGCGACGTCAGCCTTACCGGATTCGAGACTTCGTCGTCGTTCTCACAGCGACCGGTAATTAGAGCGAAACCCTGACATGCAAACAGAGCGGCCCAGACGGATCTGGTGGATTCGAGGGGATACGAACTATGTAGGATCACCAGAGTAAGAACTCGTCAGTAAAAGTACCCCGGATTGACCTGTCGGGTCCACCAATTCCCTCTATCCTCCGGTTAAGGTGTGCGGCGTTCGCCGGCCGCATCCTGCCACCGCGCCTTGGTGGCGGCCTGGTCCGGAAACCAGGAACCGGGCGGCTCTGTGCCGGACGGCGCATCCGGATCTTCCCGAGTAGAATGCGGGCCTCGTGCAGGGACGTTCCCGGACTAGCAAGCGCCGAGTGAGTCCGGGTTGACGCCCAGGACGTTAAAAGAACAGGTCCGGGTGCAGCCTTTGGAGATCATGTGGGGGAGTTAGCGGCCCTCGCCAATGCCGTTGTCTGGGCACTCACCGGCGTCGTCACCAAGGGCGTTGGAAAGAACGTCCGCCCCACTCACATCGTTGCCGCACAGGCGTGGATCGGCCTTGCGCTGCTCGGGGTTCTCGGATTGTTGGTCGGGCAGATCGACGACCTCTGGCGAGTGCCCTTCAGATCAGCGCTACTTCTCGCCGGTGGAGCGGTGATAAACACGGTCGGCTCTCTCGTTTTCTGGGTAGCCATCTCCAGAGGCAGAGTCAGCACCGTCTACCCGACGACTCAGAGCATATTCATCCTGGCATCGGTAGCCGCCGGGTGGCTGTTCCTGAGCGACACCCCGCAGGGTGGAGTGATAGGTGGAGCGGTCCTCATCATTGCCGGCGTGGTGCTGCTGAACTGGAGATCGGCGAACACAACCCCTGGCGGCGCAGCCGGCGGCGATCGGGCACGCGGCGACTACATTGCGCTAATGCTGGCCGTCATCACATCCATGTTGTGGGCGGGCGGCTTTGTAACCACGGCAATCGGGCTGGAGGATACCGCTCCGTTGCCGGCGGCGACCATTCGCAACCTCGTTCCGGCCGCACTGTTCGTGGTGGTGAGCCTGGTTTTTCCGTCCACAAGGATCTCCCGCGTCTACCGGGGCAACACGGTGCGGCTGACGGTTGGAGCGACGCTGTTCGCAGTCAGCTCTCTGTCCTTCGTGTTCGCACTGGACAACGCTCCGCCGGGCGTCGTCGTGGTGCTAATAAACACATCGCCGATGTGGGCTGTCGTTCTGGCAGCGCTGGTGCTCCGTGAACGGTTAACCCGCTTTGCGGTTGGCGGCGCGGCGTTAAGCCTGGCAGGAATATTCGTGGTCCTTGCATTCAGGTAGCGGCCCTGTATCCGGGGCGTCTGGGCGACCTCGAATCACCCTGTGCCCGGCAAGACGCGAAACGGGGCCCGGCGCGGCCATGACTGGCCGTAACACCGGACCCCGAATCAGACTTTTCTCGTCTTTTCGGACTAGTAGTAGCTGATCGACGTGCCAGTCGCGACGCCGTTCTCCGGCAACGGAGCTGGTTCGCCGAACCGTGGGAAACCGCCGCCAAAGCCCCTGAACCCACCGTGCCCGCGTCCGTGCCCGAACTGGCCGCCGTGACCGCCTTGCCCGAATTGGGGACGGAACTTCTCAAGCGCCTCAGTTGGGCGAACGTTAAACCAGCCTGCAATCTCGTCTGACTCGGGTTGCGAGATGATCTCTTCGGTCACGAGCCCGGCCAGGAACTCGGCCAGACCGTCGTTCTGCACAGCGCCGCGCAGTCCGTGCCGCTCGCTGTGACTGAGATTGCTCAGCGCCTCCGGTTTTCCGCCGAACCAGTCTCGGATCGCGTCCGCCTCATCCTGCGTCAGGACCTCATCCGTAACCGCTGTCGCCAGCCTCTCCTCCATGCGCTCGACCATAGCTTCAGATCGAGCCTGCGACATGGCGCTCGACAACTCGTCCGGGCTGATCCCCAGGATCTCGGCCACACGGTCAAGCCGCTCTGACGAGCCTCCGAACCCATGAGCACTCGCGGCAGCCACGCTGACCAGTGAGAACACTGCCAGTCCGGCAACCACCGCAATCAGTGTCAACCTTCTTTTCATAGCCTTTCCTTGCTCCGTGCGCATTGTGTGCATTACACAGCGTCTCGCAGTCCTGTCTTATCACTCTAGCCAGCAGGTCTCAGCAGGCCATGTGCTGTCTCTTAGTGACTATCTCAAAACTCAAGTCGGCCAGTCTTTGTCAGTTCGAAACTTCTCCCTCACCCCAGGCCTCTCCCGCTGGGAGAGGGAGTTTTGAGATAGTCTCTAAGTATGACGAGCTGCGTGGCTACGTTACGGATGGTGGCGACTCTTCACTGGCTCCCAACGAGCACGAAACACACGGCGTTGAGCACTGAAGCGATCTGGCAATCCAACAATCGCCAAGTGTAAATTTCACCGTTGCCAGTGTTCATCCGCGAGTTTGACTCTAGTCCAGCTCCACCATATTGTGCCCAGGCAGTCGGACCGTCAGCGTGTTTTCCAAATAGTGAAGAGCACTCCCTCCTCCGTCTCCACCATGAATACGCACCACGAGGTTGGCGTCAACGGTCAAGCCGGAATGTTGAATCACGCAGGAAATTCTCAACCATACCCCGGGCGTGGGACAGATCCGGTTGGCCGACGTGTCCCCCAGATGCCAACGCCGGGAAGATCGGTGACCTGCGATTGGGTCGATCAAGATCCCAGAGTAGCGTCGAGACCGCCTGCAGGAGCTCGTCTATCTCCGCATCCCTGTCGGATTGGCGGGAGGTCTCGGCAGACAGCGCCTGAACCGTTAGCGCAGTCTTCTCTGCCTCGCGGAGTCGGCCTTTGACTTCTCCCATGTCGTGGCTCAGCCTCGTGATGTACTCCACAAACTCGTCGCTTTGCTCCGCCAACTCCGCGCGAAGGCTCTCCACCGTGATCTCGGGGGAATCCGCCTCTACGTAAGCCTCATCGAAGCTGGACGGATCGGAGTGGGCATCCCCGGCCAAGCGATCATGTATTCGGTCGAGGTGCCAACTCAGACCGCTTGCAGTCTTGAACTGCTGCTGGCAGAGGTAACACGCAAGTTGATTCATATCGTCCTCCTAGATACCGCCACTGGAGGACCTACGATGATCTCGAACAGCCTGTCGAATCTGTGGTGTGGAGAAGTTGTGATTGGTGGAGCTGGAGGGATTCGAACCCTCTGCCTCCTGCTTGCAAAGCAGGCGCTCTCCCGAGTGAGCTACAGCCCCATTTGTCTATTTGCCTGCGACCTGGATGCGGTCACGAGGTGTGCGTTGCTGGCTCGCAGTTTCTCCACAGAAAGGCTGGAAGGCTGGATCGCAGCATCACAGGACAAGCAATTGTAACCCGGCGCCGCCCTGACTTCTCTTATATGCGAAACGAATTCGGCGCCAGACCATGGCCTGTGACGCGGCTTACCGCTGTGGGGCCAGTCTGCGTGTGATGGAAGCAGATGCAGTGGCTCAGATTGAATTGTCATGGAAGTTCGAGTTGAGGAGCGGAGTGGCGTGGGAATCTCAACAGCTACCTGCCATCACGCGCGGGGTCACAAACAGTGAGATTGCCACGGACTAGCAGGCTGCTGATAAAGCGGTGCCCCGACAACCAGACCCGGAACACCGCTCATTTGCACGGCGAATCACATCGCGTCAACCAGATCAATGGTTAGTAATTATTGTAGTTTTCGGGTCATATAACGTCATTCGTTACACTGGCACCAGGCCAAACCATGGCTCAGAGTTTTTCAGCAGCCTGCCAGAGGCCATCGCGCAGCTTCTTCATACAAAGGCTGCACGCAGCATGGCCGGACCGGTGGTCCTCACAGGGACAAGCTGACCCACTACCAGGAAGATAGCTAGGTGCTCTACGTTGACGTCCTCGCCCCCAGGCGGGAGGAGTCAGAGAGCCGGAGAGTGCCGGTTGCAGGACCGAGCGTAGCACCGGGAGCGCTGACGACGTCCCAGACGACGTCAGCTCTGTCCCGCCCGCCGCGGTGCTCGCACGCGGCTGCCAGATCACGGGACAACAGGATTCTGGCGTAGTCGTCGATAGCGTCTGTGCGGATCCCGTGCGTGGTCACCGGGTCGGCGTGGACCGGTCAGGCGGATGGAGCCCTGCCGGCGGCCGGATCGGGAAGCTTACTTGCGACGGCGCACTCTCCTGACCCGGCGACGAGTCCTGACCTTCGTCGTCGCTCCATCCTCGATCCGGGTGAACAGGTCCAACATGCGCTGCACAGTGTTGATGCGAGTCGCTATCAGGTCCTGGGTGCGCTGCACAAAAAGCCGTCTCGCCTTGAGGTTGGCCGCTATCGTCTCCAGCCGCTCTTGCTGGAACTCGAGTTCGGGTTCATCGCTCAGATGGACTTCGGCTTTTGACTTCAATGCCAGGGCGTTTGAGCCGGAGACTGCCAGGCTGGCACTCCGCATCCCTGGTTGCAGAACCTTCTTGAGAGTGGTCTCCCTGGCGGCGAGCGCCATCACCTGGCGGCTTGCGACCTCGATCTCAGACCGCAGTTTTTCGATCTCGATCAGCATACTCGAGACTTTACCGGCCAGGTCCGAAACCCGCGTCGGCGCTCCCCTGGCGTTCGTCTCGTCTCGCCTGAGCAGTAATCGGTCAATTCGAGGATCGCGCAACTCTCACCCACCACTTTCGGCGTGCCTTTGAGTCGAATCTACTACCGTGTCCGGCTGCCTCGAACCGGTGAAACCCGCATCCCGACTCGTGCAATTCGCTATATACGGCACTTGTTTCGCCGGATGAGTCATCGCTCATCTAGCCAGCATCTTGCGAACTTCCACAACCGGCACCGTGATCCCACCGCTGCGCAAATCGTCCGCTGAGATGAGGATGGTCATATACGGGTGCTACGGCCTCCGGACTAGAAGGCGTGTGCGTCACACGCGCGAGCTTGCATGAGCCAGGACCACGCTATTTGGGAAAAGTCCGTCATATAAACAGCGGCTCTGACCGCTGGGTGTGGATCGAAAGCGTGCCAATGCCGTTGGTGGTGCTTAGCCTCGCCTCCGGCACTGTGGCCGCTTTGAACAGCGCTGCCAGATCCATACTCAACGTCTCCAGGTCCGATCTTGTTGGAAAGTCTGTGGCATACCTGGTGCCGGAGTATTTACTGCCGCGGCAGGAGGTTGTGGCGCAGTGGATTGAGCAGGCGTTAGCCGGGCAGACCCCCGGTTTTTCGATAGATCTGTTAACCGAGTCACCCGACTCCGGCGCCGTGAGGCTCAGCGCGTACATCGGCCCAGCGGACGGTTCAGGTGAGTTCGTACTGCTTAGCCTGAACCCTACGACAGGTGAAGGTGAGCTGCCGGCGTTGGGTACGGAGGACGTACTGAGGGGTCTGATGAGTGACATCGGCCGAATCGTCGGCTCTTCGTTGGACCTGGGCACCGTCTGTCAGCAGTTTGCGATATCGCTCATGCAGGTCGTTCCGGCGGATCACGTTGCCATCTTGCTGTCAGCCGGCGAGAGCGAGTCACTGAATATTATGTTCTCGTCAGTCCAGGGGCAGAGCCAACGGGGACCGGATAGCCGCATGCTGACGCCGGCGCCAGGCACTCCGGTTTCACGCGCCATGGAGACTCACACCGCTGTTCTGTTGAATGAGGCGGAAATCAGTGAGTTGGCGGCCTTCGACGCTGGCTCGTCAGCATATTTCGGCAAAGGCATGCGAAGTGTCTGCTGCGTCCCGTTCGTCGCAAGCGGAAACTGCATCGGAGTGGTGCTGCTCGGCTCATCGCAACTGGAGGCGTTCGGCACTGACGATCTGACGCTTCTCGAACAGGCAAGTAGCCAGGTGGCAGGCGCCATCTCCAACGTGATGCTTCACGAGGCACTCACGCAGAGCGTGCTCGAGAGGGATGTGCTCGCGAATATAGGAAGGCTGGCCGGAGCGGCGATCGAGTTTGCCGGCGCTATGCCCGGCATTGCTGCAGAGATACGGCGAATCATGCCCGTCTCCGAGCTTTGTGTGTGTGAGCCGGACAGTAGTTCTGGTGAATTGACGCGTTCATACGGGTGGACCGAATCTGGAAAACAGATCACATACGACGCAAAAAGTAGCGCCGATGCGGCCAGGTCTCGCGAATTGTGCTTGATGGGCAGCGATGGTGTTATTTCGACCATCCTGGAGGCCGGGAGTTCGCAACCATTTGCCGCGGTCACGACGCCGCTCAGGTTTGGCGGAGAGACGATTGGCACACTCACCGTAATCTCTGCGGGCACGGAAAAATACGCGGCCCGTGAGACCAGTTTCGCCTCACTTGTGGCAGGTCACATTGCAGGCGCGGTACAGACCGCCCGGGTGTACCACGAGCAGCAGCGGGAGTCGGACCTGCGCCGGACTCTTGCCCAGATCAGCGTCGCAGCCAGCCGCGACCTTGCTCCTGACAGCGTGTTCGAGCGCGTCGCCAATGAGGTCGCTGAGCTGGTCGAGTACGATCTCTTCGCCATCGCGCTTCCAAGTCCGGACCGTTCGGGCCTGACATTCCGCTTTCAGATCGGTCACGATGGCCCGCTAATGGTCTATGACGATGAGAAGCCGGATATCTCAACAGACTCGTATGAGTGGCGGGCCCGGATAATTCGCCCCGCCGGTGGCTTTCCCCAGTTTGCGGCACTCGCAGATCACGGCATCAACTCACTGATTGAGGTGTCGCTCGGCGCCGAGGAGACGGGCGCGACCGGCTACATCCTGATTGGCGCCGGGAGTGAGTTGACATTCACGAAGCAAGAGCTGAGAACGATGGTCCACGTGGCCGGACAGGTTTCACCTGCGATCCAGAACGCAATGGCGCATGAACAGGCAGTCGCACTTGCCAAGGCGCGCATGTCAGAGGCGAAAGCTGAGGCAAGGAGCCTTGAGCTGGAGCGCATTAACGACGCCAAGAGCAGGTTCTTGAGTGTCGTCTCCCATGAGCTTCGCACGCCGCTGACCAGCATCATCGCCTTTGCAGAGTTGTTGGAGCGCAACACTGACGGCAACCTGGACGCCAAGCAACTCAAACAGGCGGCCGTGATCAATAAGAGCGCGACGCACCTGAAGTTCTTGATCAGCGACCTGCTGGATGTCTCCCGCATCGAATCCGGCAACATCTCGCTAGAGTTGTCAACGTTCGACATTGGCGATGCTGTACGGGAGGTTGTGGAGCTGTTCGAGCCTGTTCTTGATGAGAAGGAGCAGGTGTTTGAGGTCCACTTCCCGCAGGAGAGCATAGAGATTCGAGCGGACCGTTCCCGGATCGTCCAGATCGTGAGCAACCTGATAGAGAACGCCTCCAAGTACTCTCCGCCACGAACGGTCGTCACGGTTGATGTGCATCGCAGGGGGCGGGAGATCTTGATTACGGTCTCAGATGAGGGAATCGGTATCTCAGATGAAGATCAGAGGCAGCTGTTTATCCCGTTCTTCAGGGCCAACAGCGAGTTGACGAGGACAGAGCCTGGCACGGGGCTGGGACTGTCGCTGTACACAGCGAGCCTGGCAAGGGCTCCACATTCTCCGTTGCGCTGAAGGCGGCACTAGCGGAAGAGGCGGCTTAGCTGGTCTCCTTTGCCGGGTGAGCGGCTCCAGGAGCTGGGGATCAGGTCAGTTACGGAGCGGCTGTGCGGGTCAACCGGGTTGCGAACCGGTGGACCATCTGATGTCCTGTCGCTGGCTGGGGCGCCCTGGGGCATGGTGGGTTAATGACACCGCTTCCGGTATCCTGATAGGCCGCGATCCCGGGTCGTTCAACGGTAGGACTGAGGACTTTGAATCCTCCAATCCTGGTTCGAATCCAGGCCCGGGAACCATCACGCCATCCAGATCAACGCTACAGGTTCACCCGGCGCCACATCCAGTCCGGTGTAGCGGTTTTGACACGCAGTACCAGACTATCCGCCCCTCCCGCTCCTCTGCCGCAAGCCTGTGGCACATGATGAACGACGCTGGTAACCGCAGTTCCGGCACAAGAAAAGGCCGTGGCGTATGTCGCCACGGCCTTTTTGTTTCAACTTATGCAGAGCCGTCTCTAGGAGGCGCCCACAAACGAATCGCTCTAGACCTCTTCGTCCACAGAGAGTGAAAGGTTGACGCCCGCCTCGTTAGCGGCGTCGATCGTGCTCCACGGCGTGATGGTGACCCAGTGGTCAGGCTCGATCTCCACCAGCGGAGGCCGTGTCCTGGCGTACTCGTGGTCCGGGTCCAGCGGCAGCGGCGTCCGGGACATGAACACGTCACCCGGAGGCGGGTCAACAGGAGAGACGACCTCACCAGGCAAGATGATCTCTTCACGCTCGATGTCGGGGTGCGAAGGCAATGCTGCCGAAACCAGCGCGTTCGTGTACAGGTGCGTTGGCCTGCGGAAGATGCTCTCGGTGTCGCCCATCTCCTGCACCACCCCTAGGTACATCACGGCGGTGCGGTGACACATGTACCGGACAGTTGCCAGGTTGTGGGCCACCATCAGGTAAGCCAGCCCGTGCTCCTCCTGCAGGTCCACAAGCAGGTTCATGATCTGGGCCCGGATCGAAACGTCAAGCGCCGACACCGGCTCGTCAAGCGTGATGATCTTCGGGTTCAGGGCCAGCGCCCGTGCGATGCCGATGCGCTGCCTCTGGCCACCGGAGAACTCGTGTGGGTACAGGTTGCCCTGGTAGGCGTTGAGACCGGTCTCAGTCAGCAGTTCACCGACCCTGGTGCGGATCTGACTGCGCGTCATGGTGGTTGCGATCTCGAGTGGCTCAGCAATGATTGAGTTGACCCGCATGCGTGGGTTCAGAGAGGACCACGGGTCCTGGAATACCGCCTGGATGGAGGTGCGGAACTCTTTGCGGCCAGCCTTCGTCAGCGTCTTAACGTCCTGGCCCTCGAAGAAAATCTGACCTTCTGTTGGCACCTCAAGGCCGAGCAGCACCTTCAGCGTGGTGGTTTTTCCGCAGCCGGACTCGCCAACGAGACCGATCGTCTTGCCTCGCTCGATGTCGAAGCTGACATCATCCACAGCCTTAAGCCAGTGCTTCTGGCCGAAGCCCAGGATGGTGTTTCCAACCTGGAACCACTTCCGAAGATGCCTGACCGAGATAATCGCATCGGCGCTATCAACAGTGCCAGGAGCCGATGGGACTCCATACCTGTTGGTAGACCCTGAGGTGCGTGTAGGCGCTTCCGCTGTAGTCATCAGTCACTCCGCTGTGTTGTGTGTCAAGTCCTGTTGCCAGCTGTCTTTGCCAGCGGCACTTGCTGAGGGGCCGCCTACGAGCCGGGGCAGCCATCTCCCTTGTATTCGTTGCTGTACGAAACGAGGTGGGCATACTTGTGGAAGTTCGCCACTGAGCTGTGGGCGAGCTGAACCCAGTGATCGGGCTCAACCTCCACAAGCTCCGGCCTTATCTGCAGGTCTTTGTCTGTGTGCGGCAACGGGGACCGAGGCGCAAACGAGTCGCCTGCGGGCAGGTTGTAGAGAAGCGGTGGCTGACCTTCGATCTGTGGCAGCCGCCCTGTCTTCTCCTCCAGCTTAGGCACAGAGGTGATGAGCGCCTTGGTGTATTCGTGAAGCGGGTTGTTGAAGATTGTCCGCACGTCAGCCATCTCAACAACCCGGCCGGCGTACATGACCGCAACACGGTCGCACATCTTGGCGACGATGCCGAAGTCGTGAGTGATGAAGATGATCCCGACGCCCTCTTCCTGCTGGATCTGGCGGAGCAGGCGCAGGTACGCAGCTTGAATCGTAACGTCCAGCGAGGTGGTTGGCTCGTCAGCGATGATGACGGAGGGCTTTGAGGATATCCCGATGGCGCCGACCACACGCTGGCGCATTCCGCCTGAGAGCTGGTGCGGGTAGTCTTTGGCTCTGAGTTCAGGGGCCGGGATCCTGACCTTGCGTAGGGAGTCGACGATCCTGTCCCACAGGTCTCGGCCTTTCAGACCCTGGTGGATGTGGATCGCCTCACCCACCTGGTTGCGGACTGAAAACACCGGGTTCAGGGCAGACATCGGGTCCTGGAGAATCATGGAGATCTCTCCGCCCCGGATCTTGGTCATCTCCTTCTCTTTAAGGGTCAGCAGGTCACGCCCGTTCAGGATGACCTCTCCACCCACGATCTGTCCCGGAGGGGAAGGGACGAGCCGCATCAGCGACAGGGCTGTCACGGACTTGCCTGAGCCGGACTCCCCGACGACGCCGAGAGTCTCGCCGCGGCGGACGTTGTAGCTGACGCCGTCGACAGCTTTCACGGTCCCCCAGCGAGTGGTGAAGTGGGTCCGCAGGTCACGAACATCCAACACCACTTCGTTAGACGATGCGCTTGTGCCAAAGCCATCCCGGTCAAGCTGACGGGCCGCAGGGCTGCTGGATACCGCCGCATCCATCGTTGAAGTAGATTCGTCCATGTCGGCTCCCTATCTGCTCCCGGGCCGTGTTCCGCAGTTGCCCGGGGCCGTCCTGAACCCGCCAGGAATGTATATCAGTAGAACTCCTCGCGCCGGTCACACACCGGCTCGCGAAGTGGGAGGCACGATATCACAGCAAGGTCAGGTTGTGCCAATCCCCTACCTGTCTGGAAAGCTCATAAACAAGTCCGTCATGAAACCCCGAGGTCGCTCTCAAGCTGGGTCAGAGCATCATCCAGAGCATTCACTATGAAGTCTATCTCATCAGCGGTGATCGAAAGCGGCGGGCAGAGAGATATTACGTCTCCGGCGCGGAAGCTAACTATCTTTCGGTCATAAAGCATCTTCGGCAACCTCTTCGCAAGGCCCGCACTCGCTGGGAACGCCGTCTTGTTCTGCCTGTCCTGCACCAGTTCGACCGCCGCCAGCAGCCCCAGGCCGCCGCGGACATCTCCCACAATCTGGTGGTCGTACAGCCTCTGCAGTTGATCGAACAGGTAGTCACCCATACGACGGGAGTTGCCTACAAGGTCTTCTTTCTCGAATATCTTCAGGTTGGCGAGCGCCGCTGCCGCGGCCACCGGATGACCGCCAAACGTGATCAGGTGACGGAAGGTCTGCTCTGCCCCTCCGACGAACGAGTCGGCGATGCGCTTGGTCGCAATCGCGGCGCCAAGCGGCGCGTATCCGCTGGTGAGCGCCTTGGCGACTGCCGTGATGTCCGGCTGGACACCCCAGTTCGATGGAGCGAAGTACTCGCCTGTGCGGCCAAAACCGGTGATCACCTCATCGGCAATGAGCACTACACCGTACTTGTCTGCAATCTCGCGAAGCCGCTGCCAGTACTCGGCGGGCGGGATGTGGATGCCCGCCGCCGCAGAGACAGGCTCGGCGATCATAGCTGCCACGGTTGAAGGGCCGTTGTGAACGATGACCGTCTCGAACTCGTTGGCGCACTTGACCGCGACGTCTACAGGGTCGCCATCGAACGGCATGCGGTAAGAGTTCCAGTTCGTGACGTGGATGGCGCCGGGCATCTCAGGACCCGCGGGGTCCGCCGCCGGGCTCCGGCCCAGGCTGACGGCCATCGCCGTCCCGCCGTGGTACGAGTAGCGCCGTGATATGACCTTGAACGCGCCCGCCTTGCCGTTCAACTGCTGGTGCTTCTTCGCCATCTTCACCGCTGTCTCAACCGCCTCCGACCCGCCGGAGACGAAGAAGACCCGCGCTCCGTGGTCTGGATAGAGCTCTGCCACTTTGGCGGCAAGTTCGATCTGCGAGACGGTGGACGAGCCGGCCGGCGGGGACTCAATGCCCATCAACTGCTGGTACATGGCGTCTGCGATCTCACGCCTGCCGTATCCCGCGGCCTTGTACCAGAGTCCGCCCATGGCGTCGATGAGACGGTTGCCCTCAATGTCCTCGACCCAGACGCCTTCGCCCTTCTCGAATATCTTCAGCGACCCGCGCCAGTCGTTGGTCTGGGCCGCGTGCATGAAGAGGTGCTCGCCAGCCATCTGCTGGAGCTCCTCTAACCGCTCGCCTGAAACTGTCTGCGTAGTGGAGGTCATGTTGAGTCTCCCGATTGGTCATGGCCAGTTGGCACGAGCTGCTGCCGGGTGATGGCAGGTGAGGCGGACACCGAGCCGTATTCATGATGATGATAGGCGAGCCCAACCGGAGTTGAGACTCACGGCTCTCGATCAGCGTGCAGGTAATTCTAGCCTTCGTAACGGCAGAGGGTCTAGAGACGAACGTTCAATTGAGGTGGTCCTCACCGAATTCCGTAGAGCGAGCCCCGGCAGGCGCCTGACCCGGCGCCCCGCCATCCCGGCGGAACGGCTCAAACCGTTGTGATGCGGTGGTATACTCCGCGTGATGAACGGATCCACTATTTGCCGCAACTGCGCCTGTACTTGCCGCTCCACATTCTCGGAGGGGTTCTCCTAACGGCGCGAAACAGTTGATGTTCATCCGACCCCTGCGAGCAGCGTCTCTGCAGGGGTTTTTTGTGCCTCCGGCAATTGTGCCAATTACTTACCGGCAGGTTGAAGTAAAAGCAGAGGGTGATGATGACAGGTGATCGACAGAGGTTCTCAGAACAGGAACTTGCCGGCCTGAACGGACAGTTCGAGAACACGGGTCCCGAAGATGTCCTCCGCTGGGTGGACAAGACGTTCGGTCACGGCGCTGTGCAGATGTCCAGCTTCGGGCTGGAGGACGTGGCGCTCTACGACATGTACTGGCGGATCAATGCGAAAGCGCGGGTGATGACCCTCGACACGCTGCGACTGCCGACCGAAACCTACACTCTGTTCGACCAGTTTCAACTCCGTTATCGCGTCGAGATCGAAACGCAGTACCCGGACCTTGAGGCGGTGAAGGCGATGATTAAAGAGAAGGGGTTCAACCTCTTCTTCAAGGGTGTTCAGAACCGCAAGCAGTGCTGCGGCGTCCGCAAGGTTGATCCGCTGAACAGGGCACTGGCGCGAGTTGACGCATGGGTGACGGGTCTGCGACGGGACCAGGGCATGGAACGCGGCGGCATCGACATCGTGGAGTGGGACGAGCCGCACGGGAACTACAAGGTGAACCCTCTTGCGAACTGGAGTTTCGAAGAGGTGCGGGAGTACGTAACGGCGAACAGCGTTCCGTACAACGAGTTGCATGATCGCGGCTACCCGAGTCTTGGCTGCGCGCCGTGCACCCGGGCTATCGAGCCTGACGAGGATATCCGGGCAGGACGTTGGTGGTGGGAGAGCGACCCTGACGCCAAAGAGTGCGGCCTGCACGTGGTTGAGGCGGCGTCCCGATGAGCAATCGCACCGGTTTTCGACGGGATGGCGAGGCCATATGAGCATCCAGCCAGTTCCGACTTCCAGCAGGACGACTCGCACAGAGCTTGCGGAACTCAACGCCCTCGAGTCCGAGTCTATCCACATCATCCGGGAGGTGATAGCGGAGTTCGACCGTCCGGCTCTCCTTTTTTCTGGCGGCAAAGACTCGATCGTCATGCTGCACCTGGCCATTAAGGCTGTGCGCCCGGCGATTCTCCCCTTCCCCATCGTCCACATCGACACAGGCCACAACTTCCCCGAGGCGATCGAATACAGGGACCGGACCGTTGAGAAACTCGGCATTCAACTCGTGGTCGGCTCTGTGCAGGAGGCGCTCGACACAGGCCGCATAGCTCAGAGCACCGATCCCGGCGGCTCCCGGAACAGGCTCCAGACGCCCGTGCTGCTTGATGTGATTCGTAAGAACAAGTTCGGCGCTGTGTTCGGCGGCGCACGCAGAGATGAGGAGCGGGCGCGTGCAAAAGAGCGCGTCTACTCCTTCCGCGATGAGTTCGGGCAGTGGGACCCGAAGAACCAGCGTCCAGAGGTCTGGAACCTGTACAACGGCTTTATCAACTCCGGACAGCACATACGCGTCTTCCCTCTCTCCAACTGGACCGAACTTGACATCTGGCGCTACATCGCCGCACAGAAACTGGAGATCCCATCCATCTACTTCGCACACGAGCGTGAGGTGTTCGAGCGGGACGGCATGTACATGGCTGTCTCGCCGTTCCTGCAACCGGAGCCGCATGAAACGGCGCAGACCATGTCTGTGCGGTTCAGGACAGTTGGGGACATGACGAGCACCGCCGCGGTCCCGTCGAAGGCCGCCACAATCGAAGAGGTGGTCGCAGAGATCGGCGCGACACGCACCTCCGAGCGCGGGCAGTCGCGGGCAGACGACCGGGCCTCTGAGGCGGCGATGGAAGACCGCAAGCGTGAGGGCTATTTCTGATGGAGCTGCTCAGGATCGCCACTGCAGGCTCTGTCGACGACGGCAAGAGCACGCTCATTGGCCGGTTGCTATTCGACTCAAAGGCCATCGAGGACGACGTGCTGAGCGCCGCCGAGAGTGTGAGCCGCCGCCAGAGCAACGAGTATCTGAACCTCGCGCTGCTGACAGACGGCCTGCGGGCCGAACGTGAGCAGGGAATAACGATCGACGTCGCGTACCGCTATTTCGGCACAGCGCAACGCAAGTTCATCCTGGCTGACACTCCGGGACATGTGCAGTACACGCGCAACATGGTCACAGGCGCCTCCACGGCGGATGTCGCGTTGATCATCGTGGACGCGCGAAACGGAGTTGTCGAGCAATCTCTAAGGCACGCCGTCATCGCCGCGCTGCTTGGCATCAGGCATGTTGTCGTGTGTATCAACAAGATGGACCTGGTCGACTTCAGCGAAGAGGTGTTTGCAACCATCAAGAGGCAGTTCGAGACCTTCCTCGATGATCTGAAAGTCGACTGCGCACACTTCGTTCCTGTCTCAGCGCTGATTGGCGACAACGTGGTTGAGCCGTCTGAGCGTATGCCCTGGTACACAGACGGGCCATTGCTCAGGCACCTGGAGCAGCTGGAGATTGGCCGAACGCCTGCGGATGACGCGCTGAGGCTGCCTGTGCAGTACGTGATCCGGCCCTTGAAGGGCGAGTACCACGACTACCGGGGCTACGCTGGCTCAATACGCAGCGGAGTGGTCCGCGTTGGCCAGCAGATCGGCATTCTCCCCCAGGGCAAGACATCGCGTATCACAGCGATCGAGACGCCGGACGGGGAGGCGGATGAGGCGGCGTGGCCGACGGCCGTTACGGTGCGCATCAAGGATGACATCGATATCTCACGCGGCGATCTGATATGCGCGGCAGACGGTGTGCCCAGGGTGTCGAAGTCGTTCGACGCGACGGTCTGCTGGATGAGCGAGAGCAAAGACCTCACGCAGGGCTCGATGCTACGGATCAAGCACACAACGCGCACCGGCAGGGCGATGATTACCGCGCTCCACAGCCGGATAGATGTGGCGACTCTCTCCGCAGAGACTGGCTGCAACGCCCTGAAGCTCAATGAGATCGGGCGCGTTTCGATAAAGACAAGCTTACCTATCGTCTATGACGACTACACGGTTAACCGCGTAACGGGCAGCTTCATCCTGATTGATGAGGCCACGAACGAGACGGTGGCGGCCGGAATGATCGGCAAGCCGGCGTTCGGCAACTTCGACTCAGAAGACTGAGCCACTCCAGCCAGCCGGTCCGTCGTTATCCCTTGCCGATCAGGTTGACGTGGAATATCAGCGTGGCGCCACCCGGGATGACCGGCGGGGAACCTCTCTCGCCATAGCCGAGCTCAGGTGAGATCTCTACCACCCATGTTCCGCCCACTTTCATTGCAGAAAGGCCTTGCTGCCAGCCCGCGATGACGTTCGCCAGGGGGAAGGTGATCGGCCCAGGGGTCGGGTACGAGGTATCGAACATACAGCCGTCTTCAAGCCAGCCTGTGTACTCGACTGACACGCTGTCGGACAGGCTCGGGTTGTCGCCGGTCCCTGGCTCTATCTCATAGAAGCGCAGTCCGGCCACCAGCGTCTCAAAGCGTGAGACGTCAATGTCAGCAAACGCAGGAGCGCCTTCCGGCTGGGTCTGGTTAACGCAATTGGGCCCAAGAGCAACCTGTGTTGGGTCTGCGCCCCCGGCTATTGCAGTTTCACTCGCTGAAACCGCCTCTGCCGTCGCAACGGCTATCTCAGCCTCCAACGTGGCCTCGGCCTCGGCGATTGTGATCCGGCTGATCAGGTTAACGTGGAAGATCAGCGTCGCATTCGGTGGAATCCTCGGCAGGAAACCGAACTCGCCGTAGGCGAGCTCAGGTCCGATCTCGATGACCTGGACTGCGCCTTCCCGCATCCTGGAGAAGGCCTGCTGCCAACCTGGGATCACGTTGATAAGTGGGAAAGTGAACGGCGCCGGGTTCGGATACGAGGTGTCGAACATGCAGCCGTCTACCAGCCAGCCCGTATATTCGACGGACACTGCGTCGATCAACTCCGGCGTGTCACCGGTCCCCGCCTCGACCTCGTAGAACCTGAGACCTTCCACCGCCGCCTCGAAGCGGGAGAAGTCGATGTCCTCGAACCGCGGCGCACCTTCTGGCTGAATGTTGTTGACGCACTCGGACGCAGACACCGTGGGTTGGATGATCTGGAGCCCCTGGTCTTCCGGTGACGGGTTTGAGCCGCCGCCGCGACAGGCGACTGCGGCGATGGAAACGGCGGCCATGATCAGCAGGAGAGCCCGCCTGTCCCCCCAGTTCAGCCAATCCGGAAAAATGGAGGGGAGCGAGTTAAAAGCGTGTCGCATGTTGGTCAGGTGTTGTCCCAGGATTGCACACCGTATCGGTATGGCAGGTGTCAGAGTGAGGCGTGTCGATCCGCGTTTGACTAACCGGTAATCCCCGCGTTCCGCTTGAACTGGGCCGCGCCGGCCGCAATCCACGGAGCGGAGGGCACCATGAACAGCTTTACGCCAAGGTCGACAAAGTGTCCGACATTCTCGATTGTCGCCAGTGTTCCAGCCGTTCGCCCGGCATTCACAATCTTCTTAATCGCCCCGTTGATCTTCGCCTGTACGTCCCGGTGACCGATCTCTCCAATATGCCCCATCGAGGCTGCGAAGTCGGACGGCGCAACGAAGAACGAGTCAATGTGGTCGACGGACAGAATCTGATCAAGGTTTTCGTAAGCGGCTATATCTTCAATCAATACGATGAGAGCGGTCTCATCGTTTGCCTTCTTCAGATAGTTGTCTACACCGTAGCCCTGCCTGCTGGTGAAGAGACCGCGCTGCCCGATGGGAGCGAACTTTCCACCTTGGACTACGTTTTCCGCTTCCGCCCTGGTGTTGACGTGCGGCACGACGATGGCCTGCGCTCCCCTGTCAAGCGTGCGGTAGATCATGGCCTGGTCGTTCTTATTGATCCTTGCGACAGAGGTCATGCCCCAGATGTCGCAGGCGCGGGTCAGGTTGCCGAGCTCAGCGGGGTCCGACGCGCCATGCTCACCCTCAAGCCATACGCCGTCGAAACCGACGGGACCTATGGCGTCGATATCGTCCGGGTGGGTTATTCCACTGACAATGATTGCGACCTCACTGTTGGCGAGTTTTTCCTTGATTCGGTTAGGGCGGAGTTCCATGAGATGAGACCTGTCTGAGGATTGTTTGCAGAGCGCTGGACGCGGACTGGCATCCGGCGGCACAGGACTGAGATTCTAGCTGCAATCGTGAGTTTCCGCAGCGAATACCGCGGCAGGATGGCGTCCAGGAGCCGGCAGACCGGTCAAGCAGAGGCGGAGCGGCCGTTTGCCCCGGTTTCGCCAGCGCCGTCATGGTGCATGAGTTCGTCTGCTATATCCGCGGCATCGGTAGCCAGCTTTTCGACCGACTCAAGCATCGAATTTAGCTGATTGGCAACGTCCATGAGGCCAGACATATCGATGCCAACGTCGCCATCCTCATCCGGCTCTGGCCGGCCTATCTCGTCCGTCTTGATGGGTGTGTAGTTCTGCGCCGCGAGCAACTTCACCACGTCTACCACAACATTGGGGGCTGCAGGCTCGTCCGCTGGCATTTCATCGGACATCGTCTCAAGTTCGGGCTCGTCCTCCGGCTCTTCAGCTTGAACGGGCCTTGTAGAACGCCGGCCTTTTGCCGGTCCGAGCATCGCGCTCAGCTGGTTGGCCACATCCAGGATCGCTGTCATATCCGCTCCGCCATCGGCCTCGCCGCCTGCCCTGCGTCGTCCGGTCTTCGCCATCTCGGCCGGTGTGCCGTCCTGGGTTGCGAGCAGGTCAGCGATGTTCGTCACCTCAGCGGCCCGGACGGCTTCCTCGGAAGTGCCGTCCTCATCTTCGGCATCCTGGTCCGAGCCGGCATCCTGCGCAAGTATCACCTCACGCTCGGTGCGCTCCCTCTGAGCGCGCGCCCTTCGCGTGTCCTCGGCCTGCTCCTTGGGGAACCAGAGCGCCATCGCCGTCCCGCCGAGGATGTCCGCCTTGTCTGGCAGGCTGAGGGCAAGCTCCTTAACGAACAGATGCAGATTCTGGGCGTATGTGGCGCCTTTGGACCAGAGTGTGTTGGGGAAGTTGGAGCCCCAGACGCACCGGCCGGGGCCGAAAGCCTCTATGACCCGCTTGAGCGGACCGTGCATGTCCACATACGGGTAGACGCGGTAAGAGCCGTGCGTGCCGCTTGTGAGCTTGGCATAGATGTTCGGCAGCCTCGCAAGCCGTTCGAGCGCGAGAAGCGTCTCCTCGGTGCGCTGCCGAGTGTTGAGCATGAAGCAGTGGTCGATGACGATCTTGAGGTCGCCGAGGTCCTGCGCGATGCGCTCTATCTCGGGGACAAGCTCCAGCTGATCCATGACCATGCAGTTGACCGGGATACCAAGCTCCATCGCCCTGGTCCAGAGCCGGTACACGTCTGGCGACGAGATCCGGCCGATAGAGTCTGCCGTGCCGCGCATGCCGCGGATGTTGCTGTTCTTTACGGCGTCTGCCAGCAGGTCGGGGTGCGAGGCGTCGTCAGGGTCGAGCGTGACGACGCCTGTCGCCCAGCCGGCGTGTTTTTTCGCCGAGTCCATAACGTAGCGGTTATCGTGGCCGTAGAAGGTGCTGGTCTGGATGAAAACGGCACGGTCGACTCCGACAACGTCCATCATCTGCTTAAGGTCTTCTGCTGACGCGGGCTCACCGGGCTCCCATGGCTCAGGAATGGTGGGATAGGCGCCGCGGTCAGGCGAGTAGATGTGGGGATGTGCGTCGACTATTGGCATTCTGGCTGGCGCCTTCTTGTTCCGTCATCCCGGCCGCGGGATACCCGCTGGAAGGTCGAGGGTCTTGAACGCGTGAGGTTGACGGCTACTTCTCGGGCTTGCGACCGCTCGGGCAGATTCCTGTGGACGGACCAGCCTGTGCCGCACACGACCGCCGCCTGTTGCGTCTCTGCTAGATGATGCGGGAGCGCGGCTGCAGTGACGAACGGGTTTCCACTGCCCTCTGATTACGTGTGTTCCCGCCAATTCGTCACCCCAACGCTGGCACGGCGAAGCGGCGAACATGCCTGCAAGCGCCGTCCAGCCTACCTCACAGGGCCTACGTAGCTCGGCGGCGCCACCTGCGGGCTGTTTGGCCACGGCCTGCGCCAGCCCTGCCGCCCGAACGCGGGGTCCTGCGACAGGTCGCCGTTGTGCGCCAGCCTGTCGTCCCAGGACGCCTGCACAGACTCCATGATGTGCGCGGTCAACTCAGCGTCCAGCCTGCGCAAAACGTTCTGATAGTCCGGGTTCATGGCAAGGTTGCGCTGTTCCTGCGGGTCGTGCTCCATATCGAACAGGAGCACCTCGCCCGTTGAGTACTTGTGCAGCTTGTAATGACCGTCGTAGTTCATCCAGCCGTCGCTCAGCAGACCGAATATGCGCTCGCGTCCAGACGAGCCAGGCATGCCCTCGCCCGGAAGCGGCTGTGCGTCGTACCACGAAGGTATCTCAACTCCCGCCATCGCCAGCATGGTGGGCGTTACGTCGCGCAGTTCGACCATCTCGTCACGCACCTGCCCTTCCGCAATGCCGGGGCCCATCGCCATCATCGGCACCCGAATCGCAGACTCGAAGAACGACGCCTTGCCGATCAGGTTGTGGTCGCCCAGGTAGTCACCGTGGTCAGATGAGAGGATGACGATCGTGTTCTCAAGCAGCCCCTGTTCTTGCAGCGCGTCCAGGATCTCGCCGACCTCATGGTCGATCTGCCTCACAAGGCCAGAGTAGTGCTTGCGGACCCTGACCTTTTCCTCGTCTGTGAACTCCGTGTAATCGACCCCGTTCCAGGGCCGCTTGTTCCCTTCCACGTTCTGCCGCCGCAGCTTCGTGATCTGGCCGGGCGCCTCCGGAGTCGCGGCAGGAATCTTCGACTCGTCGATACCCTCGAGGAACTCCTCGGCCGGGTCATAGGGACAGTGCGGGCCAGGGAAGCCGACCATCATGGCGAACGGCCCCTCGCCGCCATACTCGCGGATGAACTTGCGGGCCTCCCTGCCGACAAAGCGGTCCCACGAGTGCTCCCACGGCATGGTGCTCACGACAGCCCCTTTCCCATCGTGATAACCGTCAAACTCATTGCCGTGCATCTTGTGCAGGCCGAGTTCGTGGAGGTACTGGTAATAGTCGTCACGGACATGCAGCCAGCGCTTGTCCTCACAAACGACGCGGTACTGAAAGCCCCGCCTTTCGTCCCACGGGTAGAAGTGCATCTTCCCGATTCCCGCCGTGTAGTAGCCGTTGGCGGCGAGGAGCTCTGGCCAGGTCTCGATCCCTGCGTCCCGGTAGTCAGCACGCAGGTTGTGGAGGTTGCCTGTGACACCGTTGCGCACGGCGTTCATACCGGTCAGCAGAGCGGTTCTCGCAGGGACACAGACAGGCGACGCGGAGAACGAGTTCTGGAAGCGGACGCCGCTGTTCGCAATACGGTCGATGTTCGGCGTCTCGAACCATCCGGCGCCGTAACAGCCGAGAAAGTCGGCACGTAACTGGTCGGGGAACAGAAAGACGATGTTTGGCCTGGGTGGCAACTGGCGGCTCCTGAGATGTTGACGGGTGTCAGGGAGCGCTGAGCTTATCACCGTGAGGGCGCGAAACGATGACTACGGCCTGTCACCCTCGGGCCAAGTGGTCAGGCAGACTGACGCAGTCGCGCGTTCTCCATCAGGACAGAACCGTCCACAGGGAGCCAGACCCGCACTTCGGTGCCGGCAGAGTCTCCGGTCTCCTGCGAAGAGTGAACAGAGATCCCGCCACCGTGCGCCTCAAGCAGGCTCTTGGCAATTACAAGGCCGAGGCCGGTGCCGGGAATCTTGTCGACCCGGTGCTGTGCCGACCTGAAGAAGGGCAGGAACAGGTGTGACTGATCACTCTCCGATATGCCGGAGCCGTTGTCACGAACAGACATCTCGAACGTGCCATCGTCTATCGACCAGTCGAGCGTGATCTCGCTATCTGACGGCGAGTACTTTGAGGCGTTCGAGAGGAGGTTTGCCGCCACCTGGGCGAAACGCTCTCTGTCGGCCACAATCGTCTCATCAGTCGACTGCGGCCTCCATATAAGCCTCTGGCCCTTGAGCTTTAGCATCGGATTTATCGAGGCGGCGATGAACCTGATCGCATCGGTGGGATTAAACGTTTCGGGAGTTAGCCGAACCTTGCCCGAACCGATGTAAGAGAGGTCAAGCAGGTCATTCACCAGTGTCGCCAGTTGCTTGCTGTTGCGACGGATCAACTCAAGCTGTTGAAGCTCTCGCTCGCCCAGGTTTTTGTTCTTGTTGCGCAACAGCAGGTCATTGAAGGCGATGATGCTGGTGAGCGGAGTCCGCAGTTCGTGGGAGATTGCGGAAAGGAAGAAGGTGCGCGCCTGGTTGTCCTCTTGCAGGACGCGGTTGGTGGCGTCCAGGGTGACCCTCGCCTCCCGTTCGTTCGCAAGTTGGATGGCCTGGCCATAGACCTGCAGGTTGGTCATGGATGCTCCGATCAGTTCGGCCACGCGCGCAAGAATCCGCGTGTGCTCGACGTCAAAAGCGTCGGGCTGGGAGGAGCAGGCAAACAGGGTCCAGGCGGCGCCGTCGCCTGAGATGACCGCCGAGACGGTCATCGAACGTATGTCTGGAATCGACCTCTTAAAAACATCTCCTGCCACCGCTGAGATAATGGAGCAGGCATCTTCGTCAAGAAGCTGCGGCCCGCGGCGGGTGAGCCGCTTCAAGAACTCTCCATCCTCGGGAAGCTCAATCACCTCGCCTCTGAAATCCGCCTCATCATCCGCTGTGCCAACATTCAGGATCTTTATCGTGCTTTTAGTAAGATCCGCCTCTCCCAGCATCAGGAGCTCGAAGGGAATCAGCGTCCGCAGCTTGTTAGAGATCTGTGGGAACACTTCTACAGGACTGAGGGATGTGCCGACGATCTGGCTGATCTCAGAGAGGACCTCAGCCTCTAATTGAAGGTCTTCGGCCGCCTCTCGCTCCATGTTGAGCTGGGTGACCAGCCATGTCGTGATCGCTCCCACGATGCCAAAAAAGGCGGTCCGCACCGGCAACTGGGAGACTGCATAAGAGTCCGGCGGCTCGAAACCCAGGGTCATCCAGGCAAGCAGACCGGCCATTAGCGCGACGTAGATAAGCCCTAATTTGAGGCCTGTCCTCGCGACTCCAACGACTGTGACGGGTATCACGATAAGCCAGAGGTCGTTCTCGGTTCCCACCATTCTGATGTTTTTGACCGTAAATAACCACGCCAGCTCGATAACGACGTTATCGAGCACGAAGCCGATCAGGAAGGTAGGTCTCGTGTGGCCCCTGTGTAGCAGGAAGGCCAGTAGCCCGCTGTAAACCAGTACGCCGGCTGCGGCCAGAGGGATAACACCGGCGCCAGCGAACCCATCGAATGTGAAATAGGCGGCCGGAACAGTGACGCCGACTACAGCCAGGCGGCCTATCAGCCACGCCCACTCAACCGAACTCGACGTGCCGTTCGTCAGGTACAGGTAAAGTTTCCGGAGCCACGGATTCCAGGAGGACGCCATTGATGAGTTCGTTTGAGCGAGCGCCGCGGCACGATTGCCCGGCTCTGTAGTTATCCAGGGTCGATCGTCCAAGATTCAGCGCGTTCGCACGAAATGGCATGAGGGTCATTACGTGTTCGGCATTCGCGGCTTGTCACTGGCGCGAGGCTCTGTGGCAGGCAAGGCGCAAAACGGCCGCGCCTCAAGCGCTGGCCGGAATCGGCCGGTACTGGCCGGTATCAAGAGCCGCGGCCCCAGGTCAGGGCACCGCTTCCCCTGCAAGGACGCCTGTCACGCGCTCGTGGTCTACTGCGACCTGGCCGTTCACCACGACGTGCGGGACTCCCTCCGGATGCACCGCAGGGTCCTCGAAGCTTGAGCGGTCAGTTATGTGGTCTGCGTCGAACACGACGATGTCTGCGTAGTTGCCTGGCTTGAGCACCCCGCGGCCAGTGAGCCCAAACCGCTCAGCGGGGTTCTGGGTGACTCGCTGGACGACCTGCTCAAGCGGATAGCCGTACCTGCGTCGCAGGCGGCCGACGACCCGCGGGAAACAGCCGTAGGCGCGTGGGTGCGGCAGTTGGCCGACCGGTATTGCGTCAGACCCGACCATATAGTCAGGGCGGTCAAGAAGCTTCATCACGTCCTCCTCGACCTGCCGCCACAGCCTCGTGCTGTGCGGGGGAGCGCCCCGGAACCCGCATGCCAGTTTGGAGGCGACCATCACGTCGCAAACGGCGTCCTCCATCGAAACACCACTCCCCTCCGCAACATCATCAAGCAGCATCCCAACAAGACGCGCGTCGCCATCCGGGCCAATCCAGGTCCACACGTTCCCGCTCGGCCGGCCGTACATAACCTGTTTCATCTCCTCGGTGATCCGTCCGCGTAGCGACCGGTCAGACAGCCGTTCGAGAAGGCGTTCCGGCCCTCCCTCGTGCATCCAACCGGGGAAGAAGGCCTGCGGGAAGCTTGAGCCGACAGGGTATGGATAGGTTTCGAGCGTTATATCAACACCGTCCGCCTTTGCCGCGTCTACCGGCGCAAGGATGCTTTCGAGGTCGCCCGCAGAGCTCGGATGCGTGCGGTAGTGCTCGAGGTGGACCTTGACGCCTGACCGCTTGCCGATCTCGATGGCCTCTGCGACGCCTCCGCCTGTTGGAGCGCGATCGGTGTTGTGGTTCCTCAGGTGAATGGAGAGCGGCAGGCCGAACTCGGCCACGACTCCGCACAACTCAACAAGCTCGTCCGTCGTTGAGTAAGACTGTGGATAGTAGGAAAGACCGGTTGCAAAGCCACACGCGCCTTGCTCCAGGGCGTCTCTGAGCACGCCCTTTGCCCGGTCGAGAGCGGCGCCCGTGAGCGGCACGTCTTCGAACCCGACCGCCTCGAGCCGCACCGGCCCGTGGCCGGCGAAGGTGGCGACGTTGCATGAGGTCTTGTTGTGGTAGTTGGCGCGGGCGGCCTCGATGCTGGACATGTCGAGGTCCTCTGGCGGAAGGCCCAGGATCCCGGACAGATACCGGCGGTACATGCGGTAGTTTTCAGCCGACAGTGGCGCAAGCGTGAGGCCGTCAGGGGCGATGATCTCCGTGGTGATGCCCTGCCGGATTCCGTTGGCGTGCTGTCCATCTACAAGCAGCGCGCCGTCTGAGTGAGCATGCACATCGATAAATCCGGGCGAGACGGTCAGGCCGGTTGCATCGATGACGCGTGCCGCCGTCGCCTCGCTCAAATCACCGATCTGGCCGACCTTCTTGCCGAGCACGCCGATGTCTGCGCGTACGCCTGGCGAGCCTGTGCCGTCTATCACTGTGCCGCCGGCGATGAGTAGATCGAAGTGCATGGTTCCCGCCGTTCGGAGTCTGTGGCCGCTGAAATTGTGCTGAGACTACCGCCTGTGCGGAAGTTAATCAATCTTCCGCGGGTCATCCGGTCCGGCCAACCGGTGACCGCCGGCGCGCACAGGCGGCCGAACTCCCGGCTTAGTGGTGAGCATGCCCTGACGCGGCGCCGGTCGTTTTGACGATCCGGTAGTAGACGTCAAGGCCGTCGCCGGGGAAGAACCTGTCCAGGGCAAACAGCGGGAAGCTCAGAGGCGTGAGCAGACCTCGCAGCCCAGGATGAGCGACGGACGCCTGGAACCAGATGCTGCCGAACGTCTTGAACAGGTGGCGTAACTGGATTGGGACCAACTCGTCCGGCAGGTCGGCAAACACCTCCGCCGGGTAGAAACCGAGCCTGAAATGGCCGTGGATCTTCGGACTGTAAGCGTTTAGCTCACGAAAGTGCTTGACTTCATCGCGGTCCTTGACACGTGGCAAACGGCTGAGGAGTCTGAGCAGCCTGAAACCGTGCGAGTAGAACTTTGGCCCCGGAGTCGACAGGACCAGTTGCCCATCCTCCCGGAGGACTCGTGACATCTCCCTGAGAACGTCCCGGCGGCCCTCCGAGTTGAAGTGCTCGAAGACCTGCGTCGAGATCACAGCGTCGATCGAACCGTCTGACCAGGGCAACGCCTGTGCGTGACCGGAGACGAATGTGACATTCGGCACTCCAGTCGCGGCGAGACGTGCGCTTTCAAGACGCTCCTGATCGACATCGAGCCCTACGAACGAGACGTCCGGGCGCGACTGAGCGAGCCAGACGATGTTTCGTCCGTGACCACAGCCAACATCTGCCACCATCGAGCCGGGAGGGAGTTTCGCCAGGTTCAGGAAGCGCGCCAGCGTCCGGTACTTTGCCCACTGCTCACCGTTCGGATACCTGCGCAGCGGTGTCCACGAGACTGACAGCCGGAATGCCGTAGTCGGGAAGGAGACGATTTGGTGGAACAATGAGGAGGTCCTGAGCCCGGAGCCGCTAACGACACGCGCACAGCCCGAGTATCTGATGTCCTGGTTGCTGCCTCCAGCCGGTTTGCACCTATTACGCGATATCTGGTTTTGACCGGGACCCCGGATTGGCATTGGAACGGCAATAATCGCCCGGCAGCGCCCTGCGGCAATTATGCTGTTGCTCCACATGAGGTAAACGCGGGGCGGCCGGAGCGTCAGGCCGTTACGACAGGTCTGATTGGGCTGATAAGCGAGAAGGTAGAACAACGATGACAGAGAAAAGATTTGCAGGCCGCGGCGCAATCGTCACAGGCGGAGCGCTGGGTATCGGCGGCGCAACGGCACGCAGGCTGGCCGCAGACGGCGCGAGCGTGCTGATCGTCGATGTGGTTGCTGACGCGGCAGAGGTGAATGCCGAGCGGATTCGAGCGGCAGGAGGAACGGCGGTTGCGATGACCGGAGATGTGTCGCAGGAGCCGGTCGTGAAGAGCATGGTCGAGCGCGCTGTCACCGAGTTCGGCAGGCTCGACATCATGGTCCAGAACGCCTACGGCGGCGGGAGCGACCGCGCGGGAAGCGCTGTTGAAGTGAAGCCGGAGTCGTGGCACGCAGGCATGGACTTGCTGGTGACCGCTCTTTACCTGGGAGCGAAGTACGGCGTCCCGGCGATGGAGGAGTCAGGCTCTGCGCCGGGATCTGACCCTGGGCCGTGGACCGGCGCCGGACTTCGACATGGCAGCCCGCCAAAGATGAACGTTGGCCGGATAGTGAACATCTCATCGGTCCACGGCATCCTGCAGGCGCCGCGCTCACTTATCTACGAGGCAGGCAAGGCGGCGGTGATCGGCCTGACACGCCAGATGGCGGTCGACTTCGGACCGCTCGGCATTACGGTGAACGCGATCGCGCCGGGACACATCGTGACAGAGCGCGGCGAGGCGATGTGGGGCGAGGTCGGCAATGAGGCGGGTTTCAGGCTGTTCGAGCTGCACTATCCGGTGCGGCGCACGGGCGTGCCGGACGATATCGCGGCGGGGATAGCTTTCCTGTGCTCGGACGAGGCGTCGTTCATCACCGGCGTGACGCTGCCGATAGACGGCGGCATGTCTGTGCAGCTTCAGGAGAACATCGTGATGGACACGAAGGACTACATCCTGGAGAACCCCGGCCTGCGCACGCACTTCGACCAGGACCGCGGCACAGCCCGCAGGTAGCACGACTCTCCGCCGTTGGGCCGGGTTCGACACGGTTTTCACACGCGAGACAACTCGCTGACTGCCGCCCCGCGGCTAGCCTGAGGGCACGTCCTCGTTAAATTTAAGGACACAGATTCTCAAGGTGGAGGCCCCAGCAGTCAGGGAGCAGAGAAGATGAATGGTTACGCAGTGAATATCGAGGCCGAGACGCTCGGGAACGATAACTTCAGGAAGGTGCTCTACACGGCCGGACACAGCCAACTTGTGGTTATGAGCATCGAGCCCGGTGATGAGATTGGCGAGGAGGTTCACCACCTTGACCAGTTCATCCGCATCGAGTCTGGCGAGCCGTTGGCCCGGCTGGACGGCGAGGAAAGCACGCTGGAGGATGATTGGGCTATCGTCATACCGGCCGGCACGCGCCACAACATCATCAACACGTCCCGCACGAAGAAGCTCAAGCTTTACTCGATCTACTCGCCGCCTGAGCACGCGGACGGGACTGTCCACAAGACAAAGGCCGAGGCAGACGCCGCAGAGCACCACTAGCGCGATTAGGTGGCGCGGCCCTGCGCTGCGGCTTCTTAGCCAGCGTCTCTCCGAGTGATCATGAAGATGTAGAGAAATGTTGGGAAGAGAGCGCCAACTGCGACTCGCACAGACGCCGGAGCGAAGGCGACCCAGATGATCACAGCGGCTATCGTGCAGATCCCGGCAAGGCTCAGTTCGCGCCGGAAAAGCGTCAATGGCGCGACATAGAACTCCTGCAGCGCCAGTCTCCGCCGCGTCTCGCGCCAGACCAGCGTGATGCTCACCGCGGCAAGCACGGCTGCGGCTATGAGCACAGTGGGGACCACGCAAACCTCTCACAGCGAACCCGCTGCGGCACGCCTCAGACGGCTGAGCGGGACCTGATAGTCCGCTAGACCTTGCGTGCCAGCAGTGACTGGATCACCTGCGGAGCGGCTTCGACAGCGCGCTCCCTGATCTGCTCTGGCGTCAGGCTGCCGATCGGGTGCTGCACGATTGCGAACGGGTAGTCAGGCATTCCGCCGAGCGCGGCCATCGCCTTTGCGCCGGACTCGAACGGAACCGTGCAGATCGCAATTGCCGGGACGCCAAGCGCCTCTAGCTGCATCGAGTCGTGCAGACTGCACGACGAGCAGCTCCCTCAGTCGCCGTTCGCTAAGAGCGCCACATCGACCTCCGACGCGAAGGTCTTGAGCAGGCCGGGCTCGGCCGGACGGGAGGCGTTTCCCTTGTTGACGCGGTGGAACGCTGCGACCTCAAAGCGGTCGGCGAGCACATCGTAGATTGCGTCGAGCAGCCGCTCAGCGTTCAGCTTGTCGTTTGCGAGCAGGCCGATGCGTTTGCCGGCGAGCGACTCCGGCCGCGCAGCCATGCCAGCGGTGGCGATGGACAGCGTGGATGTCGGGTCGAGCACCGTCAGTCCGGATTCAATTGTCATATCGCGCTCCGTTTGGCTGTCAGCCCGTTTCTTCAGCTATCTGTCAGCTTGATGGCATTATCTGCTTTGTGACCGATCTTGTCTTGGCGCCTGTTGACCACATCGGTATCACCATGCTCCAGCCGCCGCCGTCGCCACCTGCGACTATCGGGACCACCGCGTCTGGCGAGGCCAGCGCGTCATGCCTGGCAAGCGGCGCGTCTTTGACTCCTTCGAGCGAGATCTGCTCCGGCGCGGGCGCTCTTGAACGCTCGTAAAGATACTCGCAGACCTGCCTGCGGCTCCAGCCAACGGCTTTCAGGTGAGCGGCGTGCTCCGGGCAGATCACAACCAGCACCTCCTGCATCGCCTGGCCGAGCGCGCTTAGCCGGACGGCGAAGGCGTCCAGCACCCCTTCGGGCGTGTTGGCCTCATGCTCGCCAACCTGGATTCCGCTGAGACCGGCAAAAGTGGTCACTGTGCTTTCGTCAGCCGCGAAGCCTCGGGCGACGTGCAATGGCTCCCACGGCAACCGGCTCACCTTCTCTGCGATGCACCATGTGTACTTGCCGGGATGGCCGAGGGTCGCTTTGTCGAGGTCGCCCGCACGAGTGCCGAGCACGTTCGAGACGATGAGCCTGACGGCGCGGCCGATGGTGGCGTTGGCTCTGTTGCCGGGGCCAAAAACCGATTCGGCCGAGTTGATGCCGAGTTGCTCCACGACGGGACCGTTGACGACCAGCAGGATGCCCGCGCCCATGGTGCTGACGGTGATGCCGTGCAGGTTGAACTGGTCTTCGGTGATCGCCTGGACGGCGGCTGCGACGACCGGCATGTACTCGGGCCTGCAACCGGCCATGACGGCGTTGATCGCCGCCTTTTCAGCGGTGACCACTGCGCCTTTGGTGGTCTCGACGCCGAGGATCACGTCTGGTTGGAGGTTCGCCGCGTCAAGGAATGCGAGGACCGCTCCGGGCGTTGGCGGAACGACCGGCAGGCCGTCTGTCCAGCCGCGCTCGAAGTAGGTCTCGACTGCTGCGAGCGCGTCAGGGACCTGCTCGGCCTTTGATGTGAGGCGTTTCGTCGCCGTCCCTGTTCCGTTGGTTTTCATCTGCCTGTGCCCCTGCTACTTAACGACCTAAGGCTTCACCATGCCGCCGTCTGCGCGGCGGACTGTGTCCCATGCGCCGCCGAACTCTCGCTCCTTGAACGGGAACTTCGCCGCCAGCTCCTCGTTGATGTCGATGCCAAGTCCGGGCTTCCCGTTCGACCACATCATGCCGTCTCGAATCTCCGGGCATCCGGGAAACACCTCTTTGGTCCGATCGCCGAAGATCGCCGCCTCCTGGATGCCGAAGTTGTAGTTGTTGAGGTCAAGCATCAGGTTGGCGGCGTGTCCCACGGGTGAGGTGTCACCGGGGCCGTGCCACGCTGTGCGGACGCTGAACAGCTCGCCCATCGCGGCGAACTTCTTTGCGGGCGTGATACCGCCGATCTGCGACATGTGCATGCGCAGGAAGTCGATCAGCCTGTCCTTGATCATCGGGATGATCTCGTGCGGCGAGTTGTAAAGCTCGCCCATTGCTATCGGCGTCGCGCACTGCTCTCTGACCATGCGGAAGTAGTCGTTGTCCTCCGGCGAGAACAGGTCCTCCAGGAAAAAGAGCTGGAACTTCTCGACCTCTTTGGCGAACCAGACGCCAAGGATTGGTGGGATGCGCTCGTGTACGTCGTGCAGAATCTCGACGCCGTAGCCGAAGCGGTCGCGGACGTACTCGAAGAGGCCGATAGCCGAGCGCATGTACGGCTTCGGCTCGAACACTCCGCCAGGGTGAGCGTAGAGCCTGTCGCTCTTGTAGTCTCGCAGCCAGGATGTGACCGCGATCGGTCCCTGCGAGACGTCGCGGTTGGACGCGGTCGCGGAGCCGGCGGCCGCGCCACGGTTGCCGTATGTTGCATAACCGGGAGTGGTTATCTGCACCCTGACGTGGTGGTGGCCCTTCTCCATGAAGGCCTGCATCTTGTCGCCGACCTCCTCGTGGCTGTCACCAGAGGTGTGGACATAGACGGGAGCGGCCTCCCGAGCGCGCCCGCCAAGCAGGTCATAGACCGGCATTTTGGCCATCTTGCCCTTGATGTCCCAGAGAGCCTGGTCGACCCCTGAAAGGGCATTGTTGAGCACCGGCCCGTTGCGCCAGTAGGACGAGACGTAGCTGGACTGCCAGATGTCCTCGATGTCAGCGACGTCACGGCCGATCAGGAACGGCCGGAGGTAGTCGTCGACCGCCGCCAGCACTGTGCTTGGGCGCTGAGTGAATGTGGCACAGCCGATTCCATAGAGGCCGGGCTCGGAAGTCTCGATCTTGACGATGACTAGCCTGATGTTGTCCGGCTCGGTGAGGATGACGCGGACGTCTCGAATGGTTGGATTGGCCATGTGCGGCAGTGTCTCCGGTAAAAGCGATGAGTCTCGATGTGCTCGCTGACGCAGCTGTGCGGGCGAGGCGTTACTGCGGCGATTCTACCGGCATACTCGCGTGCAGGCCATTCGCCACGCCGCCGGGACCGGCCCGGCCCGGTGTCAGGCGCCAGGAGATCGTCATCCTCGCTTGAACCGCCTGAAACGGTGCAGAATAGCCAGCGAAAAAAGTAGGAGCATGCAATGAGAGCGAACACCTGGCTTGGTGGAGACCGGTTCGAGATGGGCGAAGTGCCAGACCCTGTTCCGGGGCCTGACCAGGTCGTCGTCCGCGTCGACACTGTGGGCGTGTGCGGGACCGATGTGCATATCACGCAGGGGTTGTTCCCATCGACACCTCCGCTGGTGCTGGGTCACGAGGCGAGCGGTGAGATCGTCGAGGTCGGCAAGAACGTCTCGCTGGCTCGAATTGGCGAGCGTGTCGCGATGGACACGACGAGTCACTGCGGCGAGTGCGAGAACTGCCGCACCTGGACCTGGTCCCGTTGCGAGAACGCGGTTAAGAGCAGCGGGTTCTTTGCTGAGCTGGCGGTTCTGCCGTCACAGTCGGCGCACCGGATACCGGAAGGCATGTCGCTCGAAACCGCAGCGTTGACCGAGCCCGCCTCGTGCTGCCTCTCCGGGGTCAGCCGCCTGTCGATACCAGCCGGCGCCGTCGCTGTAGTGATCGGTGGCGGCATCATGGGCCAGTTCACCCTGGCATTCCTGAAGTCGCACGGTGTCAAAACGGCGGTGATGTCTGAGCCTGTGCGGACGCGACGGGAGATTGCGCGGGAGCTCGGCGCTGACGTGCTGCACGATCCGGCTGAGGGCGATCTGAACGACCTGGTGAACGATCTGACGGGTGGCCGTGGAGCCCACATTGCGGCTGAGGCTGTCGGCAGGCCGGCGCTGGTGGCGAAGTGCGCTGAGGTCGTGAGGCCGCGGGGAGATGTCCTCATGATTGGCGTATGCCCGCAGGGTGCGCCGCTGCCGGTGGACCTCTACGACTTTCACTACAAGGAGATCCGGCTGCAGGGAGCGTTTGGCCGCGGGAACGTATTCGGTGACACGCCGGCGGCGATCTCGTCTCTCAAGCTGGACGGCGTCATCTCGGGCCGCTACTCGCTGGATGAGGTGCCACAGGCGATCACCGATTCCGCATCCGGTAAGGGAATAAAATTCGTGATCAAGCCGAACGGGTGATTCGGCAGGTATTGCTACAGGAGCAGCCTGATCGCCTGGCTGCAGTTCCGGCGCACGTCTTCGACTTGCAGGTTGGCTCGTCCTAATGCGACCCATCCGGGCAACCATCTCCCGGGATCGGGAAGGGCTCGGCTAAGGGCCAGCATACGCGCCACGCGCAGGTTGCGGACCGGACCTCCATTCAGCCGCTCGTATCGCTCAGTGAACTCCTCTGCAGCGTCGCGTTCATCCGTCAGCACCAGGTCCATCCACATGTACCCGACGTCCACAGCAGGGTCCCGCAGCGCAGTGTCTGTCCAGTCAACGACAGCCAGCAGCCGTCCGTCGCGCCAGAGGATGTTTCCGGGCCAGTAATCGCCGTGGACCAGCGTCGAACGTGCCGGCGATATGTCTGCGACCGCCTCCAGCATCGCTCCCCGAAGCCGTTCACCGAGTGGATGGCCGCGTAACCGCTCGACATCGGCGCACCTGTCTGCCACCGTCTCCGTGATGAGCTTAGACGGGCCGAGAAAGCTGACATCTGCCCGGCTGCTCTGCGCCGAGTGCAGTTCCCATATCGCAGCGGCCACCTGACCCGCCCAGCCAGGAGCCTGAGAGGGCCGCAGGACGGGCTTGCCGTCGATGAAGGAGATGACGATCGCTGGAGACCCGGCGATGCTCCCGTCTGCATCGAGAAAAAGTGGCTCAGGCGCCTTGATTCCCAGTTCCCGCATCAATTTCAGGACACGCCACTCTCGAACAGCCATGTCCGATGGCGTAAGCTCATCTTCGCTCAACCTTCTCAAAACAACCCGCCGACGCTGACCAATCGAGTCGCGCAGTTCGACAACATGCATGCCGTTGCCGAGCCCTCCTTCGAGACGCCGCACTGACTCGACGGAGGAGCCGTGCGCCACCGCTTCGGCAACCGCGGCCAGTTGCTCATCGCTCGGCGCGGACTGCAATTCGGCGAACGAAGATGACACGGCTTCTATGACTCGTACTTGACGAACTTGCGGCTGGCGTCTGAGATCGACTCGTATGTGCCGCATGCGACGGCTGCGCAGAGTGCCGCTCCGGTAGCGGCCTCATCACGGCTTGCAGCCCGTTTCATGGCCATGCCGAACTCAGCTTCAAGCGCGCTCACCAGCACAGGGTTCTTGCTAAGTCCATTGCCCGAGCCTGTCAGAACGGACCGCTGTGCGGCGCCGGTGCTGAGCGCCTCCGAGTATGAGTCGTGAAGCTGCCTCGCCATTCCCTCGAATAGCGCGCGGGCGAGGTTGCCCGGCGTGAAGTTCGCGGGATCGAGGCCGTCTATCTGCCCTCGCCTTGCGCGGTCCTTCCTTGTCCCTGTAAAGAACGGGGCAAACCTAACGCCGGACGCTCCCGGCTCTGCGCCGGCGGCAAGTTGGACCAGACGGCCGTACATCGCTTCGGCATCGGCTGCAAAGCCGGAGTCTCCGGACAGGTCTGCGACGGCACGAGAGAAGAAGTCCCGCAGGACGCGGAACGACCTGCCGCCTACGATGCCTACGCCCGCCAGCAGAAACCCGTCTTGAATGTACGGCCGGAGCTCAAGGTCGCCATGGTCGATGGCGCCGTCACGTCTTCGCAAACCCTGTAGTGATGGGACGAACACGGAGGCCTGACCGCCTGTGCCAACGTTAACCGCAACCGTCTCGCCGTAGTCGGATACGGTGCCGGCAAATGCGCACTGGTGGTCGCCGGATGCGACGGAGACCGGGACGCCGCGACCGATTCCAATTCGATCTGCGATCCCTCCCTGCACGGTACCCGCAACGGCGCATGATCCGGCGATATCGGGAAAGACCGCACGCGGGATGCCGAGGTCTTCGATCAGGGGCCAGTTCCAGCCACCACCTGCGACGTCAAACACTCCCCACCCGGCGGCGTCTGTGACGTCTGTGACAGGGACCGTCCCCGTAAGCCTGGAGACGAAGAACTCCGGCGCTGTGCTGGCCCGTGCTTGAGCCGGAAGCTCCCGGTTTAACTTGAGCCACGTGAGGGTCGACGCTGTGTAGCCTGTCACCAGGGGGCAACCGCTTGCGGCAAATCCCTGCGGACCGTGCGATGCAATGTGACCGGCGCCAAGCTCAGCCATGTGGTCCAGGTACGAGCCTTCGCGATACGGCTCCTTCGCCCTCTGGTCCTGCCAGCTTATGAACGTGCCAACCGGCTCAAGATCATCCGGGTCGTAAAGCTGGCAGCCCTGCTGCTGGCCGGTGACGCCTATGCCCTCGACGAGATCGCCGCCCACTCGCTCCACAAGCGTCCGCACCACTCCAAGCGCAGTTGACGTGATGCGGGAGAAATCCCACTCGGAGCGGCCCAGGGCGCGGTCTGAGGCCGATGTGATCTCGGCGCTGTTCGAGGCCGACTCATGGTCGAGTGATCTTCCTGAAGCCGTGTCGATCGCCGCGGCAGAAACGGTTGTCGAGCCGATATCGATGCCGATATAGACAGCCATTATGTGTCCCGTATGTGTCCCGTGCTGACGGCCCGCGCTCAGGCATGCGACTCAGGGCCGTTCGCGCCCCTGTACGCCTGCCCGTCCGTGGTTATCACGATCTCTTCAACGCGCTTGTCCTCGTGGATCGTAAACGCCCTGACAATGGGCCGCGTCTTCTCAACGAGGCTGACGAGAACGTAGTACGGGTCCGTCCAGCCGGAGTCCACGGCGTTGTTGATATCGGTCTCGGAGGGATGCGCCTGGGTGTATGTGTGTGAGTGATAGATCGCAACGAAACGCACACCGTTTGTGTCTGCGTCCTGCTGGATATCCATAACCTCGATGGGGTCCATCGAGTATCGTCTGATCTTCTGCTTGTCCACGTTCTTTGCGCGGCGGAGCCTCGTCACCTCATCGCCTGTGCCCAGCAGGAACCCGCAGCACTCCTCCGGGTCGTCTTCGAGAGAGTGGGAGATCATCTCTGCGATGACGGTGCGAGGGATTTTTATCGCCAAACTTGGGGCTCCTTCTGGGGAATTGCCGGTGACTCAGGCAGAGAGATGGGCGGAGTTTTCGGACGCAGGGCGGGCGGTTTGCGACAGGACTGGCAGGACCAGATTGCGCGGGATGACGAATTATATGACTCGCCCAACAGGTCCCGTAGTTTCCGGCCTCATCCGCCTCCGCTCCGGAGCGCGAGTAGAATTCGCCGTTCCACCACAGGCCGAAGCCGGCCAATCTCTTACCAGCTATTTACCAGCTATTCAATAGAACAGGAGCACGCGAAGGTGCAGCACGAAGATGTCCGGCGCGCCGCAGAGCATATCAGCGTGGCACGAATCGAGGGCACAAGAATGTCGGCCCTTCCGGAGAGCGTCAGGCCGCAGAGCGAAGCGGACGCCTACCGCGTGCAGGCTGAACTGCACAACATCATGGCCGCCAATCAACGCGGGCAGGTGGTCGGTTACAAGATCGGCTGCACGACGCCGGTGATGCAGGAGTTCCTGGGCATCAGAAATCCCTGTGCCGGCGCGCTCTACCGGCCAGCGCTTCACTTCCGGGAGGCGATGCTCAAGCACGGAGAGTACCTGCATCCGGGAGTTGAAGCTGAGGTTGCCGTGTACCTTGGCAGCGACATTTCGGCACGTGAGGCCAGTAACGGGAGACACGACAGGGACTCGGTCGGCGGCGCTGTGCAGGCTGTGTTCGCCGCCATCGAGATCGTGGACGACCGCTGGGAGGACTACACAGCAATCGGTACGCCGTCGCTGATTGCTGACGACTTCTTCGGCGCAGGTTGCGTGCTTGGCGAGCCTGTGGCGTCGTGGCGAGAGCTTGACCTCGGACATCTTGAGGGCGAGATGCGTGTCAACGGAAAGGTGGCAGGAACCGGCTCCACAGGTGACATCCTGGGCCACCCGCTCGAGGCGCTGGCCTGGCTTGCCAACCTGGTGACGAGCCGCGGTGAGTCGCTTCGACGGGGACAGATCGTGATGCTCGGCAGCGTCGTCCAGACCAACTGGGTGGAGCGCATGGACGAGGTCGAGGTGGAGATCGAAGGCCTTGGCAAGGTGACCGCATGGTTCGGTTAGGAGATCAGGAGCATGGAGGCCGGCTTTGACAACAGATAAGACGCCAGCGCCGGGACGGCCCGTGATGCCGCAGAGCTACGGCCTCGCGGCTGCGGCGAAGTTCGAGCCGATCGCATGGGAGTGGGTGACGGAGCGCCTGAGCACGGCGCGCAACTACTGGGTTGCGACCACACGCAAAGACGGCCGGCCGCATGTGTCACCGGTCTGGGGCCTGTGGCTGGACGGCCGGGTGATGTTCGCGACGGATGGCGGGTCTGCGAAGGCGCGTAACGCCAGTCACAACCCGGCATGCTCTGTGCATCTTGAGAGTGGTGACGAGGTCGTGATTTTGGACGGGACACTTAAACGCGTGATTGACGAGGCGACGCTTAAACGGTTCAACGACGAATATGACGCCAAGTACGATATTCGCCCCGACGCGGGGACCAGTTCAGCGCCGGTGTTTGCACTGGCGCACAGGACGGTGCTGGCATGGCTGGAGACAGACTTCCCGTCGACGGCGACCCGCTGGCAGTTCGACTGAGCCCGCGGAGCGCGGACTTGCCCCGTGCCTGACGGCTGGCCGGAGTAGAATCCCGGCAAGTCACCGGCTCGCAAGCGAAGTTGGGGCCGTCGGCAGCCGCGGTTCAGCGCTAATCGGCAACATACCTGGCACGATCCACGAGGGCAGCAGCCATGAAGATCACAAACGTTACGACTCACAAGGTCCACCCCGGGCCGGGGATGAAGAACTTCATCTTTGTGAAGCTTGAGACTGACGCCGGCATCACAGGCTGGGGAGAGGCGTACTCACAGGCGGACCGCGACACCCAGGTGGAGACGCATATCGAGCAGGTCGCACGTTATCTCGAGGGCCGGGACCCCTTCCACATCCGTCACTTTATGCACGTGATCCACGAGGACTTCGCCACGAAGCGGTCTGCGATGGACCTCCACTGCGCCATGTCCGGCATCGAGATCGCAATGTGGGACATAGTCGGCAAGGCACTCGATCAGCCGGTCTACAACCTGCTCGGCGGGCCGGTCCGGCCTCGCATCAGGCTCTACGCGAACGGCTGGAGCGGCGGCGCGAAGAACGCCGATGACATTGCCCGGAAGGCTGTTGAGACTGTCGAAAAGGGGTTCTCCGCCCTCAAGTTTGACCCGTTCTCCGGCCCGTGGCGGGAGTACCCGGATTTCGACGTGCTGGAGGAGGCGGCGAAGACTGTTGGCACGGTCAGGGAGGCCGTTGGCCCAAAGGTGGAACTACTGATCGAGGTGCATCGCAGGCTGGCCCCGATGAACGCCATCAGGGTCGCAAAGATGATTGAGCCGTTCAGGCCCTACTGGTTTGAGGAGCCGTGCCCGCCGGACAACATCCCGGCGATCAAGGAGGTGAAGGACAACACGACGATTCCTGTCGTGACCGGAGAGGCGCTTTACACGCGCAACGGCTTCCGGGAGGTGTTCGACCTGCGAGCGGCTGACATCATCAACCCTGATATCTGCAACACGGGCGGCATCCTGGAGCTGACCCAGATTGCGGCGATGGCTCAGCCGTACTACATCGGCGTCTCACCCCACGGGTGGAACAGCACCGGCATCGGGGCGGCGGCGGCTGTCCACGCGTCTGCGGTAATGCCGAACTTCCTGATCTACGAATACATGGTGCAGGCGGAAGAGGTGTCAAGGGACCTGACGATTGGCTATAACGAGCCGGCTGACGGCTACCTGGAGCTACCAAAGACACCGGGACTTGGCATCGAGATCGACGAGTCGAAGCTGGCCAAGTACGCGTATAAGCAGTACCCGCCCCGGAACATACGGACGGTTGAGGACGAGCGGCGCTGGCACTGAGCCTGCCTGTCCGCATTGCTCAAAGACAAAGCGCCCGCCGGAGTTTCATCCGGCGGGCGCTTTTCATCAGCTTCGGTCTACCTGTTACGCAACCTTCCTCAGGCTGCTCACAGAACGCTCTTCGCCAACAAGGTGCGGGGCCCGAATCCTGCCACGAATGCCGTAGTCGCCATCGTGGGAATGCCGGGCCAGTGAGTCACCCAGGAGAACAGCTTGATACTGCTCCTTCGGGTCAACCAGGTTGGTCTCCAGAACGTGACCAATCCGCGAGAACACGTTGCGGATTACATTTGTCACTTTTCTTGCTCCTCCGGCATGCAGATTGCCGGTCGGCGTAGTTCTAATACGCATTTCGTCGCGTAGCTGGCGTGCGGTGCACATCACCGCTCCGTTCAACTCGCTATATCTAAGTCTACGCTTTTCGACACGCTATTCAATAGTCAAAGTTGATAACAATCGATTACATGACGATTCCCGTAACGGCTTGGGCCGTTAACACCAGCTTACTTCCATTGTGAATGAATGCACAATAGTGCTTTAGTCACAGTGAGCCACGCGAATTCCGAACTGTGATGGTGGTTTACCCGCAGTCGCGGTTAACGTTTGGTAAAGAAACGCGGCCACAGGCGGTGAGACCCGGCTTTTCGCGGTTGCACGGGGAGGCTTGCCGCTCCACCGGCAACAGAACTGCGGCAGGGGCGGCTTTCAAGGACCAGGAAGTAAAGGTGACAAAACAGAAGGCGACCGAACTACGAACGGTTCGCTCGCCTTCATTACCTGGCTCCGGTCAGGTTTCCCTGTGAGCCGGAACCGCTCCGCTGGGGCGTACTGGTAAAGGCCTTAGGGCCTCAGCTGCCTATGCCCAACCGTCTTGCTGACGGAGTTAGGGGGCGAAACGGCGATGCTGTCTACACGGCGCACGCCCGACGGAGCTACACGTCCCGAGGATCATTCCGTGACACCCCCGAGACCGGGACAAGCCACGTGGATGATCCAACCCTGGAACCTCTTTCGAAGCTTTAGCAAGGCGACCCTCCTTTCATGACTCCTGGCCCCCCGCAGGGGCCTTCCCTTCCGCTCAACTTAACGATAGCACCACCGCTGGTTAGCGGGACCGGAGCCGCGTGAGTTTGGCGTGAGGAAGCCGTCCTGCTCAATCTCGGCCGGAGTTCGACGCCCATTGACGCCCAATAGATGGGGAGTCAGGGTGTCAACCGCTGCTCAGACTCAGCCTCCCTGCCAATCTGCTCCCAGTCCCAGAGCTGCGGGACCGTCTCGACCTTTGCCCACATCTGTTGCTGATCGGCGTAGTGCGGGCTGCCGGGATGGCCAGACGCCCCAAGCGGCACGATCCATCTCCCGTTCGACCAGTCCGACGGGTCGTGGATGTAGCGGTTAATCGGCCCTGAGCCGGTCAAAAAGTCAGTTCCGGTGCGAGAGGCGGATGCGAACGGCGTGTCGCCATCGCCTGCGGTTTCGACGCGCGGCGGGTTCAGTGTGTCTGCCACTTCAGGGAAGAGAGCCGACAGCGGGTGGTTCTGGGCTGAACCGTGCAGGTCACCCCAGCGCCACGCACTCCAGTCCGCTCCAAGCCGGCTCTCTAGCTCGGGGATGGCGCGTTCGATCGAGCCTGCCAGAACCCCTTCCCATGACGTGCCAGCCTGCAACAGCGATTCGTCGCCAGACTCGAACGCGACGACGATCGCCGATTTCAGGTGCCGCCTGAAGTGCTCCTCTGCGCCAGGGTCGAGCGATGTGAGCATGTTGTGCGCAAGGCTGCCGTAGTTCCCTTTTACGATCGTCTCGGTCAGCTTTGCAGCCACCATCTCGTAGAGCGCCGCGGCCGCTGAGTCGACGCCAAGCACGCAGTCCCACTCTGCCAGCAGCCTCGCCGCTTCTCCGGTCTTGCCGTCGAAACCGTTCGCTCTTCCGAGCGCCTTCTGCAACGCCAGCGCGGGAACCGAGACGACGTCTGCATGGATCGAAGACATCTCCTCGACGCCCCACTTCTGGCCGGCCAGCTCTGCTATCCGGGACGCAATGCGCTCGGCCCTGAAGCCGGAGCCATAGAAGTTGGTCAGGTAGTGTGGATAGCTCTCGTCAACCACCCGCTGATTGCAGGTCACAACCCAGCCTGTCTCCGGATTACGGGAGCGCGGGAGCTCGTCCGTCGGGATGTAGCCACGCCACTCGTGCTCGCCGGTCCAGCCCGCAACCGGACCCCAGCCGTTCTCGCCGCCCCTGATCGGGATGCGTCCTCTCAGGGTGTATCCAAAGTTGCCGTGGACATCTGCGTAGGGATAGTTGTTGACGCGGTCGGTCCACCCAGAGAACGCCGCCTCCAGTTCGTCAGCAGAGCGCGACTTCATAACGCGGTACGCGGCGTCCAGCCACGGCGTGCCTTCTCTTGATCCAGGATCAGCCAGCGTGATCGCCGCTCCGCTCGACGGACCTCCCGCGATGACAGGGCCGTGGTGCGTCTCGACGATCCGGACATGCACGTCCTCTGCGTCGCGAACCCGCAACACCTCCGAGGTCACATCGGCCTGCAGCCACGCGTCCCTGTACATGTATTCGGTCTTGCCGTCACGCTCGCGGAACTGCTCGACGAAGAGGTCCTGCGTGTCGACTCCGCCGTGCGTCATTCCCCAGCCGATGTGCTCGTTGTGGCAGAAGTGGAGCGCCATCGGGACGCCTGGGACCGAGTGGCCGAGGACGGCGAAGTCCGGGCCGATCAGATGCACCTGGTAGTAGACGTTTGGCGCCTCGAGAATGCGGTGAGAGTCACCTGCGACGAGTGGCAGACCGGACTTTGTGCGGTCGCCTGATATCGCCCAGCCGTTGCTTCCGCCATCGATGTCGCTGAGCATGCTGGACGCTTCAACGACCGCCCGGAGCTCGTCGACTGCGTTGAGGACCGGGCCTGAGTAGCGCTCTCCGGGCGGAACTGTGAGCAGGCTGCCAGGCTGATATCCGGGTGATATCTGCGCAGCGCGTTCCGGGCCGATCTCTGCCGCAAGCCGGGCCAGCCAGAGTTTGCCCTGGAATGAGCCTTCGGCGGTGTTGCGCACCTTGTAGACGACCACGCAGTGCCAGGGCTCCCAGCGCTCCGGTTTGGCGTCCAGGAGCTTGTACTCAACCGGCAGCGACCCGATGTTTTCCTTAATGCTCTCAATAAACGCGTTCACGCCATCGGCGTAAGCGTCGAGTGCGGTCTTCGCCTCCGGGCCCGCCATTGCGTAGTCGAGTTTCGAGACTCGCTCCATGCGCCGGCGTCGCATTAGCGTGTCCTGCGGGACGGCACTCGCCCCCGTGTACTCAGCAAGCCTTCCCAGGCAGCGCATGCGGTCATAGTCCATCTGGAAGAGCCTGTCCTGCGCCGTCGCGAGCCCCTGTGCGAAGAACAGGTCGTACTCGTTGTCTGCCTTGATGTGCGGGATGCCCCATTTGTCCCTGCGAATGGTGGCGCCTGAGGTCAGCGTCGAGAACGACAGTGGCGACGTGACATCAGGCAGAGCGGCTTTGAGGTCTGCGGCCGTGAGGTGCATAGGCATGCAGTTGAGGTCCGATCAAGATTTCAAGGATGGATTCGAAGGGCGTCAGGCGTCCGCAACTCTACGGCGAACGGATGATGTGTCAAGTCAATGCCAGACCCTGGCCGCCACGAGGCAGGTGAAGAGATTTGACGCCGCCTGCCAGAGGGAGATAATCCACGGCAACGCCAGTGCAGCGTCAGTCACCCCCCTTTTTAGCAAAGCACGAACAAAAGAGCGCGGACAAAACTCAGAAAGAAACCTATGAAGATCACCAACATCCGGTCGTGGGTCGTCAGGATGGACTGGGACCAGAACCCTGGCGCAGACCGGGTGCGGCAGACGTCGAAACGCTCCTTCGTCTTCGTTGAGGTCAACACGGACGAGGGGATCACTGGCTGGGGCGAGATCACAACCTACCCAGGGCCCGTCGCCAACCGCGCCATCGCAGCGTTCGTCAACGAGATCGGCGACTGGCTGAAGGGCGAGGACCCGGAGAAGATCGAGCACATATGGGCCAAGATCTTCCGCGGGATGACATACGTCGGCACTCGGGGCGCAACCACAGCCGCAATCTCCGGCATCGACATTGCGCTCTGGGACATCAGGGGCAAGGTGCTCGGGCTGCCGATCTACCGCTTGCTCGGCGGCGAAGTGCGTGACCGCATCGGCCTGTACACGCACCCGCCTGAGCCGAAGACGCCGGCGGACATCACGGCGTCTGCAAAAGAGATCCAGGCGTCTGGCCACCGCGCCTTCAAAATGGACCCGATGATGGCTCACCTCCACGTTGGCAACGACACCTTCCTTGACGGCGAGATAGCGGCTGATGTCGTTGCGAAGGCTGCCGAGACGACCGCTGCCGCACGGGAGGCGGTTGGACCGGAGATGGAGATCCTGATCGACGCTCACGGGATGTACAACGTGCCGTCCGCTGTGAAGCTGGCAAAGGCGTTGGAGCCGTACAACATCTTCTGGTTCGAGGAGCCTGTGCCTGCAGAGAGTTGGAAGGCGCTTAAGCAGGTGAAGGACGAGGTGAACGTGCCGATCACGGTGGGCGAGCGGCTGCACACCCGCTGGGAGTTCGTGCCCATCTTCGAGAACAACCTGGCCGACTACGTGATGCCGGACGTCACATGGACCGGCGGCATTACGGAGCTGAAGAAGATCACGACGATGGCAGAGGCGTACTACATTCCGATGTCGCCGCACGATGCGTCCGGTCCGATCAACATCATGGCGGGCGCGCATGTGATGATGACCTGTCCGAACTTCTACAAGCTGGAGACGAGCCGCTACGACCTCTCGGGCTACAACGCGTTTATCGACAAGCCGCTTGATATCCGCAATGGCGACCTTTACCTGGACCCGGAGGCGCCGGGGCTCGGCATCGAGCTCGACCGTGATTTCCTTGTTGCGCACGAGGTGAAAGGCGCGGACACGGCAAAGTAAGCTGGCATGCGGGCGAAAAAGAGTTCCGGGTCGCGCTCGCGTCGTCCAAAACTCAGGCAGGCCGCAGCTTGATGCGGTTTGCGACTGCGTAACCGAGCACGGCCGCCTTGCCGCCGACTGTCAGCGAGACGACGCCGCGGAATGGCGCAACGTCGTCGACCGAAACGTGCACGCCAGGCAGCACTCCTGCCTCGACGAGGTACTTAACAAGCTCCTCGTCATCCTCAGGGATGCGGTCGATGACCATCTGGCTACCGTTTGGAGCGTGGTCAAGCGTCACGACGCTCTTTGACTGCAGGTATCCGGAGCCGGGGATCGGCTGGCCGAACGGGTCGGTCTGCGGGTTGCCGAGCCGCTCACGAATCCGCTGCTCTATCTCATCTGAGATGGCGTGCTCCAGCATGTGCGCCTGTGCGTTGACGTTCCACAGATCGACGCCCAGGAGGTCGACGATCATGCACGCCGCCAGCCGGTGCCGCCGGATCATGCGCTCGGCCAGCGCGTTGCCAGTGGTCGTGAGGCCGATGTCGCGGGACTCGGTAATGCGAATGAGCTGTTCTCGCTCCATCCGGCGCAGCATCCCGGAGACCGAAGGAAGCGACGTGCCCAGGTTCTCAGTCTCAGGCACACGCCGCAGTTGCGCCACCAGGTTTGAGTTGGTGACCCGCAAACCCTGCTCCTCAACGAGGTAGATGGAGAGCAGGTAGTTCTCCATGGCCTGCGTGAGCCGGACCTCTCCGTGCTGGTGCCGGGCTGCACCGCTCTTTGTTGATCGCCCTTTGGCTCGCTCTGCCATGTCCTGGTCCATACTCCTGACGCGATCTGGTGACGCGGTCTGGTTGCAATGCTGGACAATCATACGAAATCCGGCGAGTCGCATGTGGTGACACAGCGTGCAGATCGGTAAGCGCGTTCAATTCGCATATACGAAATATTGTGGCCGCCGCTGGCCCAATCCCGCTCGAAGGTCTCGAACTACCTGCGACACGCCCTCGCACGATGCGATTGACGGTGAAGTAACATCGTCCTCTCACGAAGCAGGAGGTAGAGCTATTAGTGATGGATGACGGCAAGCGGCGCTGCGATTGGGCGGGCAAGCCGGGCGCCTTGATGTGCGGCTACCACGACACCGAATGGGGCGTGCCGACTCATGGCGACCGCGCCCTGTTCGAGTTGCTGTGCCTCGAGGGCGCACAGGCTGGCCTTAGCTGGAACACGGTCCTGAACCGTCGAGAGGGCTACCGCGCCGCGTTCGACGGCTTCGATATCGAGGCGGTTGCGGCGTTCGACGATGCCCGCGCCGAGGCGCTGCGCGGCGATGAGCGGATCATCCGCAACAGGGCGAAGATCCGCGCCTTTATCGATAACGCGGCGGCTGCGCTGTCGATCGCGGAGGAAGGGACTGGTCTGGATGACTTTTTGTGGTCGCTCGCCGGCGGGAGGACGCTTGTGAATCGGTGGCAGAGCATATCTGAACTGCCATCTGAAACCGAAGTTTCACGCGAGATGAGCAAGGCGCTAAAGGCGAGAGGCTTTCGCTTCACCGGCCCCACGATCTGCTACGCGTTTATGCAATCGGCGGGGATGGTGAACGACCACCTGGTGGACTGCTTCAGGTACGGCGAGATCACGCCTGGGTAGCGACGGAGTTGTGACGGATGCGGTTACGGCTGAGCGGCCGCGGCCGAGCGGCATGACGGTGACTCGGCAGAGGTGAAGTTAGGCCTGTTGCAAACGGCTCGGTTCGACTGTCGCTGCCGATATCCGCGGCCCCGGATACCTGGATGCAACGCCTGGTTTTAGGTGGCGCAGCTGCCGTCCCTATCTGCAAGTCACAACTTGGAGCCATGATTCGTCTCACCGGACGCCTGCGACGTGCGGCGAATGGGCAGCGATATGAGGCAGGCGTCTTTGCCGAAATCGGTGCTGGCGGGCTTGATTAACTCCAGCCTGATCTTTAGATTCAATAGAGGGCCAGTGTCCGGAGCGGCGCGTCAGGCTGACGACTCACTGGCGGTGCGTGTCCGCATCGGACATTCGCCACGTTCCTGATGGCCCACGCGTCCCGGACGCACGTGGTAGCTTTTGTAGAGGACACTGTCCTCACCTCCGTTCCCGAGTAGCTCAGCGGTAGAGCAGCTGACTGTTAATCAGCGGGCCACAGGTTCGAATCCTGTCTCGGGAGCCAATGTTTTCGTTGGAATTTTGAACAGAGCAGCGCCCGTTCAATGCCCGGCGTTCCCTTGTGCCCCGATAGCACCGGCGTGCGCTAGCGCCGAGGGTGTCTGGCAGCCGACGATCGCCGGGGCCTCGTGGATCAGCTCGTCATTCTCAAGGGCTTCCACCATGAACAGGGCGAAGTCCACGCGGCGGGTGATGTTGCTCCGGAGGATGGGGTCGCCAACGTGCCTGCTCCACACGGGCAGGCCCTGGCTCTCGCCCTCCTCGAGATCGCTTCCGCGCACGACGGTCCACCGTGTGTCACTGGCAAACACCCGCCGGCACGCCTCAACCTGGTCGTTGATGTCGACAAAGCGAAGAAGCCGTGCGATCGGTCCGAATAAACCGACGATCAGCTTCAACTTGAACGAGTACCTGTCCTTGCCGTCCTTTGAGATGTGCCAGCCGCAGGAGAACACGAGACGTGCGTCTTTCGGCGCGTAGTCGAGCACAGCCTGCGCCGTTCCGGTTGAGTAGCCGTGAACCCCCCACGGGGCCAGCACTGTGAGCACGCCGTCGCAACCTGCGACCGCTTTTTCGATGACCTCACGGTCGTCTGTCGCACCAGGGACCACGGTGATGCGCCCTTTGAACGCATCGAGCTTCCCGACGCTTTTCTCCCGGCACACTCCAACAACTTCGTAGCCGCGGTCCAGCGCGTGCCGCACCATGTATTGCCCGAGTTTCCCGGAGGCCCCGACGACGCAGACCTTCATCGTGCTAGTTCCTTTCTTTTAAAACTGGCGATGCTGCCAATGCTGGATGACGCAATTGCAAAAACAGAGTCCTACGAATATTGCGATGTGGTCCCGCATTCCGAGAAACCTTCCTCAGATCGCCTTGCCGGCGCGGAGCCCTGCGAACGCCAGCGCAATGCCGGCCGCGTTTGCCAGCACGATGTTCATCACGAAGAACTGCCAGTTCGACGATCGAGCAAGCTGGGCGTTGTCGAATGCAAAGGTCGAGAACGTGGTGAATGCGCCCAGGAATCCGGCCAGAGCGAAGGTCCGCATGTCTTCGCTCACCCAGCCGTGGTCTTCACTGTAGGCCCAGATGAAGCCAAAGGCGAACGAGCCGAGCATGTTGACGGCGAAGACTCCCCACGGGAACGAGGTGTCCGCGTTGCGCTGGACGTAGGTGGCGACGCCGTAGCGTGCCAGCGATCCCAGCGCGCCTGCGAAGGCTATCCAGATGAATTTGTCCATGTTTGGCGACCGTCGAACAGGTGAGTGGCGTGTAATTGAACCGAGTTTGGTCTTTCCCTGCGCGCGACACTAACGCCGCGTGTACTCTCGTGAGAGCAGCGGTCACGAATGTCGCGGTTGCCGCGGTTTAGTCGGCGCCCAACGAAGACACATATTCTCTGTCAATTGGCCCGTTTTCGCGTCCCGATGGCGCAAGAATTAGCCGGCCGTTCAGCGATGCCACGAGTTCAGGAGACAAGTTGACCGAGGTCGCGCCGGGGGATGGGCCGGACACACCCGTGGCGGAAAAACCTGCGCCGGCGCTGGCCTCGCCGGGGCTGGCGGCGGCGCGTCCGCGCTCGCTTGTGGAGATCCCGTACCGCCAGAAGCTGTTCCTGGTCTCGGCGCTTGCGGTCACACTGATCGTCAGCTCCTCCAGCCAGACCGTCGTCGCCACCGCGGCACAGAACATCGTCGCAGACATCGGCGGGTTCGAGTTGTTCACCTGGATGTTCGCCGGGTTCTCGCTGGCGTCCGCAGTCGCCGTGCCGATCATCGGCAAGCTGGCTGACATGTTCGGGACCCGGCCTATCATCACGGCTTCACTCGTTGTGTTCGTGGTCGCCTCAACCGCAGGCGGTTTCGTCACATCGATGGAGCAGATGATCGTTGCGCGGGCGTTCCAGGGGCTTGCGTTCGCCGGCATTCTCGGCAGCGTGTGGATCACGACTGCGACGATGTGGTCTCCGAGAGACCGGGCAAAGTGGCTGGGAGTCCTCTCCGGCTCGTTCACGCTGGCCGGCGTTTCCGGTCCCATCCTCGGCGGCGTGGTTTCGGACGAGATCAGCTGGCGCTGGTTGTTCTGGTTCAATCTGCCCGCCGGCGGGTTCTCGCTGTGGTTCCTGCTTCGCCTGTTCCCAAAGCTGGACCGCGAGCGGCCGGAGCGTCATTTCGATGTGGCTGGCGCGGTGACGTTCGGACTGTTCGCCACCTCCGCGCTTTTCGCCGTGTCCGTGGGAGGCGACACCTTCGACTGGGACTCCCCGGTGATCATCGGCCTGTTCCTGGTGGCGGCGATAAGTCTCGCTCTTTTCGTCAGGGCCGAGTTCAGGGCTGTCGACCCGGTGACGCCGCCAGCCCTTTTCCGGCACCGCGTCTTTGCCGGAGCGATGATGGCGTCGCTGACGGTGACGATCAGCTTTGTGGTCGCGACGGTGTTCATTCCGCTGCTGGTGATTGGCGCGTTGGGCGAGTCCGCAACGACGGCAGCTTTCCCGCTAATGACTCAGGCGGTCGGCATTGCGATCGGCGCAAACTTTGCCGGACAGGTGATGTCACGCTGGGGCCATGCGCGGGAGTTGTCCACATTCGGCCTTGCGGTGACGACGGCGATACTGTGGGTACTGGGCGTACAGGCCGCGGATATATCGATTGCCCAGCTCGCACTGATGACATTCGGCATGGGAGTTGGCATATCACTCGCCTTCACATCGTTCACCGTGCCGGTGCAGAACGCTATGCCTGAGAACGTGATCGGTGTGGTCACAACAAGCCTGCAGTTCGCACGCGTGTTCGGCATGGCGGCAGGGAGCGCCGTACTTGGCGCTATCCTGCTGGCACAGCTGGGGATCGCGGATGTGGCAGACCCTGGGCCGGCCGACCTGATCCGCAACCCTGAGGTGCTGGTGGCCAGTGAAAGGTTGGCTGAGGTGCGTGACGATTTCCTGGCGGACCCTGCGCTGGGCGAGGACGCATATGACGCCGCCGTTGAAGACTCTCGTGACGGCATCGCAGACGCGCTTTCGGTGGTGTTCAAAGTGGCCGCAGCCGGCAGCGCCATCGGCGTGGCTCTGGCGATCTTCACATTCACCGGACTGCGCAAGCCGGAAGACGAGCCTGAACCTTCAGGGCACGGCTAGTCTACGACCACGCGCGGCGGCGGGTTCAACACAGGGTGCATGGCGAGAAGCCTCGCCGTCTTACCTGACGCGTTGTAGATGCCGTGGCGGACCGTTGGCTCGCAGGCAAATATATCTCCGGCAGACAGCGGTATGTTGTCGTCTCCTGCGTACACAGCCGTGAGGTTGCCTTCGAGGCAGAACATCGCCTCTTCGTGCGCCGGGTGAAAGTGGTTCGGCGCAACCGACCCGGGCGCGAATATCAACTCGCTAAAGTAGGTGGACTCCGATCCCAGGAAGTCGCCGACCATGTCGAACCGGCTGATCCCGGGAGCGAACTCGAACGCCTCCACTTTGCCGCGGATGAACACGCCGTTTTCCGGGAGCGCGTCTGTGAACTTGACCTCGGGAATCTCAGCCCGCTCTGGCGCAGGAGTCGGGTACATGGTGATCATCCGCGCGGTTGCCGGCCCGACGTTCTCCAGCCCGTGGCCGACGCCGCGGTTGGCAAGCACGCAGTCCCCGGCGGTCGCCCGGAACCTGTTGCCGCCGAGCCTGAACTCGACCTCGCCCTCAACGACGAAGATCGACTCCTCGGTGTTCGGGTGGATATGGTAGGCGGAGCGCTTCCCCGGCGCCACCGAGAGGTCTCCGACCGTGACGTAGTTCGACCCTGTTGCGGCGCCGACCATTGCAAATGCCGTTGCGCCCGGAAACGGAGAGATGGGATTCTGGTCACGCCTTCTGATAACCGGCATTATTCGTCTGCTTTCTGTTGGTCGGCCGCGCTGGCCGCACTGGGCCAATTAAAATTCTACGGGTTCACCATGACGCGGATGGCGCCGGATGTCGCCTTGTCATCAGCCGCGGCAAAGGCTTTGCCAATATCATCAATACCAAAATGATGAGTAATGATCGGACCGGGGTTCAACCGGTTCTTTTCCATCAGCCTGAGCGCCGTGACGAACTCAGACTGACCGCGCCACGATGAGAAGCTGTTTGACCAGCGGACCGTGAGTTCCTTCTGCATGGCCAGTCCGGAGTCTATCTCCTGCGGCACGGTGAATAGTCCAAGCACCGAGACTGTGCCTCCGCGCCGCGTCATACCGGCCGCCTGCGAGATGAGCTGGCTGCGGCCGCCGACGGTCTCGAACGTGACAGCCGCTCCGTCACCGTCTGTCAGCGACAGCACTCCTTCGACAGCGTCTTGCCCGGCAAGGCAGATGGTTCTATCGGCGGCGCCGGATTTCACCGCTGTCTCAAGCGGCTCCGGTCTTGTGCCAATCATCACAACCTGATCAGCGCCACGCGCCCGGAGTACCTGCCCGAGTGTCATTGCGATCGCGCCTGCGCCGATTATCACCGCGGCGCCGCCATCAGGCACAGGCGAGCGGTTGGCTGCGTGTACGCCGCAGGCATAGCAGTCAAGCAACGCAGCGTGATCAAAGGTGATTGCGTCGGTGATCGGGTGGAGGTTGTTCGCAACGCAGACGTCGTACTGCGAAAAGCCGTGGCTGGATTGCTTAACGCCGTTCCGCATCCCCCGCTCGGGACAGATGTGGTTCTGGCCGTCCGCGCACCACCGGCACCGGCCGCAGCCAAGCAGGTGCTCGGCTTCGATAGCCACTCGCTGCCCCACCGAGAGCCCGCTGACACCTGAGCCGAGCGCGGCGACCTCACCTGCCAACTCGTGACCCTGTTGCCACGGCGCCGCTGAGCTCGTGGGCCTGTGTCCCCGGTAGTTGTGCAGGTCGGAGCCGCAGACGCCTGCCGCGCGGACGCGAACGAGTACCTCGCCGGCGCCTGGCTCCGGAGCGGGACGTTCTTCGACGCGTATGTCTCGGCCGCCATAGAAAAGGGCTGTCTTCACAGTTCAGGGCTCCGTCAATATTCGGCAAGGTTCTGGAGTTGCGCATGTTAACGGAAGCGCGCCATCGTGGGATTTCCCGGCAAACGCACGGATCTGTCGACATCATTCTCCCTCCCGGCGTGCCGGCTTGAGCCGGGGCGCCCGTTTGCAGGTCAAGGGAGCCGGCATGCGGGTCGAGGGACCTTACTGCTCAGACACGGTCAGCCGAGAGATTCTGAGTCAAGCTCAGAATGACAAAAACAGCCCATGCGCTGTCACCATCTCTTGGAAGGGAGGGAGGATATTTCAACAGAGCCAACTCGATTCAGCATCTCTCAGGAAACCAGCCAACGAGAGATTCTGAGTCAAGCTCAGAATGACAAAAACAGCCCATGCGCTGTCGCCATCTCTTGGAAGGGAGGGAGGATTATGTCAACAGAGCCAACTCGATTCAGCATCTCTCAGGAAACCAGCCAACGAGAGATTCTGAGTCAAGCTCAGAATGACAAAAACAGCCCATGCGCTGTCACCATCTCTTGGTATTGAGGGAGAACGATGTCAACAGAGCCAGTCAAGGTCAGAACGACAGATCACTCACGCAGGCGGCCATTGCTGAAGGTTCCATGCTGCGTCCCAGAACAGGTACTCGTAGTGTGTGCTTGTCCTGAAGGCGTTCAGCATCCGGTCCCACTGACTGGTGGTCGCCGACTCTCCCAGCGTGTCCACGAAGCCTCGCAGCCACGCCGTGATCTCGCTGTACGCCGGGTCGGTATAGCCTGCGACCCAGCGTGCGTGAAACGATCCGGCAGGCGCCTTCTGCACGGTGGCCAGGCGTCGTGCCACCTCGTCGTAGCCCCACTGGCACGGCAGCAGCGCCGCAGAAAGCTCGTGGATGTCACCGTCGTACGCCGTACGCATAAGGTGGCCGGTGTAAGCGGCGGTTGCAGGCGTCTCCTCAGTAGACTCCAGCTCTTCGACGGTTATGCCGAAGTCGGCGCAGAACCCGCGGTGCAGCTCCATCTCCGAGTTGAGCGTCTCGTCCAGCAGCGCGGCCCAGCGGCCCATCGACTCAAGGCCAGGGCTCCTGGCGGCGGCGAGGGCAAGCACGCGGGCGTAGTCGATGAGGAACAGATAGTCCTGCCGCATGTAGTACTGGAAACGCTCGAGCGAGAGCGTGCCGTCGCCCATCGCAATAACGAACGGGTGCTCCTCATGCGCCTTCCGCCAGTCGTCCGCACAGGCGGACCGGAGCGCTTCCGAAGTGCCTGTCACGCGCGTTCCACCGTGACAGACGCGCCGCCGGGGACACTCTTGAGCACTGTGGCGTCGCCCTCCATCACCCCGAGCACGTTGACCGCCGATGCCGGGCGGATCTCGCCGGGCGCGCTCATCGGCGTCGGGCCGAAGAACAGGCAGAGCGCGCTGCCAGGCGGCCAGTAGCCGACCGCGCCCATCTCGACGGTCTCTTCTGCGTAGTCGTCGTTTGCGGCCTCGACAGGGACGCCAAAGTAGATCTCATCACCCCAGGTCTGCGCGCGGGCGGTGATCGGCAGTGCTTCCCACAGCGCGTCCGCGGTCGGCGAGTCATTAAGCGTGGCGACGATCGTCACACCGCCTGCTGTGATCTGTACCTGTCTATCGCTACTCATATGGCGCCAGCCGTTAGCCCTGTCGTCTCTTCCACTCGGCGTATATCTTCATCGTCTCGTCATTGAACGGGTATAACGATTTGGGAGAGATGCGTTTCTGCTGCGTGTACTCAAGGAGAGCCTGCTCGATCTCATCGTGCTCGACGCACTCCGGCAGCAGCTCTTCGGCAAGCTGCGACGGTAAAACGACAATGCCGTCGTCATCCCCGAGTATCACATCGCCGGGCCACACCAGCACGCCGCCACACTGCACAGGGGCGTTGACCTCATAGGGCAGGATGTTCGGCTCACCGACAGTCGGAGTGCTGCCGCCTGCGAAGACCGGATAGCCGTAGCGAGCGACCTTGTGGCCATCTCTGACTCCACCGTCTGTCACGAGCCCTGCCGCTCCTTGAGTGACGATCCTGGAGAAAACGACGTCGCCACCCGTCGATACGCCGGAGAGCCCCATGGCGTCTCCGACGAACACGTCTCCGGGGCCAAGCGCCTCAAGCGCCTGCCAGCGGGGCGTCTCGTTGAATCCTTCGCCGTGCGCTCCCGTTGCGACGCGCCTGGCAAGGTCGGGCCGTGAGGGCAGGTAACGGAGCGTCACCGCCCTTCCAACAAGCCGTCTGCCTGGCGCCAGGCTGTGCACTCCGGTCATGTAGGTCTTGTCGTACCCACGGTGGAGGAGTCTGCCTAGGACCGTCGCGTTCGAGACGGTCCTGTATTTTTCGAGCAGTTCGTTCGAGATGGACACGGACGGTTCTACCAAATCAGCGCTCCTGATTGTTCGTGGGACCTGGCACTGACCAGTCTGTGGCCTTGTCTCCAGCCCGGCTCACAACTCAAGTTGGGGCCTGTTCGCAGCCCAAACCGGTGCGAAGTATAGCGGGCGTAGTGCGGCGCATTGTCACATTTGTTGTGTGATTGGCGGCCCATCGGCTCGTCCGGCTGCGGGCGCAGTTAGAATCGCCTTGCGTGACAAACCACACTGGCAACAGATGGCGACAGGTAGATGCAGATGAGGATGGACCGACAGATAGCCGCCCGTATACCACTGGGTCCGCGTGGCCGCGCGGTCGCGGCATTCGTAGTCATAGCCGGTGGGTTGTTCGGGCTCTTAGCGCTCGTTGGAACGGACCCTGCGTTTGCCGCGCTGCTTGCAGTGTGGGGCGGACTATTCGGAGTTTTCGTGCTGTACAGGCTGGCCTACTTCGCGGAGACGGTCCCGCTCCTCTTGCCGGGAACATCTGCGCCCTATCTCGAGCGGATGCGCCGGACGATGGGCAGGCAACGGCTACTCCCACAGGGGGAGCCGAAATACCTGACCGCCAGAGAGGCGAACGCGGCCGAGAGCGAGGTGCAGGCCGAGGACAGGGTGATCGGGATCGAAGTGGCCGGACACGCCATTGCGTACCCGCTGGCGGCCATGAGCGTCCGAGAGGTGGCGCATGAGGTGCTGGACGGCATGCACCTGTTCGTCAGCTGGTGGCCGGTGACGTATTCCGCACGCGCATTCCTGGTCGAGCCGGCGGGCGCCGCTGAGCCTGAGCTCCTGCCTGTGCGAAAGACGCTCCTGAACTCGACGGTGCTGATGGACGGCTCTGGCAGCGAGATCGTCCAGTTCCTGGGCCAGGCGGTGTCCGGGCCGCTCACCGGCCAAACACTCCGGCAGGCGCCGGTCGTATCGACCAACTGGCGTGCGTGGTCCGCCGCATTTCCGGACACCGAGGTGATGTCGCTCGAAGGCACGCCGGGGACCGACATGTTCGAGCGTTACTACATCACAGACCGCTCAGGTCTATACCAGCAGTCTTCCAGAGACCGCCGATGGCACGACAAGGACACGGTGCTGGGAGTCGAGGTGAACGGCGGTGTGCGGTGCTATCCGCACACGGCACTAATCGAGCGGCCGATCATCAACGACCTGCTGGGCGGGGAGCCTGTCTTGATAGCGCACGAGCGGCTAAGCGCCACCGCCGTCGCGTTCAGCCGGATTGTCGACGGTCAGACGCTGACCTTTTCGGGGGACTCGAAGAACCCGATGCGTCCCGAGCCGGACCCTGACGATGCAGAAATCCGCAGACGCATCAACTATGAGCCGTGGTTCCTGGTGGACGGTCAGACCGGCTCACGCTGGCGTGCGGTCAGCGGCGAATGCGTCTCAGGTGACCTCAAGGGCAAGCGGCTGGCGATGCTGCCGGGGCAGGTCGGCTTCTGGTTCGCATGGTCACGCTTCTATCCGGGCGCGGACGTGCTTGAGCGGAAGCCGAATAGCGGAGACGGAGCGCGTTGAACCCGCTGCGTCAGCGCACCGGTCTTACCGGGATCGTGATCGGCGGCGGTCGCAGCACAAGGCTCGGCACGCCTAAACCGATGATCCAGCTCGGCGGCAAGCTCGTGCTGGCACGCGTCGCAGACACGCTACGCCACCTCTGCGATGAGCTTGTGTTCGTCGCAAGGGAGGGACAGGACGACTACTCGCCGGATACCGCCATCGCACTGCGCATGCACGTGGTGACGGACACGGAGCCCTTCTCCGGGCCGTTGGCGGCCGTCCACGCAGGCCTTAAGGCTGCCGTCACTCCACTGGCATTCGTCACAGGCGCCGACTACCCGTTTCTGTCCCGGCCTCTTATCCAGGCGATGGTCTCAGCCGCGGTTCGTCCAGGCCGGACCGGCGACGCCCCGGAGTCCGTGGTCACCCGCGTCTCCGGGCGCCTGCATCCGTTGCACTCGGTGCTCGTCGTCTCCGACTGGGTGGATGCGATCGGGAAGGCGCTTGAGGCAGGCGAACGCTCACCGTCGAGGGTGTTTGAGGAAGCTGTTGCGACCGACAAACCGCGCATCAACGTGATGACTGAGGATGAGGCGGAGCTGTCCGACCCGCGGCTGCTGAGCTTCTTCGATATCGACACGCCGGAGCAACTCAACGTGGCGCGGCGGCTACTTGACCCGCGCAGGGTCACCACGCGACCGGATATCCGCCCTGGCGGCCTTTAATCCCGGGCAGCGAGCTCGGACTACTCGTACCTGAGCGCCTCGGACGGGTAGATCTTGGAGGCCTGCCGCGCCGGGATGAAGGTGGTAAGGAGCGCTGCGACCACGGCTATCACAACGATGACGGTGACCGTGGCCCATGGTACGGAGTAGCTCAGGCCGTCAATCGAGTCCTGGATGCTGTTTACGATGTTCCACGAGATGAGTGCGCCAAGCCCGAGGCCGAGCGCAGTGCCCAGGACGGTGACGAAGACCGACTCCAACAGGAACTGAATCTGGATCATGCGAGACTTGTAGCCGATGGCCCGCATCATGCCGATCGAGAGCCTGCGCTCGACGACCGCCCTGAACGAGAGGACGCCGAGCGATGCGACGCCAACGACGAGCCCCAGGCCCATGAACGCCTGGAATAGCCGCCCGAATGCGTCGTTCTGAGCAATGCCGTCCTTTATTTCCTGTAACGTGTCAGTCGCCAGCATGCTGTTGTCCAGGAACGCCGTCTCCATCGCTGCCGCCGTCCTGCCGGGGTCCACACCGTCCGCGAGCTGTATCCGGAACACCGTGAACGGCACCGGCTCGTCTGCGATCTGATCGAAGATCGCAGCACTCGTTGTAATAACGCCCGCCGCTCCGCCACCGTCGGTAGATTCGAATGCGCCAGCAAACGGGTCGACTGCGGCAATTACGGTCCGCCGCACCGTATCGCCCTGGCCGCGCGGCTGCCGGATGTTCACCTCGAACGCCTCGATCAGCTCCTCGTCATCCTGGGAGATGCCTTCAACAGAGAACCCGCCTGCGCCGAAATCGCCAAACCCGCCACCCGCCGGCGCTTCGAGCAGAGCGTTGGAAAGTACAGCCAGTGCCGGATCTTCCGCGAGGCGGTTCCATATAGCCCGCGCAACCGCGCGTTTGTCCGTTGTGTCTATCCCTGCAGGCAGGAACGATGGGTCGTAGTGAGACATCTCGAACTGGACGCTGCGCAGGTATGTGTCGTCCACTCCTCGGACCGGCACATCCAGGAACCGCAACTCTTCTGCGCCTGTCTGCCTGGCCTCGGCGAACACATCGGTGCTTGCGGCAATGAGCGTGAAGTCGGACGCGCTGAGGTTCGGCGCGTCTGCGATTGCCGCAGCGAAGTCCTCGACCGGCAGTTCAGAGCTCGTTTCGGCCCTGATATCAAATCCGCCGGTCGCCTTGTCCGGAGTGTCGACGATGTCTGTGCCGAGGTTGTTGAGGATGGAGAAGACCATCAGGGTAAATATCACTAGGGCGAACATGGCGACGGTCAAGCCGGTGCGGAACCGGGCGGCCGTGGGGTAAGCGATCGCCGGCTTGAGGATAGGCCGCAATGCGTTGAAGCGGCCAAACGTCGCCTGGACCGCGTTGGTGAGGATGTCGGCGTTGTACATGACGACCCATACGGCAGACGCCACCATCCACACGCCCGAGACGATAAACATCTCAATGTTGCCGTTGAGCTCTCCGGTGAGACCTTCCAGCGCGGTGAACGGCAACGCCCACATACCCAGGATGAGACCACCCATAAGCGTGAACCCGAGCCGGTCCGCCCGCTCACGGCGCATCCCGGACCGAAGGCTGAGCCACCTGACAACCTGGCCGACTCCTACGAGCAGCAGGCTGGCCGACATGAAAAACAAGAATGCCGAGCTTGCGTTGATGCCAAGGACAGCTCCGATCAGACCAATTGCGATCTCCGGGATGCCAGTCCGGAAGTACGGGCTGATGAGGCGCCAGGTGACGATGGCAATCCGGATCATCCAGGGAAAGATGGTTAGATACAGCAGAAACAGCAGGATTTTGCGCAGCACGCTGCCGCCCTCTTGCCGCTTGATGACAAGGAGGTACAGCTGCCACACAGGTGAAATGAGCGCTATGCCGAGGTCCTGGAACCTCCGCTTTAGCGGGAGAATCTCAGACGGCACGAACTCGGCCGGAAGACCGCGAATCGCGACGACGATGTTTAGCTTGCTCACCCTGTAGGCAGAGATTCCGACGGTGATGAGAGTCAACAACAGGCCGAGCGAGAATCCGGCGACGACCGACGTGACTGTGAGGGTGAACCGAAACTCGAGGCCGCTGTCCTCATCGCCCTGGCCGATTGCGTTCGCCAGCAGTTCGACAAGCAGCCGCGAGGCCGCAAGCCCGATGATCGTCCCGACGATAGCGGCGCCGATCGAATAGGCGACTCCCTCGAAGGTGAACATCTGCACAAGGTGGCGGCGTTTTGTGCCGATGGCGCGGGCGATGCCCATCTCGGCCGAACGCTCCGCCGCAAGCATGACGAACACCAGGAAGATCAGCAGCAGACCGACGATGATGGAGAACGACCCGAAGATCGAGAAAAACGTGACGAAGATGCTGCCAATAAACTCTGCGAGGTCGAGGCCGTCCTGCTTCAGCTCATCAACTCCCAGCACTTCGAGCCGGATGAACAGCAGTGACAGCGGCAGCACCTGCGCCGAAAGCCCTGCCGACTCCACTGACGCGATGATCTGTCCCGCCACCTGGCTCTTCACAGCAAGCGCCCTGAACCTGTCCGAGGCACGTTGACCTGTCTCAAGCTCGGATATCAGCTCGTTCAGGTCATCTTTCGTGCCAGCGTTGATAGTGTTGCCGGGGTTCTCAGACATGCGCAGCCTGATCGCCGCGATCACGTCGGCGCTGCCAAGCGCGTCGTACAGTTGACCGGCGATCACTTCATCCGTGAACGCGATGCGAAGCTCTTCAGCCACCTCTTCAGACAGGTCAGCCGGACCCTCGCGTCCGCCGAGAAGCGAGATATCGATCCGGGTCACCTCGCCGCCGCGGTCCATTACCCGCTGCATCTCGGCCAGAGACATGATCAGACGGCGGTCGTTTGCGGCAAGGCCGCCGTCGCGCAAAACGGCGGCCAGCGTGAAGGTGTGGCGGCCTGTCGGCGTGACGAGCGTGAGCGTGTCTCCGGCCTGCGCCTCTATCTCATCCGCAGCCGACTCATTGATGAACGCCTCGGTGTCTCCAAGCGATGCCAACGTGACCCGTTCGCCGGTTGTCGTGGTGATATCGCCAAAACCGCCTGTCCTGCTGGGTTCAAACCCGACGACGTTCATCCGGGCTTCGGTCAACTGGGTCCGGTTGTTCAGGACCGGCAGGACCTCGCGGATCTGCGGTAAAACACCGTCAACGCGTGAGTCAGAATGAACGCGGTCGAGCACCGCCTGCTGTGCCTCGGCGTCGAGGTAGCTGTCGCCCAGGATATCGGCCGGGTTGATGGGAGACCGAACGCGGATGTCGGTGTTTCCGAGTGCATTCAGCACGGTGCCGCGGATGGTCCCGGCAACGGTGTCACCGATGGCGAGCGACGCCGCGATGATCGTGGTCGACAGCATGAGTCCGACGACAATGAGGACTGTCTGCGCCGGTCTTCGTGGGATGTTGCGCAGCGCAAGCTTGACCAGGATCCTGTTGCGGAGGCCAAGGACGAAGACTATGGCGAGCGCGATTATCAGGAGCGTGGCCAGCACAGTTGCGACCACGGTCATGTCCATATTGAAGAACGTTCTCACCGCGCAACCCGTGCGCCGCCGCGGCCAGCGCGCTCGCCCTCGATTAACCCGTCCCGCATCATGACTATGCGGTCTGCCAGTTCCCCGACCTCAAGGGAGTGCGTGACGATGACAAATGTCTGGCCATGCTCCTTGTTCATCCTTGTCAACAGGCTCATGATCTCGGCGCTGTTCTCGGAGTCGAGGTTACCGGTCGGCTCGTCCGCCCACACGATCGCAGGGTCGTTCGCCAGCGCTCTGGCTACTGCAACACGCTGCGCCTGGCCGCCTGAGAGCTCTGCCGGCGTGTGGCCAGCGCGGTCAGTAAGTCCAACCTGTGCCAGCTTTTCCATCGCCGTGCTGCGCGCCTGTGAACTGCTGACGCCTGCCAGCACCAGCGGGAGTTCGACGTTTTCGCGGGCGCTCAGAACGGGGAGCAGGTTAAAAGACTGGAACACGAAGCCCATGAAGCGGGCCCGGTACTCACTGAGCGCGTTGTCAGACATTCCGCTGAGAGGCCGAGAGTTAATCTTGATCTCGCCGGCGTCGATACTGTCCAGGCCGGAGAGGCAGTTGAGCAGAGTGGTCTTACCTGAGCCGCTGGGGCCCATCACCGCCACCATCTCCCCGGCTTCCACTTGAAGGTCGACCCCTCTAAGCGCCTCGACAACCACGTCCCGGGAGCGGTATGTCTTGACGACACCTTTCGCCTGGATGATCGGATCGGCCATCGTCCCCCCCGCTATTCCCCGGGCTCGGCGCCCGGTAAATCATGGCATCATTGCTCGACGCGCAACCCGGCAAGTGTACATACCGGTAAGCGGTTTTGCAGATCAACTCAAGATGCCGGGGATAAGGAAAACATGAGCGGTTGGAGACGAGTGAAAATAACGCCAGGCCCCAACGTGGCGCCGGTTTGATATTGCCGGTTGGGAGACATGAGGAGCCGGATTGGCAGAGAACAGACCGCCCGGGAAGCACAAGGGGCTGGTGATCATCAACACCGGCGAAGGTAAAGGGAAGAGCACGGCGGCGTTCGGGTTGCTGCTGCGCGCCTGGGGACGCGGCATGAAGGTGGCCGCAGTCCAGTTCATCAAGGGCGAGACCAGCAAGTTTGGCGAGCACATGGCGCTCGAAAAGATGGGCGTCGAAGTGATCCCGGCGGGACGCGGCTTCACATGGACCTCACACGACCTGGATGTCGACGCTGAAAAGGCTCGCCGCGGCTGGAAGACCGCCTCCGAAATGATCCTCTCAGGCGACTACGATGTGATGATGCTGGATGAGATCACCTACCCGATCAGGTATGGCTGGATCGAGGTGTCAGAGGTTATCGAGACGCTCAGCCGCAGGCCGCAGATGATGCATGTCGTCCTGACAGGGAGACACGCGCCGGCTGAGCTCATTGAGTTCGCTGACCTCGTCACGGAGATGAAGATGGTGAAGCATCCCTACCGGGAGCAGGGTGTGACGGCGCAGAAGGGTATCGAGTATTGATCAGGCAGCGTCACCAGATGGACCCGCCGGAGAGCGGTGCAGCCGAGGCACGCGGATGACTGGCGCCACGCTCATGGTGCAGGGAACCGGCTCATCGGTCGGGAAGAGCACGTTGACCGCGGCGCTCTGCCGCATCTTCATGCAGGACGGTGTCCGGGTCGCGCCGTTCAAGGCACAGAACATGTCCAACAACGCCTACGTGACACCGGGCGGACTGGAGCTCGGGCGCTCTCAGGCCGTGCAGGCTGCGGCGGCCGGTATCGAGCCATCCTCGGACATGAACCCGATTCTGCTAAAGCCTGAAGGCGACGGCCGCTCTCAGGTCGTGCTAAACGGCAAAGCTGCGGGCAGCTTCAGGGCTCGCGCCTACTACGAGGGACGGGACACACTGTGGCAGTCGGTCACATCGGCCCTGGACAGGCTGAGGGCGCAATACGACCTTGTGGTTATGGAGGGCGCAGGCTCGCCTGTTGAGGTTAACCTGCGAGACCGGGACATCGTGAACATGGAGGTTGCGCTCTACTGCAACGCGCCTGTGCTGCTGGCAGCGGATATCGACAGAGGCGGCGTCTTCGCATCGCTGCTGGGCACGTTGGAACTGTTGCGCGCAGATGAGCGCGCGCTTGTGAAGGGACTGATCATCAACCGCTTCCGTGGCGACCGGTCCCTGTTGGAGCCACTGCCACAGATGATCGCCGAGCGGACCGGGGTGCCTGTGCTGGGCGTTGTCCCCATGGTCCCTGACTTGCAGGTGCAGGAAGAGGACGGCATGTCGATCGAGCGGGAGAAGGCGCTCGGCATGATTGGGCCGATGACTGCTGCGGTGATCCGGCTACCGCGTATTTCAAACTTCGACGATTTTGACCCGCTTGCCCGCGCGGGTGTCGGTGTGCGATTCGTGCGAGACCCTTCAGAGCTAGCCGGCGCTCATATAGTGATCATCCCGGGGACGAAGCACACTATTGCTGACCTGCGCTGGATGAGGAGCCGCGGACTGGACACAGCCATCGCCGCCGCCGCAGAAAAAGGCACTTTCGTGGTCGGGATCTGCGGCGGATACCAGATGCTTGGCGAGAGGCTCGACGACCCGGACGGCGCTGACGGTGGCGAACCTGACAGCGAGCCGGGACTCGGGTTGCTGCCTGTGCGCACCGTTTTCAGCCGGGACAAGGTGACGCGCAGGGTGGAGCTTCGGATCGCTGCGTCAGCAGGGGAATCGCCAATGGCGCCGGGCGCTTCGGGCAGCGGCTACGAGATCCATTCCGGTGAGACGAAACCGGCGCATGGAGCGGTGCCGCACGCGTTGCTGGAGATCGACCGCGGTGACGGCGTGAAGATCGCGGACGGCGCCGTTTCGCCGGGAGGTGACGTGATGGGCTGCTACGTCCACGGTCTGTTCGACTCTCCGGCCGTGCTCGGACCGTTCCTGGCGTCTGTCGCCCGGCGCTACGGACTGGAGCCGCCTGTCGTCCGGCCATTCTCTATGGACGCAGAGTTCGACCGGTTGGCCGCGGTTGTGAGGGACTCGCTGGATATGGATGCGATTCGCGGGTTTGTTGGTCTTGGCTGACGCAGCGTTCGCTTTGGTGTCGAGCGCCACGCCAGTGATCGTTGCGTAATATTAGTGACAGACGTGTCACACTATCGAGGCCGCAACACGACAAACCGTAGCGAGTCAGGCTGACGAAATGCAGAAGTTCCGGAACGATTTCACAGACCAGATGGTGATCCTCATGGCGATCATCGTCCCAGCGCTGATAGCTTCGTGGATCGGTGGAGGCGGCGGATTCCTCATCGGCCTCGTCATCGCAGCGCCGATTGCGCTGGGCGTCATCCGCTACGTAGAGGGCACGTTTCCTGGCATGAAGAGCCGCGGCAAGACGGCCCGGTGAGCTGGCTGAGGCGCGCAGTCAGACCCTTCCAGACAGGATCTACCGGCATCCGAGGGGCAATTCGCGCCAATCTGAGGTAGAATTGAAGGGTTGGGCCGCGGCAATCACGTTCAAGTCCGCAGCTTCAACAACGCGACAAAGGCCCAGATAGAGAGCGAGCCCATGACCAAGCCCACTTCCGCTTCAGAAGAAACCGCGGCAACGACGGAAGGAGTGGACGGGGGCTGTACTCATCACTGGGTCATTGAGCCGCCGAACGGCGCTGTCAGCAGGGGCAAGTGCAAGCACTGCGGAATCGACCAGGAGTTCAGGAACTCGATCGAGTACTCGTCCTGGTATGGCGCGAAGTCGCCCAACGCAAACGCGAAGAAGCCGGCGGCCAAGCCCTAGCCAGCGACCGCTATCTGAACAGGTCCTGCCCCGGCCCACGCAATAGCGAGGCCGAGCCATGGCTGGACTGTTCCAGGCGAAGCCCACGGACTATCGCCGCGGGCACGCCGTGCGACTCTCCCATGATGAGTTGTGCCGCAGAGGCTATCTCATCGGCGATGGACACCAACGTAGCCCGTAGCTGATGACCCGCGTCGTCTGTTGCTCCGCGCCCGTCGTACAGCGGCACGAACCCGGCTGTGCCGATGGCGACGTTGACACTGCCCTGCCGCCACGGACGGTTGAACGAGTCTGAGACCACAACCGCCAGTCTGCCACCAAGTCGCCTCTCGATTCCGTCCATGATCTCCCGCGCCGACCTGTCCGGGTCTTCTGGGAGCAGCGTCAGGATGCCTGCGTCGAGCGCGTTAGATGCGTCCACTCCGGCGTTTGCGCAGATGAAGCCGTGGAGCGTCTCGGTGATGAGCACGCCAGGCACGCTGCGCACAATGCGAACGCTTTGAGCGAGGATCACTTCGACGAGGCGCGGGTCTTTGCCGACTCTCGCAGCCAGCTCAATTGCCGCCTCACCCGGTGTTACCTCGTTGAGCCTGACGATGGCGCCTTCCGCCTTGGAGACCACCTTCTGCGCGACCACCAGGACGTCAGTCGAAAACTCATCACCCGGCTCAGACAGATAGTCGCCTGCACCCAATCTACCGGCAAGTATCCCTGGCAGGTCGTCGCCGGGGTGAACGGCCGGTATCCCTGTCACCGGCAGGACCGTGAACCCTTTCGGCGCTATCTGCAATCGTGAATCCTTTGTGTTCGGGTAATCGCGCTGACAGGCGCCCGTTGACCTTGCGACCACGGCGCAGGGCTGACTCGCCGCCGCAACGGCTATCCGCCCGCTACCCGGTGACCCGCCACAGCGGCCCGGCCTCGGCCAGGCTGAACCGAACGGGGCATAATGCAAGTTCCCGCGTCAGGAAGACGGGCGTCCTTCCCAGGTTATTGGCCACGATAGCCCGTAATCGCTGTATGCAGCCCACAGGATCTTCTGGCGGAATGCGGTCAGGAAACTGGCGCTGGATGTGCTCCCAGTACCAGTCAAAGCCGAGCAGGAAGGTGGCAATTACCGCCACGTCCTGCTCCGGATCAACAACCAGGGACTGGTACCAGAGCGAAAACGTTGGAATGTCCTCCGCAATAATAACTGCGCCCTGTCCCGCAATGTTGAACGCCTCCTGTACGTAGTCACCCGCCTCAGTGTCATCGCTGATGTCCACTCCGCCGTAGTTAAACGCGATCGACCACACTGGCATGCCGATCACGGCTACTGCGATCACCGCCGGAGCGACGCGGCTCTTGTTGCGGATGATCCAGTTGTTTTGTGTCTTCTCGGCGAGCACGGCGAGACTGACCGTAAGGTTGAGGAGGCCGGCAGATATCCACAGGCCGAAGACCATGAATGCGGGGATCAGGAAGACGTACGAATCGAACGAGTTATATGCGATGGCGTAGACCACGAACGCAAGAAGCGAGGCTAACCCTGCTATGGCGAAGCCGCGCAGCCTACCCCACAAAAACATCACGCCTGCCAGGCCGAGGATTGCGCCAAGAGCGGTGAACTGCGTTAGCCAGATGTCGAACGTGGCGATTACGCGGTCGAAGAGTTGATCCGGCGGGAGGCCGAAGACATAGGGCTGATAGATGGTGGCTGAGGCCATTGAGCGGAAGCCGGAGAGGCTGTTGGGAAAGAACCAGTTCAGCGCAGGATCCTGCAGTGACGCTATCGGCGCGTAGGCGTAGATCGACAGTCCTGCCAGAAGACCTGCAACCGGTTGCCACTCACGGATTAGCTCGCGTGCGCCGCGCCGTAACAACGGCCAGTAGACCCATATCCCGAACGGCAGTGCGACGAGAGGTTCCGTCAATAAGTGTGTAAATAGGGTCAGGCGGCGCAGCCCCTGCTGACTTTTGGCACTTC
>JAQBUH010000037.1 GCA_027624075.1 Chloroflexota bacterium
CAGACCGTCCTGACTCTCTCTTATTTCAGCCCCGAAATACTGTCTCATTTTGCTGACGTCCAACAGTTATCACATTGACGGGCGCAGACGCGGACGTCGACCCGGCGCAACAACTTGTGCTTCGGATTGTGTCGCCACCTGCGAATGGCTCGCTTGGCCCGCTGACACAGCTCGACGGCGTATCGGCCGCGACCGTATATACGCCAGGCGCCGGCTTTATCGGCACAGACACTTTCAGCTTCGAGGCCAACGACGGTGTCAACACAAGCGCCCCCGCGACGGTGACGATCACCGTAACTGACCAGCCACCAACGCCGACGCCGACGCCTGCCGCAGCGTTCCCGCCGGCGCCGACCGCCTCGCCGGGTGCTGCCGCAACGCCTGCCCCGACACTGCCAGCTCCAACCGTCTCGCCGGGTTCTGCTACGCCTGCCCCAACGCCACCAGTGCAATCGGCAGCGCCGGGCGCAACGCCCACGCCGACAGCTGCCGCTGGAGACACCGGCGGACTCGTCCCGGTCCCTCAGCCGACTCCTCCTGCGTCGCAGATACCGGTCGTCCCCCCATCCGCTCCACGGTTCCTGCGCGCCGACCCCGGTGACACCTCAGTCACCTTCAGCTGGCAGCGGCCGCAATCTGACGGCGGCGAGCCCATCGCCGGTTACCGCATCTTTAACATCAATACTGCGCGGTCAGCCATATTCCAGGGCGACATCACATCGGCGGAGCTGTTCGGCCTTGAGAACGGTCTCGCGTACCTGTTCCAGGTCCGAGCCTTCAACTCCGCTGGCCTGGGCGACGCTGACCTCGTCGGCCCCGTCACGCCAGTGTCCAAACTTCCCGCCAGGATCGATGCTCAGTCGTCGCTCCATCCGGACGACTCGGTTACCGTCTGGTGGCCGCCGCCGTCTGGGCCGGACGTTGCGTCGATCTCGGAATACCGGGTCTGGCGTGAAGGCGGCGAACTCCGGGCGGTCTTAACCCCGGACGAGCCGTCGATCCTCAACATCACCGGTCTTGAGGGTGACTCGTGGCACGTGTTCCGGGTTACCGCGTTCGGGGAAGATGGAGATGTGGTCGCCTCCGGTCTGACCGAAGCGCTCTACATTCCCCCGACTCTTGCGTCTCGCTACGAGCCGCTGCCTGCCGACGCCATCCTCGTTGATCTCACCGAAGAGACGCTTGCGGAATTGCGGGACGCGCTGCGTTTGGTCGCAGGGGGCGGCGTTCAGGTTCCGGACCGTCCCCTGGCGCTGACCCTCAGGGACGGAAAAACGGAGTTGTACCTGGAGGTTGAAGGGTTGCACCGGGCGGTCGTCTTTCCGCCCGGCTTCATGGTCGCCTCAGAGCAGTGGACCGTTACACAGGACCCGGACGAAGGGTTGGTCATAGACCTTGAGATAGCGGGAGGCGTGCGTATTGCCGCCGACGCGCAAACGCAGATTGACCGCACAGGCGTCCTGTTTCAGCTTCCACAGTCCGGGCTGATATTCAGGCCCGAGTGGCCGGATGAGGCAGAGTTAGCGCCGGTTGAGCGAGTCGAGATCGACTACGGCTCGCTCTCGCTGTCACCCAACTTCAGCTTCGACGCGACTGTGCCGGTCGAATTGCCTGTGCCCTTGAGCGAGGAACTCGGCGGACCGAACGTCGAAGACGTGGCTGCTGTGATCGAGATATCTCGAAGCGGTCTGTTGATCGCCGAGCCGGTTGCGGAGCATGTGCGCTTCGAAGTCGAAACCCGCTGGCACGAATCACAGCTGGCCGACGGCAGGACGGTCACAATATTCCGGCTTGACAGTGCCGGCCTGGCTCTGACTTCGCCCGCGGTGTGCGAGCCGCTGACAGCAGACGGAGCGTTGGCAACCGGCCTGACCTCATGCCGGGCAGTGCTCGATGGCGAAGGCGGTCCGGTTGCCCACTACGCACTCATCTCCGGTACTCCTGGCAAGAAGCCATCGCCGACACCAGCGCCCACACCGTTGCCAACACCGCTCAATGCGCCATCAGACGCGCCGTCTACCAGTCCGGTCCCTGCCACTCCGGTCCCTGGCCCTTCGCTGGTTGTCGTTGAAGATGAGCTATCGCCAGTCCCCACACCTGCGCCGTCAACGGTCGCGGGTGTGCCATCGCCCGCTCCAGCTCCTCAGGCCACGGCTACAACAGAGCCCCCGCTTGCGCCACCGGTACTGCCGGAGTCGGGCGGCGGAGGCGCCTCTGTCGTCACATGGCTCATGTCCGGCCTGCTAGGGCTGGTCGTCCTCCGAGGCGCCTTCTACGCCGTTGGCCGGATCAAGTCATGAGGGTGGCGCCTGAACGCCGCGTTCCAGCCTTGCCATCTCAACCGCAAACCAGAGCGCCATCGAGCCGCCGCGGTCGTCGAGCCCATCCGAGTACGGCCGCCTCAAATACGACGCAATGTCCGGCTGCGGCCCGGTTCCAACGCAAGCATGCTCCAACTCGCAGTCAGGCCCGATGCGCTCCGCCACACCTGCCCAAGCCTTCGCTGCAACGTCCCGCCACTCCTCGCCCAGCCATCCCAGTCTGAGACCGCGCGCAACCGCATAGCCGATCATCGAGGTCGCACTGTGTTCAAGATAAGAGTCGTCACGGTCTATCACCTGCCGCCACATCCCTGACTCGTCCTGGAGTCGCCTCAACACCTCAAGGTGCCGCAGGTGAGAGGCGGTCAACTCGCCCCGCCTCGGGTGGCCTGCCGGCAAGTACGTCAAGGCCTCTGCGAATCCCATTGCCGCAAACGCGTTCCCGCGGCCCCAGTAGTACGGCGACGCCTTGCAGTGCCACCACAGTCCGTCCGCCTGTTGCGTATCCGCTGCCAGCAGGAACGTAGCCAGCACATCCAGGTACCGCTCGTTGCCGGTCTGCTCAAAAGCGCGGCCGAGTATCGTCCCTGCAAAAAAGAAGTCCTCGACGCGGACATCCGTGTCGAGCGGTGGCGCGATCGGCCGTCCCTCGCGTGGTGACTCGAACCTGTCCGCAACTTCGATAAGCAGGTCACGGTATTTGCGGTTGCCGGTTGCGCCGTACAGCTCGTCCGCCCAGCAGACGCCAGCGAGGTTCGCCGTGCCGCCGCTCTGGCCGAACATAGCCGCGCCCTCGGCGAGTCGGGGAGCGACGATTCGCTCGATCTCCGGCGCAGGGTTGCCTTCAGATGAGCTTCCAGCAGACAGTTCGTGCAGCCGCAGCCGTCCGCTGACCGCGACACCCTGCGTATAGACAACCGGAGCGTCGAGCGTGTGGCCGTAGACCTTTGCCAGCCTGCGGGCGGTCGATAGCGGGTCATGCGGTTCCGGCGTCATTCGTGTCCTCCAGCCAATTGCCAGGCATGGCCGCGTGCGACGGCCAGACTGCTGAGCTATTATGCCGCCGGTTGCCCCTCGGGACGCCGAATCCGGCGCCTGACCCGGCGCTGGCACAGTGTAAAGGCTGGTCATGTGAAGTACGACGCTATCGTAATTGGAGCCGGATCAGCCGGCGCAGTCATCGCCGCACGGCTCTCAGAAGACCCTGCTCGCACCGTTCTCCTGCTGGAGGCAGGACCGGACTACCCGGATTTTGCCGAACTGCCACCCGAGATCAAGCACGGCTATGGCGTTGACCGTGACCTGTGGGCGAAGGCGTTCGGTGACGCGAGCACGCACAACTGGGGCTATCACGCGCGGGCATCCTCTGCATCCGCAGACATCGTAGTGCCGCGTGGTAGGGTAGTCGGTGGATCGAGCGCAGTTAACGCCCAGATCTTCCTGCGCGGCATCCCGGAGGACTATGACGGCTGGGAGCGGCGCGGCAACACCGGATGGGGCTACCGCGACTTTGTGCCATACCTGCGGGAGATCGAGTCCGACCCCGAGATGGGCGGCGACTTCCACGGCACAGACGGCGCCATTCCCGTCCGGCGCTTCGCACATGACGAATTCAACCCGGAACAGGCGGCGTTCTTCGACGCGAGCCGGGCAATCGGTTACGGCCACGCCCCCGACCAGAACTATCCGGACTCGACAGGCGTCGGCCCAACTCCCATGAACAACCCGGACGGCGTGCGCTGGAGCACGGCGCTCGGCTACCTCGACCCTGCCAGGCACAGGCTGAACCTGACGATACGGCCGGGCACATCTGTACGGCGTATTCTGATCGAGGACGGCAGGGCGACTGGCGTGATCGCCGAGTCCGGCGGCGAGACCTTCCACCTGGCGGCGCAAGAGGTGTTCGTATGCGCCGGCGCATACGCGTCGCCTCAACTCCTCATGCTCTCCGGCATCGGCCCCGCTGAACATCTCAGGAGCCACGGCATCCCGGTCGTCGCAGATCTCCCCGGCGTTGGCGAAAACCTGCGAGACCACCCGCAGGTGCAGTTGACCTGGCGCACGAAACCGGACTTCAAACAGGACCCGCTTGCGCCCCGCATACAGGTTGCGCTCCAGTACACGGCCGAAGGCTCCGACCTGCGGAATGACATGTTCATCCACCCCATGTCGCACGCCGTCACGTCAGGCATTTACACCGTCTCGTCCGGTAAACAGGCGGGCATCGGAATGATTATCGCCCTCTACCTGGCGAAGGGCTCGGGAACTGTCCGGCTCAACTCGGCTGACCCTGACGACCACCCGGACATCGACCTCAACTACCTGACCGAGGAGGTCGACAGGAGGCGTTTCCGGGAGGCCGTCGGCATCTGCATAAGACTTTCTGAGCAATCGGCTTTCGGCGGGATCATCGAAGAGTTGACGGACCCATCGCCCTCCGATCTTGAGTCAGACGTCGCTCTCGACAACTGGCTACTGCGCTCAGTGCGGACGAGCCACCATGCCTCCGGCACCTGCAAGATGGGGCCCGCGTCCGACTCGATGGCGGTGGTCGACCCGCAGCTCCGGGTCCGCGGCGTTGCCGGACTCAGGGTCGCAGACGCATCGATCATGCCTGACTGCATTCGCGCCAACACCAACGTCACGACCATCGCTATTGGAGAGAAGGCGGCGGACATGGCGATCAGCGGGGAATAGAACTCTCAGGCCTGAGCCTGGGCATCGGCCGGACAACACATCCGAAGTTAATGTTTCACTCGCGCCTAATCTGCGGTAAAGTCAGGCAATTCGCAATCGAGCACCCTGCAATCCCGCTTTCTGAGCCTGAAACGTATCGAGAAACCACGCCGGAGACGCAAATGGTTACAGAAACCAAGACCGATATCGCACTTCTCGCCCACCTCTACCGCCGCGCCGGATTCGGCGCAACTCGCTCCCAGTTGGAGCAGATGGCAAGCCGTCCATACGAGGACATCGTAGAAGACCTTGTGAATCCAGAGCGCCTTCCTGAGCCTGACGACGAGTTGATCCGGCGCTTCTACCCGCACCTGGCGGCAAACAAGGACAACCCGGGAGTCTGGAACGGCCGCTGGTTCTACCGCATGGTCAACACTGAGCGGCCGCTCGAAGAGAAGATGACTCTCTTCTGGCACGGTGTGTTCGCAACCGGCTGGACCAAGAGCGAGCACACGCCCTCAATGGTCGACCATATCCAGATGCTGAGAACCAACTGCCTCGCCAACTTCCGCACCCTGCTGCTGGAGCTGTCCCGTGACCCGGCGATGATCTACTGGCTGGATAACTGCGAGAACCACGGGGAAGCGATTAACGAAAACTTCGGCCGGGAGATCCTCGAGCTGTTCTCGATGGGCATCGGAAACTACTCGGAGGACGACATCAAGAACGCCGCCCGCGCTTTCACCGGCTGGTCGTTCACGCAGCCGCTCCCGCTGTACCCGTTCGGCCACTACGGCTCAGAGTTCCGCTACATACCGGAGGACCACGACGACGGCGAGAAGACGTTCCTCGGCAACACAGGCAACCTGAATGGCGAGGACATCGTTGAGATCATCGCCCGCCAGGACGCGACGGCCCGCTTCATCTGCCGTCATATCTACAACTTCTTCGTGGCAGACGAGGCACAGGTGCCTGCGTGGAGCATCCAGCCTCCGCAGGACGAGGCCGCCATGCAGGTGCTGGTTAACGCGTTCCGTGACTCTGACGGTGATATCCGCCACGTCATGCGCACGCTGTTCAATTCGGAGTTCTTCAAGAAAGCCCGGTACACGCACGTTAAGTCGCCTGCCGAGTTCGTCGCCGGAACGCTCAAGCTCGCCGGAGCAATCAGGGAGGTCGAGCCGGGCCTGGCCGACCTGGAAGGCACGATGATCGCCATGGGCCAGAAGCTCATGGACCCGCCAAGCGTCGAGGGCTGGCATACCGGTAAGGAATGGGTAGACGGAGGCACGCTCACAGAGCGCGTCAACTACGCCGTCGACATCTTCTCAGACGCCTCAAAGCCCGGAGTGGCCGAGATCATTGGCCGCATCAAGGCAGACGGCTCGCCAGTGAGTCCGGACGCGTTCGTCGAACAGGCTATCGACCTGATGGGGCCTGTGGACGTGTCAGATGTGACACTGCAGTCGCTTGCGGACACCGCGGCCGAAGAGGGAGACCTCACGTTCGGGTCTGTTAGCGAGACGAAAGAATCGGAGCGCCGCATCGTCCGGATGCTGCAGCTCATCGTGGCGTCCAGGGAGTTCCAGTTCGCCTGATAGAACGCGCCGGATCAGACCCGCTCCAGCGGGTCAACAAAGGGAGAGCCTATATGGCAGCAGGTAACGGCACAAACGGCAAGAAGAAGGACCCGGTACTGGTTGTCGTCCAGCTGAGTGGCGGCAACGACTTCATGAACACGGTGATCCCGTTCACCGAGGGCATCTACCACGACTCCCGGCCGCTGGTCGGCATATCGGAGGAGAAGGTCCTGCCCATCACAGACACCCTGGCCTTCCACCCGTCCGCCGCTCCCTTCAGGGACATGTTCAATGACGGCAAGATGGCCGTTATCCAGGGCATCGGCTACGAGAACTCCAGCCGCTCCCACTTCAGGGCAATGGACATCTGGCACACCTGCGAGCCGGACAAGATCGCCACAGAAGGCTGGCTGGCGAAGGTGGTGCGGGAGATCGACCCTGCCGGCCAGAACCCGTTGACCGCCGTCTCAATGGGACGCGGCCTCCCACGGGCACTCGCCGCGCCCGGCGTCGCCGCAACCTCCATCGGTGACCTGGACAAATACGGCCTGATGTCTACAGTGCAGGTTGAGGAGGAGCGTGCGAAGGACCTGGATGTCTTCAAGCGCATGTACACGCCTGCGGTCGGGTCCGGTCTTGTGATGGACTACCTGGCGCATACCGGCCAGGACGTGCTCAAGGGTGCCGACATGCTGTCTGTGGCCCCCCGGATGTACAGGTCGACCGTCGAGTACGCAAACAACCCGATTGCGAAGGCGCTGCGAGACGTGGCGCGGATCCACACCGCCGGTCTCGGCACCCGCATCTTCTACACCAACCACGCCGGCTACGACCACCACGCGCAGGAGGTTCCGACGCACGCCCGCCTGCTCGCCGAACTGTCTGAGGCGATCGCTGACTTCCGTGCAGACCTGCGTGAGCACAATGCAGAGGAAGAGGTGACGATCCTGGTCTTCACCGAGTTCGGCCGGCGCATCAAGGACAACGGCTCAGGCACGGACCACGGCTCAGGCGGCGGCGCGTTCCTGATTGGCAAGAACGTTAAGGGCGGTCTCTACTCGGAGTATCCGTCACTCGCCCCGGCAGACTGGCTGTACGGAGAGGACATGCGCCACACCATCGACTTCCGGTCTATCTACAGCACGCTGCTGCACCAGTGGATGGGGATCGACCCGAAGGAGATCGTAGGCGGCGAGTTCGAGCAGATAAGACCGTTCGAGAAGACGCTGGTGTAGGCAGGTTCTCCCCGCCTCACAGTCTGTCAACTCGGACATGACGACTCACCGGGACCGGCCTGTTTCGCCCTCAAGCACGGAATGAAATTGCTCTCGCTCTCAGGCTGCCTCCGAGGAGCAGGATACGGAAAGGCCGGTTAGTCGACGCAACCCAGTGGCGCAACCCAGTATGGAGAAACGCAAATGACCAGGCCGTTCGCACTGCTCAGAGCAGGCTTCCCATTTCACCAGACGATAGGCATGCGCCGCGTCACGACCTATCCAATGGACGTGGCATTCGGTGACGACGGCATGCTCTTCGTGCTCAACCGCTCAGACGGCGCCGGCGGGGAGATCAGGCGCACCAACTGGGATGACAATGACCTGGACACCATTGGGAGCGGCTTCCTGTGGCCCGTGCAGATCATCCGTGACGCACAAGAGACGTTCTATGTCTCGGACGAGGGCAACCACACCATCTCGATGTGGAACCGCGACGGCGAAAGCAAGGGAAAATGGGGCGAGAACGGCTCAGGTGAAGGCCAGCTAAACCGTCCATCAGGCATCTGTTTCGACAACGACGGTAACCTGCTCGTCGCAGACACGCTCAACCACCGCGTTCAGCGCTTCACTCCTGATGGCAAGTTCCTTGGCAAGTTCGGCTCGTTCGGCTCAGCCGAAGGCGAGTTCAACATGCCGTGGGGCGTCGCGGTTGACGAAGACGGAAGCGTGCTCGTTGTGGACTGGCGGAACGACCGCGTCCAGCGCTTATCCCCGGACGGCAAATTCATCGCCCAGTTTGGCAAAACTGGCTCAGCCGAAGGCCAGTTGAACCGGCCAGCCGGGGTGGCCATTGACAGGCATGGAGACATCTACATTGCCGACCGTGGCAACAACCGCGTCGTCCAGTTCGACACCACGGGCCGGTATGTAGACCGCTTTCTTGGGGACGCAACCCTGTCAAAGAGCGGCCGCATCTACATCATGGCCAACGCCAAGGTGCTGCGCGCAAGAGAGATGACGACTCTTGAGGAGTCACGGCGCCTGCGTGGCCCGGCGTCTGTCCGCTTCAACTTCTCAAACGCCTCCGGGGAAGACGACGGCTTCATGTACATCCCTGACTTCGGATCGCACCGCATCCAGGTGTACCGCAAAGAGGCATATGAGCTGACAACTGACGACGTCTGGGCGGAGCCGAAGGCGCCGTTCCTCTACACGGTCTGATGAGTTCAACCGCATCCTGCCTCCATCCGAGTCTCCCATGCCGATAATGTTCGGGTTCGCCACCCAGCGCCGCCAGATGCTCGACGCCGAGCTTGAGCGCCTCGTGGCTGAGATGCCACAGCTCGGCATGGTCAGGATGTGGGTGATCGGCGATCTTGCGGCCGGCCGAGTATCGGCTGAGTCGCTTCTCGACCTGGTGCTGGTGCAGGAGACAGACGAGCCGTGGCAACGCAGGGCGGACTTCTGGAACGTGCACCTCAGGCCGCGCGTTGGCACGCGCTTCAACGTGTTCACATCAGATGAGTTCGACCGGCTCAACGATTCAGACCCACTCCTGATCCTGGCATCCACCGAAGGCGAGCTTGTCTATGGATAACGCTGCCAGCGGCGCCCGGAAACGGGCCAAGCCGTGGCTGGCCCAGGCGAGGCATGACCTCGCCGCGGCGCAGGCAAATGCCGGAGACGGCCGTCACGCGCTTGCATGTTTCCTCTGTCACCAGTCAGCCGAAAAGGCGGTTACAGGCTTCCTGTACTCACGAGGGGCAGAGCAGGTCTGGGGCCACGCGCTTGCAGACCTGTGCGAGGACGCGCTTGCGTTCGACCAGTCATTCGACCTCGTCAAGTCGATAGCCGTTTTGCTCGATAAGCACTTCCTCGGCGCGCGCTACCCGGAAAGCATCGTGGGCGGCGTGCCGGCGGAGGCGTACGAACAGGACGACTCTGAGCGCGCGCTCGAGATCGCAGGCGACGTGCTTGAGGCTGTTGAGCAGCGAATGGACGGATGACCATGTATAACCTCGACGGCAAGATCGCTCTGGTTACCGGCGCGGGCGGTGAGCGCGGCATAGGCAGGGCCATCGCCGTGCGCCTGGCTCAGGAGGGCGCAAACGTAGTCGTCAACGACATCACGGACGGTGGCCGAGGCGCGTGGGGCGGAATGCCTGCCGTCGTCGACGAGATCAGGTCGCTTGGCCGGGAGGCGATTGGCGTCGTGGGCAGCGTTGCCGACTCCGGAGACGTGGATGCAATGGTCTGGCAGGCGCTCGAGCGCTTCGGCCGTATCGATATCCTTGTCAACAACGCAGGCGCTTTCGCCGGGCCTGACCGCGTTCCGGTCGTAGAACTCGAGGAGAGCGAGTTCGACCGCGTGATAGCGGTCAACCTGAAGGGCACGTTCCTGGTCTCGCGCGCAGTCGCTCGCCACATGCTGAGCCGTGAGCCAGGCGGCAAGATCATCAACATATCGTCTGTCTCAGGCAGGAAGGGCAGCGCACGCTTCTCCGCATACTGCGCGTCCAAGTTTGGCGTGATCGGCTTCACGCAGTCCCTGGCGTTGGAACTCGCCCCACACAGGGTTAACGTGAACGCGATCTGCCCTTCGCTCGTTGAGACAGAGCGCATCTTCGGGATGGCTGCGGCGCTCAAGCCGGAAGGCACAACTGCCGAGGAGTTTCGCGACATCATGGTGGAGCGGTCGAACTCAACGGTCCCGCTTGGCCGGATTGCGCAGGGCGACGACGCCGCACGGACGGCGGCGTGGCTTGCGTCCGACCAGTCTGAGTACATCACGGGGGAGTCGATAATCCTCTCCGGCGGCGCGTCGATGTTCTAGGGCCGGATCGGGCGCTGTTTGTGGTCGCCAGCGTCAGCGCGTGGGGATATTTTCCCTCCATGACAAAGGGACCGAACTAGTCAATGTCGCACGGAAGTAAGATGTGGCCATCGGGGTGTGGCGCGGTGGTAGCGCGAGGACGCGAGTTGAAGCCTCACCACCCCGGCTAATCTTTCGTTATCGCTTTGGTCATACAGACCGCAGCGACGGTGAGGTTCCACATCACCCGCTAACAACGTCCGTGGGCGGCCCATCTAGTCATCATTGCCGTCGCTGCCACGTCTGCCCCGTTCGTCCTCATCCCCATCGTCCTCGCCGTCACGCACAACGCGACCGGCTCCGGGGAATGACGGTGCGACCAGCGCGAGCGACACGCCGGTTGCCTCGGCGCTGATGCCGATCTCCAATCCGGGATGGCCCCGGAGAGTGGAGTCGATCTTGACGTATCGAAGACTGGCGCCGGACTGCGCGATGCCTCGGGTCGCCGTGCGGATAACCCTGACCGCCTGCGCCGCATCCAGCCGTCGCGTGTTTGCGTTGATGGAGATCACGCTGTGACCGGGCGGAGTATCGACTTCGCCGTCCACCGATACGTACGCTGTAAAGCCGGCCCGTACAAACACCGCGGCGCAATCAAGCGCGCCGGTGAGGTCGTCGGCCAGCAACACGATTGGCAGCCCCGCAACCGATCCATTAGCCACTGCGTTCACTCCGGACGAGCCTCATGCGTCCGCGCCACAGCCAGTCGCGTCAGGTCCCGCAGTCCTGATCGCAATTCCTGGCCACAGTCCCCGGCGCGCCGCGCCGCTAGCCGTTAGTCTTCTTCCACTCTTCGTACTCGCCGCGGGCCTCGTCGCTGAGCGGGTAGTACTTTCGCAGGTCGCCTCCCTGGGAGAGCCGCAGCCTGCTGAACTCCTCCCACTCGGCGTGCGCTCCGGCCTTCCCTGCCAGCTCTTCGGCAAGCGACAAAGGAACCACAACAGCGCCGTCGTCATCGGCAACGATGATGTCTCCCGGCATCACCAGCACGCCGCCGCATGCTATCGGGACGTTGTATGCCATCGGAAAGAGGTCGGTCTGCGTGTGGAAGTTTGGCGTTGTGCCGCGCAGCCACATCGGCAGACCAAGCTTCTGCGCCTCAGGGAAGTCACGGATACAGCCGTCAACGACGATTCCCGCTCCGCCTTTGCCCTTGAAGTAGGTGAGCATCATCTCGCCGAACACACCGCTGCTCATGCTGGCGCGGGCGTCGACCACGACGACATCGCCGGGTTGGGAGTCGAGCAGGACATGGCGGTGGATCTGTCCCTCAGGCGCAACGTACTCACCTTCCGGGTATATGTCCTCACGTTTCGGCATGAACAGCAGCGTGGTGGCAGGGCCAGCAATGGACATGCCGGGCGTACGCTGTACGGGGCCGATCATGTGTGGGTTGCGGATGCCAAGCCGCTTGAGCTCTCCGCTGGCGGTGGCGCTCCCAATGTGTGCGAGCTTTGCTACGAGGTCCTTCGATGGGCGCTTGAAGTCTGCCATTGGTGGTCCTGTGTGTTTGGGCGTATGTCGATGGGATCAGGCTCGCCCGATCTCCGGAGACGCATTCTAGCCGCGCGTGAGTGCGTGCGGGGCCGGGCTGAAAGCGCGCTGGCAACCGGAGTTACGGGAGGAAGAGGACGCTGACCGGGCCTGTGAGGCAGGAATTGGTGTCGCTCGCGCCAGTGAGGAAGAACCTGGCGCCGCTGAGGAGCCGGTCAAACCGGACAGAGGCGAACCGCTGTCAGCATGCAGATAAAAAGAGAGGTCGAGCGCAGTGCCCGGCCTCAGTTCGGGTTCAATATGGAGCGGCGGATGGGATTCGAACCCACGACATTCTGCTTGGAAGGCAGATGCTCTACCAGCTGAGCTACCGCCGCTCGTTTGAACTGGGCTTGATCTCAGCGAGAACGGTCCGGTTTGGAG
>JAQBUH010000038.1 GCA_027624075.1 Chloroflexota bacterium
ACTTGTTCTTAGTCGAACTGGAAGGCTACACCGCCTGCCTATTTACACACTTTCTGAGGCTACCTCCCGCCTGACCTGCCACCGGTCTACGCAGATCCGCGCCAGATCGGCCGTGTGCTGGACAACCTGCTGAGCAACGCGCTCAAGTACTCCGCTGACGACATCAGCCTGACCGCCCGGACCGATCCGGCATCCGGGCTCATCCGGACGGAGGTCGCAGACTACGGCCCCGGGATACCCTCAGATCAGCGGGAAGCGATCTTTAACCGGTTCGCACGCGTCAAGAGCCCGGTCGGCCCAATCGGGCAAGGCAGACAGGGTTCCGGCCTGGGCCTGGCAATCTGCAAATCAATAATCGGCGCGCACTCTGGCAAGATCGGCGTGGATGTGCCCCGGAGAGGTTCAGTGTTCTGGTTCACGCTGCCAGTGGACACCGGCCGGTGAGACGGGACATCAACTTGCAGAAGTCATCGAAAAGCAATTCAGGCACACTGAGACCTTCCGAGCTGGCAAACGGAGAGAAGAGCCATATGGCCGCACCAGAGACGAATCACCCGACCGTACTCGTCGTCGATGACGACCCCAAGATCAGGCGCCTTGTCGCCGCTCACATGACACAGTTCGGGTTCCACGTGGAGCTCGCCGCGTCAGGTGAGGAGGCTCTGGAGAAGGCGGCGCTGCACCAGCCTGCCGCCGTGGTGCTGGACATCTCGATGCCCGGCATCGGGGGGTTCGAGGCGCTGGAACGGCTGCGGGAGTGGTATACGGACCCCGTGATAATTCTCTCTGCGACCGACCAGGAGCGCGAGAAGGTGCGTGCGCTCGACCTCGGCGCCGATGACTACGTTACCAAGCCGTTTGGCACAGAGGAGCTGGCGGCCCGGCTGCGGGCTGCGATCAGACGGGCTGAACGGCTGTCGTCACCTGAGCGCCAGTCCGAGCCGGTCGTCGACGCTATCGATTTCAAGATTGACCTGGCCTCACGGCTGGTCTTCAAGGACGGTGAAGAGGTCCGGCTCACGAGGACGGAGTTCGACCTGCTTCGCTGCCTTGCGGTGGACGCCGGCAAGGTGCTGACGCACAGGCAGCTTCTGCAGGCTGTCTGGGGGCCGGAGTACGGCGGGGAGACGGAGTATCTGCGCACCTTCGTGAAGCAGCTGAGACGCAAGTTGGAAGAGGACCCATCACGCCCGCGCCGGATCCTGACGGAGCCGGGAGTCGGCTACAGGTTGTTCTTGCAGTAGGCCGGTGTAGCTGTGTTTTCTCCCGTTTTCGGGCGCCGGCTTGCCGGCATGGGCCCAAGTGAGTTGCTGTTTTGTCATCTCGAACTTTGCGGCGGGACCTTGCATAAAGCACACGGACACCGAGAGACTCTGAATCGAGTTCAGAGTGACAGTTTCTCACTCCCTGAGAGCGAGGGAACTGGCGGGGGTCCGTTTTTGTCATTCTGAGCTTGACTCAGAATCTCTCGGCGAACAATTTCCGAGCGGTAAGATCCCTTGACACACGAGCGAGTAGCCCGGTGCACACCGGACGCGGGATGACAAATCCCGGAAGCCCTTCTGTCTAACTCTCTCCATGTGCCCAATTGGGGAGGGAGGATGATGTCAGCGGAGCCAATCGAGTTCAGAGTGACGATTTCTCACTCCCTCGTGCCTGCCGTTGGGTACGAGGGAGTTAAAGGGTGTTTTTTTTCAGATTGACTGCCGCCCGAGTTCACCCGCCGCAGGTACACTCTGCGTCGAATGGAGGCGAAAATGACGCTCGACCCGAAGGTCACCCAGTTCATCTAGGACAACCCGCAGGGTGTGCTCACCACCTACCGCAAGAACGGCAAGGCGCAGATGAGCATCTTCACCGTGCGTCCCCACCGTGACGCCATCGGCATCTCTATCACCGAAGACCGCGCCAAGTTCAAGAACCTGCTCCGCAACCCGGCCTGCTCTCTGCTCATCTCCGCAGCAGACTGGTGGTCAGGCTTCATCGTTGCGGACGGAACCGCCGAGCTCATCTGGTCAGGTGGCACAGACGCGGAGACTCTCAGGCTGGCACGCCGCGAGATCTACAGTGCGACGACGAGGCGCAGGGCAAAGGACTGGGACGAATTCGACCAGCTTGTCGACGCCGATAAGCGGGTTGCGATGGTCCTGCACCCGGAGCACATGTACGGAACGTTTTTCAACTCGAACTGGCAGGGAAGGCGCAACGCGCCAGGTGGCCGTTAGCTCCTCCCTCATCGGCAGGCAGGTTGAACTCTGGCCTGGGCGCCACTGGAGTCATCGGCAGCTTGTGGCAGACGCGCCCGTGTGGCAAGGTCTGCCGCGGAAAGATCTGTAATCACAGACTTCGTGCCCAGACTTCGCGCGGGAACTTACCGCTCGGACACGGTTAGCCGAGAGATTCTGAGTCAAGCTCAGAATGACAAAATCAGCCCACCCTTTATCGATCTCTCTCCTGGCAGGCGGCGGCATCCGTAGTCCTGGTGACCGGCAGGAATAGTTGAGCTGGAAAGATAGAATCCCGTCTACCTATCTGTCCGTCATCTTCGCGACGGCCGCCTCGTTCAACTCGATGCCGAGTCCGGGAGCGTCCGTCAGTTCCATCGCACCGTTCTTCGGGATCACGCCGCTGCCGTAAAGCTCTTCGACCTCGTCAAGCGGCCCAGAAAACTCCGTCGAGAACTCGTGCGGCCTCGTCCCGTTCTGCACAGTCGCATAGGCGTGTAGCGACGCCATGCTATTGATCCCCGCCTGCGGGCTGTGCGGCATCACAGGCTTGTTCAGCGTCACGGCCATCTCGTAGATACGCTTCACCTCCGACGGCCCGCCCGCGCTCAGGATGTCCGGCTGCAGAATGTCAGGGTCGCCTAGCAGAACCAGGTGGTGGAACCACCAGCGGAACGCATCCTGCTCACCCGCGGACACGGCGACGTCCAATGCGTCCGCAACCTGTTTCAGGCCAGGAAGGTCGTAGTTCGGGATCGGCTCCTCGAAGTGGTCGATGCCGAGCTTCTCGAAGCGGCGGCCCTGCTGAATGGCTGTCGAGACCGAGTAGCCGTTGTTGGCGTCGAAGCCGAGGTAGATCTCAGGAGCCAGGAACTCCCGCACCAGCTTGAACATCTGGTAGTCCTTCTCGGGGTCAGCGTCCTGCCGCCAGCCTTTCCAGTCCATGCGGATCTTGAAGGCCCGGAAGCCCAGGTCCCAGCCCTTCTTCACAAGGTCCAGCATCTCTTTTGGCTGCATGCGCCAGCCGGAGCCGGTTGACCAGTACAGGGGAATCGTTTTGCGTGCCGCGCCGCCCATCAGCGTGTGGACAGGCATGCCTGTCTCTTTGCCGAGCAGGTCCCACAACGCGACGTCGATCACGCCGACGACCTGTGCCGGCAGCTTGAACAGCCTGTCGTCCTTGCCGAGAGCCAGCGTCTCCCAGTGACGGTCGATCGTGCGCGGGTCCTCACCGACCAACACCGGCTTGATGATGCTTTCGAGATACGCCTCGAAGACGGTGCCGTTCCTGCCTGGCACGATGCGGTTTCGTCCCGGCGCCTCGGCCCAGCCCTCGACGCCTGTGTCTGTCTTCACCCGCAGCAGGCCTTTGCCGATCTTGAGAGGCGTGACGGTGATGTCTGTGATCTTCATGGCGAGTCTCCCTGTGAGCTCCGCAACTGGTTTGAGGTGCGTCGCCGGCAACTGTACCGCAACCGCCTGCGTCTCGCGCTGCATCTTCGCCGGGAGTGGCCGGGCCGGGTCCGCTCGCCGAGCGCGATCGCCACTGTGTCCAGGGCGGGGTGAAAACTCCCTGCGCGCTGGCGGGCGGTCCCGTCACGCGTGCGCGGTTGCCGCCAGCATGCTCTTTTCGACCTCCGCAACGCGCCGTCTCACCGCGATCACGCTGTCTGGGCTGAGCGGGCAGGTGGCGAGACGCCGTGAGAGAACGGTGAGGGGATTGCGGAATGTACGGCGGCAGCGTAAGCAGGCGCGGCGCAGGGCAACCAACGCGGGCCGTCAGAGCAGTCAGCCAGAGCCGGTCAGGGCCGGGCAGAGCCGGTCAGCAGGCGCTCAGCTTTCAGACTCTGCTCGCGCCGACATCTCGCAGAGTTGCTGGAGCGACTCCCACTCAGCGTCCACTCTGCGCTGTATCTCCGCGACAACCGACTCGTCACCATTGGTCGTGATGTGACTGAAGCGTTTCTGAGACTTCAGGGCGTCGATCACCGGCCGGCGCTTCTGTCCGCCGCCGGTCATGCGCCAAACACCATTCTCCACCTCGTACAGCGGCCACAGGCCAGACTCCACCATCAGGCGGCTGACCTCCATCGTCTTGTCAGTGTCGAAGCGCCAGCCGCGGTCGCAGGGCGTGATGACGTTGATAAACGCCGGCCCGTCGGCGGCCTCGGCCTTCCGCACCTTCGTCATCAGGTCCTTCCAGTTGTGCACCGCAGCCTGCGCCACATACGGGATGTTATGCGCCGCAATGATGCGGGTCATGTCCTTGTGCCACTGCAGCTTCCCCGGCCTCACATCGCCAGCTGGAGTGGTCGTGGTCCACGCGCCAAGCAGGGTTGCGCTGCTGCGCTGGATGCCCGTGTTCATGTAGCCCTCGTTGTTAAGGCACACATAGATGAACTTGTGACCTCGCTCGAGTGCTCCGCTCAGCCACTGGAACCCGATGTCGTAGGTGGCGCCGTCTCCACCGAACACAAGGAACGTGAGTGGACGTGGCTCCATGCGTCCCTTCCGGACGAGCGCCTTGTACGCCGCCTCGACGCCAGAGATGGTTGTGGCAGCGTTCTCGAAGGCGCTGTGAATCACCGGCACCTTCCAGGTGGTGTCCGGGAAGCGCGTGGTCGCCACCTCAAGGCAGCCTGTCGCCAGCGCCACAACCGGCGGGTTGACGAGCGCCGCCAGGACCTGCCGGACGGCAACCGGCTCCGCGCAGCCTGCGCAGAGCGCGTGGCCGGAGCCGAACTGCTCGGTCTTTTCAGTCAGTTCACGTAGCTTGAGCGTCATACAGCGTCGCTCCTCCGGCCCGCTAACGCAGGCCCAGGTAGGCCGGACTCTCCGGCTCCGCCCCTTGTTCTTTAGCCAGGACCACGTGGTCGATCGCTTCCCTGAACATCTGCTTCGGCGTGTTGCGGCCGCCAAGTCCATAGACGAAGTCCATCAGCAGCGGCCTTTCCGGAAGCGTGCGGGTCGCCATCACGATGTCTTGCATCAGTGCGTTGGCAGGGGCGCCGAAGGCGATCGCCCGGTCCAGCACTCCAACGGCGGCAACGCCTGAAAGCGCCTTACGGACGTCGGCAACCGGGAATGGCCTGAACAGCCTGACCCTGAGCATGCCCACCTTGATTCCGTCAGCCCTTGCCTGGTCGATGGCGGCTCTGACCATGCCCTCCGACGACCCGAGGACAACGAGTGCGACCTCGGCGTCATCCAGCAGGTACTCCTCGACCAGAGACATCTTCCGGCCGGAGAGCTCGGCGTACTTATCGAGCTGCCGGCGGACAACCTCAAGCGAGTTGTCCATCGCCTCGACCTGCTGCCGCTTGTGCTCGAAGTAGAAATCGTTGGCGTCGAGACCACCGAACGTCGCGCCGCCTCCGGGCTGCAGCGCCCATCGCTCCGGCTCGTACTCACCTACGAAGCTCTTCGCGTCCTCATCGGGAAGCACGTCGACCCGCTCCACCGAGTGCGTGACGGTGAACCCGTCGAGCACGTTCGCAAAAGGCAGCAGGACGTCTGGGTGCTCCGCAACGGTCGGGGCAACGATGGCCTGGTCGTACGCCTCCTGCGGGTTCGAGCCGAACATCATGATCCATGAGGACTCACGCATCGCCATTGCGTCCGAGTGATCGCACAGGATGTTGAGCGGCGCGGAAAGCGCGCGGCTGCAGAGGTGCATTACCAGCGGCAGCCGCATCCCGGAGGCGACCCAGACGATCTCAAACATCAGCGCCAGTCCCGGCCCTGAGGTTGCGGTCTGCGCCCTGCCGCCGGCCGCACACGCTCCGACGCAGGCGCTTAGCGCGGCATGCTCGCTTTCGACGTTGATGTACTCGGTGGAGACGAGGCCGTCTGCCACGTACTCCGAGAACCTTTCGATGATGAATGTCTGCGGCGTGATCGGGTATGCGGCTACCACCTCAGGGTCGATCTGGCGCATGGCGTAGGCGACCGCCTCACCGCCGTTGATGGCCAGCGGGGCCGGGAGCGTGATGGACGCCTTCTGTTTCGTGGTCATGTCTCAAGCTCCGCTTTCGCTGCTCTTTACCGGCACTGATGACTCCGGGACCATGGTTATGCAGTGGGTAGGGCACACCGCGGCACAGATCCCACAGCCCTTGCAGTGGTCCAGGTCTATGCCTGCGAGCCGGGTGTCTGATATCTCAAAACAGGCGTCCGGGCAGTCGACCCAGCAGATCATGCAATGGGTGCAACGGGAAAAGTCGATGATCGGCATCTCGGACCGCCAGGCGCCTGTATTGACCCGCTCCGTGCTGCCGGGGTTGATCTCGGTGCCGCCGATGGCGATCTCTCTCCAGGCTTGCTCGTCAGGCATTTGCTGTCACCTCTGTCTGGAGTACCTGGCGGACCTGGTCGTAACCCAGGCGGAGGGCCTCAAGATTGGCCCGTATGATCGATTCACTGAAGGTCTCTGACATCAACTCGTCCAGGGCAAGCGAGATACTCTCCAGTCCCAGGACAGGCACGGCGCGTGCGAAAGCGCCGAGGACCGGCGTGTTTGGCAGGTTCCTGCCCAGGAGATCCATGCCGATCCGGCTCCCGTCCACTGCCCATAGCTCCTGCCGGGCACCCACTTCGAGACGCCTGACCGAATCAGAGTCAGGGTCCGGCGTGTTCACGATCACAGCGCCGTCCGGGATAAGGCCGCCGAGGAGATCGATCTGGCCGACAAGTGACGCGTCGAGCACGATCACGACATCCGGCTCGCCGATCGGCCCGCGGTCGACTGGCGGAGTCTCACTGATGCGAGTGTGCGCAGAGATCGGGGCGCCAGACCGCTCAGCGCCGAAGTCGGGCAGGGACTGCATGTAGTAGCCGCCTCTCAGCGCGGCTGACGCAAGTATCCGGCTGGCGGTGACGACTCCCTGCCCGCCGCGGCCGTGCCACCTGATTGATAGAGGTAGATGTATTTGCATTCACTCAACATCTCCCGCCACGGGCTTATCTACCGGACTTGACGAACACCTTAACGCGGCACGCCGTATGTACCGGTCCGCGCCAGAGGGCTAAACCGTATGGGACAAAACAACAGTGGCAGCATGCGTCTGAGATAGCCGTGAGGTCACGCGGGCGGGCGTGAGATTTGCGTGTTAAATATCGGGATGGGCCCGGCTTGCGGAGTTCACCCTTGTCTTCATGCGGTCCGGCAGCCCTCGCGGCCAACTCGTCCGCCTATCGCGTAAAGCACGGCAGCGGCTGAGACAGCGCCGCTCTGGCCGCACTCTGGCGACCGGGCAGCGCAAGACCGCCCCGGCCGGTTAGAGTGCGCTTCCGCCGTCGACGGTGATCATGGAGCCGGTGATCATCGCAGCGTCGTCAGTTGCGGCAAACATGAACGCGTGCGCAATGTCTTCAGGCGTCTGCAGGCGGCCCAGCGGCGTGCTGTTCCGGCGGCGCTCGTAGTTCTCCGGGTTGTCGATGCTGGTCTCCCATGTGTTGGGGGAGTGCGGGTTGTTGCCTCGAATAAACGGGGTGTCAACGTGTCCCGGCGAGATGATCACAGAGCGGATGCCGTCCTTCGCATAGGAAACTGCGGCGGCGCGTGTGAGCCCGACCATCCCCATCTTCTGCGCCGCATAGGCCGGGCTTCCGCCGCCGGGCCTGATGGAGGCCAGCGAGCCCATGTTGAGGATGACGCCGCCGCCTGCCCTGCGCATTGAGGGGACGACCGCTTTTATTCCCAGGAAGGCGCCGGTGAGCCCGATCTCCATGATGGTGTGCCATTGCTCTTCCGTCTGCTCGTCGAAGCCGACGCGGAAGTTCGCGCCGGCGTTGTTGCAGAGAATGGTCACATTGTCGAACGCCTTTTCGGTGGCGTTTACAGCTGCCGCCCAGCCTTCAGCCGACCTGACATCAAGCTCGAACGGCAGCCCTTTGCCGCCCGCGGCTGTGATCCGGTCAGACACAATCTTCGCGGCGCCGCCGTTGACGTCAGCGACGCAGACCGCGGCGCCCTCGGCGGCGAATATCGAGGCCTGTGCGCCGCCCATCGCGCCGCCGCCTGTGATGATGGCGATCTTTCCTTCCAGCCTGTTAGTCATGTTGAGGTTCCTGATTTTGTACTGGTCTGAGTTGGGCGGTCCTGTGCCACCGGAGGACCGTCGCGAGGAACTACCTCAGCGCTATCGAGCCGTCCGGCCTCCTCGCCGTCTCACCGCTGCCGATCACGCGCTCCTGCCTCTCCATCTCCTCGACGACGATATCCGTGCCAAGTCCCGGCCTGTCTGGCGGGATGAAGTAGCCGTCCTTCACCTCAGCAATGTGCGTGACGATCTTCTCCTTGAACGTGCCCTGCTCAGGCGCGAACTCGTTGACATCCCAGTTCGGAGTGGCGGTTGCGATGTGCGTCAGGGCCATCGTCGTGATCGGGCCCAGGAAGTGGTGCGGCGCGATGCGGATGTGGAAACCCTCGGCCATCGCGGCGATCTTCTTGCAGTGTGTGAAACCGCCAGCCAGCCCGATGTCCGGCTTGAGGAACGCCATGCCGGGCTGCTGGCAGTACTCACGGAACTCCCAGATCGTGTTGTTCCTCTCGCCTGCGGCCAGCGGCAACCGGACCTGGCGGCCGACGTCGCCCATGCTCAGGACACTGTCCGGGGCGATAGGGTCTTCGTAGAAGTAGGGCAGGAAGGGCTCGATCTGCTGCGCGAAAACGACGCCTTCAGACGGCGACATGTTCCTGTGTATCTCGATACCGATGTCGAACTCCCAGCCCACCTCTTCCCGGACCGCCTCGACAATCTTCGTGTTCTCCCGAATGAGGTCTGCGTAGCCTTTCAGGCCCCAGTCTTTGGGAAACGGCGTCATCTTCAGCGATGTGTAGCCGTCGGCTTTCGCGGCGCGTGCGGCCCTGGCGAATCCGTCCGGCCCATCCAGCGGACCATACGGCCCGTATGCGCCCAGGAGGACCATGGCCCGCACGCTGTCACGGTACTTCCCGCCGAGAAGGTCCCAGACCGGGGCCTGGAGCCGCTTGCCTTTGATGTCCCAGAGCGCCATGTCGATGGCAGACATAGCGGCGGTTAGCGCCGGACTGCGGAAGCTGTACTTGCGGTAGACCGAGTTCCAGATGCGGTCGACATCTCGCGGGTCGGCGCAGCGCAGGTCATCCGCTATTCGGTGGGCAATCGCCTGGCTGGCCTCTGCGTAACTCCAGAAGTTCCCCTCGCCAACGCCGTAAGTGCCGTCCTCACACGTGACTCGCACGGTCATCCACTGTGCCACCAGCCACGTCTCGATCTTCTCGATTTTCATTATTGTTCTGTTTCCAGTGGGGTAATTGTCGCGGTCGCCGGATCGAATACTCCGTGTTAAAGCTGCCGCAGCCGCAGGTCCGGCCTGCCCGCATCCGGTCTCCGGGCCTGTCTCCGGAAAAGGGGATATCGCGCCGGGTGATGATACGCGCTGATGAGGCGCCTGCAACACGGACACTGGCAGGTTTGTGATCGTCTCAGCGCCCGACGCCGGCTGCGAACCACTCTCTAAGCGCCACATATAGCGATCTGTAGCGCTCGTACGATTCCGCGTACACCGCCGCCTTACCAGGATCAGGGTCGGTCTGGCCTCTTGTGGTCAGCCATGCGGCGCCTGCGTCCGCCACGGTGTCGAACGAGCCTGCGCCGACCGCGGCCAGCATTGCCGCTCCCAGTGGCGCACCCTCGCCCGGACCGACGGTCTTCAGCGGCACTCCCAGGATGTCTGCCATGATCTGCAGCCACGCGCCGCTCCTTGCTCCGCCACCGACCGCCACCGCGCTCTCAGGCGACACGTCAAGCGGCTTCATCAACTCCAGGGAGTCGCGAAGAGCGAACGAGACTCCCTCCAGCACAGACCGGGTCATGTGCGCCCTGGAGTGGCCCGCGTGGAGTCCGGCAAAAACGCCTCTTGCCACAGCGTCTGCGTGCGGTGTCCGCTCACCGGTCAGGTAGGGCAGTAGCGTCAGTCCTGCGCTGCCAGGCGGGACTTTCGAAGCTGCTTCGACAAGCTCGTCGAAGCCTGGTCCGTTTGCCTCTCCCGCCAGCGAGTTTTTCCACCACGCCAGGGCGGCGCCGGCGGACAGGACGACACCCATCAGGTACCAGAGAGCGGGTGCGGCATGGGCCATTGAGTGGATCCGCATTGCGGGGTCCGTCGCTGGCCGGGATATCGGCGCAACGACTGCGCCAGAAGTCCCGATCGTGACCAGCAGCGTCCCCGGTGAGACGACGCCCGAGCCTGTCGCGGCGCATGCGTTGTCCGCGCCACCGCCTGCGACCGGTGTGCCTGCCGCGACTCCCAACTGCCTTGCTCCGTCCGCTGTTACCGTTCCCGCAATGGCAGATGATCCAACCAGCGGTGGCAGGATTGCGGAGTCGAGCTCCAGCAGCGCGCACATCTCAGCGGACCAGTCTCCGCGCACGATGTCGAAGAGCAGAGTCCCCGACGCGTCAGACGGCTCGGTAGCCAGCTCGCCCGTCATTCTGAACCGGACGTAGTCCTTCGCAAGGACGAACTTCCGCAGGCGCTCAAAGTTGGCCGGCTCATGCTGACGCATCCAGAGCAGCTTCGTGGCTGTGAACCCCTCAACCGCCGGGTTTCCGCACAATTGCCGCAGCTTATGGTCGCCGACCCGGTTGCGGATGAACGCGCACTGCTCGCTCGTCCGCACGTCGTTCCAGAGGATTGCCGGGCGGATTACCCGGCGCTCCCGGTCCAGCGCAACCAGAGAGTGCATCTGGCCAGAGAGGCTGATCGCTTTAATCTCTACAGACGAATCGAGTCCGGCTACGGCGGCATTCACGGCCGAGACTGTGCCTTGCCACCAGTCTTCGGGAGTTTGCTCTGCCCACCCTGCCTCCGGGACAGAGACGGTTAGCGGCGCCTCTCCGCCGCTGAGCACGGCTCCGGCCGCCGAGACGACTATGGCCTTGATGGATGAGGTGCCTACGTCTATGCCGATGAACGCCTGTGTTGCCATGCGTGTCTGGACTCGAAAGTGCGTGAGTTATTTTGGTGAGTCTACGCGATGGGCGGCAAGCGACGGAACTGGGCGATGCCGGGGCCAGGCGCCGCCGCGGGGGAACTCTCGAAAATCGTTCAATAGCCCGTCTGTTGCGCTGAGTGTCAGGCAAACGGTCTGGCGCAGAGAGTAGCAGAGTGGCGCTCGGCGAGTTCGACGGTTCGAGTGAGACGGTTTTGTCTGTCATCCCGGCCGCGTGGCACAGGCTTGCGGGTCGAGGAAGGTTGCCGTTCGAACACGGTCAACTGGGAGACTCGCAGTCAAGCTCAGAGTGACAGATCAGGCCTTCACACATCAGGCACTCACACCGTGACCGGGCGGCGGGTTGGTCCAAAATATGCCGACAGAGCCAAATGAGTCCGGTCGCGAATCCGTCCGGGCTCTCACGGGATGATATTTAAGTAAATGCTAAAATATATGCCCAATACGCCGCAATGTGTGTTCTTACGCGTGCTCACATCGACCGCGAGCGGGCGGTCATGGACCCGCGGCTAAGTCTGCACCTTCATCGCACGGGACATCTCGCGGTCGGCGTCGCGCTGCTTGATCGTCTCGCGGCGGTCGGCTTGCAGCTTGCCCTTGCCCAGCCCGATCAACACCTTGGCATGGCGGCCCTTGATGTAGACCTTGAGCGGCACGATGGTCAGGCGCGCCTTCTGCATCTCACGCTCTATGTGGGTGATCTGGCTCTTCTTCAGGAGAAGCTTGCGGGACCTGGTGGTCTCGTGCTGGCCGAACGGTCCTGCGGCAGGGTACTGGGCAATGTGGGCGTTGTGCAGCCATGCCTCGCCGTTCCGCACCTGCACGTAGGCCTCGGAGATCATCATGTGGCGGGCGCGCACGGACTTTATCTCGGAACCCGTGAGGACCATTCCGGCCTCGAAGGTGTCGAGAATATTGTAGTTGAAGCGCGCCTTGCGGTTGGTCGCTATCGTGGTGTCGGCAGGTTTTTCGGCCATAGCTGATAAGTGTAAAGGGTTCTGTCAGAACTCAGGGCACGGGCAGAATAACATCCTCTGAAACGAGTAGAGGAGCTGCTGATGTCA
>JAQBUH010000002.1 GCA_027624075.1 Chloroflexota bacterium
CACTTCGGGAGCAGCTCAGATCCGCCTGAAATCTCTATTACCGATTCTGTCCCATTGTTGCTGACGTCCTACACTCACCTGTGTTGGCATCTCTCACCTGGATCTGAGTCTGCCTGAGCACCTCACGCATCTGGGTCCTGGCCTTGCGGTCACTGTGGACAAGCACCGCCACCGGCACATCATTCTCTTTGAGAGACCACTTCTCGTCTTCGGTCGAAGCCCCGCCCTTGCCTGCGCCTGTCCCTTTAGCTGGAACGCTGGCGTTGAGGATGCGGCCGACGCGCTCCGCGACAGCTGCCGGACCAACACTCTTCAGAACGTAGTCGTTGGCACCCTTCTGGATAGCCTCGACCACCTCTTCGCGCTCATCTACAGCGCTGAACATGATGATGGGGACCTTAGAGCGGTGACGCAGCAGTTCGCAGAGTTGGATTCCACCGATTCCGGGCATGCGGATGTCGAGCAGCGCCAGGTCAGGGGCGTATTTCAGGAACGCCTGAAGCCCTTCCTGTCCGTTGGACGCCTCGAACACCTGGAACCCGAATGTCTCGAGCGCCGAAACAACCATCTTCCGCATGTCGGCTTCGTCATCGACGACAAGGATCTTCTTGCGGTTCATCTATTGCACCTGCGATCGAGTAGGAGTCGCAGGGCGCGAGCGTTGCGTAAACGGGTAGTAGAAACCAGTCTAGAGACGGCAGAGCCGCCCGGCATACGGGTAACACCCAGTTAGCTCCGGGATGCCACTGCCAGAGAGTCAGGGCAGGGAATAATCGAGTTTGGGTTCAAGCGGCCTTGAGGCGTGACCGCGCCTGCCTGGTGGCGGCGAGGGCAGCGCGAATCGCAACGTCCAGCCTGCCGTCGCTCCACGGCTGGAACACAATTTGCCGTACGCCCAGGTACCGCGCCCTGCGGGATAGCTCATGTGAGCGGCTCTCCATCGCCAGCACGACCCCGATGAACTCTCCCAACTCGTGGTTAGAGGCGGCCTGTACCAGGGCAAGGCAGTTCATGTCGGTGAGCACATTGCCGACGACCATCACCTTCGGACGGCGGGTCGCCAGGATCTCCACGGCCTTCCGGCCCGTACTGGCCTCAGCGACCTCGAAACCGGTCATGCGGGCGACGCCGGCTAGCTGCGCCAGTGAGTCAGGATCGCTGTGAGCGACGATCACCAGGTCTTCCAACGGCTCGCCGTTTGGCCCGGCTACCTCCGGAGTTTTCTCGATCTTGACCGTCTGGATGTTAAGCCCAGAGAGGTTATTAAGATCTGCCTGAAGCGCCAGCTTCCCTGGCTGGTAACCGGAGGAGCTTGCTCCCGCGGCCCCCGCGGTCCGGGGCAGTGTGAACGGCACGACCCTGCCTGCCCCGCGGTTGGCCGGCTGCGTCGTCAGCAGATCGGCGGCACGACGCCTCAGGTGCTTGCCGACCCGGTTCAGCAACTCCCTGAACCCGGTGTCTTTGAGCACATAGTCGTTAGCGCCGCGTTGGAGCGCCATCAGGACATCGGCACGGTCATCGACACCGCTGAACATGATGATCGGCACGTCCGACTCGTTTCGGATGAGCGTGCAGACGTCGATGCCAGACATCTTCGGCATTCGTATATCCAGGAGCGCGATGTCCGGTTGGGTCTCCCTGAACATCCTGATGCCCTCTCGTCCATCAACCGCCGCCCGCACCTGGTAACCCTGGCTCTCGAGCGCGATCTGGAGGCCGGTGCGGACATCAGCCGAGTCCTCGACTATGAGCACTTCGCTTGTCATTGCTGTGGACCCTCATCCTGTCCGTCTGCCGAGTCATAGCGGCCGATAACGACTATCTGGCCTTTGCAGGAGACTGCCAGGCCAGGACACTGCCAAACGCCGGGGCTGTGCGCGTGTGTGGGGATATGCCTGAAGCGTATGACAAGACCCCTGCGGCGCCCAGAGTGGCCGCCGTACAACAGCGCGGGGCCAGGGCTCACGCGCGAGTGCTAGACTCCGCAACGCCCTCTCCGTATAAACCCTGAATGCCTCATCAAAGGGCTGCCGCGTGACAACCGTTTCAGACGTGCTAGTCATTGGGTCCGGCGTTTTCGGCCTTGCCTCCGCCTGGAACCTGGCCAGGGCAGGCCGCTCAGTCATCGTGCTGGACCGTGCTCCTGTAGGCACTGAGGCGTCCGGCTGGGCGCTGGGGCGGCTCGACCCGCTACTTAAAGGCTCTGGTTCGACCGGCGCCACGGAGCAGGACCTTCCTGAAGGTCAAATTTCGAAGCCTGAGGCACAGCAGGAACTCGCACGACTCTCGTTCCGGGCGCACCAGGAGTTGAGTTCGGAGATCGAAGATGTCTCTGGCGTTGACATCCAGGTCGATCACCAGCCGACCCTTCAACTCTTCTACTCCGCGGAGGAGCGTGCGTTCGCAAAGAGCTACGCTGCACGCTGGACAGCCCAGGGCTTCCAGACTGACCTTGTGACGACAGACGAAATTCACAAAATCGACTCCCGGTTTAACCCGACCGAGTTCGGCGGCGCGATGGTCCGCGGCCCGTACTTCATCGACAGTCTGCGGTTCGTGACGGCGCTCGCGTCATGCGCACGAGCCGCCGGAGCAAGGATGGAGACGGCGACGGTTACATCACTGGAGACCCTTGTGGGGAGCGGAAACGTCAACGTCCACACAGACCAGGGCCACTACGAGGCGGAAACAGTTGTGGTTGCGGCCGGGCCGTGGTCGCCGGACCTGCTCAAGCCTATCGGCACCGATATCCCGGTCCATCCGTCGAAGGGTGAGATTCTCCGGCTGGAGCCGCCTGCCAGCGGACCCTTTTCAGCGCACGTGCATGGGCCGTGTTCTCTCGTGCTCAAGAAAGACGGACTGGTGTGGGTAGCGGCGACGGCCGCTGACGCGGGGTTCGACCGTACTCCGACAGACGCGTCACGCAGGAAGCTGCTGGAGAACGCCCGGACCATGATGCCGGAGGCCGCCGAGTCCGCGGTCGCCATGCACACCGTCTGCTTCCGGCCTGCGACGCCTGACGACCTGCCAGTGCTCGGCAGAGCGGGTGATCGCGGCAACGTGATCGTCGCGACGGGCGGCGGCGGAAGCGGGATAGTGCAGTGCCTGTACATCGGCCGCCAGGTAGAGGAGATGGTCGCTACCGGCAGGGCAGAGCCTGAGCTGGCGTCGATATCGCTCAGCAGGTTCGGCGATTAGCGCCCAGTCACTAAGTGCCGCTCGGGCCAAAGCGCTCCGTCATGATCGTGTCTGGCGGCAGACCTTCGTCAACCAGCATCCCGGCGACAGTCTCAACGAAGGCTGTCGGCCCACAGACGTACGAGAGCGCTGGCCGGCCCAGCCGCTCCATAACATCCCTCAACATCCGGGCATCGACCCTGCGTGTCTTGCCTGTCCAGCCTGGCGGTCGGTTGCGCGTCAGCGTGAGTGTCAGATCGAACCGTGGATCAGACGCGGAGATCGCATCCAGTTCGTCCATGTAGATCACGTCGTCGAGAGCGCGGCTTGAGTAGAGCAGGGCAGCGCGCACCGGCTCTCCCGCTGAGGTTGTCCTGTGCCTGAGCATCGACATCAACGGGACAACACCCGATCCGCCGCCGGCCAGCAATAGCGGGCCACCTCGCTCAGCAGTCCATGTGAACGGCCCACCGATCGGACCACGGAGTTCGATCCGGTCGCCCTCCCGGACCACCTCGTGGAAATAGGGCGAAACCTCGCCGTCCTCAATCAACTCGACCGTGATGTCGATCGTGCCTGCGCCGTCCGGAGCGGACGCGATGGAGTATGACCTCTGGGCCTGGTAGCCGTCCGGCGCTGTAAGCCGCACGTCCACATGCTGCCCCGGCTTGAACCGGCCAAATCCCGGAACCGCCAACCTGAACGACTTTACGCGCGATGTCTCAACCCATACGCGGTCGACAGTTGCGGTCTGCCATTCAAGTGTTGGTGGTTTCACAGCTAGCTGCTTTAAGTGGCTCAGCCGGAACCTGAGTTGGCGATAATCGGTTCGGCTCTGTCGAGTTCCATCCGGCCTAGTCCCCGCTGTACCGCTGCTCTTTCCACGGGTCGCCGTACATGTGATAGCCATACGCCTCCCAGAAACCCGGAGCGTCGTCGTCCATGAACCGCAGGCTGCGGATCCACTTCGCGGACTTCCAGAAGTACAGGTGAGGGACGAATAGCCGTACTGGCCCGCCGTGCGCCGGCTCAATCGGATCGCCGTCATACTCGTAGGCGATCAGCGCCTTGCCGTCGAGAACGTCCTCGGCAGGCATATTGGTCGTGTAGCCGCCGTCACAGGAAGCCATTAAATAGTCGCCAGGCGGGTCCGTGACGCCCGCAGACTCCAGCAACGTGTCTATCGTCACGCCCCGCCAGTCTGTGTCCTGCTTAGACCACTTCGTCACGCAATGGATGTCGACATGCATTTCGGTTGCAGGCAGCGCCTGCAGCTCTTCCCAGTTCCAACGGCCAAGCGTCTCATTGCCGGCCTCGATCACGAGGTCCCATTTAGCCAGGTCGACGCGTGGAGTTGGTCCCGCGCTTAGCACAGGGAACCCATCCTCCAGGTACTGCCCCGGCGGGATTGGCCGTGATAGCTGCGGCCTTTTTCTCCCGAAGAATCCTCTACTTACCAATGGCGTCCGTTCCTTTTGCTGTCCAGTCGATCACCCCGCGGCCGTGCGCGGGTGACCACGCAGGCCCGGTCCGGTCCCAGTCCGTTCCAAGTGGCGGTATATTCATTCTCCGCCACGATCATTACAAATATCTGAACACGGGAGACCCCAATGCTACTGGAAAACAGAGTCGCCATCGTGACCGGTGCGGGCAACGGTATCGGCCGCGCCATCGCAGAGCGCTTCGCAAGGGAAGGCGCAGCCGTGACCATAGCCGAGCTGGAAGAAGGTCCTGGCTCCGAGGTCGCTGAGGCGATAACGGCCGCCGGCGGCAAAGCGATGTTCCACCGCACAGACACGTCCGACTCCGAGTCGGTACGCAACGCAGTCCAGGCGACTGTCTCACGCTTCGGCACTGTCAACGTGCTGGTGAACAACGCCGCCGCGTTCGTCTTCGGAACCGTCGAGACCGTTACGAGCGAGGACTGGGCAAAGGTGTTCGGCATCAACGTGATCGGCTATGCCAACACGGTGCGGGAGTGTCTGGGCGAGTTCAGGAAGAACGGCGGCGGCACCATAGTCAACCTGGCCTCGGTATCGTCGTTTATCGCCCAGCCAGCGTTCGTGCCGTACAACGCCTCCAAAGGCGCTGTGGCCCAACTCACCCGGTGCCTGGCGATGGACCTCGCCAAAGACAACATTCGCGTCAACGCCATCTGCCCCGGCTCCATCCGGACGCGGGCCACGGACCGGCACATCGCGTCGCTAGGTCTCGACCCTGAGCGGGCATACGAGGAGTTCGGGCAGGACTCGTTGATGAAGCGCATGGGCAGGCCGGACGAGATTGCCGCTGGCGTAGTTTTCCTGGCGTCTGACGAGTCTTCGTTCATGACAGGGGCGCACATCGTGATCGACGGTGGGGCGACGATCGACTAGGAAGCGGACGCCAGCGGGCCGTGTTGCGGACCGGCTGGAGGCGATGCCCCGTCACACCAGAACCAACCTGAGCGCGGCGCGTGTTCCAATGCGGCAGCGCGAACCTGGGAACGTGGACAACCTTACCCTCACGCAAAGTCACACGCGCAACCTTGGGAGCCGCGGCTTCTCCGCCATCGAGGTCGCGATCTTCATGATCGCCGCCACAGTAGTGGCCACCGTGTCCGCGGTCGCTCTTATGACGATGGGAGCGGACGCAGCCCAGGCCGGGACACAGGCCGCAAACCGCGGTCTGAGCGAGGCCACAGGTTCCATCCAACTCCGCGGGCCTGTGATCGCGACACGCGGCAACATCGACATCGACGGCAACGATGTGATCGACCTGAGTGGCAGTGATATCCAGGCCATTGCCACTCTGAAGCTGCTCATCTCAGCGGACATGGCGAACGGCATCGACCTCACTCCGCCATACACAGTTGATGACACTGCGGTAGACCCCGACTTCTCCTCTACTCAGATCGGAACAGTCATTTCGGTTATCACTGAAGGCTTCAATGTGCCGTCGAGCGCTTGGTCGGTCACCTTTCCCGGAGATGACAATGGCGACCTGTTTCTCGATAGAGGCGAGCGGGCGGAACTCACCGTGTGGCTGCATCCGCTCGACGTCTCGAACGGCTGGTATGACCTCGGCACTGGCGCGTCTGACCCGTATGTAGACAGCTCTGCCCAGGCGCTGATCGCCCGCGGGCAGGTCACATTGCGCATCACGCCGGATGCGGCGCCAGAGACCGCTATCGAGCGGACGATGCCGATCGAACTCACTTCGACCGTCCTGCTCGACTGATCCACTCGTCAGGCTTAACTGCGGACGTCCGTGTCAAAGCCTTGTGTCCGCACCCGACGCGTAACCCTGAAAAAGACCGCTTTATCGTGAAGATCTGGCCTGACCGTGTGTACCGAGTCTGTCCCGATGATCGCGGCCACGCACTCGAACGCCTCATGTAGCCGCGAATCCCTTAGCGACTGCCGCAGGGTTGGATTTAGTGTGTACCCGGTGCTGAAGGCGGTGTGCCAGCACCAAATGTGCCGCGCGTGCGTGCATAGTGAGTGATAAGAGAGATGTTCTGGTACTCCAACATCTCAGGGGAGCCATCATGGCACGCATGATACGCAGGCGAAGACGAGTGTCACATCCCGGCCCGGTCAGGCCGGTTGAAAACGTCAGGTCGCAGACGAGCCTCCCCGAGGCCAGGCCGATGCCCGCGACGCGGGTCGTCATCGCCGCGCCCGGACCGCTGCGCACAGTGCTCACTTCCCGAATCTCCGGATCTACAGAGGTTAAACTCGCAGGCTTCGCCGAAAACGAGGTCTCAACTATTGAGAAGATCATTACGGAAGAGGCGGATGTCGTTGCGATCTACATCCATCTTGGTGGCGAGCTTGCAGGGCTGGACATAGCTCGCAGCGTGAGTAAAAGCTGCCCTGAAGCCGGCGTTCTTGTCATAGTCGGTGACCTGGCGGGAGTTGATCTGCGCAGACGCGCACGTATGTTCGGCGTCGCCTGGTCGTACGCTCTCGCAAAGAACGCAGAGACCGGTCACAACTTCACAGAGATGGTGCAGAGCGTAGCCAGGGGAATTCACTGGATCGACCCGAGCATCAAACACGTTCTTGAGGCCATCTGGAAGGTTGCCAGCGAGGGCCGGGACCTGGATATTTCAGATGCTGTGGGCCGACTGGAGATGTCCACTCCGAACGCTCCACGACCCTCTCCGGCGCCGGGTCCCGCCACTCCGCCATCAACCGGCGGTATCCAGACCATGCGGGCGGGCAATAGCGGCATCGGCCATGGTGGGTTCGGCGTTTCCAAAGCCGGCTAACAACGTCGGCTCGCATGCGCCTTCCGGTCATTTATTCCTTCCGACATTCCCGCACAGGTCAGGCAATCCCTGTCATTACCAGTTCTCGCCGCCGTGCGTTGACATGAATTTAAGTATCGACTTAAATGTTGCTATGCACGACCGATTGAAAGTGATGGCAGCGCCGGTCCGGCGCCGGATACTCAGGCTCGTCTGGGACCGCGAACAGACCGCAGGCGAAATCGCGGCAAACTTCACGATTTCATGGCCTGCTGTCTCACAACACCTCCGCGTGCTGCGTGACGCCGGGTTGGTGAGCGAGCGCCGTGAGGGCAGGTACAGGATTTACAGTGCGCAGAAGGAGTCGCTCGGCAGCCTGAGACGCGTGCTGGAGGAAGAGTGGGCGAATTCCTTAACTCGTTCAAGCGACGTCGCTGAGCCCGGCGAGAAGAGCGACTGTGACTGACACTGTGGCCAATGAGTTCCAGACAGGTACGATAAGATTCGCCGACTTGCGTACTGCCCTGAGCTGAACAGTTAATTCGGAGGAGACGAGATGGGTTACCCGGCAGTGCACTTCCCGATCATGGCCGGTGATGAAGGCCGGCTAGCGAAGTTCTACTCGGACGTGATGGGCTGGAAGGTGGGCGAAGACAATCCGATGAAGTACCGAATCGCTGACACTGACGCAGATGGCGCGGGAATTGGCGGTGGCATTGGCGCGTCGCAGGACGGCTCAAACTTTGTCACGGTGTACGCTGAGGTTCCGGACCTCGACGCCGTTTTGAAGCAGGTTGAAGCCGCAGGCGGCAAGACGGTTATGCCACCTACCGAGGTCCCGGGGATGGTCACGTTCGCACAATTCACTGACCCGGCGGGCAACCTGATCGGGCTCGTTAAGTCAGCCACATAGCTGGAGCGTTCGCGTGCCTCGGCAGGATAGCGTCGCCGGTCATTGAGACCTGCGGCGTGCCAGCGTGCGGACCAGAGTGAGTTGCATCTCACCCCTGGCCGATTTTCTCCGCGGCGTCCGCCGCGAACAGCGCACCTCCTGCTATCAGCGTGATGAGCGAGACCATGGCGCCAGGGACGCTGAAGATCAGGAACTTGGGCATGTACTTCACGGCAAACGAGACGGACAGCAGGCCCCACATCAGCGCGTCGATCCACTCCGAGTCCTGGATTGTGATGATCGTCATGGCGATGAAGATGGCGCTCGCTGCGAATCCCCAGAGCGATGGCTTGTACATGAACGGCATCGGTCCCTCCAGCCCTGTTCGGGCCCAACCTCAACAAAATAAAGCCCGGCAGGTTTTACGCTGCCGGGCAACTCCCCTTGCAGTTGGCAAGGATGCAGCGTGGAATGTTACGAGTTGATCACCAGTTGGTGATCGCCCCGTCCTCCCTGCGAAGTCTCGGCGGCCAGCCCTGCGGGTCGACCGCAGCGTGCTCCGCGGCGTCCATGTCTATGTCTACTCCCAGTCCCGGCACGTCCGGGCACCATGCGAACCCATCTTCCCATTCGATCTGCTGAGGGAACAGGTCCGTGGCGTACGAGCCTGGTTTCCTGGGCATCTCCTGTACACCAACGTTTGACGAGGCCATTGTCAGGGAGACGCATGCGGCAGCGCTCACGGGTCCGAGCGGGTTGTGCGGCACGATGTCTATGTAGTGCGTCTCTGCCCAGTGTGTGATCTTGAGCGCCTCGGTCAGGCCGCCGACTATGCAGAGGTCGATGCGGGCATAGTCGATCAGGTCTTCCTCGATAACCTCACGGAACGGCCACTTCGACGCCCACTGCTCTCCGGCGGCGATGGGCAAGTTCACCTGCCGCCTGAGATTGCGGTAGCTGCCGGGGTTCTCGGACCGCAGCGGGTCTTCGATGAAGAACGGCTTAAACGGCTCCAGGTCCTTGCACATCTGGACTACGTGCGCCGTGTCGAGCCTCGTGTGGACATCGAAGCACATCTGGATATCGGGGCCGACGGCTTCCCGCACCCTGGACATCTGCTCTAAGGCCATCCGCATAGACTTAACCGGTTCCAGCACACTGATTCCCGGCGCCTCAAGCCGTCCGCCGGTTTCAGGCTGGCCCCACCGCACAAACTTCCAGCCGTCGTCAACAGCCTTCTTGCAGTTGTCGACGAGCTCCTGGAGAGTCCCGCCCTGGGTGTGCGGATAGCAAACCACCTTGTTGCGGACCGGGCCGCCAAGCAGCTTGTACACGGGCATGTTCACAGACTTGCCCTTGATGTCCCAGAGCGCGATGTCGATGGCGCTGATGGCGCAGGTGTAGACCTTGTCCGCAGGGAAGAAGCCAGAGCGGAACATCTCCTGCCAGAGCCGCTCCGTCTCCCACGGGTCTGCGCCAATCACCAGCTCGCTCAGGTGGTCGACTGCGCTTGCGATGGCCCTGCCCCAGTTGCGAATGCCGACCTCACCCAGGCCGTGAATGCCGGCGTCGGTTTCCACCCTGACGACGTAGTAGATGCGGCCGTCCTTGTCCTGAATCGGCAGGTTTTTTATTGCGGTGACCTTCATGTCAGTCCTCTTTCTCTCTGGCGGGTCCGGTCAGGACGCGGTCGAAGCCCATTGCGGCGTGCGTGGATCGCTCTGCCACGAAACCTGTCGCTGTCTGACGCTTGTGCGTCCCGGTTAGCGGCGATGTCCATGAAATGCCTCTGTTGCCCGACCTCGTGACGGCGCGCTGCGGCGATAGCGTAACGCAATTTGAAAACTCCGGACAGTCGAGGACCCACGATGGACGTAATGCCGGGAATGGCTGCAACGCAAACCCGTCAAGTGACCGCGGAATCCGTGCGGAAGTTCGCCGGGATGACCGGCGACCGCAACCCGCAGGCGGCAACGGGCACAATCAAGGCATGGCGTGACACGCGATCGATGGGCTCAATGGAGTTCACCGTCCAGAACCAGGATGGTGAGACGGTTCTTCGGGGCGAGGCGACCGTGTACCGGGCTGTTCCAGACGTGGGCAGTTGAATTCACCTGATCAAAGCCGTTAAAAGTCGCGAAATTGCGAAGCTCCATGCGGGAGTCACCAGGAGCTATCGCTTCGCGTTAGCAGTCGCCCTGTTTATTCCTGTGGCGACACCCCGTTACAACTGGGCCGAAAATGGGCCGAAAACGAAAGCTGACCACATGCCGGGACCGAACGGCCTCCACAGACTCACAGCCGTTGCTCTGAGCGCCGCCGCCGTGTTTATCATCGGGTGCGAAGGCATCGTGACCGGCACGGAAACTCCGTCAGGCTCTCCCGTTTCTACCGAACAGGCCCCAGGCACAGGTGTTCCCGCCACGGTGGACAGCGTGGTCCGGACGCCTGTATCCGGCGGCCGTCCTTCAGGCACCTCAATTCCGGAACCTGCGACACCAACGGCAACCGCCGCATCTGCACCGGCTGGAACGCGGACGCTGCCGACAGCAGTCGCTCCGGCACGGGTGGGGTCAGGCACAGGTAAGCCGACGCGGACTAACGAAGCTCTGCAGGAACTCGACAGGTTCGCCGGTGGCCAGTTGGTCGGTGTTGATGACCTTGCTCTCGCTTTACTTGTCACTGCCGACCGATCGTTCGACTCAATCTGTAATCCGTCAGCCGAGGGCGGATCGGCATTTGGTGAGACCAGCATCTTCAATGACGCCTCTCAGTACGGTGGACCATTCGGCGCGAACAGCCCGTTCAACCCGGACTCAACAGCTCCGCCCCGAATCTTCGTGGAAGGCGTGTTCGTGGGACACCTGTCTGTTTCACCGTTTGTCGCAGACCCGGTTGACCCATCGGCGTTACTTACATGGATGGGATGCTCACCGTCACCTTGAGACCGGCCAGTCTTTGCCAGTCCTGGCAGCAGAAGTCGTACAGCATTTGTGATTGATCGGAAATAAGGAGAGATACGGCGATGAGAAGAGGAATTGAGCTACCTGCAGGCGGGATCTCGCCGCGGACCCTGCTGTTGGGCATCGTGGCTGTCGCGGCCGTCTTCACCGCCGTCACACTCTACGTGAGGTCAGGTCCGGAACCCGACCTCGCAACGGCGGACAGCGCCTCCGCTCCGGCCAGTGCGCCTTCCGACGGAGCGTACATCAAGATCGGTGACATCAAGGGCGAGGCGACGGACTCGGCGCACGGGGAGTGGATCGATATCCTCTCCTTCAGCCAGTCCATCACGCGGCCGATGTCGTCAGGGATCTCCGGGTCGACCCGGCAGCGCGGCGCCGCCAGCTTTGGCGAAATTGTGCTCGTAAAAGCGATCGACAAGTCATCGCCGAAGCTACAGGAGGCGGTGGCCACCGGCCAGGTGATGGCCAGTGTGACCCTGGACCTGACAACATCCTCAGGTGACAGACCAGCCACGTACCTGAAGTATGAGTTGAAGGACGTGCTTATCACGAACTACCGGGTCAGCGGTGGCGCAGCCGGAGACGACCGGCCAACCGAGACAATCTCTCTGAACTTTGCGGAGATAAACGTCGTCTACACGGAGCAGAGCGCCACAGGGAGAGCCGGAGGCAAGGTCGAGTACTCCTGGAAAGTGGAAGAAGGCGTCAGATAAGCTTCCGGTCCGCAGAACGACCAGATGGATCGCCCGGCAAACTCGCCGGGCGATCTCGCGTTTACGCCGTGAAGTAGCTCCGTTTGGAGAGCGGTTGCTGGACGGGCAGATGCGTGTCGGGCGGGCGAAGTAGTGAAACAAGGAACCTGCAACCCTCGCTGCCACAGTGGCGCGCGCGCCTGGCTCGCCCACCGGCGTGAACCGCTCACATCTGGCATCCGCCGACAGCCTCCGGCATTTTGGAAGCTACTTCTTCCAGGCAACCTCGCCCGGCTCCAGGTCCTTGATCCATAGCCCCGCGCCCTCTCGTCGAGGGAACGGGAAGTTGGGTTTGCGTTTTGGCGGGTTGTCCTGAAGCGCTTTCAGCTTCGCCTCATCCACCGTGATCCCAAGGCCGGGCTCATTGCCCATCACAATCCAGCCGCCCTCGATGTGGTTGTCCCAGCTCGCAAAAGCCTTCTCGCGGCCGGGGTCAACCACCTCCATCATGTTGTGGTTCGGCAGCGCCGCGGCAAGGTGAGCCATGAAGTTGGCCTGGCAGTTCATCATCGTCACAGGAAGCTCGTAGGCGTAGCACATGTTCGCCACCTGCCTGCAGCCGGTAATGCCGGAGTGACCGACGCCGATGTTTACGATATCGACCGCCTGCTGCGAGATCAGCGGGTACATCTGGCCGATGTCGTTCAGGTTCTCGCCGGACGCCACGGCTGCCGTAATGCCGCGGGAGACCTGTCTCAGGCCGTCGAAGTCCCAGCGTCGAGCTGGCTCTTCGGCCCAGTGGATGTTGAACTTCTCTTCGATCTGGCTGATGTACCGAATCGCTTGCTTCGGCGACCAGTACTCGTTGGTGTCGATGTTCAGATAAGGACGGGCCTTCGCCTTCGACAGCGCGTCCTGGACGATGCCAAGCCGCCGCAGGTCGTCCTTCATCGACAGGCCGATCTTAACCTTGCCCCCTTCGACGCCTGCGTCAGCCATCCGCGAGAAGAAAGCGTGGAGCTCATCGTCAGTCAGGTTGTAGCCAATGTCCGATGCGTAGGCCTTCGCCCGTCCCTCTCGCGCTCCGAGAGTCTTCCACAGCGGCTCGTTGTTGAGCTTCGCCTTGAGGTCCCAGAGCGCAACGTCTATCGCCGCTATTGCGCCGTTGACCTCGCCCTCGTTACCGCCTTTATGGACGTAGTCGACCATCTTTTTCCAGAGACCGGCAACGCCTCGAGGGTCTTCGCCTTCGATGAGGTGAAAGAGATCGCCGACCTTGCTGTTGCCAGATGGAGCGACTCCCGAGACGCCCTCATCGGTCTCTATCCAGAGGAGCGCTGAGCCCATGAGGTCGTCCCCTGCCGGGTAGTTGGCGTCCCCGATGGCACGGTCCATCTGCTGAATGTAGGTTTCGAGTCTGTATCCGGTGATCTTCATTTGTTGTTCTCGGGTTCTGGCTTCGGCAATCGAGCACTCAGAGAGCAGTTTGTCGGGCTGTTGCCTTGTTTTGCCATCCCGCCGCATGGGTGCCCCGCGGCCGTGATGGCAAAGACATACATAGATGCGATCGCCATCACACCTTTGCCGTGTTCTGCGCGGCGTGGGCAGGCACGTAGTTATCTGCGTCCGCCTCTGCCGCCGCCATCTCCTCATTGGTTGGATGGAACTCCCAGAGGCCGGCGCCGGGCCTCCTCCCGAACGGACTTGGCCCTGCGCCGAACGAAACGTTATTGACGTTCTGCTTTGCCAGGGCAGCGTGGTCGATCTCAATGCCGTTTCCATGGCGGTCGCCCAGGATTGCGTAACCGTCCTCGAAACGGATATCGGTCGTGTAGACGCCTTCCTCGGGCTCAGGCTCACCAACCTCCATAATCATGAAGTTCGGCAGGCACGCCGCCACATGGGCGTTCAGATAGCCGCCTGAGCCTCCCATCGTGACTGGCAGCTCAAAGCCGTATGCGGCATCCGCCAGTTGAAGCGCGCAGGTGATGCCGGTCATCCCTGTACTCACCTGCACGATGTCCGCAGAGCGGTTGTGGAAATACGGCAGGAAGTCGCCGAGCGTGTCCAGGTTCTCGCCTGCGCAGACAGGCGCTTTGATGGCGTCTGAGATGCGCCGCAGACCCAGGAAGTCCCATCTGCGGGCGGGCTCCTCCACCCAGCCGATATCGAAGTGACGCTCCATCTCGCGGACCCTGGCGATCGCCTGTTTGGGCGACCAGTACTCGTTCGCGTCCACAAACAGCGCCGGCTTGTCCGTGGCGTGCTTGAGGCCGTCACGCATCCGCTCGATGCGCCGCAGGTCTGCATCCTGGTCGAGCCCTACCTTCAGCTTGCCGCCCTTGAAGCCGTAGTTCTTCGCCATATCGGCATAGAACTCGTAGATCCCATCGTCACTCAGGGGCATGTCCAACCCCGAGGCGTAGGAGAGCACCTTGCGGTTGGTGGCGCCGAGTGTCTTCCAGAGCGGTTCGCCGTTAGCCTTCGCCTTCAGGTCCCAGAGAGCCTGGTCAAGGACCGAGATTGCGTCGTTGGCGATTCCATCGTGCCCGCCCTTAAAGTAGCGCTCCACCATGCGCTGCCAGAGTCCCGTCACGTGCCTCGGGTCTTCGCCGATCAAAATGCCGTTTACCAGTCCGTTGATCTGGGGCAACGCCCCGCCGCCACCCAGAGCAACTCCGGTCAGACCTTCGTCCGTGCTGAGCTCAAGCACGCAGCCGCTGGCGCGGCTTCTGCCAGAGGGCGAGTTGGCGTCGCCCCTGCGGCGGGCCATCCGGTACTCAAAGAGCGTGGTCTTTACGCCGGTGATCTTCATGTTTTCTTACCTGGACAGTGCGAGAGATTGGTCGTGACGGATGTCAGCAGGCGGCCACACATAGCGTATGCGATGCTGCCGCGGCCTGATAGGCAGCAGGTGGCCGGCCGGGAGTCTAAGCCGCTCATCGCGCCGGGTCAATCCGGTGGGTCCAGCAGGTTCCTTCGCACCTGAGCACATGCGCTCGCTCCAGTTGCACTACACGGAGTCCTTCCGTTTATCGGCAGAAAGTCGCAGCGCTCTTGAATTGCGCCGGAAAATGCGCCGCCATTACGCTGCAATGAGTTCAGTCCCGTCGGCGCCCGCGATTTTCTTTCGCACTTTTCCAGCTCCGAATCGAGCCCGGTTAAAGGCCTCCAAACGCGAACGAAACCGCACCCGGCCCAGTTCTGCTGACGTTTCAGCCCGCAGTACGCGGTGCCCGTGGGCACCTGCATGGAGATCACTCGCAATGCGCCGGCCATCTGTAATTGCACTCATCGCGATCACTATCGTCTTCGTAGCGTCCACCCTGCCAGCAAACGCAGGCTCACAGGCTGCCGAAGAGCCGGGGTCGCTCACCGTCATCGCCCTCGACAGCGGCGCCGCCAGGTCAAACGGCGACATCGCCATGATGGAGACGGCGCTGATGACCCTCGCCGGCAACCTCGGAGACGGCGAAATGGCTGTGATCCGCTACGGTGAGCAGGTCAGCCCTCCTGTGACCGCTCCCGCGGGTACCGATGTGATCACGGTCGCAGCCCAGCAGCTAAACCTCGTGAGGCAGTCTGGACCGGCACTGAAATCCGACCAGTTTGACGTGCTCACCAACGCCTTCTCATTTCTCACACGCATGGACGCAAAACCCGGCTCCCGCGTCGTGCTGATCACCCCGGGCCGCATCCTGGGCGAGTCTGAGAACACGGGCGCGCGGCTCAACAGCGTCGGCGACCTGTATGCGAGCGAGGACTGGACGATTGACGTCGCAACGCTCCCATCGACCGAACCCGATCTCCGGGCGCTCCTGAGCCAGCTTTCCACCTCATCCGGTGGCCGCTACTTTGACCTCGGCACACCTGAAGGTCTGCAGTTCCTGCTCTTCCAGGCTTCGGACGTTGATCTCGACACGGTGATCGACGCCGAGCTAAGCGGCAGTGAGGTTGCGTCTACTTTCGAAGTTGCCCCGATGACCGCGATCGCCAAGATTGCGTTCCTCCGGTTCAACCCGGAAACGGACGTCGCTCTCTATCGGCCCAACGGCACGAAGGTGACGTCGGATCTCGAGAACGTGGAGATCATCGAATCGCCCAACGTCGTGATATTTAGCATCACCGGGCCCGCCGCCGGGTCCTGGACCGCAAACGGAACCGGCAACCGCGGTAAGTTGATCGCAGGGGTTGACGCCCGGACACCGCTGACGGTGCAGCTACTTGAGCAGCCGCCACTCCCACTCGGTGAGCCGGGGCTGCTGTCTGCGGCCGCTGTCCTCGCAGGCGACGTGATCGCCGTTCCCGGCACGCGCCTCGAAGCCGCAGTCCGGCAGGCAGACGGCTTCACAAACGTGTACCAGCTGAACGATGAGGGTCTTGCGGGCGACGTAACGGCCGGCGACGGTATCTTCTCGGTCAGGCTGCCCTCACCGGAAGCCCAGGGAATCAACGATGTCGCCCTGACCATGACCTGGGCGAACCTGAAATCCGAGCTCACTGGCGGCGGGACGTACAAGACCGAGCAGTTCCCGGCTGTCCGGGTTACCCGCATGTTTGACATCAATGCCCACGAAGGCGACGAGGCGGTTATCGCCACGGTCGAGAGCTTCGTCGGTGAATTCCCTTACCTGGCCTCGCCGGACGAGTTCAGCGTCACCGTTGTGAGTGTCGGAGAACAGTTCGCAGGCCGGCTGCAGCCACGAAGTGAGCCTGAGCCCGGCAAGGGCTTTGCGTTCGACGTGCTGGCGACTTTGCCTGCCAGCGGTGATTACTCGGTCAGTGTTGTGCTGAACACGGTGTACCTTGGCCGCCAGTACTTCACTCCCGGTCCTGCCATCTCCACCAACGCAACGATCACTCCACAGCCGTTCCTGATAGTCGGATTGCCGATCTGGGCTTGGTCCGTGATCGGTTTTGTGGCCGTCGCCGGCCTGGCGGTGGTCGTGCTCCAGTCCAGGAGGGTGCACCCGTACGGCTACATCTACGACGACCAGGACAACCTGCTAGTCGACTTCGCAAGGCTCCGCCGCAACTGGACTCGAAGGTTTACGGCGACTGACAGGGTGGACGCCACAGAGATCCACTCACTGCCGTTTCGCGCCGGCACGTTCAGGTTCACCCGGGGCGGCGTGAAGTTTGAGTACGACCAGTCTGCCGGGCAGCCAAGCCTCAGGGTAAACTCCAGGCCGGCGGCAGACGTGGTTGAGCTCGACAAGGACGTGTGGCTCGGCATCAGCGGCAAGTTGCTCACGTTCACGGAGGAGCGCAGGCCGCGCACGGGCATGGCATTCGCCCCAGCAGACGATTAAACGCCTCCTGCCCATTGGAAACAACGGAAACAATAAACCGGCGAAGCACAACGCTTCGCCGGTTTGGTTTTCCGAGGTTTCGATTCAGAGCCTGCGGTAGAGACCAGCCGGCCGATTATTCGACTGTGATCTCCACACTCTCCAGCTTGTCGCCGGGCTGCGGATCGCTCATGGGATCGCGCACCCGCAAACTCAACATCACGTCCATGCCTTTCACAACCTTGCCAAAGACCGAATGGACGCGGTCGAGGTGAGGAGTCGGGCCGTGTGTGATGAAGAATTGGCTGCCGTTGGTGTTAGGACCGGCGTTTGCCATCGAAAGGATGCCCGCCGAGTCGTGCCTGAGTGTCTTGTGGAACTCATCCCCGAAACGGTAGCCAGGCCCGCCCGTGCCTGTCCCTGTGGGATCACCGCCCTGGGCCATGAACCCCTGGATTACCCGATGGAATGTTGTGCCGTTGTAAAACCCGGCATTCGCCAGGTTCACGAAGTTCTCGACGGTAAGCGGCGCCATGTCCGCGTACAGCTGGACCTCGAAGTCGCCCCTCGATGTCTTAAACGTCGCCGAGTAAGACTTCGAAGCGTCCAGTTCTCCGGCCGGTGGTTTCAGGTCTTTCGCCAATGGCTCTCCCTTTCGTAGTTCTCTGGTCATAGTTCCCTGGCCGTTTCGTTTTGGCCGTGTCCGCTAGACGCGCAATCAGGCGGCGTCTTTCGCATCCTTGTCCGGATGCTAGCTCTCGGTGATCTCGATCGTGATGATGGCATCGCCCGGCCTGGGGTCAGTTCCCGGGTCTCGCACACGGATGCCCAGCACCACGTCCATGCCTTCTATCACCCTGCCGAACACACCGTGACACGATACGCCGGGCGTGCCACACGCCTTTGGTGATCCGCCCGGGTTGAAAGGGTCGAGGTGCGGCGTGGCGTCGTGGGTGATGAAGAACTGGCTTCCATTCGTGTTGGCGCCAGCGTTGGCCATCGACAGAATGCCAGGCCCATCATGCCGCATATCCGTGTGGAACTGGTCACGGAAGCGATAGCCGGGGCCGCCGGAGCCGGTGCCGTCAGGGTCGCCTCCCTGTGCCATGAACCCGCTGATGACGCGGTGGAACGTGGTGTTGTCATAGAAGCCGATGCGTGACAGGTTCACGAAGTTTTCGACGAAAAGAGGAGCGATGTCGTCGAAAAGCTCGATGACAATATCGCCCTTCGCTGTCTTGATCGTCGCAATGTAGCTCTTGCTCGTGTCGAGGGCGCCCACTGGAGGCGAAGGGGCGTCACCAGGTTGCAGCATCCGGAGCGGCCCCGCAGGCGGCGTCGCCGTTGCGACCGGGAGACCCGCTGATGTCGGAGCAACGCCAACTGTGGCCGCGTCATCGTCAGAGCCACATGCTGCGGCCGCGATAGCGACCACCGAGATTGCAGTGATAAAAAGCCCGCGCCTCATTCGTTCCTCCGTCAGACCTCAGTCAGTGTGAATAGACAAAAACCGCATTACCCAAGGTTGGTGGCATCGCCAGCACAAGGGAGCGGCGCCGGAACCCGGATCGTGTGCCATGCGCCGGTCAGGTTCGACTAAAAGTATAACGATGGCACAGCGTATCCCAGACTCACTGGCCCAGGCTTACTGGCCGGGGCTCAATGACCAGGACACAGCGCCAGCATATGCCTGGACGGCCGGGAAGCCGCTCCATCGCCCGCTGAGGACTCTATAATCGGCCGATGCTAACCAGTTCAAAGGGGACCACAGGCTCAATGCCCGAGCGGCCAGAGGACCTGACGACCGCCGATCTTCTCGAAATGTACCGGACGATGGTACTGAGCCGCACGCTGGACGAGCGTGTCTGGCTGCTCAACCGGCAGGGAAAAGCGGCCATCGCGGCTTCGGCGCAGGGGCACGAGGCTTCACAGATCGCAACGGTAAAGGCGCTCGATCCCAGCCGAGACCACTTTCTGATCTACTACCGCCAGTTCACCGTCATGCTCGGCCTCGGGACCACGCCTTCTGAGCTTTTGAGCGGTTTTCTCGCGAGGGAGGGCGAGCCCATGAGCGGGGCGCGGCAGTTCCCACTTCACGGAGCTCATCCGCGTGTCGACCTGTTCTCCTTCTCGAATGTGGTTGCGACACAGCTTCCCCAGGCGGTCGGCGTTGCACTCGCTGACAAGATGCGTGGCTCGGACGCGGTAACGGTCGTCTTCTTCGGAGACGGCGCGGCCAGCCAGGGGGACACGCATGAAGCCATGAACTTCGCCGGCATCCACCGGCTGCCGGTGATATTCCTCTGCGAGAACAACCGCTACGCAATCTCCGTGCCTCTCAGCAAGCAGATGCCAGTAGACAGCGTCGCAAGCCGCGCGTCCGGATACGGTTTTCCGGGAGTCGTCATCGATGGCACAGACATGATCGCGGTCTACGAGGCGGTGTCTGCCGCCGCCGCCAGAGCCAGGGCAGGCGACGGTCCGACACTGGTTGAAGTCAACGTGGAGCGGCTATTGCCCCACACAACGGACGACGACCACACCCGTTATCGCCCGCCTGACGACATCGAGGCGATGAAGCGACGCGACCCCATCGACATCACGCGAAGAATGCTCATCTCCCGCGGATTGCTCACGGACGAACAGGACGCCGGGTTGCGAGAAGAGGCTCGTAAAACGGTGAACACTGTCACGGATGAGGTCGAGGCGCTTGGCTATCCGTCTGTCGAGACCATGTACGACCACCTGTTTGCCGAAAGCCCCGGCGCGGGAGACCGAGCGTAATGGCCCAGAAAACGGTTATCGAGGCGGTGCGCGACGCCATGCTGGCGGAGATGCGGCGTGACCCTGACGTCTTCATCATGGGCGAGGACGTCGGCCGTCGCGGCGGTGTTTTCCTGGCTACGGACGGGTTTATCGAAGAGTTCGGCGAAGAGCGGGTGATCGACATGCCCCTTGCAGAGTCGTCGATCTCCGGGATCGCGCTAGGGGCCGCGGTCAACGGCATGCGGCCCATTGCAGAGATCCAGTTTGCGGACTTCGTCTGGCCCGCGATCAACCAGCTTGTCGGAGAGGCGGCGAGAGTCCGTTACGGCACGAACGGCCGCAAGCATGCCCCGTTGACTGTGCGGGTGCCGTATGGCGGCGGTGTGCGGGGCGGCCTGTACCACTCGCAGAGCATCGAGGTGCTGTTCGCCCACACTCCTGGTCTCAAGGTGGTCGCCCCCGCAACGCCGTATGACGCGGGAGGGCTTCTCAGGTCCGCCATCCGGGACGATGACCCTGTGATCTTCCTTGAACACAAGAAGACGTATCGCCTGGTGCGCGGCGAGGTGCCGGACGAGGAGTACACAGAGCCAATCGGCGTGGCGGACGTCAAGCGGGATGGCGACGCTCTCACCGTCATCACATACGGCCTGATGCTCCACTATTCGTTGCAGGCTGCACAGGCGCTCTCTGAGCAAGACGGCGTCGAGGCGATGGTCCTCGACCTCAGGACCCTCCGGCCGCTCGACCGCGCGTCCATCGGTGAGGCGGCTCGCCACACCGGCAGGGTGCTGGTGGTGCAGGAGGACACGCCGGCGGTCAGCGTATCTTCTGAAGTGGCTGCGATCGTCGCCGAGGACGCGTTCTATGATCTTGACGCGCCGGTGATGCGCGTCGGCCCCCCTGAACTGCCTCCAATGCCGTTCAGCCCGGTGCAGGAAGCTGCCTTCATGCCATCGCCAGAGAAGATCCTCGATGCGATGCGGCGACTCGTCAGGCTGTAACAGATTGTGAGGCGCCGGGGAGCGCCAGGGAGCGCAAATGCCATTTCAGATCCAGATGCCACACGTCGGCGAGTCCGTCACGGAGGCGGTCATTGACAAGTGGTTGAAGAGCCCTGGCGACCGCGTCGAGAAGTACGAGCCCCTCGTCGAGGTGATCACGGACAAGGTTGCGATGGAGGTGCCGGCGCCGGCGACAGGCAAGCTGACCCGCATCATCGCACAGGAGGGCGAGACGGTTGCAATGGGCGCCATCATCGCCGAGATGGAGGCGGAGGGCGTTGAGCCGCCGCAGGGCGGCGTGCCTGAATCCGGAGCCAGCGCCGCTGTGGCGCCGTCAGGATCCCCGTCAAGCCGGGTGGTGGACAAGCCCGCCGTTCCCCGCAACCCTGCGCCACCTGTCCCTTCCGGGCTTCGGATAGCGCGGGCGGACCGCGTTGGCTCTATGATCACGGCGGCAAACGTCGGTCCAACCGGAGGCGCTTTCAGTGACACGTCGCTTGGCGCGGGCGCGGCTGCGCTTGCCGCGGCCGGCAATCAAGCGGCTTCGCGTGACTCGGTGACCACACGTCTCTCACCTGTTGTCCGGCAGCTAATCGAGAGACACGGCATCGACCCGTCTGCGTTGACAGGGACCGGAGCCGGAGGGCGCATCACCCGCGCAGACGTCCTGCAGGCTGTCGAAGACGGCCTCGGCGCCGGTCAGAAAACCCCGCCAGGCTCAGAGGAAGGCCGGCTCATCAAGCCGTCTCCCGTGCGCCGGATGATCGCCGGCCACATGGCGAAGAGCTTCCGTGAGATCCCGCACGCCTGGTCCGCCGTCGAGGTCGATGTCACCGGCCTTGTCGCATGCCGTGCGGAAAACCGCGATTCCGTCCAGCGGCGGCACGGCGTCACCCTCACCTATCTGCCGTTCGCGCTCGCCGTAACCGCAGGCGCGTTGCGAGCGAACCCGCTATTGAACTCGTCGTGGCGGAACGACGGTATTCTTCAGCACGATGACATCAACGTCGGAATAGCGGTGGCCGGCCGCGACGGGCTGGTGGTCCCTGTCATCAAAAAGGCGGACGGCAAGGGTGTTCTGGAGCTTGCCATCGAGCTCGACAGCCTGGTCCAGCGGGCACGAGACGGCCGGCTCACGCTTGATGACGTCAGTGGCGGCACCTTCACCCTGAACAACACGGGCGTACTCGGCTCTGTGTGGGGTGGAGCGATCATCAACCATCCCCAGGCGGCCATCCTCACCACGGAAGCTATCGTGAAGCGTGCCGTCGCAGTCTCGTTGCCTTCAGGGGACGAAGTGCAGATCAGACCGATGATGAATATCTGCCTCTCGTTCGACCACCGGGTGATCGACGGCGTCGAGGCTTCGGCGTTCTTGCAGGACGTGAGGCGCGGCCTGGAAGAGGTGACCGCGGACACGACGCTGGAATGAGCGGGCAATTTCCGGACCTTCGACACGCCTGGCTCGGCAGGATGCGCTACTCCGAGGCGCTGACACTCCAGAGGTCACTGTTTGACCGTCGCAAGGCCGGAGTCGCTCCAGACACGCTGCTGCTGCTGGAGCACGAGCCTGTTTACACACTTGGGCGAAGGGCTAAGCGAGAGGACGTGCTGGTGGACGAGACGGTGTTACGTGCTATTGGCGCTGAGGTTGTTGAGACCGACCGCGGCGGCGAGGTGACGTATCACGGACCGGGCCAGCTTGTCATGTATCCGGTGATCAGCATCAGGGAGGCGGAGCTCGGCCCTGTGACCTATGTGCGGATACTGGAGCAGGTGGTGATCGACACGCTGAGACAATACGGCGTCGAAGGTCACCGGGTCGTTGGCAAGACCGGAGTGTGGGTGGGCGGTGAGCCGGGCTTGAAGCCGCCAACTGGCGAGGTCCCGGCTGGACGCAAGATTGCGGCGATGGGCGTCCGCGTCAGCGGCGGAGTCGCGATGCACGGTCTCGCTCTCAATGTGAGCACTGAACTGGCCCACTTCAGTCACATCGTCCCGTGCGGGATGCCTCTGCTGCCGGTCACGTCTATCGAGAAGGAGACCGGCGCGGCGCCTGAAGTCGACTCCATCGCCGGCATCGCCGCGCTGCGACTTGCCGAGCTGCTCCAGCGCACTCTTGTCCGGGTGGACGTTTCGGAGATCGGCGGATAGCGGACTCCGTCGGAGAGCCGCCATCTCCCCTGCGTGCAATCCCCAATTGTCCGGGGCACACCTCGGGCACACCATTGCCAGTAATGAAATAGACACGGCTCAGCCGTTATTGCAGCCCGCCACCCGGCGGCATGATTGTCCAGTCCAGCGCCAACGCGGCGGAACGCCGGGAGCGGTTTCCAGCAGGGAACCCTGATATGCCAGCAGCAGGCGTCAGAGCCATCGATGTACTTCTGATCGAAGACGATCCTCACGCGGCGAACCTGTTCCTTGAAAGGACGAGGCACTTCGCGCCAGGGGAGTTCAACATCACGCAGGCACGCTCTCTTCAGACCGCGCTTGATGAGGCTGCCGATACTCCGTACAGCCTGGCCGTGCTCGACCTGACACTTCCCGACTCATCGGGGATCGAGACCTGCTCCCGTTTCAGTGCGGCGCAACCCGACGTGCCGTTCATCGTCCTGACCGGCGTCGCAGACGGCTCACTTGCTGAAACTCTCTCCAGGGCAGGCGCGAAGGCGGCCCTGGTCAAGGACGACTGCTCAGGCCAGGACATCGTCGACGCCATGCGGACGGCGCGGGCGGGGCGTGAGAGCGAAAGCCGCTTTTCGCCAGAGTCTGAGCGGGCGATTGCCGAGGCGAGATTCAGAAACGCCATTGTCGACAGTGCGGACGGGATCGTTGTAGTCGATGCGGCAGGCAAGGTGCTGCTCGTCAGCGCAGGCGCCGAGTCGCTACTCGGCCGCACCGCGGCGGACCTGACAGGATCGCCGCTTGGCATCGAACTTCACCCGGGCGCTCCTGTTCGGGCCCAGATGCTCCGTGAGCAGGCCGGCCACTCTGAAACCCATAACGCCGTCGGACCCGTGCGCCAGTTTGACGTCTGCCGGTTGAACATCAGTGAGGTGGAGTTCTGGCCGTTTACTCACTACTGGTCCGGAAAGCCGGTCACGGTCTGCGCAATGCGTGACGTCACAAACCAGTCTGCGGAAGAGCACCGCCAACGCAACATGTTGAAGATCGAACAGCCCCTTGAGGTGACCGCAGGCGTCGATGCGGTCTGTACAGACCTTGCGGTAAGGCTCGGCGCGCTGGTTAAGTTCAACCGGTTCGAGGCTTCAGTGTGGATGCCTGAGCTTGACAGGTTGCAGGTGTTATTCGAACTCGGAGTGGCGGCGAATGGCCGTGAACTGTCCGCAATGGTCCAGCGGAGCTCAGCGCCACATGGGTTTGGCTCCTGGATAACCGAATGGTCATCGGAAGAGCTTTTCCCGAGAGTCGCAGTGTCTGTCGGGTGTGTCGCTCCAGGCGCATACAGCGGTCGAGATGAGGCGGTGCTGGCGCGCTGCGCAAGCATGGTGGCTGACGTTCTCAGACAACGCAGGACAGCGCCTGTGTTCTCCGTGCCGGCTGAAGCTCCATCTCTCAGGCGCGCCGCGCCGGCGAACGGAATTCTCCCAGGGGCTGCGTAGTGAGCCTGTCCGCAGAACGTCCGCTGGCAGACAGGCGCCCAGGATACCCGGCGGACGGCGCGTTCACCCGCCGGTTGGGGGTCATCGCCGCTGCCGCGACGTTCCTTATGCTGCTCGCCATGACTATCGGCACCGCGTTCGGCGCGCGGGCGGTACTTAACTCTCAAAGCCAGCAACGGTTCGCTGACGTTGTCACGAGCGCGTCCAACTCCGTCCGCGCAGACCTTGACCGCAGTTTCACAGAGATTGCGGCGGTCGAGGCATTCATCAGGTCGGAGTCGGAGCTCACGAACAACGGGTTCCAGATCTTCGCAAGCACAGTGAGCCAGAGGAGCGCAGGGTCGGAGGCACTTGGCTTCGCCCCCCGTGTCAGAGGAGGTGAGGCAACCGCCTTTATCGAGAGGCTCAACGACCTGGGTGTGGTGCTTCAGGAGTTCGATGACTCAAGTTTGCTGAATGAGCGTTTCCCGGTTGCGTACATGTTCCCGCCCGTGCCAGGCCTGATTGAGCCGGGAGTGGACATCCTCTCAGACCCTCGCTTTGGGGCCACAGTGCGAGACTCGCTCAGGGCGCGCTCGCCGATCGCCTCCGCTCCCACGGCGCTGCGTACCAACCCATCGGGACAGTCGTGGTTCCTGGTGTTTCAGCCGGTGTTCGGCGACCCCGAGCCTGGTCAGCTCCCAACCGAGGGCCCGCTCCTCGGCTACGCATTCGGCGTGTACCGGGCGGCGGAATTTCTGGCAGGGCCGCTCGGGCGCAACAACCTGGATGGAGTCCGGCTTCGTGTTCTGGACACGACGCCCGGACGTGGAGCGACCCAGATCTTCCCTGAGCCTGTGGCAGATGCTGACGAGTCACTTGCCCACGGGTGGGCCCAGGCGGGAATCGAGTTCGCCGGAAGGCGCTGGAACCTTCAGTTTGAAACGCCTGAGCGGTTTGGTCTGAGTGCGCTTGAACGGAACGTGTGGGTTATTGTCCTTTCCGCCGGACTTGGATTGACCGTCTTCGCCTCCGTCTCCATGTTCTCGCTGCTGAAGTCAAGAAGCGCCGCACACTCGTCTCTTGACCTAATGGCCAGTCAGATCCGTGTGATTGTCGGCTCAGCCATTGAAGGCATAGTTGTGCTCGACGCCGCGAACCGCATCGTACTGGCCAACCGGTCGTTCGCAGACGCCTTCGGGATGCCTGATCCGGATCAACTGGCGCGCAAGGACTGGAGCGCAGTCCGGGAGTCCGCGGCGGTCGAGTTCGCCGGCCGTGACGGTTTCTTTGCGTTGCTGGGGCAGGTCAGCAACAGCCAGAATGCCGCCATCGCGGCGGCAGATGTCAGGATTAAGGCGCCTGTCGAACGCACGCTGTCCATGTCATCGTCACCTGTCAGCGATGCCTCTGGGCAGTACCTTGGACGGCTTTTCGTGTTTCGCGACGTCACAGCAGAGAGGTCTGCCGAAGAGGCGAAAACCGACTTTATCTCGATGGTCTCCCACGAACTCCGGACACCGTTGACTTCGATAGTCGGCTATGTAGACCTGTTGATGGAGGGTGCTGACGGCTTGCATTCGCCGGAATCTGTCCGACTGCTTGGGATCGTCAAACGCAACAGCAACCGGCTGGCCCGCCTGGTGGCTGACATCCTCGACCTCTCACGGATAGACAATGCACGGTTTGATCTTGATCCGGGCTCTGTCGATCTGGCATCTCTCATTACGGAGCTGACAGAGTCGATGTCCGCTGAATTCCGTGCCAAGGACCTCTCGGTCGTCCTTGAACTGGACGCCGGTATGCCGCCCGCTCATGTGGACCGGATCAGAATTGGCCAGGTGTTCACTAACCTGCTGTCCAACGCGTACCGCTACACGCCCTCAGGCGGCGCCGTCACGGTCAGGGCATCGGCACACGATGCGAATTTCATCGTTTCATTCAAGGACACCGGAGTAGGTATCAGTCCAGAGGACCGGCCGAAGCTGTTCGAGCGGTTCGCCCGCATCAACCGCAACGGGACGCGTCCGAGCGGCTCAACGGGCCTTGGGCTCGCCATCACGAAGGCGCTGGTCGAACTGCACGGAGGGACGATTGGTGTGGAGAGCAGCCCCGGCAACGGCTCAACCTTTACAGTCGTCATCCCACGCAAGGCTGCGGAGAATGCGGCCGCCTGAGCACTTTGACGCTGATGCCCGGTGCCTGGCACGCCAGCCAGGCTGGCTAAGCTGCACGAGCCTCGGACTGCTCATAGTAAGTCGGGCGTACGTAGCGATAGCCGAACTCTCTCACCGTTTCGATCAGCATGGGGCGTTTGGGGTGCTCCTCGATCTTCGCTCGAAGATACGAGATATACAGCCGCACGCTATCCGGCGATGTCTCGGTTGCGTTTGGCCCCCAGGCCATGTCCAGCAACTGGTTGTGGCTCAGCACCTGTCCTGAGTGCCTGACCATGGATGTCAGCAGCCTGTACTCGAGCGGCGAAAGCGCCACCTCACGGCCGCGGACAGCAACGATGTGGGCCCTGTGATCGATAGTCAGCTGTGCGTCGATGTATGAGTCTTCACCACCCCTGACCGCAGGCATCGTAGCCCTGCGCATCACGGCTTCGACTCTGGCGACTAGCTCTTCCTTCGCAAACGGCTTGACGATGTAGTCGTCCGCCCCTGCCTGAAGGCCCTTTACACGGTCCAGTTCAGATCCCATGGCTGATAGGAAAATCACGGGAATGTCAGACATCTCCCTCATCCGGGAGCACAGCTCTATCCCGTCCATCGCAGGAAGATCAATGTCGACGATTGCCAGGTCAGGGCGCTCGACGAAGAAAGAACGTAGCGCCTCCTCGCCTGACGCGGCGAGGACTGTGCGGTAGCCGGCCATATCGAGCCGTATCGAGACGAGCTCAAGTATGTCCTGTTCGTCATCAACTACCAGAATGGTGGCAGCCATGGTCTCCTCACGCTGGACCCGGATCCTGAGAGGGCGCAGGTCCGGTCAGTCCAGTTGCAGGCGGTTAATTGCGGTTCACCATTCCAATTTAGCTATGAGAAGACGCGTTGGGGTCAGGGGATACACCACGAAGGGGTGATGGGGCGGCACACAGTGAAATCACACTCCGGTGTGGGCTGTCACCACAAAGACGGTCGCGGAGGTCCACCAGCGCAATCCCACGGGGCAGTCCGGCACGTACATTCTGCCAGTGCGAGACAAACAACTACGATGACCACGCAGGCGCCTGACGCGACGAATCGTTCTGTATGGTTGCAGAGACGTCCCGCGTCCGCTCAAGTAGTCTCCCAGCCTGTGTCGCATCACAAGTCGGCCACATCTCTCCGGTAGAGCCTTGAAACCAGCACTTCACCGTTTGACCCAGCCCTCTCGCCTGCAGCGGGCGTCCGTTCCGGTTCTAGCTCTTATACTGGCCATAGCCGCCGCCGCGTGCGGCTCTCCACCGGACGCCGGGTTCGACAGCTCGTCTGACGGCGGCCCTGTGCCCCACGAAGTCAGCTTTGTTCCGGTCGAGACCTCTGAGAGCGCCACGTTCTCCTGGGAGTTCGGCGACGGCAACACCAGTGACGAGCGCTCTCCGCGGCACACATACCGGGACGCCGGAGAGTTCACGGTACGGCTCACAGTGTCCAACGGTGGCTCGCAGGTCTTCTCCGAGCGGCCTGTGAGGCTGGAGCCGGGTGAGGCAGGGTGGATCATTGTCGATCCGCCGGCCCTGGCGCTCGAGAGCGGCGAGCGCAGATCGTTCAGTGTGTCTGCGTTCGACACGCTCGGAAACCCGGTCCCCGATGCCGAGTACCGCTGGTCCGCAAACGTGTCGGCCGGGTCGGTCCTGGAAGATGGGACGTTTATTGCGGGCCCGAATACCGGCAACTACCTGAGCGCGTTGAAGGTTGAGTATGAAAGGCTGGGAGCGACAGCGTCTACCGTCATTCCGGTTGAAATCGTCTGCGGACCTCTCGACTCGATCAGCATCGAGCCGCCTGCGATCAATCTCAGGGTGAACTCCAGAGTCGTCCTGAAAGTGGTCGCAAGAGACCGCCAGGGGCATGTGCTGCCAGAGCCAGACATCGAGTGGCTGCCTGTCCGGGTCGGCGTGGACACTCTGCTTTCGGGTGGAGAGTTCAGGGCGGGCCTGTTGCCCACTCCCGGAGAGCAGCAGCTTGTGACTGTCCGCGTCAGTGTCGCTGGTGAGACCAGAGAGCAAACGCTCTCCGGCGCCATCACACCGGGGATCCTCGACAGGGTGGACGTGACACCAGCCACGACCGGTGCTGCCGTAGGCGACTCGATCTCACTCAATGCTGAGGCGTTCGACCGCTTCGGAAACATACTTGAGCTCGATAGCATCGAGTGGCAGCTGGTCTCTGACGAATACGGCGAGATCACGCAAGATGGCGTTTTTACGCCCTCTGGCGGCGCTGTCACGGCAACCGGGCCGCTTGTGTCAGCCGTTGGCGAACTGGACAGAGTGCGCTCATTCGTGGATGTCTCCCTCGACATTCTGCCGGGGATCGCCGCCGGCATATCGCTAACGCCTGTCGCAGACTCGGTCACGGTCGGCTCAGGTAACCCGTACCTGGCGCTGGTCGTCGACGAGTTTGGCAACGTGATAGACGGGATTGATGTGGAATGGTCCGCCAGCAGCGCGGGGCGGATCACAGAGACGGGGGTTTTCATTGCCGGTTTTGAGACGGGCCAGTTTTCTGCCGCGGTCACCGCAACCATTGCCGCGGGAGTTGCTGGCAACCTGCAAGAGCTATCTGCCTCAACTGACATCGTAATAAGAGACCGTTCAAGCGACCTGATCGCGGTCGAGGTCTCAAGTGCGACGGACGCCGGTATCCTGCTTATCGATCTGACCGAAGCCGTTCTCCTCTCACTCTCTGATGAGCTTGACACCGATGGCGGGATTGAGCTTTCCCCCGCATGGTGGCCTGACGGAAGCCGGCTTGCGTATAGCTCAGACGTCAGCGGCACGACGCAGGTCTACGACATAGAAATCGCGACCGGCCGGATCAGGCAACTGGTCGATGACCCCGACGGGTCGGCAATGCCTGCGATCTCGCCTGACGGCACGCGTATCGCATACATCGCCACGACCGGTGACGACTGGCAGCTGTTCGTCGCCGATCTACCTGCCCCGGACTCTGAGGGCAACATATCGCCAGTGACCCGCGTACAGGCGACGAGGCTTTCGGTGGACGACACTGTGCAGAGCCTGCTGCCGTGGTGGTCTCCAGATGGGTCAACCATCGCTTTCACGTCTTCACGGAGCCTTGCGGACATCGATATAAGCGTTGTCGCCTCAGACGGGTCTTCACCGCCGCGCCGCATTGGCGATACGGGACTGTCCGCGTTTGGCTGGTCCGAGGACGGCGAGTTCATCCTGGCGGTAGACAACCTGAGCGCAGGCGGTCAGAGCCTCGTGGTGATTGACGGAGTGACCGGTGATATTGCCGGTTTCATTCCGCTGCCGTTCCAGGCCTTCCTGGCGGCGTGGGCGCCCGACTCCAGTGAGGTCGCCGTGATCGACCGGCTGACAGGCGCCATGTGGCTGTTGGACTCGGACGGCAGCAGCGTCCGGCAGGCGCTCGGCAACACCTTCGTCCCAAGAAGGACGGCGTGGCGCCCGGTGCCGATCGACGCCGCGGCTGTGCTTGCCGAGCGAGCGGGGCAACCGCAGCAGCCGTAGCAGGTCTTACTGCGAATGCGCTTAGTTACGCCCCTGCGGCCCCGTTGCCTCCGGCGCTAACATGTTCTGCGCCAGTCAGGCGGCTTCTTTGGGCCGTTGGCCGCGCTTTGACTGGCTTCGGCAACGGTTAAGCCAATGCCCTTCCTCGTTGCGCAGCCTATCCCCAGGACAGAGAGACAGATGCCGTCCCACATAACCCATCTTGAATGCACGCTCTGCGGCAAGACCTACTCACACCGGGCGCCGATGCGGCTCTGTCCTGACGACCAGAAGCCGCTGTTTGCCCGCTATGACCTTGCCGCCGCCGCAAAAACCCTCACAAGGGACTCGCTGCCATTTCGTGCGCCGAACATGTGGCGGTATGAAGAGGTCATGCCAGTCGAGCGGCCGGAGAGCGTCATAACTCTCGGCGAAGGCTACACACCGCTAATGCGGGCCACGCGTCTCGGTGAGGCGCTTGGAATGGACTCTCTGTACATCAAAGACGAAGGCCTGAACCCGACGGGCTCGTTCAAGGCTCGCGGCCTCTCGGCGGCCGTATCGATGGCCCATCAGCTCGGCCAGATGAAGCTCACGATGCCGTCTGCCGGCAACGCCGCTGGAGCGATGGCCGCATACGCTGCGAAAGCCGGGATGGAGGCGCACGTGTTCATGCCGGAGGACGCTCCACAGGCGAACCAGATCGAGTGCGTTGCGTACGGCGCACACCTGAACCTGGTCAAGGGCTTCATTACAGACGCAGGGAAGCTTTCCGCCGAGGCCGCCGAACGGCACGGCCTGTTCGATGTGTCGACGCTCCGCGAGCCTTACAGGGTGGAGGGGAAGAAGACGATGGGCTACGAGATCGTAGAGCAGTTCGGCTTCGCCGTCCCCGATGTCATCGTCTATCCGACCGGCGGGGGCACAGGCATCGTCGGCATCTGGAAGGCCCTCGACGAGATGGAGGCGCTCGGCTGGATTGGCAAGGAGCGTCCGCGCATGATCTGCGTCCAGGCCGAGGGCTGCGCTCCGATCGTAGCAGCGTTCAGGAATGGCCACGAGTTCGCCGTGCCTTTCCCCGACCCCCACACGCTGGCCGCAGGGATGCGGGTGCCTGCGGCAGTCGGCGACTTTCTTGTGCTCAGAGCCGTCCGCCAGAGCGGAGGGACGGCGGTCACAGTCACCGACCAGGAGATGGTGGACGCTGTCCGCAGGATGGCGACGCTCGAAGGGATATTTGCGGCCCCGGAAGGCGGCGCGACGCTCGCTGCCCTGGAGCAGCTGCTCGGCTCAGGCGAGGTCCGGCGTGGCGAGCGCGTTGTGCTCTTGAACACAGGCTCGGCGCTTAAATACCTGGACGTGCTCGGCCCAGCGCTATCCGGATGAGCCCGGCAGGTCAGACGCTGTCACTCTTCCAGTCGGTAACGTGACTGGTGACACCTTCGGGATAGTGGCGCTCGTACTCGTCAACCAGTATCCCCAGGATCGCCGAGTTGTGCCTCGCGCCTTCATGTGGACGGCTCTGGCGCAGAGTTCCCTCATGCTGGAACCCGATGCTCTCGAACATGTTTCGTGCGGCCATGTTGTACTCAGGCACGTCCACCCAGGCGCGGTGAAGGCGCAGGTGCTGGAAGACGTGCTCAAGCATGGCGAGAATCGCGGCCGTGCCATATCCCGAGTGCCACTTGTCCTTGCGCCCGATCAGCACCGATATCTGCGCGTCGCCGAGCGCCTCGTCGATAGACAGTTGACCTTCGCCGACGTGGTCTCCGTTGAGCGCGTATATCGAGAAGATGTCGCGGTGCGGAACGTGGTGCAGATCGTGAAACACCTCGTTCCACTCTTTATCGTCTGCTTTCAGCATCTTCTCGGGGTCGTAGCCGAGATGCGCCGCGTCGCCGTAGGTGTAGCGGCCGAACCAGCTATCGGCAACCTCAGGGTCCTTGAGCCATGCTGAGATCCGGCCGACGTCCTCCCTGGTGACCTGCCTGAGTTCAACCTCGGCCATTTGACTCTCCAGTTTCGTGATCGAACATATTTGCGATCTTGGCCGTCTCTGGCGCCGCTCCTGATAAGGTCCGGCCCGCTTTCGGCCCGCTTTCGGCCCAACTCCGACCCAACGCCGGCGAGAGTAAAGTTGCGAGAGTATATCCGACATGTCACTTCTCCGAGCAACATCTGGCTATGCCCCGCATGGCCCTGCCTTAAAATCCGGCGCCGCCATATTCAGTCAACACGGCAGTTACCGGTATCTCCTGACACGTAGTTTCGGGCGGGGTGAAGGCTCGTGTCTGTTCGTACTGCTCAACCCTTCGACCGCTGACGCAGAGCGCGACGACCCAACCATCAGGCGTTGTTCCGGTTTCGCAACCGCGTGGGGCTTCGCCGAACTTCGCGTAGTGAACCTGTTCGCTCTGAGATCGACCGATCCGCGGAGCCTTGAGGCGGCCGCAGACCCGATTGGACCGGATAACGATTACGTACTGCGACAGGAACTTGCGGCGAGTGAGTTTGTGGTCGCCGCGTGGGGCAACAAAGGGGCGCTGCGGCGGAGGTCGAGCAGTGTCCGGGCGATGATCGCAGGTCTCAAGATATCGGCGACATGTCTCGGCCACAACGGCGGCGGCGAGCCGGCGCACCCGCTCTATGTAGCCGCCGCCACCCGGCCAGTGCCGCTGTGAGCGCCGTTGAAACCGTGCCCGCGTGCAGGCCCGTGCTCGGATAGGACGACTCGAACACCCGGGATGGCCCAACAGCAAACCCGGTATATCAATCTGGAGGTGGACTATGGCCGACTGGAAAATGGAAGCAGTGATTGAATACTGCGTGCCCTGTGGTTATGCCAACCTTGCGGCGTACATGGCGAGTGAGCTTTTTCAGGCGGGCGGACCTGCCCTCGCGATCAGCCTGAAACCCGGCGCCAACGGCGTATTCAAGGTGACTGTCGATGGGCGTGTGCTCTGGGACAAGAAGGAAAATGGCGCGTCACCTCACATCATGGAGGTCAAGGAGCTTAAGGCGCAGGTCGCCAATATGCTCAAGTCCGGCGCAGTGATCCAGACCAACTAGCGCCAGGGCTCTGTTAACAGCAAACGGGATGGCCTCAAGGCCATCCCGTTTGCTTTACAGGGTTTTTGGTACCGGGTTTCTGGGCGTGGTGAAGTGTTATTTCAGCCAATCTCCGGCGCCAGAGAGGTTACCTGAGAGCCGGTCTGAGTTAAGATCGCGCTCACACGTTTTCAACTTCCCAACCAGTATAACTAGCAAACAAGAACACTAAAATGATAAAAGCTGCCGTACTGTACGAGCCAAATGTCCGCATGCCAATCGTTGAGCTTGACCAGGGCTCTCCAAAGGCCGGTGAGGTGCGCGTCCGTATGAGGGCGGCGGGAGTTTGCGCCTCTGACCACCACGTAATGCTCGGCCAGACCAAATTTCCAATGCCGATCGTCCTGGGGCATGAAGGCGCCGGCGTTGTTGAGGAAGTCGGAGACGGCGTCACCTCGGTCAAGGCAGGCGACCGCTGCATCCTCTCTTTTGTCCCCAACTGCGGTCACTGCCGCTCCTGCCGCATCGGCTCTCCGCAGCTCTGCGACACGAACCGGTTGACCGGCACCCGGCAGTACGACGGCACCTTCCGGCTTAAAGACGGAGACGGTAAAGACATCCACCAGTTCGCAAAACTCGGGGTCTTCGCCGAGAGCATCGTGATACCTCACCAGGCCTGTTTCCCAATCACAGATGAGGTGCCGATGGACGTGGCAAGCCTTATCGGATGCTCGGTGACAACGGGCGTCGGAGGCGTCATCAACCAGCCGGACATCCGCTCCGGGATGACGGTCGCCGTGTTCGGAGCAGGCGGTGTCGGACTCAACGCCATCCAGGGCGCAAGGTTGATGAACGCGTCCCGCGTCATAGCCGTGGATATCCACGACCACAAGCTGGAGTTCACATATAAGTTCGGGGCCACAGACGTGATCAACTCACGGGCCGAGGACCCTGCGAAGAAGATCCAGGAGCTGACCAACGGCGGAGTCGACTTTGCCTTCGACACCTTCGGCGGCGCTGTCACAACCGAGCAAATGATGGACTCGCTCCGTAAAGGCGGTACCGGCGTGCTCGTTGGGCTCGCGCCTGACGGCACGACGGCCGGGATCAACATGATCGATCTTGTACGGAACCAGAAGACGCTCACCGGTAGTTACTACGGCTCGGCAAGCCCGCACGAGACCTTCGGCAAGCTGGTCGATTTCTACCTGAAGGGCCGGATCGACATCGACAGTCTGATCACGCGCCGGTATCCGCTCGAGCAGATAAATGAGGCTTACGACGCGCTTGGCCGAGGCGAGGATGGCCGCGGCGTGATCGTCTTCGACTGAGCTGTCACACCGGCAGTCCAGATTATCCCCGCTGAACCGTCAAAAATCCGTCTCGGCCCCCGCGGCGGTTTGAGTTCGGCGGCGAGCCAATCCAAACTGGATTGTGCTCTATTTCACTTGCTGGCCAACAGTGCCGATGCTATCCTGCCCGCGCCTACTCTGACACGAATCTGGCTTATGTTCAGGCTGACATTTCGCGGGACCGGAAGATGTTTGAAGACTACTTTCGTAACTACGGCATCCTCATAATTTTCTTCGCCGTGGCTATTGGCGTGCCGCTGGGCATGCTCGGCATGTCCTATATGGCCTCGTTCATGAAGATCAGGCCAAAGCGGACTTCCCGCATCAAGCGCGCTCCGTACGAAGGCGGAATGAGACCGCTGGGCCCGAAGCCATCACGGTTCAACTTCCGCTACTACTACTACGCTCTGCTGTTCGTGGCATTCGATATCGAGACGGTGCTTCTGTACCCGTGGGCGACCCGTCACGGAGTGCTTTCGAGCCAGTTCGGGTGGGCCGCGCTTGGCGCCGTGTTCGTGTTCCTATTCGTCGTAACAGTCGGCTACCTCTACGCATGGCGTAAGAAAGCTCTTGAGTGGCAATGACCGATATGGAACAGCCCCGGGTAAACCCTTACGGCGCGCCTTTAGACCTCTACCCCGAAACATCGCTCATCAAGACGATGTGGGACACGGATGTGGCTGAAGGGCACGAGATCAACCAGATGAAGGCGACTCACCTTGAGCCGTTTGCGGAGCCGCTGATCGGTTCGCTTGACGAGCTTAACCGTAGCGCAATCATCACATCTGTCGACACGCTCCTGAACTGGGCGCGAAAGAGTTCCGTCTTTCCACTGCAGTTCGGCCTCGCCTGCTGCGCGTTCGAGATGATCGCCACCGCGATGAGCCGGTTCGACATCGCTCGCTTTGGCATGGAGGCGTTCAGGGCGACGCCAAGACAGGCGGACCTCATGATCGTCGCAGGCACAGTCACATGGAAGATGGCGGTGCCGCTGAGAAGGCTGTACGACCAGATGGCAGAGCCGAAGTGGGTCCTTTCGATGGGCGTCTGCGCAACCAGCGGCGGGCCTTACTACGAGAGCTATGCCGTCGTCCCCGGTGTCAACCACATCGTGCCGGTAGACGTCTATGTTCCAGGCTGTCCGCCCCGGCCGGACGCTCTTCTGTACGGCATCATGCAGCTGCACGAAAAGATCAAGCGCTACAGCCTTTCTGGCACACCGGCAGGCACGGCATGACTCAGTCCTGGTCAGGCGAAAAACTGGCACAGGCCATCGAGGCTTTCGCCGCCGGCGCGACTGTAACCAGCAACGCCACCGACGTGTGGTTGGAGCCGTCCCGGATACGCGAGGTCTGCCAGGGACTTCGAGACCGGCCGGAGTTCAAGTTCGACCTGCTGAGCGGCGTCACGGTGGTCGACTACATAGACCATTTCGAGATGGTCTATCACCTCACTTCACTGCCAATGAACGCACGCGCCGTGATCAAGGCTAAATGCGGCTGGGGCAGGGAAGAGCCGACCGTCCCCAGCGTCACTCCAGTCTGGCGGGGCGCAGAGCTGCAAGAGCGTGAGGTATGGGACCTGATGGGTGTCAGGTTCGAGGGTCACCCGAACCACAAGCGAATCGTGCTGTGGGAAGGGTTCCCCGGCCATCCCCTGCGTAAGGATTTTGCCACCTACGATCAGTCACTCGTTCCTGTGGAAAACGCGAATTGACGCTCAAGACTGAGCCGGTAACCATTAACCTGGGGCCGCAACACCCCAGCACGCATGGCGTGTTCCGGTTTCGCGTCACGTTTGACGGCGAGCAGATAGCCGATATCGAGCCTATCTTCGGCTACCTGCACCGCGGGTCGGAGAAGCTGGCTGAAGAGCGAACATACGCTCAGGTCGTGACGCTTACGGACCGCATGGACTACGTCTCGTCCATGCTCTCGAACCAGGCGTACATCCTTGCGGTCGAGAAGCTGTGCGGCATCGAGCCATCTCCGCGCGGCGTCTGGCTGCGCATGATCGCCGCAGAGTTGCAACGCATCGCCAGCCACATGGTGGCGATCGGGTTCCTGCTCCAGGACCTCGGCACATGGGGCACTCCGCTGACGTACGCGATGCGAGAGCGGGAGTCCGTCCTGGAGATGTTCGAGATGCTGTGCGGCGCTCGCATAACAAACTCGTACCTGCGGCCGGGCGGCGTCTTCATGGATGCGCCAGTCGAGTTCTTGCCAGTGCTCGATTCGTTCCTGTCCGCGCTCCCGCACCGTATCGATGAGCTTGAGAGCTACCTGACCGGCAATGAGATCATCTTTGCCCGCACCAAGGGCGTGGCGGTCCTTAAGCCGGAGATTGCCATTAACGCGTCTCTCACGGGGCCAATGATCCGCGCCTCAGGCATCGATTGGGACCTGCGTCACCGCGATCCGTACGACTACTATGACCGTGTCTCTTTCAAGCGGCCGCTGCACAGGGCTGGAGACAACTTTGCGCGTTACTGGGTGCGAATGCAGGAGATGCGGGAGTGCATAACGATCATCCGGCAGTGCGTCGAGCAGATGGAGCCGGGACCTGTCCGGCCATCGCACGACGATGTGCCATACCTGTTGCGTCCGCCGGTTGGTGACGCCTACGTTGCCATCGAAGGCTCAAAGGGCGAACTCGGGTTCTACCTGGTCTCGGACGGCGGCATCTCACCATACCGCTGCCACGTTCGAGCTCCTTCTTTCATCAACCTGACGCTTCTGCGAGAGATGCTGATCGGCACCTTGATGGGTGACCTGTTCGTCAGCTTCGGCAGCGTTGACCTGAACATGGGCGAGGTGGACAGGTGAGCGAAACCATCCTCGACAGCTCATTGTTCAGGAACGTCTACTGCTACGTCGCTGGAGGCAGCGAAGGCTGTGTGTCGCATGGCTATAGCGAAGGCTTCCTGCCAGCGGGCTACGAGTGGCTCGCATTTGCCATTACCGCCGCTGTGCTGGCCATCCTCTTCATCCAGGGAGCCCTCGGAGGAGTCCTCGCGTTAATCTGGGGTGAGCGCAGGATCCTGGCGCGGTTCCAGAACCGTGTCGGACCGAACCGCTGGGGACCTTTCGGCTCCCTCACCTCGGTGGCTGACGCAATCAAGACGATGTTCAAGGAGGACATCGTCCCCGATCAGGCCGACCGCTTCCTCTTCAACCTTGCCCCGGTAATCATGGTTGTCCCTGTGCTGATGGTCTTCGCCGTAATACCGATCGGAGTTGGCACGCTCGTTGCAGACCTGAACATCGGCCTCCTATTTGTCATCGCGATCACATCCGCCAGCGGCCTTGCAATCGCGATGGCCGCATGGTCATCCGCCAACCGCATTGCCATATTCTCCGGGCTGAGGGCCGTGGCGCTGCTTGTGAGCTACGAGATACCGATGGCGCTGTCGCTGCTCGGCGTGCTGATGATCACAGGCACGCTGTCAATGACAGGGACCATTGAGGCGCAGGATGTCCCGTTCATCATCGTGCAGCCGCTCGGGTTCCTCGTCTTCTTCCTTGCCGCACTCGCCGAGATGAGCCGGACGCCTTTCGATCTGACCGAGGCGGAATCGGAACTGGCCGCCGGACACCTCAACGACTATTCGAGCATGAAGTTCGGCGTGCTGTTCCTGGCGGAATGGGCTGCGACCGTGGCCGGCGCAATGATCATCGCCACCGTGTTTCTGTCCGGCTGGCGCGGCTTCAGTCCCATCCCGTCGCACATCTGGTTCGTCGGGAAAGTGGTCGCAGTCATATTCCTGATCATCTGGATCCGCGCAACGTGGCCTCGGCTGCGTATCGACCAGGTGCTCTCGCTGGCATGGAAAGGACTGTTCGAGCTGACGATGATCAACCTGATCGTCACCGCCATCCTCACCGCGGCGATGGCTGACCGTGAGGCAGACGGCTCGCTGTTCAGCGCAGGCGAGCTATGGATCATGGCGGCGGTCAACTGGGCCGTCTTCTTCCCGTCCGTCTACCTGATCGGCAAACTGCTGGCCTCGAAGCCGTACGAGGATGACTCTTCGGAGCCGCAGGAACTCTATCCGGTGGCAACTGAAGAAAAGGCGTTTGAAGGAGCTGCGGACTGATGCAAGGACAAGGGCTTCTCAAGGGTCTCGGCGTGACGATGAAGAACTTCGTGCGCCCTGTGCATACCGTGCAGTACCCGGACCGGAAGGTCGGTCTGCTGGGCGCGGCCAAACGGGCCGGGGTCAGCCCGTTCCGGTTCTTCGCAGACAATCCGCGTGAAGGTCTCAAGGCGCTCCTGTTCATAGCCACTGTGCCTGAGCGTGTCCAGCAGGCGCCGCGCTTCCGCGGCAACGAGTTCACCTGGTACGAGGACCGCTGCACAGGGTGCGCCAGCTGTGCCAAATACTGCCCGCTAGGAATCATCAAGATCGTCACGCACCCTGGCGGAATCGATGTCCAGGAGGGTGAGAGCTACGCCATCGACGTCTTCGATATCGACATCGGCCGCTGCATGTTCTGCGGGCTATGCGTCGAGGCTTGCCCGTATGACGCTCTGCACATGGGCAGTCAGTTCGAGCGCGGCAACTATGTGAGAAACGACCTGGTGATCGATATCGAACAGTTGCGAAGTAACCTGAAACGGCCGTCGAGCTGGTTCAGGCCGCAGTTCGAGGAGCGGAAGTTCGACCCGTTCAAAGGTGAGACTGTCGACGACCACTACAAGGCTGGAAGGCATGAGCAGCCGTCACCTGACGAGCTGAAAGAACGCTGGGTGGATGGACGCAAGTGAACGAAGCATTCGAAGTTCCGACAGTAGTCTCATTCGCCTTCTGGGTGGCGTCTGCGATCACCATTGCCGCTGCAATCATGGTCGTGACGGTGCGCGACGTGTTCAAGGCGGCGGTGTTTCTGGCCGGAAGCTTCATCGGCGTATCCGCGATCTTCTTTTTGCTGAACGCAGAGTTTGTCGGCGTCGTTCAGATACTGGTATACGTCGGCGCCGTCTCAATCCTCATCGCTTTCTCCGTGATGATGATCAGCGATGTGTCCCACGGCAGCCAGCCGTCCCGGGCCCGCTATGCCTCAGTCACTGTCTCTGCGCTGGTGCTGGCAGCTATCGCGGTCACCGTATACAACACCGAATGGACGCTTAACTCCGGCCTGACAGATCCGGACGCCATTGCAGGGCTCTCCGGGACGTTTATCGAGGATGAGATCGCGTCTGGCGAGGGCAGGGTGCGGGATGCGTCGGGAATCCAGGCGTCAGATAGCCAGGTTGTCCAGACAGGCGTGCTCGGAGACAGCACAGGAACGGTCGGCGCTCTCCTTGTGCGCGAGTTCGTGCTGCCGTTCGAGACCGTCGGCCTTGTGATCGTTGCAGCGCTCATTGGCGGACTGGCGCTTATGCGGCCACGCGAGGGCGAGCCTGACCCGAGGGGCGGTGGCTGATGACCCTCGAAAACGTACTACTGGTCTCAGGGATCATATTTGCGATTGGTCTTTATGGAGTGCTTTCGCGCCGCAGCACGATCGCGCTGTTGATGTCACTTGAGTTGCTGTTCAACGCAGTGGTCATTGCCGCTGTGGCATTTTCACGCTTTACACCGTCGGCCGGACTGGCGGATGCCGGAGCCGTTACCGCTAACGAAGTGCGGGCCGCTCTGACAGGCCATGTCTTTGCCGTGCTTGTGATCTCAGTCGCCGCCGCCGAGTCTGCGCTGGCCCTGGCGCTGATATTCGCCCTGTACCGGGCGAAGGAGACAGTTGAGATCACCGACGTTTCGGAGATGAAGAGATGACCGTTTTATTTCCCGCATCGCCGGATGGACGGAACGGCTGACTATGTGGACCGACTATAAAAAGGCCCCGAACTTGATGGTGGCCGAGATGTGGAAGAACCTTCTCGAGGGTGAAGGTTTACCTGCGAAGATACTGCCGGAAGGCGAGATCCTGGACTGGAGTGAGCATTCCGAATTCAGGATCCTTGTGCCGAAAGGCCGCGAGCACGTCGCAGACGAAATTATCCGAAAGCTGTAAGAGCGAAACTTGTTCTCTGAGCCTCTAGCCTGGCTGATCATAGCTCTACCCGTCGCGGCGTTCGTGCTGAACGGCACGGCGGTGCGCGCCTTCCTGGGGCCGCAATCGCTGGTCGCAGGGTGGATCACGATAGCGGCCGTCGCCGGCTCCTTCGTGCTGTCCATATTTGCCCTCGAGTCTGTTGCCAGCGATGGCGCGACCATCCACCAGCAGCATGACTGGATAGATGTCGTCGGACTGCACCTGACATTTGGCATCCTGCTCGACCAGCTGACAGCGATCATGTTCGTAGTCGTCAGCGGAGTCTCGTTGCTGGTGCAGATCTACTCGCAGCAGTACATGCACGGCGATAGGTCCTACACGCGGTACTACTCGTTCATGGCGCTCTTCACAGCGGCCATGCTTGGACTCGTCTCTTCCCGCAACGTCATCCAGCTGTTCGTCTACTGGGAACTGGTTGGCATCTCGTCTTACCTGCTGATCGGCTTCTGGATGGAGCGGCCGTCCGCAGCGGCCGCAGCCAAGAAGGCGTTCCTGATGACACGCTTCGGCGACTTCGGGTTCCTCCTGGCGATTCTTTACATCTTCTCCGTCAATCCGGAATACCTCGATATTCCGGCGCTCTATGAGGCGGTTGGAGCCGGAGCAATCGCCGCCAGCGTCGCAACCTGGATAGCGCTTGGACTGTTCATGGGCGCGATTGGCAAGTCAGCCCAGTTCCCGCTCCACTCATGGCTACCTGACGCCATGGAAGGCCCAACATCCGTCTCCGCACTCATCCACTCGGCAACGATGGTGACAGCCGGCGTCTTCCTAGTCGCTCGCTTCTTCCCGCTGTTCGAGGCGTCAAACGTAATGGACCTCGTGGCGCTCATCGGAGCATTCACAGCCGTCTTTGCGGCGTCGATGGGCCTCGTCGCCAACGACATCAAGCGTGTGCTCGCTTACTCGACGATCAGTCAGCTTGGCTACATGGTGATGGCGCTTGGAATTGGCGCGTACGCGCCCGCGCTGTTCCACCTGTTCACGCACGCCTTCTTCAAGGCCGGGCTGTTCCTCGGAGCGGGCTCGGTTCACCACGCGTCAGGGACCTTCAACATGCGGTTCATGGGTGGCCTGCGCAAAGACATGAAGTGGACCTACTGGACTATGGTCATCGGCAGCCTCTCGCTTGCCGGCCTGTTCCCGCTCTCCGGTTTCTGGTCCAAAGACGAGATCCTGGCGACCGCGTTCGAGCGCGAGAGCGGCGTCGGCTGGGTTGTGCTGATAGCAGGCCTCGTCGCAGCCTTCATGACCGCGTTCTATATGTTCCGCGCCATCTATATGACGTTCCACGGTGAGTACAGGGGCGGAGCTGAGGTGGAGGCTGAGATGGCACGCAACGCCAACCTCCCGGAGCCGGTTGGCCTGGGGCACACGCACCGGCATGAGTCGCCGTGGATGATGGTGGCGCCGCTCATCGTGCTCGCAACGCTTGCCGTCGTAGCCGGCTTCCTGGTCAACCCGCTGTTCGATGTCGGTCCGATCAACAAGCACGCCTTTGCCACTTTTGTGACAGAACGCAACGAGAGTGTGTTCAGCGTGGATCAACACGGAGATGTGCCTGCCGGAGCCGAAGAGAGCCATCTGCCAGACGCCGTACACGCTGGCGCCGAGCCGGAGTTCAACATACCGGTAGCGGCTGTTTCTTCAGTGATGGCCGCAGGTGGAATCCTGCTCGCCTACGCCATGTACATCACAGGAGCAGTGTCTCCCGTCGCGATGGGCAGGCGCTTAAGCGCGATCTATTCAGTCCTGTTGGGTAAGTACTACTTTGACGAGCTCTACGAGGACCGGATCGTGGTGCGCGGGTTCTATAACCGGCTGGCGCGGTCGCTGGCATGGTTCGACACAGCCTGGATAGACAACGTTAACGTGCAGCTCGCAAAGCTGACTGCGAACGTTGGCCGCGGTCTGGCAAATGTACAGAACGGCCAGGCGCAGGCGTATGCCGCAGTCATGGCTATCGGTTTCGTGGTCGTTCTTTTCGCATTCCTGGTGTGGGGGAGCTAACCGTTTGATTCCTGAGCACGGACAGACACCAATGTGTGAGGCAGGCTGCGACTGATGTTCACAGGCCTGCTAACAGCCACCGTCTTCCTTCCGGCCGCCGCAGCGCTGGTGATTTCGCTTGTCCTGAAAGACAAGCGCGCCGTGCGCTGGAGTTCTATCGCCGCTGCCACGGTCACGCTGGCGCTGTCGATCATCGTTTTCGTCGCATACGACCGCGACCAGGGCGGGGTCCAGTTCGTCGACCAGATATCTGGATGGATACCGATTGACGCGCTGCGGGCCCAGTACCTGCTTGGAGTCGACGGCCTGAGCGCGCCGCTCGTGCTGCTCACCGGGATACTCGGCATGGCGGCGGCCTTCGCGTCATGGCGGATCGAGCACAGGGTGAAGGAGTACTTCTTCTGGCTTCTGCTGCTCGAGTCGGCGGTGATGGGAGTTTTTCTCTCGCTCGACCTGCTCCTCTTCTTCGTCTTCTTCGAGTTCGAGCTGATCCCCATGTACATGCTGATCTCGATCTGGGGAACCGGCCGTCCGAAGTATTCAGCCGTGAAGTTTGTGCTGTTCACACTGTTTGGCGGAGCGTTCATGCTGGTGGCGATACTGGCGCTGTTCCTGTCTTCGTCTGTTGACACGCTGGCGATGGTCTCGATCCCCGAAGCCGGGATTGTCGGCATTCCCGAGTTGATCGCTGGAGCAGAGCTGATTGCTCCGGCCGCGCTAATCTTCAGCTTCTTCCTGATCGCGTTTGCGGTGAAGCTGCCTATCTGGCCGCTCCATAACTGGCTCCCTGACGCGCACACAGACGCGCCCACCGCGGTGTCTGTCATGCTGGCGGGAGTACTGTTGAAGATGGCCGGATACGGATTGCTGCGCATCAACGTCGGATTCTTTCAGGAGACGGATGGATTCACCATTCACGATGCCGCCGGCGTGCTCGCGGCAATAGCGGCTGTCAGCGTGATCTACGGCGCGATAGTCACCATCCGTCAGACCGACTTGAAGCGCCTCATCGCCTACAGCTCCGTCTCCCACATGGGCTTCGTGATGCTCGGCGTAGCGGCCGTTGGCGGTACGGCCTCGGAGCTGTCACAGGGAGGGCTGAACGGCGCCGCTCTGCAGATGTTCACTCACGGCACGATCACAGGACTAGCGTTCTTGATGGTCGGCCTCACCTACGAGCGAACGCACTCCCGTTACATCCCGCACCTCGGCGGGCTGGCAAAGAAGATGCCCCTGATCGCCATCTTCTTCATCATCGCCGGTTTTGGATCGCTCGGGCTACCAGCGCTCTCCGGCTTCGTTGCGGAGATCACGGTCTTCCTGGGGACGTTCCCGGTATGGCCGTGGGCGACAGGCGTTGCGGCGTTCGGAGTCGTGCTGGCAGCCGGATACACGCTGTGGATGGTCCAACGCACGTTCTTCGGCGCGGGACCTCAGCCGGGCGGCATGTCTGCCGACACCTATGAGCGGCTGACAGACGCCAACTGGGTGGACATGGTCGCAGTTGTTGCGCTCACAGTTCCCATTTTCCTGGTCGGCATCTGGCCGTCCGTTATCACTGACACCTTCAAGCTGGGAATCGAGGCAGCGATCCGCTGATGACAGTTCAGGACCTGTGGCTGCTGTCGCCGGAGATAGCGATGACCGGTGTGGCCATCGCCATCGTCTTCGCTGACTTTTTTATCGACAACAAGCGGACGCTGTCTTACATGGCGGCGCTGCTGCTTATCGTTCCGCTCCTGCTATCGCTCAACCTCTGGTTCGATGTGATTGGTGACACGGAGGCCACATCCGGCCTGTTCGGGTCGCTTGTGGCTGACCGGTTCGCTCTCTTCTTCCACTTCCTGCTGCTGGGAATAACCGCCGCTGTCATCACCGCATCCGTCCAGTACGTCGAGCGGCTGAAGGGGCTTGAGGGCGAGTTCCTGGCGCTGGTCCTGTTCTCGGTTACAGGGATGCTGCTGCTGGTCAGCGCCAGGGAACTGATCTCAATCTACGTTGCGCTGGAGCTGACGGCGCTTCCGGCCGCAGCGCTGGCCGCATTCAGGCGCGATGGCCTGTCGATCGAGGCCGGTCTGAAGTTCATCATCCTCTCAGCCGTTGCGTCCGCCGTGCTTCTGTACGGGATCGTATTCATATACGGGTATACCGGCACGACGAACCTGGAAGCAATCCTGACCAGGCTTGGCGACCTGCCGTCTGACCCCGGCACTCCGTTCGGCAGCTACGCCGTCCTGTTTGCCGTTGTGATGATCGTCGCCGGATTCGCCTTCAAGATGGCCGTTGTGCCGTGGCAGATGTGGGTGCCGGACGTCTACCAGGGCGCTCCGACTCCTGTTGCCGCGTTCCTCTCAACGGCGTCCAAGGCGTCTGCGTTCGCCGTCGTGATCCGGATCATGTACACCGCGTTCGGGTCAGACTCACTTTCCCAGGACTGGTCAGGTCTTTTCGCCGCGCTTGCCGTCGCATCGATGCTGTTCGGCAACCTGCTCGCGCTAGGGCAGAGCGATATCAAGCGGCTGCTCGGATACTCGACGATCGCCCAGGCCGGCTACATGCTCATTGGCGTCGCAGCCGTTGCGGCGAACACCAGTAATGGCGATCCGCTGGCTGGGCCACAGGGCACGATGTATTACCTCGCGGGCTACGCGTTCACCAACCTGGCCGTCTTCTTTGCGATCATCGCGATATCCAACCGCACCGGCTCAAATGAGATCAGCAGCCTCAACGGTCTCAGTAAGCGATCACCGCTGCTTGCGATGCTGCTCACAGTCGGCGTTATATCGTTGATCGGGATCCCGCCGACGGTAGGTTTCATGTCGAAGGCCGTCGTATTCAGCGCGGCGGTCAACTCCGGCCTGCTCTGGCTCGCCGTGGTTGGCGTCGTTAACACCGTAGTCGCGGCTTTTTACTACCTGCGGATCATCAGGGCGGTCTACTTCGAGGAGGCTGAGGACGAATCACGGATCACCGCCGACGCGCCCGTCATACTCGCAACCAGCGTCGCAGTGGCCGGCGTTGCGCTATTCGGAGCAGTGCCGTGGCTCATCCTGCGTCTGGCGGAAAAATCTCTCGACCTGTTGGCAGCATAGCGGCGCGCGTGCTGCGGTCCGGGTCATTCCTACCTCATTACTGTCAGCAAGCCGTTCCGTCAGTTAACCTGCGAGCATGACTGAGTACAGAAACATCGGGATCATCCACCACGGCCTCCTTCCGGAGGCGGTGAAACTGGCCGGTTTACTCCAGTCCAGATACGCCGCAGACCGCCAGTGGTGGTCGGCTACCCAGGACACGCTCGCGTCGAACACTCATCAACTCCAGACCACCGATCTGATCGTAACCATCGGCGGTGACGGCACAATTCTGCGGGGAGTCCACGAGGCTGCGCCGCGAGGCATTCCGGTGCTGGGCGTCAACATGGGCCGGGTCGGTTTCATGAGCGAGATTGACGCCGGGGATGCTGTTGACGGTCTCGCGTGGTACCTGGAGGGCAATGCCAGGCTGGACGAGCGGTACATGCTGCAGGCTGAGATATCCGGAGAGCGGCAGACCGTGCTGCATGCCTTAAACGACGTTACGGTCGCCCGCGGCGCCGAACTACGCGTCATCGAGGTTGAGACGCTGGTCGATGGCGTCCACCTTGCCGACTATCGAGGCGACGGGCTTGTGGTCGCCACGGCAACCGGCTCCACCGGATACACGCTCAGCCTGGGCGGTCCTGTGATGGACCCCGCGTCTGAGGACTATCTGGTCAAGCCGATAGCCACTCACATGAGCCAGTTCGGTGGCGTTGTGTTGAGGTCAACGACAACCCTTGAGCTTACCGTCCACTGCTCCAGCCCTGCCACCATCAGCGCTGACGGCTTTATCGACCGCTCCCTTGAGGACGGAGAGACCGTCAGGATCTCGCACGCGTCTATCAAGGCAACCTTCCTGCGAAAGCGCCCGAGGACAGCCTTCTGGTCAGATCTTTCGCGCCGGTTGGGAATGCGCGTCAGCCCGCTTCCACGCGTGACCGAGTGAGTGCCACGGAAGCGCAGGGATTCGGCTACCATGTAGCCGCCTTGGAACCATTGACCGGAAATACCGTCTCATCCAACTACCTTCACCGTGGAGAGCGAATCTCGCTTCGGATGGACGAGTTCAGCCTCGGAGAGCGTCCGGTGGTCGCCAAGGACATCATCGAGCATCCCGGCTCAGTGGTGATCTTGCCGCTGACTTCTGAGGACGAGGCGGTTCTTGTGAGGCAGTGGCGGCAGGCGGCGGGCCAGATACTTCTTGAGGCGCCGTCAGGTACTCGGGAGCCCGGTGAAGACCCACTTGTCACCGCGCACAGGGAGCTTCGGGAGGAATCGGGGTTTCGAGCCGGGTCAATGACACCGTTAGGCGGCTCATGGGTGGCTCCGGGCTACTCAACCGAGTTCACTCATGCATTTCTCGCGCGGAATCTCACGAGCGACCCCTTGCCCCAGGACGCCAGCGAAGATATACACACCGTGATGGTCCCGTTGGCTGATGTGCCGCGCCTGATCCGCGATGGCGAGCTTCGGGACCAGATGACGATAGCGATCTACTACATGGCGATGCACGTTTTTGGCAACGAGACCTTGCTGAGTCATCTCAGGTAACCTGGGCCTGATGGGCCGACTGGACAATTGGGCAAACTGGACAACGCGCGGGGAGACAGATGTACGAACACGATCTGCTGATCATCGGCGCAGGCCTTGCCGGCCTCAGAGCGGCGGTTGAAGGGGTTCGCAACGGGCTCAAGACCGCCGTTATCACTAAAGTCCATCCGGTCCGGAGCCACTCAAACGCAGCGCAGGGCGGTATCAACGCGCCGCTGACCGACAGGGGCGACGAGTGGGAGGGCCACGCGCTCGACACCATCAAGGGGTCAGACTACCTGGCCGACCAGGACGCAGTCGAGATCATGTCCCGTGAGGCAGGCGACGCGGTGCTGGAGCTGGAGCGCATGGGCGTGATCTTCTCACGCGGAGAAGACGGACGCCTCGGCACCAGGCGCTTCGGCGGCCAGAAGGTGGCTCGAACATACTTCGTCGGCGCAATCACCGGCTCGGCCATGCTGCACGTGCTCTATGAGCAGGCGCTCAAGCACGGCCTGCAGGTCTACGAGGAGTGGTTCGTCACCAGCCTGATCAAGGAAGAGGGCGCTGTTCGTGGCGTGATCGCCCTCGATATCAAGACCGGCGAACTGCACGCAATCCGCGCCAAAGCTGTGCTGATGGCCGCAGGCGGCGCCGGACGGGTGTTCGAGCCGTCTACCAACGCGCTGATCTGCACGGGAGACGGGCTCTCGCTTGCCTGGCGCGCAGGCGCTCCGCTGATGGATATGGAGATGATCCAGTACCACCCGACGACCCTGGCGCGAACCGGCATCCTGCTTTCTGAGGCGGCCCGCGGCGAAGGGGCGTACCTGCTCAATAGCGAGGGCGACCGCTTCATGCAGAAGTACGCGCCCGACTATATGGAGCTGGCGTCACGCGACGTCGTGTCTCGCGCCGAGCAGACCGAGATCAATGAGGGACGCGGTATTGAGGGCAACGTGCTGCTCGATCTGCGGCACCTTGGCAGGCAGTTCATCGAGGACCGCCTCGGTTACCTGCAGGAGGTGGCGGTCGAGTTCATGGGCATCGACCTTACGGAGCAACCGGTGCCCGTCCGCCCCGGAATGCACTACATCATGGGCGGAATCAAGACCAACGCGGATGGCGAGACCGAGGTACCTGGCCTGTTTGCCGCCGGAGAGTGCGCCAACGTCTCCGTGCACGGCGCCAACCGGCTCGGCGCGAACTCGCTGCTCGACACCATCGTGTTCGGCCGCCGCGCAGCCGTGAAATCGGTCGACTATGTGAAGACGATCGGGGAGAGCGGCTCAAATTCTGAGTCATACCTGGAAGCTGAAAAGAAACGCCTCCAGGCGCTGTTGGACCGCAAGCCGGGGCACCGCACCGCCGTGATCCGCAATGAAATGGCGGTGAACATGACGGAGGGAATCGGCGTGTTCCGGGACCAGGCATCGATGGAACGCGCTCTGGCTAAGGTCCACGAGATGCGGAAGAAGTACGACGAGGGAATCTATGTCGAGGACAAGGGCAAGGTGTTCAACACCGACCTTGTGTTTGCGCTTGAGCTCGACTTCATGCTCGACTGCGCTGAGTCTGTCGCAGTCGGCGCGCTGATGCGAAAAGAGAGCCGGGGTGCTCACTTCCGCACCGATATGCAGGACCGTGACGACGAAAACTGGCTCAAACACACTCTGTCCTACAAGTCCGAAGAAGGCGTTCGGACGGACACGCTGGACGTAACGATCACCCAGTGGCAACCGGTTAAGAGGGTTTACTGATGCAGACAAACCTCAAGGTGAAGCGGTTCAACCCTGGAGAGCCCGGCGCGCAGCCGTACTTCCAGGAATACTCGTTGGACGTTCACCCTGACTCGACAATTCTCGACGCCCTGATCCAGGTGCGCGAAGAGGTGGACGGCACCCTGGCGATGCGCTGCTCGTGTCGCGCCTCGATCTGCGGCTCTTGCGGGATGCGGGTCAATGGCCGTGCCAGGCTCGTCTGCAAGACGCGGGTCGAAGCTGTCGCCCCCAACGGCGAGCAACTGGTCATAGAGCCGATGGGCAACCAGCGAGTCGTCAAGGACCTGGTTGTGTCGCTCGACACCTTCTTTGACCAGATCAAGCGGGTCGACCCGTTCTTGAAGCCAGACTCGGTGCCTGAGCAGGGCGAGTTCATCGCATCCAACGAGTCGATGACGAACCTTTTGATCTCGATGAACTGCATCATGTGCGGCTGCTGCGTATCGGACTGCACGGTACTTGAGGTTGACTCCAACTTCATTGGTCCCGCTGCGCTGGCAAAGGCCTGGCGCTTTACCGAAGACCCCAGGGACGGCCAGCGGGACGAGCGGCTTAAGAAACTTAACGATGAGGACGGCGGCATCTGGGACTGCACTCGCTGCATGCAGTGCGTCGAGGTCTGCCCCAAAGACGTTGCGCCCATGGACCGCATCATGGAGATGCGTGACGCCGCTATCAAAGCAGGCAACCGGAACACCTCCGGCTACCACCACACGGAGTCGTTCTACAACTCGGTGAAGAAGAACGGCAGGCTAGACGAGACCAGGCTTGCCATAGATAGCGCAGGCTGGACCAACATCCCCCGGCTGCTGGACCTGGCGCCAATTGGCTTCAAGGCGTTGCTCAAGGGCAAAATGCCGCCTGTAATGCCGCACAAGGCCGAGGATAAACAGAAGATCAAAGACCTGTACGAGAAAGTCGAGGGCGAGCAGAAGTGAAGTACGCCTTCTACCCGGGATGCGTGGCCCGCGGCGGCGCGCCAGAGCTTTTCGATTCTGCGGTGGCCGTCATGGACCGGCTGGGAATCGAGTGGGAGGAGCTTACGAAGGCGGCCTGCACAGGTGCCGGCGTGCTGCAGGAGAAAAACCGCAAGATGGGCGACGCGCTGAACATCCGCACGCTTGCGATGGCCGAGCAGAAGGGCCTGAATGTGCTCGTGATCTGCTCAACCTGCCAGGGCGTGATGTCACAGGCCAACCACGCCGTGCAGCGCAACCCGGAGTACCTGGCCGAGATAAATGCTCTGCTCGCCGATGAGGGCCTTGAGTACAAGGGCACGACCGAGGTCAAGCACCTGCTGTGGGTGGCGATCGAAGATATCGGCCTGGAGACCCTCAAAGGCACGTTCAGGAAGCAGCTCGCCGGCGTTAAGCTTGCGCCGTTCTACGGCTGCTACATGGTGAGGCCGAGCGACGCCCTCGGGTTCAAAGAGAACCCTGTCCGGGAGACGTCGCTCGAAACCTTGATCGAGGCCGTTGGCGCCGAGGTGTTCGATTTTCCTGGCAAGACAGCCTGCTGCGGGTTCCCGATCCTGTTCATCAACCAGGCCAACTCGCTGAGAATGGTGTCTAACCACACCGGCGCGGCGACAGACGGCGGCGCAGACGCCATGGTGACGCCGTGTCCGCTCTGTCACCTCAACCTCGATGGATACCAGCCGAAAGCCCGCAAGAAAAACCGCGGCGACAAGGCTGATATGCCCATCATCCACCTTCCTCAGCTTCTCGGGCTCGCGATGGGAATGACGGAGAAGGAGCTCGGCCTGCAGAAGCACATCGTCTCCACAAAGGACATCGTGCGTAAGGTCGAGTTGATCGCGGCCAAATAGCGTCTGCTGCGTTCAAGACTGCCCGGGACTTCGTGGTCGCGCCCCGTGTGTTACCTTGCCTGTTAAACTGACCGGCGGACCTGGCCCGTCTGGCCCGTTCGGAGGCCGGCCGGGGCGGTATTATCGAGGAGTTCCGAGGTAAAACCATGCGCTATGTGGCGATCGGACGATCTGACGCCTCGAAGAGCCGTCTGGTCCGGCGACTGACGCTGACTCTTCTCCCAGTCTCACTGATCGCCGCCGCAATCGCCTGTGGTTCCGGCTCTGGCTCGGCCCCCGCCTCATCCGTAGGCGGCGCCGGCGATGACCTGGCCTTGGTCTCCACGACTCTCTTCCCTGAACGCTCCTTCACCTTCGACGACTTAGTTGCCGCCGGGTGGAAGAAATCGAAGCAGTTCCCGACCGGCACCGTCCCCGGCTCGACCGATATCTGGTACGGGTTTTTCGACCAGAAGGACATAGAGGTGCGGTTCTACAACTCCCACCAGGACGCGTCCACTCTCGGCGTCGAGTCAGCGGCCGCGGCAATCGACCAGGCGTTCCGTGAAGGCGGACAGGTCGGCGCAAGTAACCGGGGAGCCGGCTCCTCAGCCGTCACAAAATACAAGGCGTTTGCAGTGGTTGGCGATACGGTGATCCTGTGCGAGCTGAACGTGAGCACATGCGTGGCGCTTGCAAACGCCCTCGCCGCAAGCTAGCAGTAATCTGGCCCGATCAGGCTTGCCGGACAGATTTCCCGTTAGTCATCATGGACTTTGAACTCGGTCCTGTCGCGCTCTGCCATCTTACTGTCCGGGTTGAGATCAGGCCCGGCGTCATCCTGGGGCTCGTAACCCAGCAACCTCTTCGCTCGCTCCAACGAGAAGATCTTCCAGTAGTTGTCTGACGTGGCGTAGATGACGGCGTACTTGAGGTCTGGCGGCGCGTCCACCGCCTTCGCATGTATCTGTGCCGTGTCCCGATGACTGAGCCAGAGCGCCAGGGCGCCGCCGCCGAACGTCGGATCGTCTGTCGAAATCGTGAACCCAATCCGCAGGTGAATCGAGCTCAGACCGTGATAGTCGGCGTAGTAGCTGCCAAGAGCCTCGCCGTACGCCTTCGACGTCCCGTAGTAGCCGGACGGTCTGATCGGAATCGTCTCGTCAAGTAACGGGTAAGGCCTCTCAACCTTGTCGAACTCGCCAGCCATGATGTAGCGGTACGGCTCATCGCGGTAGTAGCCGCCTGTGGCGTGTTGAGAGCTCCCGTAGACGACTCGTTTCACCCCGGCGACGCGCGCCGCCTCGAAGACGTTGTAGGTGCCGACGAAGTTGTTCCTGAGCGCAGAGGCCCAGTCCGCCCGGGCGCTGCGGTCCGCCGCAAGGTGAACAACGGTGTCCTGTCCGTGGAAGGCCGGGAGGATCGAGTCGAGGTCAGAGATGTTGCCCTTGAAGTTTCGCTCGTCCGGAATCCCATCTGCGCCGTAACGAGATAGAGATGACAGCTCGTACCGTTGTTCGAACTCGGCCCGCAGCGCAGAGCCGACAACGCCGCTCAGACCCGTAACCAGCACTCGCCGTTTAGCCATTCCGTGCCCCTTCCCGGGAACTGTTCGTTTTAGCCTCGCCTATCAGGCGTGCGTCGCCTCACCCAGCACATGCACAGCCTCGCCCGTCGTAAGAGCCCTGTTGATACTCTCAACCAGCCGTCTTGCCGACTCGGCGCTGATCTCTATAGCCACCCTGCCATTTGGCCTCTCCGGGTCACGCACGAAATCGATGATCAGCGCGTGGTCCATCGGCGCCTTGAACGGGTGGTCGAAGTAGACGTTCGCCTGGTTGATGTCGATCCATCCGTCCGGTCCCTTTGCGACGCCTGACATCGCAGCGGTCTCAACAATCCACGAGCACATTTTTTTCTCCTCCTTGTTCAGCGCCGCAACTTCGTGCAGCGCTGCGACGTCCGCAGGTACGTGGCTGCGCCGCGTCCCGAAGCCGCGCTCTGGCCGGGTTTCTCTAAGCCAGGTGCCTACCGAAGAACTTCCGCACCTCGCCCCATGCCTCGGTCGCCTGTACGGGACGGTAGCCCGGCCTGTCCACTTCGAAGAAGCCGTGGCCTGCGCCGTCGTAGCGGTGGAACTCATAGTCCTTACCGTGCCTCTTCAACTCCTCTTCGGTCCTGTTCACGTCTTCGGGCGTAGGTGACTGATCATCGTTGCCGAAGATTCCCAGCAGCGGGCAGTTGATGTCCGATGTGTAGTCAATGGGAGCGACGGGCTGCCGCGCTGTCAGCTGGTCCGGAGTCGCAATCACCCGCCCTCCCCAGCAGTCGACCGCCGCGTCCAGCTCCGGGATCCGGCCCGCCGCCAGGTACGACTGACGCCCTCCGGAGCAGAAGCCGATTATGCCAACTTTTCCGTTGGAGTAGGGCAGAGATCGCAGGAACTCCATCGCCCCGGCGGCGTCTCCGACAAAGCGGTCGTCCGGCACCCCACCGGCAGCTCTCGACACTGCGGCGACGTCATCCGGCTCACCCGGACCCTCACGGTGGTGGAGGTTCGGGCAGACGGCGTTGTAGCCGTAGTATGCGAACCTCCGAGTGATCTCCTTCGTGGCGTCGTCCCATCCGGGCATGTGGTGAACCACGATCACGTTCGGGTACGGGCCGGCTCCCAGCGGGCGGGCGAAATAGGCGCTGATGAGATCACCATTTGCTCCGGTGTGGGTGACCGTTTCCGCCATCAGGCCCTGGTATGGCGTGTTCATGTTTACATCTCCGTATTCCCGGGGGTGTACAGACGGTTCGTGGATGGGCAGGCAGACGCTAACAGCAGGTTTGCCAGTGCCCGGAGGCTATAAAGCGTCGCAATGATAGCGTGGCGCGCGGCCGGGCGCGCTATCTTGCTGTTGCCGCTGCTGAGTATCCGACGGTCGACGGGACTGCCAGGGAGTTGGACGCGGCGGGGTTGGCTCAGGCCGGTTGAACCGGACCACAACCTCTTGCGCCGCAACCTCCCTGCGTTAGAGTGGAGATAGGCGGGTTGCAGTCCGCGTGAGGCGCATATTCCCGGGACGACCGGCCAGCCTCGCCAGCATACTATCTCGGTGACGCAAACTTGAGACCTCTCTTTCGAAGTGCCTCTCTCTTCATCGCGGCCGTAGCAATCCCGGCGCTTGCCGCGGCGTGTGGCAGTGACAGCGTCCCTGCAGACACAGCCGCGACCGTCACTCAACGCGCCGTTATCTCCGCGGCCAACCCGTCCGATTTCCTGGCCGGCGACGTTGACCGTGGGCGTCGAAGATTCGCCACAGAGGCGTGCGGCGCCTGCCACTCCACAGGTTCCAACCGCGTCGTCGGCCCCGGACTTGCAGGAATCAGCGCCCGCGGTGACGACGCCTACATCCGGCAGTCGGTCAAAGAGCCCGGCGCCGTCGTCGTCAAGGGCTTCCCCAACGTCATGAGCGACTTCTCGCGGCTCGATGATCAGACCGTCGAGGACCTGGTCGCGTACCTGAAAACGCTCAACTAGGACACTTTCGGAGCCACTTCTTCAGCGAGTGCGCGCATCGACTCGAGCCATGGCTCGTACGGGTCCCACTCGTGTCCCATCGCCAGCAGTGTGCCGAAGCCGCCCAGTTCGCCCTGCAGGTCGCACAGCTTCTGAGTCACCTCATCTACGCTTCCAACGATGAACACGTTGTCGATCAGGTAGTCGACCGTGACGTCTGAGTCGGGCATGTCAGGATCATTCTTCATGATCCCCAGCATCCCGCCTTTGGGCAGGATCCGCAGGAAGTAGTCCTCGAAGTCCCTGGCAATGACCCCGTTTCTTGCGATGCGCCGCGCCTCGGCAGTCGTCTCCGCAACGAACACCTCACGGGCCACGCGCCATAGAGATCTGTCCGGGGTTCTGCCAGCCTCGATCGCGCCGGCCTCCACGGCGTCCCAGTGCGTCTTCAACAGCGACGGCGGCGTCAGGTTGATGCTCATCGGGATCCAGCCCCTCTGGCCGGCCATCTTCAGAGTCGATGAGTTGGGCGAAACGCCGGCGACGCCAATCGGCGGGTGCGGTTTCTGATATGGCGTCACATGGGCGCGCAGACCGATGTCGTCCTGCGGCTCAGGGATTGTGAACCTCCACCACGGGGACTCGTAGACGCCGGGTTTGGGGTCAGACCAAATCTTGAGCACGGTTTCAACGGCGGCGCGGGTGTAGGCGCGGCTATCGACGCCGCCTCCCTCGTTGTACCCGAACACCTCTGTGTCGCCGGGGAAGCTGCCCGTCCCTATCCCCCAGTTGAACCGTCCCTCGGCCATGTGGTCCAACTGCGCCAACCGGTGAGCCAGCACGAACGGGTGATGGTTTGGGACACAGGTCACTCCTGTGCCGAGCCTGATCTGTTTGGTCAGGCCGAGTGCCTGCGCAATGAACAGCTCAGGCGACGGGATGTTCTCCCACTGGGCGGTGAAGTGCTCGCCGATCCACGCCTCTGAGTAACCTAGAGCGTCCAGCTTGACGATCTGATCGAGGTCTGACTTCAGGGTCTCCGTCAGGTTTGCGCCTGGCGGGTGCAGCGGCATGGTGAAAAAGCCGAGTTTCATTCGGGCCCTCCGTGGGGCATGTGCGTTATTTCGGCCCAGCCTATCGCCGATACCGGCACATCACAAGACAGCCTCAGGGCGCGAGAGCCACAACGGCGGCGCCCAGGGCGACTGACGCGGCGCCTGCCGCCCGTCCCCTCGTGACACGCTCCTTCAGCACAAGCGCACCCATCACGACGCCGATGCCGATCGCCATTTCGCGAAACGGCCCAACATAACTGACCTGGGAAAGACGGAGCGCGCTCAGCACAAGCGCGTATGCCAGGAACTGCAGCAAGCCGCCAGCCACGATGCCTTTCCAGTTGCCGCGGAACTCATTCTTGAACTGCACCCGGGTGAACTTGCGATGTATCAGCGCCAGCGTCCCCAACGAGCCTCCGGCGGTCAGGAAAAACATGTAAAGCACGGGCGTCACATGTTCCACGCCGCGTTTGTCCAGCACCGAATAAGAGCCGATCAGGACTCCTGTCGCAACCGCGAACAGAACGCCTCGGTCTGCCAGCACACCGCGAATGCTTAGCCTGCCGCCGTCTGGTGAGCGAGAAGTTAGCCCGACAGCGACGATTCCCATAAAGATCAACCCGACCCCGAGCCCGGCAACAACCGACACAGTTTCGTTGAGCAGGCCGACTCCCAGCACAGGGATAAGTGTCAGTCCAAGGCCGCGCGCCACTGGATACACGATGGACAGGTCGCCGTAGCTGTATGCGCGGCCAAGCGTGAAGAAGTACAGGATGTGAAGGCCTATCGTGCCGCCGATGAAGGCCCAGCCTGTGGCGCCGGGCATATCCAGCGCCAGCAGGACCATGGCCGTCGGCAGCATGATGACCGCGCCGGACGTCGCCATCCACCAGTTCGCCAACTCGGGAGTGTCTGCACGTTTGGCGAGCAGGTTCCATGTGGCGTGCGCGAAGGCGGAGATAACTACAAGAAGGACTGCGACACCGGTCATCTGGGACTTTCGGCCGGCCGGTGTGCGTGAGGGAGATGCCGGTTCGGCTAGCTGGCCTGAATTGTGGCCAGCGCCCAGTCAACCCGCAACTCAACGTCGCCCTCTGCCCACGGCTTCGTGATGTACTCGACCGCTCCGAGAGAGCGTGCCATAGCCATGTCTTCGGGCCGGCCCTTAGCGGTGACCATGATAACCGGCACCTGGGAGGTGCGAGTGTCCGCTTTCAGGGTTGCCAGGGCGTCGAATCCGCTCACCCGCGGCATCATCACATCAAGGAGCACCAGGTCGGGGTTCTCGTCGATAACCCGGTCGAAGACGAATTCGCCGTCTTCGGCCTCAAGCACCTCGTGTCCAGCGTCTTCAAGAATCGTCGCCAGTGCAAGGCGAACGTCCGCGTTATCGTCGACTACGAGAATCCTTGCCAAACCCGTCCTCCATGGTCTGATCCCGCACAATTTCTTGGGACTCTTATTGCCGGTCATGAGGCATAGCGATCAGACCGCTACATGCTGCATGCTGCTTTCAGTCTGAACAATCGAGGGTCCGGTGTGTAACGGGAATTCACCCCTCGTAATGGGTGATTCCGACAGTGGGTGAAAGTCGTGCGCCCTCAAAGCGAACAGCGTTTATACTCGGCCGTCACCGGGCCAGGGTCTCTGCCCGGCTCATTGCCACTAGTTTGAGTCAGTAGGGTTTACCGGTGCATTACCAGAACGAACGGACCTCCGGCTGCCGTATCTCGGACGCCTGGACCTACCGCGGTCTTAAGACAGTCGTTCTCGAGAACGAACTGCTCCGTGTCAGCGTGCTGGCGGACAAGGGCGCTGACATCTTTGAACTTGTTCACAAGCCTTCAGACACCGACTTCATGTGGCGAACGCCATGGAGCGTGCGTGACGTGTCGAAATGGGTGCCATCGACTGGCTGGGGCGCAGGCGTCTGGCATGACGCATACATCGGCGGCTGGCAGACCATCGCCCCAACGGGCGGCCCTCCGCAGCAGTACGCCGGCGCAGAGCTCGGCCAACACACAGAGGCGACCCTGATGCCATGGGACGCTCAGATCACCGAGGACACACCCGAGCGTGTCAGCGCGAAGTTCTGGGTAAGAACGGTGCGAACGCCTTTCTGGATAGAGAAGACGGTCACGCTGGAGTCCGGGTCGGCGGTGCTGACGGTCGAAGACAGCCTGACGAACGAGGCAGAGGAGCCTGCTGAAGCCGAATGGGGGCAGCACGTGGCGCTGGGCGAGCCGTTCCTGACGCCGAACTGCATTCTTGACCTGCCCGGCGCAGACCACTTTTCGCCGTCTCAGGCAGAGGAGACGGGCAAGGCGCGGATAAGGCCGGGAAGCACGGGGAAATGGCCGAACGCAACCGGCGCAGACGGCTCGCCTGTTGACCTCAGGCGGTTCCCTGCGAAGTCACAGCGCCTGGCAGACTACATGGTGTTCAAGAACCTGACAGACGGCTGGTATGCGGTGACCAACCCCGACCGTGGCGTCGGCATAGGCGTTGTCTGGCCTGTCGAGACCTTCAGATACCTCTGGTACTGGCAGGTGTTCGGCGGTGGCAGCGGCTATCCCTGGTATGGCCGCACGTACAACGTGGGCCTGGAGCCGTTCACAAGCCTTTCCGCGGGTGTGCCTGAGCCGGGGTCATCCGCACGCACCGCAGAGGTGTTCCAGCCCGGTGAGACGCGGAAGGCAACCGTCAGGGCAGTCGTGTTCGGCTCGACAACCGGTGTCGAGTCGATTTCGCCCGACGGCATTGTCCGGACGCGCTAGCCAGCCTCACGCCGCCAACGCCTACGCCTCTGCCATCACGCCGGAGTCGACCTGGTGCGCCCTGATCCAGTCCCAGTCCAGCTCGACGCCGAGTCCCGGGCCGTCAGGCGCCCAGAAGTTGCCGTCCTTGTCCACACCGTCCAGATCGTCGTTGTAGTCCTTGTAGATCGGCGGCCTCGTCGTCCTCACGTTCGGGTGCACCAGCCCGAGCTCGTAGAAGTTGGTGTTGCGGATCGAAGACATCAGGTGTCGGTGCGCAGGGCTCGGACCGTGAAGCTCCACATCCAGGCCGAAGCCCTCGGATGCGTGGGCAATCTTCATGGCCCCCGTTATCCCGCCGTCTTCATGCGCACCAGCGCGAACGTAGTCGGTGCCGTCTGCCACGATGAAGTCCACGTGCTGTTCCAGCAAGCGGATGTGCTCCGTCTGCAAGAGCGGCGTCTTCACCATCTGCCGCAGCTTGCGGTGCGCGAACTGCGAGACGCCGCCATCCTGGTACGGGTCCTCCCACCAGAAGAAGTTCGCCTCGTCGCACGCCCTGCCGAGCATCAGCGCGTCGCCGAAGTTCTTGACCTCGCACGCGGGGTCGATCAGCAGGTGAAGCTTGCCCTCGAACCGCTTGCCCAGGCCAAGAACGTTCGCAATCTCACGCTTGATGTTGTTGCGGGCGAGTCCCCAGCCATGCACCTTGAATGCCGGATATCCCATCTCCAGACACTGCTGCGCGAAGTCGGCAAACTGCTCAGGAGTCGACAGACCGCCGTTCTCGTCGCCGTGGAGGGTCGAGGCGTACGCGGGGAGCGGCTTCTTAGAGCCGCCGAGCAGCCGGTAGATCGGCTCGTCATAGAGTTTGCCTGCTATATCCCACAGCAGGATGTCGATCACGCCGACGCCTAGCATCGCGCCGTGCCGGAGCCCTCTCTTCGTATCGTTGTAGATCATCTCGCGTTCAAGAGCGTTCTTGCCGATCAGGTACTGCGCGGCTATGGCCACCTCCGCAAGGGGCGGGCCACCGGTCGGGTACTCGCCAACTATCCCCTGGTCCGTGTGCATGGTCAGGATGTTGCCGCGCTGCGTGATACGGCCACCTTTTTCGTAGACCGTGTTGAAGGTGTTGTAGTCCTTGCCAACGTCGGTCAGCTCATATTCGAACGTCGTTACCTCGAGCTTGGTGATCTTGACCTCGGGCTTCATGCGATCTGCTCCTATGGGAACCGGCGCAGGCCGGCGGATGAGTAAACCTGTCTCCGGCCACAGCGCTGACGGCTGGCGGACGTGGCCGTGGCGCAAGCGAGTCCCCTGCCATGTCTGCGGTGACTAGGGAATCGTAGCACCGCAACGAGCCATAAGCTGCCACCCTCGTGTCACAAGCCGCAATGAGCCTCTCCGGGCTGACTTCCCACCGGCGCAGGTGTAAAGTTCCAGGCGGCTCGAACTAACCCCGTTACAGGAGGATCACAGACGGATGAAAGCTGCGCGGCTGGTTGCTCCCACCACATTTGACTTCGTGGACATTCCGGAGCCCGTGACCGAGGATGGTTTTGCCAAGGTAAAAGTAGAGGCGGTCTCGGTGTGCGGGAGCGATATTCACAGCACCTACCACGCGCCGCTTCCCGAGGAGTCTTACCCGATGGCGCCCGGCCTTCCGTGCCACGAGATTGCAGGCACGGTGGTCGAAAGCAGGATGCCGGGTGTAAAAGAGGGTCAACGGGCCATCGTGATCCCAACCCGCGGCTCGGGCGGCCTGGTCGAATACATTACCCAGGACGCGCTCCGGCTGATCCCGATCCCGGACTACGGCCCGATAGACGACTGGGTGATGTGCCAGCACACTGGGACGGTGCTGTATTCGGCCAAGCACTGGGGCAACCCGGCCGGTAAGCGCATCGCTGTCCTTGGGCAGGGCGGAATCGGCCTCTCGTTCACCATGATCGCCGAGGCGCAGGGCGCAGAGCAGGTCATCGGCATAGACAGGCTGGACTACCGGCTCAAGAAGTCCCACGAGATCGGCGCGACTCATACCGTCAATCCTGATAAAGAGAACCTTGAAGAGGTGCTGGAAGAGATCACCGGAGGGAACGGCGTAGACATCGTGGTCGATGCCTCCGGCGACTCGGCGGGTTTTGAGACCTGTATCAAGATCGTGAAGCGTCACGGCACATTCATAAGCTTCTCTCTCACAGGCCCGATCAAGGAGCGCACGTCGTTCGTCCACGCCGATTGGATGCGTAAGGCCTGCACAATCATCCCGACTCAGATAGCGGGCACGGACCAGCCCACGAAGGAGATCAGGGAGATGGTTGCGCTTAAGGACCGAGGCTGGGTTGACCCCGCGAAGTTGAAGTCCCACAACATGACGTTCAAAGACGTGCAGAAGGCGTACGACATGTACGCCAACTACACAGACGATGTGATCAAGGTCGTGATGTCAATCGGCTAGGCGCGTCCCAGTCTGCCGTTAACTCCAGTTGATGTGCTCGCTGTTGACGCAGTTCGGAGGCAGTTCGCCGCGGAGCACGGCCAGGATGTTGTCCACCGTCATTTGCGACATCTTCTTGCGGGTGCCGACGGTTGCCGAGGCGATGTGCGGCAGCAACGTCACATTCTCCAGCCGGAGAAGCGGGTGGCCCGCCGGGATTGGCTCCGGGTCCGTGACGTCGAGCGCCGCAGACGCGATGGCGCCTGAGCGCAGGGCTTCGGTCAGCGCATCCGTGTCGACTATCGGTCCGCGCGCCGTGTTTACGAGCACTGCGTGACTCTGCATCGTTTTCAGTTGTGCGCTGCCGATTAGACCGTACGTTTCAGGCGTGAGAGGGCAGTGTAGCGAGACGAAGTCCGATTCTGCCAGCAACTCGTCCAGGGAGCCGGCCCGCCTGCAACCCAGGTCGTCCGCCGGCTGATTTCTGTTGAAGTAGATCACTTCCATGCCTGAGGCGAGCGCCCGTCTTGCGACTGCGCTCCCGATACGCCCGAGTCCAACGATGCCGAGCTTGGAGCCGTTGATATCCAGCCCAAGGAGGTCAAGCGGGTCAAACCACTTCCACTCGCCACGCCGTACGAACCGGTCACTCTCCGTAAGCCTCCGTCCCGCCGACTGAATAAGCGCGAAGGTGAAATCTGCGGCTGTTTCGGTGAGGACTCCCGGCGTGTTGCCGACTGCGATGTTGCGCTCGCTCGCGGCGGCGGTGTCGATGTTGTCATAGCCGACGCCAAACTCGGCGATGACCCTCAGTGAGCTTCCGGCTGCGTCCATCACGTCTGCGTCGATGCGGTCTGTGATGTGGGCAAATATCCCGGTGCAGTCCTTCACCGCATGCAGCAGCTCTTCCCGCGTCGCCGGCGCAGGCCGGGTCAGCACTATCGTCTCCGCCTCCGACCGCAGGCGGTCCATCTGGTCTTCGAACTGCCGTCTCGTGACAAGTACCTTCGCAGCCAATTTTTCCCTCTTTCATGACCGGCCTGACCGGCACGACCGGCCTGACCGGGTTGCCTCTCCCAAGAGGCAGTAATTGCGGTCACAGCCGTCGCCGCTGACGCTGGACTGACACGGCTCTCTCATTTGCCTTTGCAGACCCCGTCACCGCAAGGGTTCAAGCCGGGGATACCGGTTGCAGCCGGGTGCTGACGCCCGGAAAGGGCGACGGCCCACGGTTGTTCTGCATCTGAGGCTTCCATGGCGCTGCGTCCCAGAGCAGGTCGCCTATTGTGGTCGCCTCGTCCAAAGCCCCCTGCGGCACCTCTTCGTCCCATGCCGCAAGGTTCTGTTCGAGTTGTTCGATGGTCCGTGCGCCGACGATGCACGCAGTGAGCACCGGGTTGCTGATGACCCAGCGCAGTGCCAGCGCGCTGGCACTCACGCCATACTTCTCTGTTACGGCCATGAAGCTCTCCATGGCATCGAAGGTTGGCTTGTTCCAGTAGGTTAGCCGATAGAAATTCGCCGCCCGGAAGTCTTCTGCGAACCGCGTCCCTGTCTGCGCCTCGAAATTGCGGTGCTTCCCAAGCAGGAAGCCGCCCGCCTGCGGGCTGTACGCCATCACGCCGACTCCCTGGTCAGCACACACCTTGAATAGCTCTCGCTCAGGCTCTCGATAGAGCAGGTTATAGCGTGGCTGGACGCTCACGAACGGCGCCAGTCCTCGCCGGTCCTGCTTCCACAGCGCCTCGGTAAGCTGATATCCGGCGAAGTTCGATACTCCGATGTAGCGAGCTTTTCCCGCCCGCACAACATCGTTATAGGCGTCAACAGTCTCGTCGATAGGCGTCGTCGGGTCCGGCGCGTGGATCTGGTAGAGGTCCACATAGTCCGTTCCGAGCCGCCGCAGCGAGTCGTCTATCGCCTGCATCACGTACTTGCGGTTGACGCCCTCGTCGTTCGGCCCGTCGCCCATGCGGCTCCTGCCCTTGGTGGCGAGGACGACCTTCGAGCGGCGGCTCTTGATGAACCGTCCAACGATCTCTTCCGAGATGCCTTTCTTATCGGCGGGTCCATACGAGTTGGCGGTGTCGATGAAGTTGACTCCAGCCTCGAACGCCCGCTCCATGATGCGGACGCCGTCTCCTGCGCTGGTCTGATCGCCGAAGTTGTCTGCGCCGATGCAGTACTCAGACACCTTGAGGCCGGTGCGGCCGAGATTTACGTGTTTCATTTTCTTTTCGCTGTGCTTGGTGAAGCATTCGCCGAGTTTTTCTGGTGGTCTGCCTCCGCGGTCACGCCCGCCGCGCAATCTCACGGCCGAACGCGCCGGCTGGCTGGGGCGGATACACCATCGGGCTGCTGGCAGCGAACTCCTTCGCTATCTCCATCACTTCAGCCATCACATCGTCCGGCGCCCTCACCGAGTGAGCCTCGATGATCCCCTCGATCTGGTCGACACGCCTGGCCCCGAAGATCGGCGAGGTGACTCCGGGGAAGTCTGAAACCCACTGCAGCGCAAGGCGCACCATCGGCTGGCCATGCTTTTCAGCCACCGCGGCCAGCCTGTCCACGGTGTCGAGCCGTGAGTCGTTCCAGTAGCGGTTTTTGAGCGCTCCTCCGCGAGCGCTGTCCCGCGCCCCGAACTTGGAGTCCTCAAGCGGACCCGAGCGCGGGTGCTTGCCGGTGAGCATGCCGCTGGCGAGCGGCGAGTATGGCACAACGGCGACGCTGTTGGCGTGGGCGTGCGGGATAACCTCCATGCCGAGTCCCGGCTGCAGGATGTTGAAAACGCTCTGCACGGCCTCGAACCGGCAGATGTTGCGCACGTCTGACACCCAGAGCGACTTGGTCAGCATCCACGCGGGGAAGTTCGAACATCCGGCGTAGACGATCTTGCCCTGACGGGTCAGGTCATCAAGCGCCCTCAGCGTCTCCTCAACCGGCGTCTCGGCGTCCCACGAGTGGCAGTAGTACATGTCGATGCGGTCAGTCTGCAGCCGGCGGAGTGAGGCATCGACGGCGCGGACGATGTGGTAACGGGACGCGCCGATGTCGTTGACGCCCGCGCCCACCCGTGAGCGGAACTTGGTCGCGAGGACAACTTCGTCCCTGCGCCCGCTCTTCTTGAAGTAGTTGCCGATCACCGTCTCGGAGCGGCCGTCTGCATAGGAGTCTGATGTGTCTACGAAGTTGATGCCGTAGCCGAGCGCACGGTCGAGAATGGCGTGTGCGGTCTTCTCGTCGCAACCGAACTCGTTGCCATAGTTGTCTGTGCCGATGCAGATGTTCGAGACCTTGACGCCGGTACGTCCCAGCTTCACGTATTCGAGAGTGATGTGAGTCCTCCTTTGAGGTTTTCTGGCATGTGCGCCCGGCTTAGGCCAGTCCGGGCAAGTCCGGGCCATTTGGGGCCGCCTGCCTCGGGGCAACTGGCGGCCACAGGATACCCGCGTTGCGCGCTGCGCGTTGACCCTGCTCTAAAAGAGCGGCGGCCAGTAAGCGACGGACGGTAAGCGGCGGCGCGTGCCATCGGCCCGCAAACGCCTAGCGCGGCAAATCCACCCAGCTTTTGGTCTCCCATGACCGGTACGCTGCGTCCACGATCTCTGCCGCCTTCAGCCCATCGAAAAAACTCGTCTCCACCAGTGACTGGTCACCGGCCAGGCAGGCGTTGACGAAGCGTTCGTATGGTTGCGTGTAGTCTGGCCCCGGCTCAAGCTGAGCCAGCGGGCCACGGGCATCGCCGGAATAGCCCTTCAGGCCGAACCGGCCGTCCGACTCGATTCTGCCTGTCGAACCAGTCACCTCAACACGGGCGTGAGTGCCGCCGTCAGGGTCGGTCCCGCGAGAGACGAAGCTGGTGTGTATCACAGCGTATCCGCCGTTGACGAACTCGAGCATGAAAGCGGATGAGTCCGGGATCTTGACGTCCATCCCCTCTGGCCGGTCCGCGAACGGCGGGCGCGCCTCAGCGGTGTTCAGCATTGCGGTGACGCGCGCGACTTCACCGCCAAAGAACCGCGCCATGTCGAAGACGTGGATTATCTCGTAAACCGAGCCGCCGCCGCTCTCCGGCTTAAAGCGCCAAGAAAGCACCTCCGGCCGCGCGTTGTGCTGCAGGCTCATGCCCCACCAGATGTTCAGGTGATAGAGCTTGCCGACGTAACCGGCGTCGACGTACCGCTTGATGCGGCCAACCGGCATGTTGCCGCGCTGGTTGAAGTTGGTGGAGTGGATTACGCCAGCCTTCTCCGCTGCATCGAGCATGTCGCGGCAGTCTTGCGCAGTCAGGGCCAGCGGCTTGTCACAGAGGATGTGCTTGCCTGCGGCCGCTGCGTCGATAGCGATCTGACGGTGCGAGTCGGTCGGCGTGACTATGTCCACCGCGTCGATGTCCGACTTCTCAAGCATCTCCCGGTAGTCGGTGTAACCCTCAGGCACGTTCCAGCGTTTCTGCATAGCTTCCAGCGCTCCGCGGTCGCGTCGCATGAAGGAAACCACCTCCGCGTTGCCGAGGCGCGAAAGGTGCTGCATGTGGGTGTTGGCGAACCCGCCCGCGCCGATGAGCCCGATGCGGAGTTTTCTGGAGGATGTCATTGGTGCTCCCTGGGATTGTCGCCTGAGACTGTCGCCTGAGATTGTCACAAGTGGTGAAGCTCTGCGGTTGGCGAAGGAGCGTCAGTCTACATCAGGGCTGTCCCGGCACAGGCGCGGCTCTCAGCCAGCCCTACGGGTCATGCCGAGTATGGCGGTCCCGGCGGTGAATCCAGGCCAAAGGCGGCGCGAACGAGTGCGCGCGCTGCGACTGTGGCGAGCAGCGGCCCCGTCCTACAGTCCTCTAAACCTCGTCGCCGCGCCTTGACCGCCGCACCGAGTGCTCGGTGATGCCATAAGCCTCGCCGTGGCTCGCGCCACCGGGGAAGATCTTGCCGGGGTTGAACCGCTCGGAGACAGGAGTAGCCGATCTGCCGGTTGCGACACCGCCACCGGCCCCGGACTCATCTTCAGGCTGCGGGTTCAGGAACGCCTCCCGCAGTCCCTTCATCGCATCCATATCGGCTTCGGTGAACACGAGCGGCATGTAAGCCTTTTTCTCGATGCCTATGCCGTGCTCGCCGGACAGCGCCCCGCCGTTTGCGACGCAGATCTCCAGGATCCGCTCGCCCGCCTGGATCACCTTCCTGACCTCGTCGCGCTCCCGCTCGTTGAAGAGGATGCAGGGGTGCAAATTGCCGTCGCCGGCGTGGAAGACATTGCCGATCGTCAGGCCAAGCTCGTCGCCAACAGCCTTCACCTGCCGCATCACATCCCGCAGCTTCGTGCGGGGCACCACGCCGTCCACCAGGTAGTAGCTGGGCGCGATGGTCCCGAACGCGCCGATCGCACCCTTCCGGGTAGCCCACAGGTCCGCCCGCTTCGCCGGGTCGTCCGCCTCCCTCAACTCAGATGCGCCGTTCTTGTGGCAGATCGTCTCGACAAGCGCCGACTGCTCAGTCACAGCCTCCGTGAGCCCGTCCAACTCGACGATCAGCACCGCCTCTGCGTCCGCCGGGTATCCGGGGTGATAGACCGGCTCGCAGGCATCGATCGTCACCCGGTCCATCATCTCCAGCGCAGCCGGGACTAAACCTGCTGCGATGATGTCTGAGACGGTCTGGGACGCGGCGTCGAGAGAGGTGAAAGCGGCCAGCATGGTGTGGATCTTCTCAGGGATCCTCAGCAGCCGCACGGCTACCTTGGTGACGACGCCGAAGGTGCCTTCCGATCCGACGAATGCGCCGCGCAGGTCATAGCCCGTCGACTCACGGTTTGGGCCGCCGAGCCAGAGCAGAGATCCGTCTGCCAGTACTACCTCGAGTCCGAGAACATGATTGGTTGTGGTGCCCAGCGCCAGGCAGTGCGGGCCGCCTGCGTTCTCAGCCACGTTCCCGCCGATCGTGCAGGCCTTCTGTGAGGAAGGGTCTGGCGCGTAGTACAGGCCGAACTTTGAAACTTGGTTGGAAAGCTCCAGGTTGACGAGACCCGGCTCGACGATAGCGACGCGGTTTTCGACATCGACGTCCAGCACACGGTTGAGCCGCGATAGTCCGATCACAACCGAGTCGCGTAGCGGCACCGCGCCGCCTGAGAGCCCGGTGCCTGCGCCGCGCGGCACGATGAACGCGTCGTGACGGTTCGCCACCTTTACACATTCGGCCGTCTCCTGTGCCGAGCCCGGCAGGACCACGACACGCGGCGCAGCGCGGTCTATTGACCCGTCGTACTCGTAGAGCAGCAGGTCTTCCGGTTTCCAGACGACGTTCTGTTTTCCAACCGCGTTCTCGAGGTCGGCAATAAGCAGACGGTTTGCGGCCGTTCCAGGGGCTATCGATGTCATGACCTGTATTTTGCCACGACTCAAGGCATTGGGCGGCATCCATGTGTCGGCGAATGAGGGCTGTTATCCGGCCGGAGCAATTCACAAAACCCGCAACCCACACCCAGAGCCATCGGCTCGCGTGTTGAATCTGGACCGATATCTGACGAAACTACTCGTAACGAGCATCCGCCTGCGGAGTCTGACGGTTCCTCTTCTGTTCTGGCCATGGCGGTCCCATCTGTCGTTCATCCGTAGCCCCATCCCGGAGTCCCATCCATGCAACAGGTCACCACCGCTCCCGTCCCAGTGGCGGTAAGTATGCCCGCTGAAACAAGGGGAGGGCGAAGGAGCGTGGTGGCCGGCTGGACAGGGTTCATCGTAGTTCTCGCGGCGGTTGCGGCGCCGATAGTCCTGCAGCGGTACGCCACCTTCGACCCTGCCGTGATGATGACCTTCGGCTACGCCGCAGTCTTCGTTATGGGCGCGCTCGGAAGCGTCACCTTCTTTTTGCCGGTCCCGACGCTCACCCTGGTCTTTGCCGGAGCGACGGTCCTTAATCCGGTGCTGCTTGCCCTGGCCGCCGCCGCCGGCATCACGCTCGGGATGGCCGCTTGCTACGCGCTCGGCAAGGCCGGGTCGAAGGTGGCTGAGCGCTCTCAGCCCGGCCCCGGAACGCGTCTCCACCGTGCGACATCGATGGTGACTGGCTGGTACACGCACAACGTCACTACGGCGTCGTTCTTCGTTGCGGCAGTGCCGAATCCAGTCTTTGACTACGCCGGATACTTTGCCGGTCTGGCTGGCGTCGATCAGAAGCGGTTCCTGGCGGCAACGTTCGCCGGCAAGACCCTGCAGTCACTCGTGGTCGCGCTCCTCGGTTACTACTCCTTTGAGCAGATCTCCCGGATCTGGTAGTAGCCGTCTCTACTGATAATCCCTAACTAAGACTAATCCCCAACCAAGACCGTCGGAAATCCGTATGGAAGTGTGGCTGGCGCAGGAGGATACTTAAAGGGCGCGGGGCCAGAGGACAGCCAGATATCCGTTCGATTGCGCCGGAACCAGGTGCTCCGGCCTTTTGCTGACAGGCGTCACTACGAAACCGAATCTTCATATTCCAGGACGCCCGGCAATCAAACTTCCGGGTCACTCGACTGGCGAAACAGCGAACGCCGATCAACGCCGAAAGAGGGCGCGTGCTCCGCACACCGGCGGCATTCACAGGCCTGTCTACCAGATCAGCCGCATTGGCCCGTTCGAGCCGTTCGGGCACACACAGTTCCGCCGCTACACGATTGCGTCGCTGTTCTCCTTTTCCGCGTTCTTTGTTCAGATGCTGGTGCGTGGCTGGCTGGTGAACGATCTCACCGGGTCCCCGCTGCTGGTTTCGCTCGTGCCGGTGCTGTACATCGCCCCGATGCTGGTCTTCACGCTGATCGGCGGCGAGCTGGCGGACCGCTTCAGGCGCACGCGCATCGTGGCCATCGGGGAGTTAGTCGTATTCGCAACGTATGCGGCGTTAGCCGCGCTCACACTCTCCGGCGTCGAGCAGGCCTGGCACGTCCTCGTCCTGACCGGGGTGCACGGTGTCACTTCGTCGATATATGCGCCATCTCGCCAGACCCTGGTAGGCGACCTTGTCAGGCCACGGCTTCAGCGGTCTGCGCTCGGGCTGTCTCCCGCCATATTCAATCTTGCCCAGATCGCAGGGCCGCTGATCGGCGGGCTAATTCTTGCGACAGCGGGCGCAGGCGCTGCGAGTCTGACAGGCGCACTGCTGATACTGCCTGCGATTCCCATATACGCGCGCCTGAGACCGGTTAAGAAATCGACGACCTCGCACCAGGGCAGTTTCCTCCGGAACATGCGTGAAGGCGCCGCATACATAGGCCGGCACAAGACGCTCCGCTGGTACCTCGTCGCCGGATTCGCTCTAATTCTTACCGTCAACACGTGGGGAGCGCTGTTCCCGCCTCTCGCCAAAGAGGTGCTTGGCCAGGGTGCGGGAGGGTTGGCCGCGCTACAGGTCGCAGTCGGAATCGGCGCCTTCATCGGCGCAGTCACTTCCGTGCCGTTCGCCACAAAGTTCGGTGATAAACGACTAACTATCGCGTCAGGCTTCATATTCGCCGGGTTGGTCGGAGCGCTGGCGGCATCGGACATATTCCTGCTGTCGCTGGTGATCGTCGGCGTCGCGGCAGGGGTAGCGACGCTCTACTTCGTGACAAACATGATCACCATGCAACTCACGGCAGCCCCGGAGTTCCGCAGTCGGGTCATCAGTGTGCGGTTCATCATGTTCGGGTTCGGGCCATTCGGCATGATCGTCCTGGGCTCGCTGGCAGAGTTCCTCGGCACGCAGTGGGCGCTGGGAATATCCGCCATCTCAGGCGGTGCGTTGTTGTTAGCGATCGCCATTTTCATGAAGACGGGAGAGACGACCGACGTGGCGGCGCTGTACCGACCTGTCCGGTCGAGGCGTGCAGCGCCGGCCAGCGAGCGGCCTGACACGGATGTGCCCATTGCACGGACTGACACCGGAATTGGAATGACGACCACGGCCGGGCCGCAAGACAGGTCCGTGGCTTGATAGGCGGGTGATCCCGGCAAGACCGGTTGCCTCCTTCCGCACAGCCTGCACAGCTCACCCGGATGCAGCCCTCCGGCTCCCGAGACCATAAGTCCCGGGCTGGACCTGGCCCAAGAAGGAATAACTGGTGCTATCGCCGTAGCGGCCGGGCGGTTCCGGCAGCGCTGAAAGTGGTGGCAAACAATAACGCCATAAATTCCATGAACAACTATAGACGCGTCAGACGCGTCACTCGTTGAGCCCGATAGAGCACACAGGGCGTTTTATCCGGGACCGGAGCGCCACCGCCGATCATCGTGCCTTTGTGCCGGTCTTCTGCAAGCGATGCTGTGCGTGGAGCGGACTCGCCTCCAGCGGCGGCGTGAGGCGCCATTTCTCATCCCTCGCCTGAGACATCCGCCTGAGAATCCCAGAAGGGGCCGGATTCAACGGGTTGGCACAACGCTAATTCCGTTCCGGTACCAATACAATTGGTGTATATGGACCAACTACGAATTCGTAACTTCTGCATCATCGCCCACATCGACCACGGAAAGTCGACCCTCGCCGACCGTCTCATCCAGGAGACCGGCGCGGTCGCTGTTCGCGACATGACCGAACAGCACCTCGACACGATGGCGCTGGAGCGGGAGCGCGGCATCACCATCAAGGCCCAGGCGATCCGGCTCACCTACGCTGCCAGAGACGGCATTGAGTACCAGCTGAACCTGATCGACACTCCGGGGCATGTCGACTTCGCATACGAAGTCTCCCGCTCACTGGCGGCGTGCGAAGGCGCTCTGCTGCTGGTCGACGCCACGCAGGGGATCCAGGCCCAGACGATGGCGAATATCTACATGGCGCTTGAGCACGATCTTGAGATCATTCCGGTGATCAACAAGATCGACATGATCGCGGCAGAGCCGGAACGTGTCGCAGACGAGATAAAGCAGGCGTTCGGCTTCAAGGACTCCGAGATCCTCTACGCGTCAGGCAAAACTGGCGAAGGCGTAGTCGAACTCCTGGAGGCGGTGATCAAGCTCGTCCCGCCACCGAAGGGCGACCCTGCGGCCCCGCTGCAGGCGGTGATCTTTGACTCCAAGTACGACCAGTTCAAGGGCGTGGTCGCTTACATCAGGGTCGTGAATGGCTCGTTGAGGGCAGGTGAGAGGGTCAGGTTGATGGGCACCGGCATAGAGCCGGAGGTGCTCGAAGCCGGCTACTTCAGCCCGGTGCTTACCAAATCAAACTCGCTGGGCGTCGGCGAGGTCGGCTACGTCGCAACCGGTCTTAAGAACGTGCGCGACTGCCGCGTCGGCGACACGTTGACGCACGCTGCACGCCCCGCTGACCGTCCGGTGCCCGGTTACGCGCGGCAGATGCCGATGGTATTCACCGGCATATATCCCGCCGAAGGAGACGACTTCCCTGAGCTCCGCGACGCACTCTCGAAGCTGCAACTTAACGACGCCTCGCTTGTGTATGAGCCGGAGTCGTCAGCAGCGCTCGGTTTCGGGTTCCGGTGCGGCTTTCTCGGTCTGCTCCACATGGACGTGGTCCAGGAGCGGCTAGAGCGAGAGTACGGGCTGAACCTGATTGCCACCGCGCCGAGCGTCTCGTTCACCGTTGACTTAACGGACGGCACCCGAATACAGGTCGACAACCCGTCCAAACTCCCGGAGCCGCAGCGAATCGCGAAGATATACGAGCCGTGGGTCAACATCACCATCCTGTCGCCGTCGCGCTACATCGGCGGAATCATGGAGCTCGTGACACTCCGCCGCGGCGAGTACGTGAAGATGGAGTACCTGCAGCCGACACAGGACACGGCCGGCGGCGGCGCCTCGCAGGACGCCCGCGTGTTGTTGGAGTACAACATCCCTCTTTCGGAGATCCTGGTCGACTTCCACGACTTTCTGAAGTCGGCAACAAGCGGCTATGCCTCTCTTAACTACCATCTGATCGAGCCTCGCCAGTCAAACATGGTGAAGCTCGATATTCTTGTCAACCACGAGCCCGTGGACGCTCTCTCGCTAATCATCCACCGCTCATATGCGGAGTCGCAGGGCAAACAGCTGGCGGCCAAGCTGAAAGAGCTGATCCCGAGGCAGATGTTCCAGGTGCCGATTCAAGCCGCCATTGGCGGCAAGATCGTGGCCAGGGAGAACATCACAGCTATGCGCAAGAACGTCCTTGCAAAATGCTACGGCGGCGACGTCAGCCGCAAGCGGAAGCTCCTTGAGAAGCAGGCCAAAGGCAAGAAACGCAGGGCCAAGATGATCGGCGCGATCGAGGTGCCACAGGAGGCGTTTATGGCGGTGCTAACACTGGAACGCCAGCACCCCGTCAAGAGTTGACGCGCCTCCTGTAGTGCGGCGTCGCAGGCGGCCCGGCAGAAGCGCGTTGCCGCAATTCTGCAAATGGAACGGCCTGTGTACGTTCCTGCCGAAGCCATTCCGCCCACGGTTTCTGCTCGCGTCCACCAAATCACTCACGCGGAACTCACTGCCATGGGGTTGATCTACACGCTGACGACGCGCCATTGTCACTACCCTGAGTATCCGTATATCAACCGCCGGACAGGAGTGACTGCCATGCAGGTAAAAGATGTGATGGTCTACGGCGCGGTGATGATCGAGCCTAGCGCGTCTGTGGCTGACGCGGCCGCCCTGATGGCCCGCGAAGACGTCGGCATGCTGGTCGTTGGGCGTGGCGACACTGCGGAAGGCGTGATCACGGACCGGGACCTCCTGGTGCGCTGCGTCGGTGAGGGAGAGATGCCTGACAGCCGCCTCGTTAGCGAGTACCTCAGCGCTCCAGTCATTTCGATCGGGCCAGACGTCGACATCGTGGAGGCGTCACACGCTATGCGGGAGAGGCACGTCCGGCGGCTGCCGGTCGTCAAAGGCGGCAAGCTTCTTGGTGTCATCTCCCACACGGACATAATCCAGTCTTTCGGACAGGTCATGTATGACCTGATGTACGGCGCTGGCGAGGTGAGGCATATGCCAGCCGCCGGGTTGACCGGGAGAGTGACTCACTACTTCGGCCATCGTGGGGTGGCCGTTGTGGACTTGATCGCCCCCGTTCACCAGGGAGATAAGGTTCATTTCGTTGGTCGCACTACGGACTTCGGGCAGGTCGTCGGCTCAATGGAGATCGACCACAAACCGGTTTCCGACGCGTTCCCCGGTGACGACGTTGCGATCAAGGTAGAGTCCCGCGTACGTACCGGAGACAGGCTGTACCGCATGCGGGGGACGTGAGTAAGCTGAGAGGATGATCTCAGGGCGGATCGCTAATCGCCCTGTCCGCACGGGCGCGATATTAGAGATCTACTGTCAAAGCCTGTAACGGAACTGCCGCCCCAGGGAACGAGGAGGCGTGGTTGTTTGACCGAATTCTGATCCCCCTCGACGGCTCGCCAAACTCTGAGAAGATCCGGCACTGGGTTGTTGACCTGGCAGCCGAACTGAAATCTGCCGTCGACCTGCTCGCCGTGATCGACCCTTCGAAACTCCAGTCCGTAAGGCGATATGGCACAGCCTCAGAGATGGCCGAGCAGTCCGCCGAGGAGCTGGAGGAGGAGGAAACGGAGTACGCCCGCTCCTACCTCAGGACGCAGGCGGACTGGTTTCAAGAGCGCGGAGTGACGGTGGCCGGTCACGTGGTCACTGGCGATCCGCCTGAGCAGATCATCACCCAGTCTTATGAACTCAATGCGCAACTGATCGCCATGACCACAAGGCGCAGGTCAACACTTGTCAGAGGAGTTCTTGGCAGCGTTGCGGACCGCGTGCTCCACGCCGCCGGAATCCCCGTCCTGTTAGTCCGCCCGGGAGACGTGGCAGGTTTCAAAGACGGCGGAGGTCTCCCAGGGACGGTTGTCGTTCCGATCGATGGGTCAGACTTCAGCGAGCGCGCCATTCCTTATGCGGAGGCCATCGCCATGTCATCGGCAGGGCGTGTGTTATTTGTAAATGGACGCGCTCCGAACGCCTCATACGCACAGTTCGCGATGTCTGACCCGGCACAGATGCCCGACCATGAGGGCGGCCATGCCGCGAAGATGAACGCCTATCTCGACAGCCTGGTGAAACGGTCCGCCCGCCACGGCATCCAGGCAGAGTTTCACCGCTCATGGAAGACCGCGGCGAATGCAATCATCGAATCAACCTCAGAGTCCGAGGACAGGATGGTGGTGATGACCTCGCACGGCGCGTCGGGAGTCAGGCGCTGGCTGCTCGGAAGCGTTGCGGACACCGTCATACGCTCGTCCGAGCATCCGATCCTCGTCATTCCACCTGAACACCAGCAGGTCACATACAGGGGGCAGTCGGCGCGGCGTCCATAGGCGGAACCGTCGTGGCGCGCCTGCCCTGCGGCCCGGTGGCGCAACTCCCGCCGCGGCGTACTATTTGCCGGGTGGAACCACACAGCGGCACAAACCGGCCATCTCCAAACGCCCCGTCAGCGTCCGAAGCCGTCCCTCATGACACATCACCGCAGCGCCGTGACCCGCGACGTGCCTGGGAAGTCGCCGGTTTTCGCCGGGTCTGGGCAGCCACCGTCCTGCTCTCCCTGGGTAACTGGACCGAACGCATCGTCGTCGGCTTTTTCGTCTTCAACCAGTCAGGCTCGGTCTTCCTGACCGCCGCGTCTTTCGCCGCTCGCCAGGCCCCGGGCGTCATCTTCGCCCCCATCGCAGGCTCAATCGTAGACCGCTGGCCACGTAGCAGGGTCCTGGGCATCACGGCCATCTACAAGACAGCGATACTGGGCGGTCTTGCGGCAGTCGCAGCTTACGGGCCATCAGCAATCTGGCTGGTATTCATACTCACTGCGCTCGGTGGCATAGGCCAGTCGTTCGAGGTCCCCGCGACACAGGGTCTCGTCACTGACTCGGTGCCTAAAAGACTGCGTATGAACGCCGTAGCGGTGCAGTCGGTGGGCGCGCGAGGAATCGGCGCATTCGGCGGCCTGTTGAGCGGCTTCGTTATAGACGGCATTGGCGCTCCGTCTGCTCTCGGAGTCGGCGCTGGCGCATTTGTCGCCGCAGCTCTCGCCACGCTGTTGATAAAGGTGCAAAGGACCGCTCCGGCGGCATCCGTTGGACCCGGACCAGAAAACATCGTGGCATTCTGGCGGCAACTGTTCCGGCAGTCATACCTTGACCTGCGACTTCTTTTTGGTATCCCGGCTGTCCGCACGCTGCTCATCGTCGCAGTGCTGGTGGAGATGTTCGGCTTCGCATTTGGCGCGCTGTTGCCATCGGTAGCGGTCGAAGTACTCGGCACAGCGGGGACCGGTCTCGGCGCGCTCAACATGATGGCCGCGCTGGGATCACTGGCAGGCGTCATTGGCCTCTCAGTCCTTGGCGACTATGAACACAAGGAGCGGCTGCTGGTGCTGATCACACTGATGTATGGCAGCTTCCTGGTCCTGTTCGCATCGTCCGGGCTGTTGCCTCTTTCGATGGTTCTTATAGCCGGAGTCGGCATGTCCGCGGGCGCATTCGACGCGATGCAGTGGACGTTGCTGCAGCGAAACGCGCCGGAGCACATGCGCGGCCGGGTGATTGGCGGGTGGGTCTTCGCCATCGGGTTCGGCTGGCTCGGACATCTCGGCCTCGGTGCTCTCGGCGGATGGATCGGCGTGCAGTGGGCGCTTGGAGGGGCCGGCGTGCTGGTGATAACGACCGGCATCGTCCTGTGGCGCATCTCGCACCGGCTGCGGCCACGGGGTGAGCCTGGCCTTACTGCGCAGGGGTAAAGCGGATGACCAGCGCCGGTCTCACCGAAGCGCTCGAGTCCTCCCGGCTTGCGAAGCGCTTGGTCGACTTGGTCTCAGCCTCGTCTCCCCTCAGCACCCATCCGAAGTTCGAAGAAGGGCTGTCGATCCATGCTTGCACGTCTGCGACGAGTTGAGCGGTCGATAGCCAGGTGTACTTGCCAGAAGCCTGCACATTCAACTGGGCGCTCGACGCGGCCACAAAGTCACCACCCGGCGTCTGCCAGGTCTGACCAGGTGACACGCTGTGTGTCCACGTTGCGTCACCTGGCATCGCGTTAGTGCCGCTGCCTTCCTGCGCAGCGGCGTCGGAAGCTCCCTCGCCCCAGGCTTTCGTCGCACGGTGAATTGTGACCGGCTGGCCGCCGGCGACGGTCCTGGTGACTGTTAGAGACAGCTCGACACTCTCGATAGTTGCACCTGCCGGCACAGCGCTGGCGATGTCGAACTGGACGAGGGCCCGTCTCAGCGATTCGCCGTTGGTCAATCCGACGAATAGCCCCCGGCCCGCGCCGTTGCTGGTGGCCCCGATCGAAGACTGGTAAAGCGTGTTGTCCTTTGCGGCGACCAGTTCGACCGTGTTCACGACGCCCGGAGTAACGGCGATGACCGGAGTGGCAGCCGGCGGGACTGAGGTGGCTGTCGGAGACACCGTGGGGGCAGGAACGGAGGTTGCGGTTGGCGGTGGAGTGGCTGTTGCAGTCGCCGTTGGCGGCGCTGTTGCGGTTGGCAATGGTGGCGTTGTTGCTGTGGGGGAGACCGGCGTTACGGTTGCCGCCGGATCACTCGGTGTCGACGTTGCCGTGGGCACAGGGGTGCTCGTAGCTGTCGCCACGGCCACAGCCGTCTGTGTTGGCCGTGGCGTGCCGGTCGGCTCAGTGGCGCCGCTCGAGCAGGCGGCTGCCAGCAGCGCGACTCCTGTGGTAGCGGCCAGAAGGAACGGATTGCGCGTCAGGCGTCGGGAGTTGAACAGCAACGGGTGATCCTCTCTAGCATGGAGATCGTTCCGGGTTAGCCAACCGGTCTGCTGGCTAGCGCGGTGTCAGCCTGCACCCTTCCGCGAGCGCACGCAGGAGGTTATTCGCAGACGCGGCGGAGTTGGATCACAGTCGCTGTACCTGGATCGTCCAGAACCCGCGCTGGGATCGCCGGGCGATGTGCTGGCAGATTACGGTGGAGGGAGGTGGAGGGCTACTCCCAGGCCGAAATAGCCTCGTTGACCAGCTTCCTGAGCGCCGGGTCTCTGCCCGCCTCGTACAGCGCCGCCTGAAGCATTCCGCCAGGGTTGCCGGTGTCGACGTGATGTCCCTTGAACCGGCAGGCGTGAACGGGAACAGCGCCGAGCGTTGCCTCGATGGCGTCCGTGAGCTGTATCTCCCCACCTGCTCCGGCGTGCTCGCCAGACAGATACTCGAACACCGCAGGGTCGAGCACATACCGGCCGATGATCGACAGGTTCGACGGCGCATCCTCAAGAGCTGGCTTCTCCACGAGACCTCGCACCGAGACAACGCGATCCGCCACCTCGTCGCCATCGATGATCCCCTTCTGGGAAACCACCTCATCAGGTACTTCAAGAGCGGCAATGACTGAGCCGCCATGCGCCGACCGGACATCGATTAGCTGCTTCGTGGACGGAGTGTCCGACCAGATGACATCGTCTGGCAGGAGCACCGCGAACGGCTCATCGCCAACGAAATCACGCGCCATCAGCACTGCGTGGCCCAGTCCCTTCGGATTGTCCTGGTAGAGAGTTGTGATGTTCGCCAAAGACGATATCTCGCGCTGCAACGCCGCAAGCTCGGCCCGCCCGCGCTCCTCCAGTGTCCTGACCAACTCCGGCTGTTCTCCGAAATAACTTGCCACAGACTCCATGCCGCGTGACATGACTATAGCGATGTCGGTGATCCCCGAGTTGACCACCTCGCGCACCGCGTACTCGATCACTGGCACGTTAAGGACCGGCAACAGGATCTTCGGGACGGCCCGCGTGACCGGCAGGAACCTGGTCCCGAGGCCGGCGACAGGAATAACGGCTTTCCGGATGGGTCTGTTTTGAGTACTCATAGCTATATCCAACCATATTGGCTTCCCGGAGCAAGCACTATGTGGAGTTTATGACGTGACCATGTGGGGTAACCAGTAGTACGATGGAACTGGTCGTGCTAGGCGGGGAGTTAGCGGCACTCTGAACTCGCAATCCGCTATAGCGAGGCTTAACTCCCTGAACGAGACTTTAGTGTTTGTTACCTCTGTCTGCGGCAGGCGGTGTTGAGAGCCTGGTCCCGCGCGGCGAGGTCCTGCGAACCCCGCCAGGTCCGGAAGGAAGCAACGGTAAGTTGGATCCCTCGGGTGCCGCGGAATTCCCGGGCTCGAGTCGCTTTCGCAGGCATGTGATGGTCACGGGCCGACTTCGGGGTGCACGACCACTCTATCTTCTAATGTTGGAACACCGGCTCTGGCGCAATCAACGGCAACCATAGTCGCCCACCGGGGCCCGGTTGGGCTCGACGGGGCCCGAAGGGTTTGGCAGATCGCCACGCCGCTACGCAGACATGCAGGACCATGCGCTCGCCGTCCGGCTAATGTGAGAAAGATGTCACCACAGCGGCTTGGGCAGAACTTCCTCACCGACCCTTCGGTCGCCGTCCGAATTATTCACCGCGCCGGCCTGACCTCAGGGACCGCGGTCCTGGAAGTCGGGCCGGGCAAAGGCGCGCTGACTTACCAGCTTGCCAGCAGCGCCGCAAGTCTCACTGTGATCGAATTTGACCACGCTCTCGCCGAGGCGCTGAGTGACAGGTACGCTGGCGTAGAGTCTGTCGACGTCGTTGAGGCTGACGCCCGGACCGTCGACCCTTCGTCACTGCGCCAGGTCGCTGGCCGCAAGTACACGCTGGTCGCTAACCTCCCTTACTACGCCGCAACGCCCATCATCCGCAACTTCCTGGAGTCGAGCCATCCGCCCGAGCGTATGGTGGTGATGGTGCAGCGAGAGGTTGCCAACGAGATGCGGGCTGAGCCCGGTCAGATGGGCATGCTCTCACTGGCGGTGCAGGTCTACGCAAAGGTCGATGTGCTTTTCGACGTTCCGCCAGAAGCGTTCACTCCACGGCCAAAGGTAACCTCGTCTGTTGTCGAACTGACGCCGCGTCCCGTCCCGCTCGTCCCGCCTGGCGATCAGGGTGACTTCTTCCGGCTGGCGAAGGCGGGGTTCCGGGCGCCTCGCAAGCAACTCCATAACTCGCTTGCTAAGGGGCTCAACGTTGACGCCCCGCTCGCACGGGCGCTCGTGGAGTCAGCGGATATCGACATGGAGCGCAGGCCGGCGACGCTGTCTATTGACGAGTGGAAAACGATGCTTTCCCGGTGGCGGGACGCAGGCCGGCCGTTCGTCGTCCACGGAACTTCTCGAGATGATCGAAAAAAGGCTCTCAACAGGTGATCGCTTGTCGAGCACGGTAACCGAACAGGCACACGCCAAGATCAATCTCACGCTTGAGGTGCTCGGCAAGCGCGCAGACGGCTATCACAACCTGGTGACCGTCATGACGACGATCGGCCTCCACGACGTAGTCACGGCGCAGGAGTCTGACCGGATTGAGTTAAAAGACGACGGCGGCATACCGCCCGAGCGCAATCTCGTCATGACCGCCGCCAATGCGCTCCTGGACGCGGTTGGAACAAGCTGCGGAGCGCTGATCTCGCTTGAAAAGCGTATTCCGGAGGCAGCGGGACTCGGCGGAGGGTCGGCTGACGCCGCTGCGACGTTGAGGGCTTTGAACCGTCTCTGGGGACTTGGTCTCAGTCTTGCTGAGCTTGCAGAGATCGGCGCCAGGGTAGGATCGGACGTGCCGTTTCTGGTGCACGAAGGCACGGCACTCGTGCAGGGCAGGGGAGAGGACATCACACCTCTCCCGCCGCCGGCCATCGACCGCGTTCTCGTTCTCTCTCCTGGCATCCACGTCGGCAACAAGACGCAGACCCTGTTCTCGCTGATCGGACCGAACCGGTATACCCGAGGAGCGCTTTCCCACAAGCTGGCTGCGCGAATACGCGCCGGTCACGACTCGCCGCCGGAGTTCTTCTTTAATGCGTTCCAGGACCTGGCCCCTGAGGTGTTTGAGGGCTGGGACACCTATCACGACGCGCTTGTGGGACTGGGAGCGCGGGAGGTCGTGTTGAGCGGCGCCGGTCCCTCGATGTTCTGCGTGCCGCCTGTGAAGGAGATCGGGACGACGTGGCAGCTCCTGCTTGAGCGGACACGAGGCTGGCGTGCGTTCCTCACCGAGCCGTTCACCCCTGCCAGAGCGGGAGAGGACGTTTAGGTGGGCGAGTTCGTTGCCGGCGCGCTGGCCGGAGCAATACTGGGACTGGCCGCGCAGGCTTACTGGCTGGTTATCCTTTCACACCGGCCGCCGGCAGCGTTCGGGCGTCCAGAGTCCCGGCTGGGATTAGTCATCGTCGTTGGCGGACTTGTGGCGGTCGGCGGCTGGATGCTCGTCGGAGGGCTGCTCGGCGCGCTGGTCGGCGGGATCAGACCGGACGAGGCCGACGCCCCGTTGGTTCCGAGCGCCGCGTTCCTGCTGGTGATCACGTTCCTGTCCGCATTCGCCATGATCGCTGGACTGGCGTTATTGCGCACATGGAAACGGCACGTCCTGGTTACGTTCCTGCTGTTCCTCGGACTGTTTGGACTGTTGCTGCCAAACCTCGTTGTGGCGGTCCAGCGGTAGTCCATAATTGTCTGCCTGCCGGCCGGGTCGAACCTGATCCCGGCTCTACAAATGACCCGTCAGGAGTCTCACCGTGGCATCGCAACCCAACATTATCCCCGGAAGATTTGACGGGAAGGTGCTGCTGGTCACCGGCTCCGCATCGTCCTCAGAAGGTGAGTTGATGGGCTTCGGGGGAGCCACGACGTGGCGTTTCCTCCGCGAAGGCGGCAAGGCGGCTGTGCTCACAGATGTGCGGGATGAGCGAGGCGAACGGTCCGCCCGGAGCATTCGCGACGCAGGGTTTACCGCTGAGTTCGTGCGCCACGATGTGACCAGCGAGAGTGACTGGGAGACTGTCGTGGGAGGCGTTGTCGAGCGACACGGCCGGCTCGACTACCTTGTGAATATCGCTGGAACCCAGGACACCACGAGTATCGAAGACACGCCTGTGGACAAGTGGCAGCAGGTGATGGACGTCACGAGCCGCGGGATGTTCCTGGGCGTCAAACACGCTGCCCGGGCCATGAAGGCAAATGGGAAGGCCCCCGGGAAGGCTGACGCCGGTGGAGCCATCGTAAATCTTTCTTCGATGGCCGCCCGCTGGGCATCGCCTTACGGCGCCGCATATGCCGCTTCGAGAGCCGGGATGACTCACTTCACGCGTGGCGCGGCAATCCAGTATGCCGCGGACGGCATCAGGGTGAACAGCGTCCTTCCAGGCTGGGTCAAGTCTCCCTTCACAGAGTGGATCTTCACCGACGAGAAACTCAGGAAGTACCGGACTGACCGTGTGCCACTTGGCCGTTGGGGTGAGCCATCGGAGATCGCCGCCGCCATACTGTTCCTGCTTTCGGACGATGCCAGCTACATCACCGGCTCTGAGCTGCTGATCGATGGAGGCGTCACGGCCGGGTTCTTTCCACCTGTGGGCGAGTAGCCTGTGGGCGAACAGGCGATGGGCGAACAGGCGGCTGGCAGAAAGCCGTGGCTCGCAGGACCACCTTTCGTGATCCAATACCGCTCGGGCGACGAATAACCGGTGTGAGATCTGTTTCCGGTCATCTCGGACGGCGAGTATTGATCCGCGAATCGAAGTTACATGGCAATCCGGTTTAGAATAGCTGTGCCCAGAGAGGCGATTGCAATCGCAATTAGAGCCAGCAGCAGGCCGGACCGCGTGACGGATCGCGCTGATCACATAGACGATGAGTTTCGCCGGAGACCAGTACGGCGGGATCAAGTCGCGCCCGGAGCACACTCGATCGATATTGAGCTGATCGCTGAAGGCATCGCCGCCCGCAACACCGACTCCCTCGGCAGGCTTTACGACCTGATGGGCCGCCGGGCATTCGGTCTCGCATATACCGTCACCGGCGACGCGACACTGGCCGAGGACGCCGTTCAGGACGCCTTTCTATCGTTGTGGCGGCAAGCCGAGACGGTGAGCGCCGCAAGAGGGAAGATCGAGTCGTTGTTGTTGTTGATGACGATGGTCCACAGGCGAGCAGTAGACCACGTCAGGAGCAGGGCAAGGTCTGACCGGGCCAACGACGCCATGAAGTTTGGCATATACCCGTCCCTGGAGGGCGACCCGCAGCAGATGGTGGTCGACAACACGGAGCAAGCGGCAATTCACGGCGTGCTGAAACGTCTGCCTGATGAGCAGAAACAGGCGATAGAGCTTGCGTACTTTCGCGGACTGACCCAGCGTGAGATTGCTGATGCGACTGGCGTCAGTCTGGGTACTGTGAAGGGCAGGATGCGCCTCGGTCTGGAGAAGCTTCGGACGGCCTTCGGACTGGGCGAGGAGCGGTCATGAACTGCGAAGACCTGCGCCAGAACACAGCGGCTTACGTTCTCGGAGCTCTAAGCGAGGCCGAGCAGATAGAGTTCGAGCGCCACACCGCAGAGTGCAATGTCGAGCATGACCTGCAGTCTTATGGCGATGTTGTCTCCCGCCTTTCTGCGGCGGCGCCTCTGATCGATCCGCCGGCCGGACTGCGCGGCCGGATCCTCGCCGCCGCGGAAGCGGACGCTGGTGTCACGGGAAACCGGAGCTCCGCCGGAGCTGTCTCCGTTAATCGGTCTTCGTTCGCAACCGGCGCATCAGGTCTGAACAGGCCATTCAGTCTTCGCAGGCTCAGCACGACTGCCTACGCGGCCGCGGCCACCGTGCTTGTCGTCATTGGCGCTGCTATCGGCTGGGCAGCGGCAACGCTCCCCGCCGACAATCAACCGGTCAATCTCAGGCACTTCTACCGCGAGGAGGACGGAGACTGGCTCCGGGTAGAGACCGAGCTCGGAGAGACTGGGACGGCGCTATCGGTCGGGAACCTGGACCCTCTCACTGACCAGAGTAGATACCGGTTCTGGGCTATCAGGAACGAAACCTGGATTGCTATCGGGGAATTCAATACGAACCCGGAAGGGCGTTGGATCGGGGAGTTCGACTTCGCGCTCGAACCCGGTGACACTATCGCCATCACGATCGAGCCAGAAGGCGGCGCGGAAACGCCAACTACAGACGCCGAGATCCGAAGCCGGATTTAGCGTGCTCCCGGCTGTTGCCTGCGTTTCGTTGGATTGACCAGCAACGCCCCTCCCGGCAGCCGCATCGGAATGCGAGCCACACTGTGAGCGCGCGCGCTCCATGTTCGCGCCAGTTATCATCCTGTCTTTCCCTTGCCGACGATGGCGCGAGCGATGGCTCGCCACCAGACTTGCCACAGGATAGGAGGCCGCATGCCACAGAGGTTCGACGGTCAGGTCGCCATCATCACCGGCGGCGCGCTCGGTATCGGCGGAGCGACGGCCCGCAGGCTGGCCTCCGAAGGCGCGAGGGTCCTCATTGCTGACATCAACGACGAGGCGGCGGCAGCCAATGTGCGGCGCATCGAAGCCGCCGGCTGGGTAGCTCACGCCACACACGTCGATGTCGCAGTCTCAGCAGACATCGTCCGCATGGTCGAAGAGGCGGTCACACGTTGGGGGAGGCTCGACATCCTCGTCCAGAACGCCTTCTCCGTCATAGGTGGCGAGTCCCGCATTCACGGCTCAGCAGAGCAGGTCGAAGAGGCGGACTGGGACTGGGGGATGAATGTCCTTGCCAGGGCGCTGTTTCTTGGAGCGAAGCACGCTGTCCCGCACATGCGCAGTGGCGGCGGCGGGTCGATCGTCAACCTCGCCTCAGTGCATAGCGTTTTGCAGGAGACCGAGATGCTGGTCTACGAGGCCGGCAAGGCGGCGGTCGTCGGCATGACCCGGCAGATGGCGAACGACTTTGGGCCGGACAACATCCGCGTCAACGCCATCGGCCCCGGCCATATCGTCTCTGAGGGTCTCTCCGAGATGTGGAGGGAGAACCCGGAGGGCCTGGCGTTCATTGCCGACCAGTACCCGCTCCGTCGCACGGGAACCCCTGACGACATCGCGGGCGCAATAGCGTTCCTCTGCTCTGAAGACGCGTCGTTCATCACCGGTCATACCCTGATGGTGGACGGTGGGCTGACTGTCCAGTTGCAGGAGAAGTTCGGCCTCCGGCAGGCAAAATATGCCAGGCAGCACCCCGGCACTGAGCTGCCGGGGTGAGTTGCGGCGGGGCTTCATCCGCAGGCGCCAGGCGAGTGCATACTGTCATCGCTCGAAACTATTGACCGGCGTAAAGCCGACGCTCTTTTTAATTCAGGCAGACTCAGGAAATCAACCAATGAAGGTCCTTGTCACAGGCGGATCAGGCATCGTCGGCCACTACGTCATCGACGAGCTCTACAAGAACGGCCACACCGTAATCAACGCAGACGTGGCCCGCATGAGCACCAACCTAGGCCACAGCGGGACTACGGGGACCGCCAGCGGCGAGGTCGCGGTCAAGATGCGGGATAGTTGGCCGCAACTCCCGAAGTTCTTCCAGGTTGAGATAGCGAACTACGGCCAGGTGATCTCTGCGCTGGACGGCTGCGACGCCGTGATCTCCCTCGCCTCACGCCCCAGCGCCGCCAACTACACCGAAGAGGACGTCTTCGTCACCAACGTCTCATCCATGTGGAACGTCTGCCGCGCCGCCGAGCAACTCAAGATCAGCAGAGTCGTGCTCGGCTCCTCGTACAACGCCGTCGGCGCCATGGGCACAGCCGCTCGCTGGCAGCCGAAAGAGGTAAAGCCGCCGGAGTACTTCCCGATGGACGAGCATGTCGGCACGCGTTCGGAGGATCCGTACAGCATCGCCAAGTGGATTGGTGAAGAGGTTGGCGAGGCGTTTGCCCGCCGCAGCCCGTGGATGTCGATCAACTCGATGCGCTTTAACGGCATGTGGGACGACAACTACTTCAAGAACCTGGCGGCGAACCCGGTCACGGACCCCTGGAGCCGCTGCCAGGGGTTCTGGACCTATCTCCACATCAGAGACGCCGCACGCGCCTGTGTCATGTCTGTTGAGTCGAACGGCTGGACCGGCCACAACCGCTTGTTTCTCAACGCCAACGACACCATGATCAGCATCCCAACGATGCAGGCGATCAAAGAGGTCTACCCGGACGTGCCGATGAAAGAGGAGATCGAGGGTTACCTTGCGCCGATCTCGACGACGCTGGCGAGGGACGTCATAGGCTGGACGCCGCTCTACTCATGGCGTGACGAGCAGTTCCAGCGGTAATGGGTGCTGTGATTAGTGGCTGGAAGCTGGCGCCCGCTGACAGGCGGCGGTTGCAGCCTGTGGCTGTGGTGTTGTCTATGGTTCTTATCGTGGCGGTTGCTTGCTCTGGCTCCGGGCCCGAGCAGACAACGGACCCTCCGGGCTTTTCCTGTGAGTACAGCCCGTTCGGCGGTGGTAACGCCAGCTTCGCCCAGCCGACGCCTGAGCAACTGGGCGACTTCGACCACTTTGTGCGGGTCCGCGTCACTGGTCACAGGCAGGCCAATCCCGCTTCCGAAATCTTCAACATCGTGACAGTGGAAGAAGCGGTCCACGGCTCCGTTGCCGAGGGAGAAACGCTTGAACTGCCGGACGGCCTCCGGGTCTGCCTCGAGACCGGCGGCAGGTATTACCTGTTGATAAACGAGCCGGTTGGAGGAATCTATCTGCGTGTCAACGGCCCCTGGGCGCAGTTTCCTGTGATAAATAATCGAATCACGCTCCACCCGGATATGCGGAAAGATAGCCTGATCGGCGACCTCCACGGCCTCGACCCTGTGCTCTTCAAGCGAAGGTTCCTCGAAGCCGTAGGCAGGACCGACATCGATGTGGACTGAAGCGAAGTAAGCGCAGGAGACCATAAATGGCTGCATATGACTACATCGTGGTAGGCAGCGGCTCAGCCGGAGGCGCTCTTGCCGCACGGCTCTCCGAAGACCCGTCTGTCTCCGTACTACTGCTTGAGGCAGGGCCGGACTACCCGACCATCGAGTCGCTCCCGGACGACCTCCGTGACGGCCTGGCGACAGGCGCCGACCTCGTGGTCGGCGGCTCGCACGACTGGCAGTTCACCGCTCGCTCGAACCCGCAACAGGACAACATAAAGGTGCCGCGCGGCCGGGTCATCGGCGGCACCAGCTCAATCAACGGCCAGGTCTTCCTGCGCGGGCTCCCCGAGGACTTCGACTCGTGGGCAGCGGAGGGGAATGATCTCTGGAGCTTCGAGCAGTTGCTCCCATCCATGAGAAGGCTCGAAACCGACGTGGACATGGGCGGCGACTTCCACGGCAAGGACGGACCGATTATCTGCCAGCGGGCAAAGCCGCATGAGATGGTGGGCGACCAAAAGGCGTTTATCGAGGCCTGTAAAGCAGCAGGTTTTCCGGAGACCGAGGACCACAACCACCCCGATTCAACGGGCGTCGGTCCATTGCCTCTCAACAATCCGGGCGGCCTCCGGTGGAGCACAAACCTGGGCTACCTGGCGCCAGCGCGGCGCCGGCTCAACCTGACTATTCGCACGCACGCCAGGGTGCGGCGGGTGCTGTTCCAGGGGGCCAGGGCGACCGGAGTCGAAGTCGAGTCAGGAGGCGAGCGATTTCCCGTATATGCAGGCGAAGTGGTCCTGAGCGCAGGCCCGGTGCAGTCTCCGCAACTCCTCATGCTCTCCGGCATCGGCCCGTCAGACCAGCTGGACGAGTTTGGGATTTCGATACTGGCCGATCTGCCAGGCGTCGGACAGAACCTGCGTGACCACCCCAGCGTCCACGCCCGCTGGCGTGCCGCACCGGAGTACAAGATGCCGGACACAAGCGTTGGCCAGCAGAAGGTGGCCCTGCGCTACACCGCGGACGGCTCAGACCTGCGGAACGATATGATCATGGTGATGCGGTGGCGTTCTGCTGACCGCGCACTGGTAATCAGCACCGGCCTGTTCCTGGCGAAGGCGGCCGGTGAGTTGCGTCTGCAGTCGGCAGACCCTGACATGCAGCCAGCGATGGACTACAGGCACCTGTCTGAGGAGTCTGACAGGGAGCGGATGCGGTCTGGCGTCAGGCTGAGCCAGAGGATTGCAGATTCAAGGCCGTTTGCGAAGGTCCTCGGCGAAAAACTGGACCCGTCCGATGACGTGCTCGCGTCCGATGATGCGATGGACCAGTGGTTACTGCGGACCGTCTCGACCATGCACCACATCTCCGGCACATGCAAAATGGGGCCTGCGGGCGACGATTATGCGGTCGTAGACCAGAGTCTCCGGGTGCATGGAGTCGAGGGGTTGCGAGTGGCCGACTGCTCGATCATGCCTGACTGCGTCAGGGCGAACACAAACGTGACTGCGATGATGATCGGCGAGCGGCTGGCCGAACTGATTAAGAGCGGACGTTAATGCCCTGCGACGGGTCATAGCGCGCCGCCGGGTCCAACGGAAAGATCGGCCTTCTGATCCGCTCGAAGCGGAAGTGGCTCAAGTCTCCGCTCGTCGCGCCAGGCGTGTTCACCGAAATCATACGTCGTGCGATCGGCTGGTAAGCGGGTCGCGGCGAGACAACACCCTTCGCCACCACGATGTTGAACTCCTCCGGCCGGTAGCCGAGCGAGTAGAACTGCTCTCTGCTCATGTTGCCCACCCTGCTCGAAACCAGCGCAACCGTTGGCCCCGCGTCTGACTCCACAACTGCGGTCGGGCCGCCGTCAAAGTATCGCCACCCGGCATGTACCGTCCCGGAATCCTCGAACCGCCCGTCAGAGAGCACTGTCACGATGCCGCTCAATCTCACAGGCTTTCCGTGGAGACGGTCTGACTTGCCACCGACCTCAAGTTCAACGCGCGCTCCCGTACCTGCGGCGAAACAGGCTCTGGCCGCATCGGGGTCGCGTATCGTCTGCAGCCACGACGCGATGCTTCGTTTCAGGGCCTCTGCCAGCAAAAAAGTGCTGTCGCCAGAGCTTCCTGCGCCGATGTTGTCTCCCACGTCCAACAGGACCACGGGGCCGTTGCCGGGCGGAACGTCTCCCCGCGGAGTCGCAAGCGCCTCGTCCACCGCCTCTTCCGGCGCCGGGCCTTTCGGCACGTTGAGTTCAAACCTGCGCCTCCACGCCCGCTCGGCAATCCACTGAGCCGCATCCCTTGCCGCGTCTTCCGAGTCACGGTGCATCACATAGACCGCGAGCCCGTTCTCGAAAACATCCGCCCATGGATAACCCTGGCCAACCGACGCGCTCACAACGCCCGGCCGCCTCAGGACATCTTCCAGGTCGTCGATGATCGCCTTCATCGGCTGCTCACGCGTGTCGTGCTGGAAGATGCCGACCACCATAGGCGGCTTCTCGATCCACTTCTCAGGCCGCCAGTTGCCGCGGGCCATCTCGACAACCAGCCTCGCCGCGTCAACGGCGCGCGGTACCGCGTCGACATGCGGGTTGGTGCGGTAGATAACAAGCGCGTCCGTCTCGTCTGCCATCTGTTGAGAGACGTTGGCGTGTAGGTCGAGCGTCATCGCGACCGGCACATCCGGCCCAACAACCTCCCTCACACGCCGCGCGAACTCGCCGTCCATGTCAGGGAACTGCTCAGACACTGCCGCGCCCATCTGGTTCAGCAGCACGCCGTCGAACGGCCCCTGCTCCCGCAACATCCGCAGCCCTTCACCTGCCAGTGACTCGAACGCCTCCGAGCTGATCGTTCCGCCGGGGTCAGTGGCCGCAAAGATAAGCGGCACAAGCTCGAAGCCCAGCTCATCTGCAGCCATCAAAAAGCCGGCGAGCGACGTCTGGGCGTTCCGCTGCATCTCGATGTACTCGCTGCCGCGCTGGACTCCGTAAGTCTGGAGACCCGAGTGCTGGAACACCTCAAGCGTCGTAGGGTTCGAGGCGAAGGTGTTGGTCTCGTGGTGGATTCCCAGGGTGGCGATGCGCATGCCGGCAATGCTGCTCTCAGCGGGAGGCGAGGTCAAGGACGCGCCTGTGTCAGGCGCATTACTCAGTCTGCGGCCGCCGCCTCGGGTTTCACCGGAACAGGCGCGCTCTTTTTCTCACCGGGCGGCGCGCCCCACTCAGGCTGGCGGGCTATTACCAGTGCGACGAAGCCCAGGATGAAGATGCCGATGATGGCGCCGAACGCCGCGTCGAAGCTGCCGTTGCGGTCGTGTACGGCGCCCGCCAGCCACGGCCCGCCGGCGATAGAGATGATCGTCGCCATCTGGAACACGCCCATCAGGCTGCCGAACTCTCGCAACCCGAAGGTCTCCTGGACCACCAGTACAATCAGCGCTCCCAGCCCTCCGAAGCCGATGCCGAAGATGATGATCCCGGCCCACATCACAGGCGCTCCGCCGGGAGTGATCATAAGGCCAACGCCCACGGCCTGGAACGCCACGCTGACCGCAGCCATTTTCCTGGCCGAGAAGCGCTCGGTGGCTCTGCCAAACGCCAGCTTGGAGCCAATGCCCATCGCGGCGATGATCGTGACCGCCGAGGTGGCGAGGGCAGGCTCGAAGCCGTTCTCTCCGAAATGCTGACGGAGTTGTGTCAATACGCCCTGGTACGTGAAGGTGGCAGCGGTCAATCCAACCAGCACCAGCCAGAACGAGCTCGTCCGCGATGCCTGGCGCAGGCTCATTCCCGCCATGGCTCCCCGGCCGCCGGCAGGCAGGGCTCTGCGCCCCGTCCTCGCTCGTTCAGCGTCCACATCTTCGGCCGACTCACGAATGACGACGAGTGCCACAAGTGCCAGCGCCACCATGATTATCGCAAAGCTAACGTACGCAAGTTGCCAGCTTGCAAAGGCGATGATCCCGGCTGCCAGGGGCGGCATCGTGACGCCGCCGAAGTTGTTGCCCGCAGTCACAGCGCCCATGACAGTCCCGCGTTTATCCGGGAACCAGATGCCGACCATCTTGCCGCTCGGGAGGACAGTCGCGCCCGGAAAACCGGCGTAGACCAGTGAGCTGAACAGGTACCAGTGCCACAGTTCCGAGATGAGCGGCCGCAGTGCGAAGCCCGTTGCGATAAACAGCAGCGAGACGAACATGACCGGCCGTGTGCCGAAGCGGTCAGAGAGCCTGCCGACAAAAGGTGCGAGGATGCCTGAGATGAAGGCGAATGTGAGCGACAGGTTGAGCTGTGTCTGCGACCAGCCGAACTTCTCCTGCAACGGGCCGGCGAACTCACCGAATGAGTATTGAGCCATTCCGATCGACAGACCGGTCGAGAGAAACACGACGACCGCAACGTAGTAGCCGCGGTACAGACGGCGAGAAGGCCGGGAACTTCCGGTCATATTGCGGAGCCGCGTGCGGGTATCTTAGTCATCCTGAACTTGATCGGCTCTATTGACATCGTAGTCCCTGGACCGTGTAACCGGCGTGTTCCCGGCCGCGGCGTTGGTTACGGGAAGCGTGCTTTGTTTCTCATCCCGAGAGTTGCCGTCACTCTCTCGCTATTCCCCAAACGATTAGAGAGGATGATGTCAACGGAGAAGGGTAAATTCACAATCACCGGCCGCGGATATCTTACGCCGCTCCTGACGCCGGGGTCGGTGGCGCGTGACCCGGCCTGCGACCCCGTACGCGCCCGTACACGAAGGTAGCTCAACTTTGCCGCGTCGAATGTATACTCCGGCTCCATCGGCCCTGTTCCCTCAACAAAGGCCGACGGCCAGACCACCCCGATCTCGCATCCCACCGACCACGGCAGAGGAACTGACATCACTTGAGAAAGAGCAACATCCGAGCCGCCATAAACTCCGGCGGCCGAGCGTACGGAGTCACGCTGACCTTTCCAGAGCCCACCATCGCAGAGTGGGCTGGCTATCTCGGGTTCGACTTCCTTCACCTCGACATGGAGCACGGCGTGTTCGACTGGGAATCTGCCGAGATGATGTGCCGTGTCGCAGATATGCACGGGATGACCTGCACCGCCCGCATCCCGAACACAGAGACTGACACCATCCTCCGCGCATTCGACCGCGGGTTGATGGGTATCCTGTGCCCGCACGTTGACAATGCGGAACAGGCGGCGCGTATCGCAAGGGCGGCCCGTTTTGGACCCCAGGGAGAGCGCAGCTTCGGGACATCTCGCGGCAGGGACTACGGCCTGACAGGAAAGAGTCCCGCCCAGTACATGGCTGAGTTCAACGCCGAGGTCACGGTCGCTATTCAGATCGAGACCAGGCACGCCGTCGACACAATCGACGACATCCTGAAGGTCGACGGCATCGACCTCATCACTTTTGGCCCGCAGGACCTCGCTCAGTCACTCGGTCATCCCGGCCACGCAGACCATCCCGACGTGCTGAAAGCAATGGGGCATGTCCGCACGAAAGTCAGGGCGGCAGGACGGCTCATGGCGGAGGACGCCGAACATAGCGTCAACCTCGTCCAGTGGATGCCGTCGAAGCTGAAAGAATGGCTGGAGTCGGCGAAATCGGGCTGACTGGCGACGCGGCACTGTAACCTCGACACGGACGGCATACGGAGACATTCATGACACTCACACCAGCGACCTCGAAGACCAGGTTCGAGCCGGTCCCGTACTGGGCGAAGCTCCCGATGGGCGTCACCTTCTACGGCGACGCGACATCGGTTGCGGTCGATTCAGAAGACCATGTTTACGTGTTCAACCGCGGCACGGACCCGATCGCCGTGTTCGACCCGGACGGCAACTTTGTCCGCAGCATGGGGCACGGCGAGTTCACACGCCCGCACGGCATCGAGATCGACGCCGAAGACAACCTGTACCTCGTTGACGATGACGGTCACTATGTCCAGAAGCGGACGAAGGACGGCAAGGTCCTGTTCACGCTGGGCACACCGGGAAAGCCTGCAGAGTGGCAGGGCGGAGGCATGTTCAACCGTCCGACGGACATCGCCATCCATCCGGATTCGGGAGACCTGTTCGTGTCTGACGGCTACGGCAACTCCCGCGTCCACCGCTTCGATAAGCGCGGCAAGCACATCAAGTCCTGGGGTGAGTCAGGCTCGAAGCCGGGCCAGTTCAGCCTGCCACATAACATCTGCATTCTTGGCGCAGACCGGGTTGCGGTGTGCGACCGTGAGAACTTCCGGGTGCAGATCTTCACGCTTGACGGCGATTTCGTGGACCAGTGGCACATCCACCACCCGATGTCGATAACGCACGGCAAGAACGGCGACACCAGCCTGTATGTCGGCGAGATGATCCCTCCTTCCGTGCAGCGTGGAGTGCGGAACCTGGGCGCACGCGTTGCCGTGCTCAGCAAGGACGGCGAGTTTCTGCAGCACTGCGGAGCGCCGCTTCCCGGCCAGGGACCTGACCAGTTTACTGCGCCGCACGGGATAGCGACCGACTCAGAGGGCAGCTTTTACGCCGCGGAAGTTGCGTGGACCAACTTCTACTCCCGTGCTGACAACTCGGGGCTTGACACGCCGCCGCTCGGTGAGGTCGTGAGCCTCAGGAAATGGCGCCGGGTCAGCGGCTAAGTCCCGATCAGAACCCTCGATCTCTCGTACTTGAACACAGGAGAAATAAACATGCCGGGACCAGTCACAGCCAGGACAAAGTTCGAGCCTGAGTTCGGATGGGCGAAGCTGCCTCACCCGATGACATTCAAGGAGGCGACATCGGTCGCCGTCGACTCAGAAGACAACGTCTACGTTTTCAACCGCGGTAAATGGCCTGTGATGGTTTTCGACCGCGCGGGCAACTTCCTGTCCGAATGGGGAGCAGGAGAGTTCGACAGGCCACACGGCATCCGCACGGACGCCGAAGATAACCTGTACATGGCCGATGACATTGCGCACATGATCGAGAAGCGCACCAGGACAGGCAAGCTGTTGATGAGGCTGGGTGAGCGCGGCAAGGCGGCGGCGTGGCAGGAGGGCGAGCCGTTCAACCGGCCGACGGACATTGCGGTTCACCCGAAGACAGGCGACCTGTTCATCACGGACGGCTACGGCAACTCCCGCGTCCACCGCTACAACAAAGCGGGTAAGCACATCAAGTCGTGGGGGGAGCCAGGGTCGCGACCGGGCCAGTTCAGCCTGCCGCACAACATCTGCATGGTGGGAGATGACATGGTTGCGGTGTGTGACAGGGAAAACTTCCGGCTGCAGGTCTTCACGCTGGACGGCGAGTTCGTGCGGCAGGTGCAATCGCACCGGCCCATCGCCATCTATGCGGGCCGCAGCGCAGACAGCAATATCTACGTCGCCGAGGCCGGGGCGCCGGCGGTCCAGGCGGGTGTGAAACGGCTGGGCCTGTGTGTCGTGATATACGACAACGACTTCAACGAGGTAGGACGTTTCGGGAATGAGCTGGGCGGTGAGGGCGCTGACCAGTTCCTTGCGCCGCACGGCATGGCGGTCGACTCCGAAGGCTCCGTCTATGTCGCAGAGGTCTCGTACACGGCACACGGCTCGAACCTCGTGCCGCCGCGCGAGGTAACGTCCCTCCGCAAGTGGAAGCGCGTCAGCGGGTAAGAGTAACCGGGCTGTGAGTGGCCGCGACAGCCGTCTGGCTAAGCACACTCCCTAATAGGAACCAGAGAAATTGCTGGCGCTCAGGTACCACGGAAACAAGGACATCCGGCTCGAGGAGATCCCTGAGCCTGCGGCTGGCGCGGGCGAAGTGCGGGTGCGGGTCACATACACAGGCATCTGCGCCACCGATATCGAGGAGTGGCAGTTCGGGCCGCTCTGGGTCCAGCACGGCGCGCCAAACCCGCTGACAGGTCGTCAGACGCCGCTCACACTGGGCCACGAGATCACCGGCCACGTCGAGAGCGCCGGCGCCGGCGTGACAGGGGTCCGCGCAGGCGATCGAGTAGCCATAAACAACGTCCTGACCTGCGGCGCGTGCTTCTGGTGTGTGCGCGGGCAGCAGGCGGTCTGCCCGAGCATGGCGGTCGCCGGGCTCTCCGCAGACGGCGGGCTGGCACAGTTCATAGTCTGGCCAGCAGACATGGTCGTGCCGCTTCCGGATACCGTCTCCGACGAGGAGGCAGCTCTCGTCGAGCCTGCCACAGTCGCCGTCCGCGCAGTGCGCAATTCGGGAGTGAAGGCAGGCGACACCGTGGCCGTGGTCGGCGCGGGCACGGTCGGGCTGTTGACGGCGCAGGCGTTCCGGGCAAGCGGGGCGAGGGTCATCGCGGTCGATATCAGGGAGGAGAGCCTGGCCATCGCGAAATCGCTCGGCGCTGACCATACCGTCAACGCGGCAAGCGGCAACGTGAGTGAGGAACTGCTTGAGCTAACGGACGGAATCGGACCTGACATCGTCGCTGAGACCGCAGGCGCGGCGAACACGCCTGTCGACGCTATCAACTGGACGCGCAGGGGCGGGACGACGGTGCTTGTCGGCATCTACTCTGCGACCCCGCAGATGAACTTCAACAACATCGTTGGGTCCGAGCGGCGGGTGGTCGGCTCGGTTGCGGCAGGGCCTGGCGACATGGCCGTGGCCGTCGGTATGATCGGCTCCGGCCGTATCCGGGTGAGGGAGCTGATCACCGCGAAGGTCCCGCTCGAACGGGCAATCGAAGACGGCTTCAACCGGATGCTGCGCCCGGAAAAGGACGCGTTCCGGATCCTCATCACGCCGGGCGGCTGAGACGCCGGGAACGGAGAGCACCATGCATTACCAAAACGAACGCACTCACGGATGCCGGGTCTCTGACTCGTGGACCTATCGCGGCCTGAAAACGGTTGTGCTCGAAAACGAGCTCGTCCGGGTGATCGTGCTGGCAGACAAGGGCGCAGACATCTACTCGTTCGTCCACAAGCCGAGCGACACCGAGTTCATGTGGCGGACCCCATGGGGTGTGCGCAACCCGGCGCTGTCCGTGCCGCCAACCGGAGACCCCGGCTCGGTGTGGCTCGACTTCTACGAAGGCGGCTGGCAGACGGCGGTCCCGCACGGTGGCTATCCGGACACGGTCGCTGGAGCAGAGATGGGCCTGCATGGCGACGTCAATACGATTCCGTGGGACGCGGTTGTTATCGCAGACTCCACGGAACTGGTGTCAGTGCGTTTTTCGGCAAAGAGCGTCCGCACCCCGTTCGCCATCGAGAAAACGCTGACACTCAGGTCTGGCTCCTCGATGCTGCAACTGGACGAGACCCTCACCAACGAGGGGGAAGAGCCACAGGACGCAGTATGGCTCGAGCACATCGCCATCGGTCCGCCGTTTCTTTCCGGCGACACACGCCTCTATGTGCCTGACTGCACGATACTCAGCCACCCTGCCGGGATCGACCCAAACTCGAAGCTGGCGCCCGGCCACGAAGGTCCATGGCCAATGGCGCCGCTCGCGGCAGGTGGCAAGACAGACTTCTCACATATTCCGCCGCCGGAGGACCGCTCGCTGGACATGGCGTACATGACCGGCATGGCCGAGGGCTGGTACGCGCTCCACAACCCGGCGACCGGTGTCGGCTGGGCCGTCGCTTACCCGGCCGATGTCTTCAAGTACCTGTGGTTCTGGCGGAACTTTGCAGGCGGCTTCGGCTATCCGTGGTACGGCCGGTGCTACAACCTGGGACTTGAGCCTTGCACCAGCTTCCACAACGGCGGTCTGAGGCAGGCGCAAGAGAACGGCACGGCGCTTCATGTGCAGGCGGGCGAAAGCGTCAGCGTGACTATCCAGGCCGGCGCGTTCAGTGGCGCCGGTGAGGTCAGGCGGGTCTCACCGGACGGGGTCGTCGAGTTCTAGCCTGTAGCTCGTCCCTCCTCAGCCATGCGCTTTTAGCCGGCCGGAATTTGCGAATGCGTTCCCGCCGTTCCCTGTTCTGACTAAGCTGCCGATAACCTGTGTCCGTGACTCCCTCGTCACCGGACGATTGACTTATCGGCACCCGGAGGCAACACTACGCCAACACTGAACATGACACGTTTGTGGTCATAGCGCCCGGTCTATTCGCGCCGGAACCGCACTGGCACGTCGAAAGGTTTGAAGAATGAGAACGCGCACCTTCGGAACATCGGGACTTGAGACCACAGTGATCGGTTACGGCGGCTGGCCGATGGGCCGCGGAATGTACGGATCGCTCGACGACGATGAGGCGATGAAGGCCGCACAGGTTGCTTACGATGGCGGCGTCCGGCTCTTCGATACAGCGGCTATTTACGGCTGGGGCTACGGTGAGACGCTGATGGGAGAGGCGATCAAGTCATTCCGGAAAGACATCGTGCTGGTGACAAAGGGCGCCCGCGAGTGGCAGCGGGACAACCCTGACCGCTCCGCCGCGACTGTCGCCGACTCCGACCCGGTCAAGCTGCGCAAGTCCATAGACGAAAGCCTGAAGCGGCTGCAGACCGACTATATCGACCTGTTCCTGATCCACTGGCCAGACCACACACGGCCGCACTCCGAGCCGATGGAGGTGCTTGAGGAGGCGAAGCGGGCAGGCAAGATACTTCACTCAGGCGTCTCAAACCACAGCGTCGCAATGATGACCGAGTGTCTCGAGACCTCTCCAATCGTCACGAACCAGATCGGCTACCACATCTTCGATCGCCGTCCCGAGGCTGACGTGATGCCGTTCGTTGAGTCGCACGGCATGGGCATCATGGCCTACGGCTCACTGGCCCACGGGCTTTTGACCGGCACATGGAAGGCCGGCCACGTTTTCGAAAACGACGATTGGCGGAGGCGCGGCGACAACTTTGGGATCCAGAGTTGGGGACCCGAGAACCTTGCAAAGAACGTGGCGGTCGTGGAGAAGCTGAAGACCATTGCAGGCGACCACGGCCTGACGATCACGCAGCTTGCAATAGCATGGGTCATCAAGAATCCGGCCGTGAGCGTTGCGCTGGTCGGCGCCAAGACCCCGCAGGAGATGAGCGAGGATTTGCCGGGCGACTGGGACATGCCAGCCTCGGTCAAGAAGGAGATCGACGACCTGGTGCTTGCAGAAGGCTCAGGCGTCGGCCTCTCCGGGATGGCCATTGCGACGTAGCAGGGGTGCCAATTATCACCTTATGGCGCCACCGCAAAAAGCGCTAAAAGCCGCCTGCTTCGACCTCGACGGCACGCTGATCGACACAGGCCCGCTCCATACCGAGGCAGAGCGGCTTGCGCTTGCCTCACTCGGGATTCCGGAACCTGCGCCGGACCACCCAGTCACGTTCGGCGCTGGTGTGATGCCCGGAATGCAGATGCTGGCGGACCATTACGGACTGCCGTCCGCGCAGCACGTCCTTGACGCCTATCTCCCCGCATGGGCGTCTGTGTTCAAGAGTGGACTCGTGCCGATGCCGGGCGCGGACGAGGTTCTCAGGCTCCTTCAGGCCGCCGCCGTCCCGCTGGCACTGGTGACTTCTGGTGAGAGCGAGTACGTGGACACGGTCCTGGCCCGCTTCGGCTGGAACAGCCTGTTCACGCATCGCGTCACGCTGGAGTCTGTGAAGAGGCTGAAGCCGGACCCAGAGCCGTACCTGCTGGCGGCGCAGTTGCTCGGGGTCGAGCCGCGCTCATGCGCAGGCTTCGAGGATTCGGCTTCCGGACTCGAAGCGCTTAGGGCCGCGGGAGCCTACTCGATCATCGTCCGGCCCGACCATGCAGACCGCGATGAACTCGCTGGCGCAGATATGGCTATTTCGGGGCTGGACAGGTTCGGCGAGCCGGACGTCGCACGTCTATTTGGCCGATAGCAGCCATCAGTTTATCCTCCACTCCCGGCGCGTTGACAGTCGCAATGGTTGCTGTAAGTTTCGGGTCTCTGCCTGCGCCGGCACGATGCGAGCAGGGTTGATGGAGCATGAAAGAATGAGGTCTTAACGATAATGATCATCGACACGCACTGTCACGCCGGCGGCAACTGGTTCGAGCCGGTAGAGGTGCTGGAGTTCCAGATGAACCGGTGCGGAGTGGACGCGGCGGTGTTGATCCAGCACGGCGGCACTTACAACAACCAGTATCTATTCGATGAGGCGGCAAAGCGCGGAACCCGCTTCAAAGTCGTTGTGCTCGTCGACCCTGAGAGCAACGACCCGCTGGGTGATCTCACACGCCTGGCAGAGCAGGGCGCGGCGGGCGTACGGATCTATCCCGGACAGCCGTTCAAGACGGCGCACCCTCACGATGTATGGAAGCGGGCCGGGGAGCTGGGACTGGTCGTCAGCAGCCTCGGCACGGCAGAACAGTTCGCGTCTGGCGTGTTCAAGGACATGCTGGACGCGTGCCCGGAGACACAGGTAGTGATAGAGCATCTTGCAGGCGCCAGGATCACTGAGCCTCCGTACAGCACGTTTGTGTCTGCCCTGGAGTGCGCCGAACGCCCCAACACAACGATCAAGGTGCCGGGTCTCGGAGAGATTACCGCCCGCCCTCCGCGACTGCTCCCGGAGTTCAGGTTCGACAACGTGCCGCCGCTCTTCGAGATGGCGAAGGACGCTTTTGGCGTGCGGCGCATGATGTGGGGAAGTGATTTCCCGCCGAGTGCAGGTCGCGAAGGCTACGCAAACACACTGGAGGGAGTTCGCAGCCATCCCGCGTTCTCGGCCGGTGACGATATCGACTGGGTGCTTGGTAAGACGGCTGCCCAGGTATGGGGCTTTGAGGCGTAGTCATGAGGCCAGAGACGACGCGGAACATTAGCCCGGGCAGGCCGCGGTTGACCGGTTGACTCCAGGCAATCAACGGAACCGCGGCAATGATTCAGTCCTGCTCCGCATGTTCGGCGCAGCCATGCTGAGCCGGCAGGTCTACGAGCAGATACGAGATGACCCGCGAGGTCCGTTCCAGGCCGGTCTTGCGGTACTGCTTGTCTCACTTGTCGCCGCGTTCACCGCCTTCGGAGACGGTCCCGCCGCAATCGGCGTTTCGCTGTTCATCGGAATAGCGTTCTGGCTGATGCTCAGCATGGGCATCCACTTCATTGGGACCGGTCTGCTGCGAGAGCCTACGAGCGGCGCGACGGTCCGCGAGGTGCTGGCGGTAATCGGCTTTGCGCAGTCACCCGGCGTGCTCTTGTTCCTGGCGCTTTTGCCGGGCATTGGGACCGGAGCTGCGTTCGCTATCGGGCTATGGCAGTTGTGGGCCGCTGTCGGCGCTACGCAGGCGACATTCGGGTTCCGCAGACCGTTCAGGGCAGCGTCAGTCGTGTTCCTCGTCTGGCTACCGGTGCAGGTGATCTTCGCCCTGGCGGCCGGTCAACTGGACCTGGGTTCTACTGCGGCATGAGCCGCGGCTCGATCACTCACCCCAGTATGAGACACCGACGAGTCCCGGCCCCGTGTGCGCCCCCATGAACGGGTGGAACTGTGTCAGGAAGATCTCCTCGCACTCCAGCCGCTGTTCCAGTTCCCGCATCAATGCCTGTGCCTCATCCACAGCGTCTGCGTGCATGACGTTGATATGCGCCCGCCGCCCGATGAGGTCCCGTGTTGTCTCCTTCACGAGCCGGTTAAAGGCGCCAGCGCGGGAGCGTGGCCGGCCGATCGAGCCGACTCTACCTGCGGTGAACTCCATCACCGGCTTGATGTTGAAGAGATCGGTCGCCCACACCGCAATCTTCGGCACTCGGCCGCCACGGTGTATGTACTCCAGTGTGTCTAGGTACGCCACCAACCTGACCCGCTCGGAGATTGACCGGGCGCGCTCGGTGATGTCGCTCAGAGTGCCGCCGCGCTGTGCCATGCGCGCGCATTCGAGCACGATCAGCGCCTCGGAGCCGGCGGCTGCGCGGGAGTCGAACACCGTCACTGGCAACCCTGGCAGTTCGCTCTCAGCCATCTCCGCCGCAACGCGTGCGGCGTCATATGCGGCGCTCAGGTTTGCCGACAGGGTGATGCAGAAAACCGAGTCGGCATGGAGCGACGCCGACCGGAAGGCTTCCAGCCACGCTCCCGGCTTTGGCGCAGACGTCGTAGGCAGAGTCTTCGCTGTACGGAGGCGGGAGTAGAAATCGTGGAGCGCTCCGCCCGGCCCGTCCTCAAACGTATCCCCGCCGATCGTCACCTCCATGCTCGCCACATGAATCCCGTGCGCGGCCACCACGGCTGACGGGAGAGCGGTGGCTGAGTCGGTGACAATCGCAACTGGCATATTTTGCAGAGTGCGGCCAGCGCCTTCACTGACGCTTTTATCGGCCAACCCTGTGCTTTCGTCCGTTCCTTGCAAGTCCATGTGCTGAGACTATCGGTCTCAGATGCGGCGGGTCAAAGCAATCCGATGGCAATCTGAGGCGTGATATGGCGCCCGACACGTCTGCGTCGGCGCGTAATCAGACATTCGGCACGCCTTTTTTCCCGGCCAAAGAACGGTTCTCGCGGTTTTGGTGCTGGCACGCGTCCCAACTCTAACCGAGGACAGCATAGAATTGATCGCTCCGGCACTCGGCCTGCGTTGCCGGACGGACGACCACCCAGACGAGCCTGGCCCACCGGTCCAATTCGCCCGCACAGGTAAACATGTCCACGCTAAGACAGATACGAAGACTGCCGAACATGAACGACGCATCGGCGACGGAGATCGCGCGCGTCGAACAGGCAGCCTCCCGGTGCATGGCCGTGCTCGAACTGCGCGGCTACTCGCGTATCGAGACCCCGCTCATCGAGGAGACAGAGCTATTCCTGCGCAAATCCGGCGGTGAGCTTTCGAGCCGTCTCTATGACTTCGTTGAGCCTGGCGGCTTCCGCTCCAGCCTGCGCCCGGAGTTCACCGCGCCCGTCATCCGCTACGCCATCGATGCCGGTGAGGCGGAGTCGAAGGTCTGCCGCTACATGTACTTCGGCCCGGTTTTCCGCTATGCCAGGCCAGAACACCCTGACGGCTACAAGACGCGCCAGTTCAATCAGCTTGGCGCAGAGCTGATCGGGACTCCCGCGCCACAGGCAGACGGCGAAGTGATCGCAATGGCGGTCGAAGGTCTTGCCGCGCTCGGCCTCCCCGCTGTGCCTATAGCGCTCGGCCACGTCGGACTGCTCCGGCAATTGCTCAAGAAGTTCCAGCTCTCCGAAAGGGCGGTCCAGTTCCTGTTGAGCAGCATGGAGCCGATCTCAACCGGGCCGGTACAAGATGTGCTGGACGACGCGACGAGACTTGGCTTTCTGGGCGATGACGGCAGTTACGTCGCGGACAGCCCCGAACAGCGAGAGATCGTCGAGGCGGTGCTTGCGCGTTCGATGGGACAGCTCGGGGCCAACGCAGGCGCGCGGACCCGCGGTGAGGTGATCGCCCGGCTCGCCCGAAGGCAGACATATGCTGACGACCCAGCGAAGTTCAGGTCCGCGCTTTCGATGCTCGCGGAGCTGGTCACCATCACCGGTGACGCATCCTCCGCCCTCGCAGACGGCCGGAAGCTGGCGTCCGGAAACAGCCTTGACGAGAAGTGCTTTTCACTGCTTGAGCAGGTCGTGATCGCCGCCGAAGACCAGGGCGTCGAATCGTCCGGGATCACCATTCGCTATGGACTTGCCCGTGGCGTCGCCTACTACACAGGGATGGTGTTCGACATCCTGCCCGGTCTGGACTCCAAAGATTCGCCGTCCAAAGATTCGGTAGGCGGCGGCGGCCGGTACGACGGGCTGACCAGGGCCCTCGGCCTGGACGCAGACGTGCCCGCGCTGGGGTTCGCATATAACTTCGACGCTGTGGTTGCGGCGGCGCCTCGCGACGGCAAGGTACGGAAACCTGCGGCGCTTGTACTGGTCAGACCCGCAAGCGATGCGGCCTGGCGCGCCGCTGCTAAAGTGGCCGCCGAGCTCAGGCAACAGGGCAGGGCGGCGGTAGTCGGCGGCAGCGAGGCGGCTGGCGACTTCACCGAGGTGATAACCGTCGACTCAGACGGTGGCCGCGTGCCGGGGGTGGACCGATGACCGCCCTGAGGCTCGCCATCCCGTCGTCCGGCGCTCTCGAAGAGGGAGCACAGAGCTTCCTGCGCTCGTGCGGCCTCAGCGTCTGGCGTGACAACCCGCGGCGCTACACCGGCATACTGTCCTCTCTACCCGGCGTCGAGGTCCTGTTTCAGCGCCAGTCTGACATAACGACCGAGGTTGACGGCGGCAGTGCCGACCTCGGGATAGTCGGTCTCGACAGCTACCTCGAATCCAGGCTCGAGAACGGAGACACGAGGTCGATCGGCGAGGGCGCCGGGTTCGGGCTGTCGCAGCTTGTGATCGCAGTCCCTGACTCGTGGGCGGACATCACTACGGTCGCCGATCTTGCGGAACTGGCGCTTGAGTACCGCGAAAAGGGCAGAGACCTACGCATAGCCACCAAGTACCGCCGCCTCGTCAAACGGTTCCTGGACGAGCGAGGCATCTACTACGCGTCTCTTGTGCCGTCATCAGGCGGCATCGAGGCGGCGCCAATCATGGGCTACGCGGACCTGATAGCGGACATCACCGCCTCAGGCGTCACGCTGCGGGAGAACCAGCTGCGGCCCCTTACCGATGGCGTTGTGATCGAGTCGCAGGCGACTCTTATCGGCAATGTGCGGCTGCTGTCGGAAGACAAAGTGAAGCTCGCACTCACCCGTGAGATCCTGGAGCGCATTGAGGCCTCTCGCCGCTCTCACCGCTACCAGCGGATTTCACTCAACCTCACCGCGGCCAGCATGGATGACGCCGCGGCAAAAGTCCTTAAGCGGCCAGAGCTGTCAGGCATCGACGGGCCAAGCTTATCGAAAGTATTCTCTAACGCTCCCGGAGACTGGTTCAACGTACAGGTTGTGATCCCGCGCGACAGCCTGCTCAAGGCCGTCGACTACTTCCGGTCCCTCGGCGGGACGGCGATCACCGTCACCGAGGCGTCGTACGTGTTCCGCAAGGAGTGCGAGTCGTACCTGGCGCTCGAAAAGGCGATCGCAGAGTACAGGGGCCGGCAGGGATGAGACGCGTGCGTGGGCTTGCGGCAGCCCTCGAGGCCGTGAAAGAGGTGCGCGTCTCCGGCAATGTCGAGATTCGCACCGACGGCAATGGCCTCTATGACAGGCAGCTTACGCCTGACGAGTTCGCCCGGCGTGTGATCGAGGATGTGCGTCGTGACGGAGACGCCGCGGTGCGCAGAATCTCCGCCGCTCTGGACGGCGCCGCTCCGACGGGCAAAGACCTGTCTCTCGAAATTCCGAGAGAGCGGATACTTGCGGCGGTCGATCGGATCTCACCGCAGACCCGCCGCGCGCTGGAGTTGGCGGTTGAGCGGGTCCGTAATTTTCAACAGGCGGCGTTGCCGAAGAGCTGGAGAGACCCATCCGGAGAGTTTGGCGAAGAGGTCAGGCCGCTTGGCCGCGCCGGAGTCTATGTCCCCGGCGGAGTCGCCCCGCTCGCCTCATCGGTCGTCATGACCGTTGTCCCTGCCCGCGTCGCAGGCGTCGGCGAGGTGATACTGGCGACTCCCGGCAGGAACGGCGAGGACCCGCACCCCGCGGTGCTGGCGGCGGCGGCGATAGCGGGGGCAGACCGCGTCTTCCGCATTGGCGGCGCACAGGCCATCGCTGCGCTGGCATACGGGACCGAGACCGTGCCGCGGGTTGATATCGTCTGCGGCCCCGGCAACGCCTTCACGACCGCCGCGAAAAAAGCGGTCTTCGGGGATGTCGGTATAGACGGACTCTATGGACCTACCGAGACAGCGGTGATCGCGGATGGGTCCTCAGACCCGGTATTCGCCGCCGCAGACCTGCTTGCGCAGGCCGAGCACGATGTGATTGCTCTCCCGGTGCTGATCGCAACATCGGAGGCGGTCGCCGACAGCATCGAAGAAGAGCTGGCAAGGCAGATCGAAACGCTCTCCCGCAGGCAGATCGCGGCGGCCGCGGTTGGGCGTGGAATCTCGGCAGTGGTAGGCTCTGTCGACGAAGCGATAGAGGTCGCCAACGCGCTAGCTCCCGAACACCTGTGTGTCTCAGTGAAAAACGCGAAAAACTATCTCCCAGGCATCCGCTATGCGGGCGGCATCTTCCTTGGCGAGTTCTCGGCGGAGGTTATGGCGGACTACATCGCAGGACCAAGCCACGTCATGCCAACCGGTGGCACAGCCCGTTTCGCGTCTGCGCTCAGCGTGCGAAACTTCCTGAGGTTCAGTCCGTTCCTGAACTTCTCCGAGCGCACATTCATGGAACTGGCAGCCGATGCCGCAGAGCTTGCGACGGCTGAAGGGTTGGACGGGCACGCCGCCGCGGCCGACAGAAGAAGGCGGAAGCTGGCCGGTGAATAAGAGCTTACGCGGGACTAACGGTAGATGACTGACATCACAAAACTGATGCGGCCGCACCTGGTCAAGGTCGCGACATATCACGGCGTCGACCCGTCGGAAGAGCTTGCGCGCTCCGCGGGAATCAGGCCGGAAGAGGTCATCCGCCTGAACGCGAACGAGAATCCATACGGCGCTCCGCAGCAGGTTGTCGACGCTCTCAGCGGCCTGAGCATTCATCTCTACCCTGACCCGGAACAGAGGAAGCTAAGGGCGAAACTGGCGGAGTACACGGGTCAGCCCGTTGGGCGAGTGATGGCTGGCGCAGGCGGCGACGAGATTATCGATCTCCTGCTGCGCCTGTTCACTGAGCCGGGTCAGAAACTGATCGACTGCGAGCCGACGTTCGGCATGTACAGCTTCTGCGCCCGCATCGCTGACGCTCCGGTCATTATGGTGCCTCGAAATGACGACTGGTCAATCGACCTGGACGGCGTCCTCGCTGCTATCGACGATCAGACGCGCCTCATATTCCTGGCGTCGCCGAATAACCCGACTGGCAACCTCCTGACCGAGGCAGAAGCGCGTACTCTGCTGGACACCGGGTTGGTCCTGGCCGTCGACGAGACCTACTACGAGTTTTGCGGCAAGACGCTCTGCGGGTTGCTGGACGAGTATGAGAACCTGGTGATACTCCGCTCCTTCAGCAAGTGGGCCGGAATCGCCGGTCTGCGCGTGGGCTACTGCATCGGGTCCGAGACGCTTATCAGACACCTGATGGACATCAAACAGCCGTACAACATCAACGTAGCCGCAGAGGCGGCGGCAATCGCCGCCCTCGACAACAGGGAAGCCGTCCTGGAGCGCGCGCAAACGCTTGTGGAGCAGCGGAAGCGGCTGGAGAAAACGCTGGCCGGGCTGGACGGCGTGAGTTTCTGGCCGTCCGAAGGTAACTTCCTGCTGTGCCGCTTTGAAGGGCGCTCGGCGAAAGACGTCTACGAAGGGCTGGGGAAACGCGGCATCTTCGTGCGCCTCTTTTCAACAGACAGGCTCAAAGACTCGCTGCGCATATCGGCCGGCACTCCCGAGCAGACAGACCGGCTGATCGCAGCGGTAAAAGAGGTCTTGAACGGTTAGCCGAGTGCCCCATCCAGGGATCCTCTTGATAGTGGTCACCATTGCAGATTGAGTCCCGGTAAACGGCACTGACAGCCGAATCCTGCGGTCAGCACGTATCCCGGAACATCTCATCGGCGATGTAACCTGAACGTGCGGACGGCTCACATCTGCAAACCAGCGCTGGTGATACAGGGAAGAACATGGCACGCACGGCGAAGATCATTCGAAAGACCAACGAGAGCGACATCTCGCTGGAACTCAACTTGGACGGATCAGGCAAGGCCGACATCACGACGCGTGTCGGCTTCCTGAAGCACATGCTGGACCAGATTGCCCGCCACGGCCTGATCGACCTGAAGGTCTCCGCAGACGGGGACCTCGAGACCGGCAGTCACCACACCGTCGAGGACACCGCCATCGTCCTTGGCCGCGCCATTCGAGAGGCGCTGGGAGACAGGCGGGGAATTGTCAGGATGGCGGACCGGACGGTGCCGCTGGATGAGGCGCTGACGCATGTAGTCGTCGACCTGAGCGGCCGCGGCTACGCGGTCGTCGACATGGGCTCGACAAACAACAGCGGCGAATTCCCGGCTGACCTGGCGCGCCACTTCTTTGAGGCTATGGCCATAGAGGGCAAGTTCAACCTGCACGTGCGGGTCCTGAACGGCCTGAATGAGCACCACGTGATCGAGTCGGCGTTTAAGGCGTTTGCCCGCGCACTGCGAGCGGCAGCGGAGATCGACCCGCGCAACCCTGACGGTGTGCCGAGTACAAAGGGCACGCTGACCGAGTAGCAGCCTGACGCCCTGGCGGATCAGCGCGGCGGATCAGCTCATGACGTCCGCGAGTGGCCGGTACCCGAGCCCCGTGGCGTCAGCGACCGCACTGCTTGTCACACCACCCCGGTAGACGTTGACGCCTTTCGCCAGCGCCGGGTCCGTGCTAGCTGCTCTGGCGATACCCTCCGAGGCTATCGCCAGCACATACGGGAGCGTCTCGTTTGCCAGGGCGACAGTCGATGTCCTCGGCACTGCGCCTGGCATGTTCGCCACGCAGTAGTGCAACACGCCGTCGACGGCGAACACAGGGTCCTCGTAGGTCGTCGGACGCGAAGTCTCTACCGACCCGCCCTGGTCTATCGAAACGTCCACGATCACCGAGCCGGGCTCCATCGATTTCACCATATGGCGCGACACGACATGGGCCGGCTTCGCCCCGGCCACGTAGACACCGCTTACGACTATGTCGCTCTCTCGCACAGCCTCAGCGATTGACTCCTCGCCCGCTATCATCGTCGTTAAGCTGCCGGTGTAGCCGTGGGCCAGGAACCGGCGGAGCTTCCCCGGACTGCGGTTGAGCAGGGTGACGTTCGCCCCCATCGCCATTGCCAGGCGTGTTGCGCTCTGGCCAACCGTGCCTGCGCCGATAACCGTAACTCTCGCCGCAGGGATTCCGGGGCCGCCCGAAATCAGCGTCCCTTTTGTCCCTTGCGGCCGCTGCAGATAATGGGCCCCGGCGTGGACCGCCAACTTGCCGGCTATATCGCTCATGGGCGCGAGCAACGGGAACTCGCCGTCTGCGGTCTCCACGGTCTCGTAGGCCACTGCGGTCACTCCGGACCGGCAAAGCTCTTCGGCAAGTCCGGGGACACCGGCGAGGTGGAGATATGTGAACAGCGTCAAGCCCTCACCGCCTCGCTCGAGGTAGGCGAACTCCTGCGGCAGCGGCTCCTTGACTTTGAGCACGAGTTGGGCGGATCCCCAGACCCTGTCAGGGTCCTGCTCTATCGCCGCTCCGGCTGACATGTAGTCGTAGTCGCTGAACCCGCTGCCTTCGCCGGCCGACGCCTCAACGGTAACGCTGTGCCCGGAGCTCACAAGCCGGGCGGCGCCGGTGGGAGTGAGTGCGACCCGGAACTTCGGTGGTCTTGATCTCTTTCGGCACACCGATCTTCATTGGGCTGTTCCTCCTGAAGGGTGATTGGCTGATGAGTGATCGGCTGTTGGGTGATTGGTCCGTGCCGACCGGGTAAGCAACGCGCTGGCTTAACGGGATGCGAGCAATGCCACCCGAATCCCGGTGAACAGCACACTGCCAGTGCCCAGCAGCCTGCTCACAATCGATCATCGCATCTGCTGGACGCGCTCAACCAATGGCGAAGTGAGACACCTGTGAGAAGTGGGGCAAGCATTGATCTCAGGCAGGATGCCAAAAAGAGGGCTGAACTGGACGCTGGCGGTTAGCCCGCGGGCTCCAGGTCGTACTCGAAGCGTTCGATCACAGGATTGGCGAGAAGCTGCTGGCACATCGCCTTCACCTTCACGTCGGCTTGGGCGCGTTCAGACTCGTCGAGCTCTACTTCGAAGTACTTGCCGGCTCGCAACGACTCGACCGAATCGAATCCGAGGCGGCCCAGCGCCTGGGCGATCGTCTTACCCTGCGGGTCATTCACGGTCGGCTTCAAGGTGACTCTGATCTTGGCGAGGAACAAAGAGCGAGGTTCTCCAATGCGTAGCTCATGCGGCAGAGGCCGGCCGGAGCGACAAGTCTAGCGCGTCAAACCGTACCTGTGTCGCAAAAAGCGCGAGTCATCCATGCCCGGAGAAGCGACTCTTTAACTCCCGAGGCGCCGTCAGGCGGCTGAGCGAGCCCTACGGGACGCTCTCCGGCGCACGGTCCTGGTAAGCGTCGATGAAGTCCAGTATCCGTTGTTCGTCGAACTCGTCAAGGAACAGGTGGTGCAGCCAGGCGGTTATCGCGATCTTCGACTCCATGCCCGAGTACGGAGAGAGGATGAACTGTGACGGGTTGCGTGGGACCAAGTCATCCAACTGGCCGACCAGCTCGTCGCAACCGTCCGGGCAGTCGTAGTGAATGCCAATGCCGCCGTGCTCAAGGTTGTGGACAAGTACCTCGTCAGGAAGCGGGAAATCGTACTTGCCCCAGGCTGCCGGCGCAGGGACGCCGGCCGGAGTGGTTGAGGCCCCCCAGTGCGGTCCGGATGTGGCGGGTTTCACGCTATAACCGGTCCCAGCCTGTCCGGTTGGGATGTGCAAGTCTCCGTCGTTCTGGTCGATCGGCACAGGGCCGCCTGTATTGATATTGCCGCCGACGTTGGTGGTGGCGTTATGTCCGAACGCGCCACCTATCCCGCCCACAGTCAGGCTCAGGATAAACACCAGAGCCAGGATGCTTCCGCCAGCGGCGTAAAAGGTGCGGCGACGCCTTCTGCGCGACTGGCTCCTCTGCCTCCGCTCATTGCGGATCTCGGACTTGGTGATGCCCCGTCTCTTGTCCGGGCGGGTCGTGGCTTTTCGCTTGCTGTCGTTGTTACTGGCCATCTCGGAATTCTGTGTCTCGCGTGATTGGATCGGGTGCTGGGTACTGTCTCTACAATATCAGGGTCTCACCGGTCAGGCGCTCATAGGCCTGCAAGTATCTTTTCTGCGTCTGAGCCACAACACTGGCCGGCAGGGACGGCGCGGGAGGCTCCCGGTTCCACCGTTGGTCTAGCAGCCAGTCACGCAGGTACTGTTTGTCATACGCTGGCGGAGTGCTCCCCGGCTTCCAGTCATCCGCGTCCCAGAACCTGCTCGAGTCCGGAGTGAGCACCTCATCAATCAGCGTCAACTCACCGTCAACATACCCGAACTCGAACTTGCTGTCCGCCAGTATCATCCCTTTGCTCTCAGCGTGGCCATGCGCGGCAGAGAACACCTCAATGCTCTTCTGCTCAAGCGTGCGGTACAGTTCTTTGCCGACCAGTTCCTCACCCTCTGACCGTGAAAGCGGCTCATCGTGGCCGTGCTCCGCCTTGGTCGATGGTGTGAAGACCGGCTCTGGCAGCCGCTCCGCCTCCCGCATATCCGCCGGGAGCAGCGCTCCATTCATCGTGCCTGAGCGCTTGTACTCTAGCCATGCGCTGCCGGCAAGGTAGTTGCGGACCACACACTCCATGTCGATGCGTTTGGCCCGCCTTATCACCATGGACCTGCGCTGGTATCCGTCGGGAAGCTCCGCCAGCGCGCCGGTGACCGGCACGTCGCGCATTCCCTCGATGTCCGAGACCACGCTCACCATGTGGTTGGGCACGATATTTCCCAGGTGCGAGAACCAGAATTTGGACATCTGGGTCAGGATGATTCCCTTGCCTGGCACCGGGTCCGGCATGATTACGTCGAACGCGGATATGCGGTCCGTCGCCACCATAAGCAGCAGTCCGCCGCCAGGGTCGCCAAGGTCGTACATGTCACGGACCTTGCCGCGGTGCAGGAGACCGGGGAGCGATGTCTCGTATACCGCCGGTATCTCTGACACCTCGCTCACGCGCTCGCTCCTGACGCGGTTTTCACGGGCTTCGCGGCAGAGTTGAACCCCAGCCTTGCAAAGCTGTGGTCGACGTGGCGCAGGTAGAAGCTGTAGTCGAACAGCGGGTCGATAGCCTCGGAAGGCAACGTCGCCCGGACCACGTCGTCAGACTTGACTACGTCCCTGAAGTCCAGCTCATCATCCCATGACCGCATGGCGCAGCGCTGCACCGCGTCGTAAGCAATCTGGCGGTCAACTCCCGCCTCGACCAGCGCCAGCATCACGCGGGGCGAAAACACCAGGCCCCGCGTCAGTTCCAGGTTACGCATCATGCGGTCAGGGAACACCAGCATTCCATCGATGATGCCTGTCATCAGGTGGAGCATATAGTCGACCGCAAGAGCCGAGTCGGGCAGGATGACGCGCTCGGCGGATGAGTGCGAAATGTCACGCTCGTGCCACAGCGCCACGTTTTCCAGCGCGACCATTGAGTTTGCCCGCACCACTCTGGACAGCCCGCAGATCCGCTCTGACAACTCAGGGTTCCGCTTGTGGGGCATCGATGAAGAGCCCTTGGTCACGAAGCCGGGAGTGCCGAACGGCTCCTGCACCTCACCGATCTCGGTCCGCTGCAGTGCCCTGATCTCTGTTGCGATCTTGTCCAGAGTCGCCGCAATGAGCGCAAGCGTCTGCACGAACTCGGCGTGACGGTCTCGCTGTATCACCTGGTTCGACACCGGCGCCGGCTCAAGGCCCAGTTGCCGCGCCACCGACTCCTCGATCTCTGGCGGAACGCTGGCAAACGTTCCCACCGGGCCTGAAAGCATGCAGACAGAGACGCGCTTGCGCGTGCCAACGAGGCGCTCACGGTTGCGGCGCATCTCATCCCACCACATCGCCAGCTTGAGCCCGAAACTCATCGGCTCTGCGTGGATGCCGTGCGAACGCCCGATGCAAGGCGTGTCACGGAGCTCGACCGCTCGCCGCTTCAGCACCTTCATTAGTTGCTCGATACCCGCGTCGACGATGTCGACGGACTGTGCCATCTGCATCCCGAGCCCTGTGTCCTTGACATCATTCGATGTGAGGCCGTGGTGGATCCACCTGCTCTCCGGGCCCAGCGACTCGGAGACGGCGCGCGTAAACGCGACAAGGTCGTGCTTGGTCTCTTCGAAGATGCGGTCGTACACGGCCCTGTCGAACCTTGCGCCGCGCAGCTTTTCCATGTCTGCAGGCGGCACTACGCCGAGGTCGGTCCAGGCCTGCGCCGCCGCAATCTCCACCTTGAGCCACAGGTCGAATGTGTTGTCATCTGACCAGACCTTGCTCATTTCGGGTCGTGAGTATCTTGGAATCATGTCTGTTCTGACCGTGCCAGCGGAGCGTTTCGCAGTTTCCTCACGAACGCCGCCACCGGCCGCAGATCCTCAAATGGCGCCGCATCGACGCCGATTTCTTGACAAATGTTCAGCAACCTGTCTCTGGCGAAGACGTGGTCCGCCCTGGGCGCGACAGAGGCGTCGGAAGTGCCGCCATCGCCGACAAAGATCGTCGTCACTCCATCGCCCGCCTGCCCGAGAGCCTTGCACTTACAGGTCGCCCAATCGCCTCGACACGGTTTGCCATCTGCGCCATCGGCCGCGCTGAATGGATAATCGTACCTGAACGGCCCATTGCCCGGCCCGGCGTCACGGCCGGCGCCATGTGAAAAAGAGACATCGTCCCGGGATGCTGTGCCGCAGACGACCGGCAGGTGGCCGAGCCCGTGTCTCCGGAGGACCGGGTCGATATAGAAACGCAGGCCGGCCGACGCCACGGTGAACGTCCCGCCGGCTGCAGCCACGGCGTCCGCCAGCTCCGGTATCCCCTCGCGCATCTCTATCTCGTCGGCCGCAGCAGCCTGCATCTCGGAGACAGGCGAAGTGACCGCGTTGAAAGACCGCTCCTGGTACTCGCGGAAGGTGATATCGCCGTTGCGATACCGGGTACTGTTTTCTGCGAATGCCTCGGGCGCAAAACGGCGGAGCAGGAACTGCGCCACGTTCTGCGTCGTCAGAGTGTCGTCGAAGTCGGTGAAGACCGCGATCCGTGCCGGAACACTCATTCCCTGGTTCCCAGTCTTCCCGCAATGGCAGCCGAAGATGAGCCGCCTGTGGCAGCGGCAGCAGGAAGGGCGCGTTCTGCGATGTCACTGCGGTGGTGCTCACCGTCGAACGAAATACTGCCGACGGCCGAGTATGCCTCTGCACGCGCCTGCGCTATGTCCTCGCCTGAGCCGACTGCGACCAGCACGCGTCCACCCGCGGTGAGTATCTGACCATCCTCCCCGACCCTGGTCCCGGCGTGGAAGATCAGGGCATCGGCGCCATTTTCCGTTCCCGTCGCGGCGAGGCCAGAGACAGGCAGTCCGGTCCTGTGCCTGCCGGGATATCCGCCCGACGTCATCACTACGCAGACATGCGCACCTTCGCCCCAGCGGACCTCAGTCTCAAGCAGCCTGCCTTCAGCAACCGCAAGGCAGATCTCTGCGAGGTCGCTTTCCAGCAGCGGCATCAGCACCTCGCACTCCGGGTCGCCGAAACGGCAGTTGAACTCGATCACGCTCGGACCGTCCTCTGTCAGCATCAGCCCCGCGTAGAGCACGCCGTTGTACGGCGATCCGTCTGCAACCATTCCCCGGGCAACCGGCTCCAGCACCTCTCGGCGGACCTGTGCCGCAAGCTCCGGAGTCCAGAACTCTGGCGGGGTGTAAGCACCCATCCCGCCCGTATTGGGCCCCTCATCGTCATCGCCAACCCGTTTGTAGTCGCAAGCGGCGACCTCGGCAGACACATGCTCGCCCTGCACAAACGCGAAGACACTGACCTCAGGCCCGGTCATCCTGTCTTCTATGAGCAGGCGGCCTCCTGCATTGCCGAACGCGTTGCCGTCGATCATTGACACGATTGCGTCCGTCGCCTCCTGGCGCGTGTCTGGGAGCAGCACACCCTTGCCTGCGGCCAGGCCGTCCGCCTTGATCACGAACGATCCTTCGGGCCGGGATAGCGCATAGGAAAGCGCATCCTCAGAGGAATCGAAGCTGCGGGCCTCCGCTGTGCGCACGTTGCAACGGCGCATCAACTCCTTCGCCCATGACTTCGACCCCTCGATGCGAGCTGCGGCGGCGGTCGGAGCAAATATCTTCAAGCCGGCCTCGGCGAAGCGGTCTGCAATGCCGGCGACCATCGGGACCTCTGGGCCGACCACCGTCAGGTCGACCTCACGCTCAAGCGCCAGCGCAAGGAGCCCGTCAACGTCCTCAGCGTTTATCGGCACGTTCTCACCGGCCGTCGCAGTGCCGGCGTTGCCAGGCGCGATAAGCAGTTCGGATACGAGATCACTCTGCGCCAGCTTCCACGCCAGCGCATGCTCTCGGCCGCCATTGCCAACCACGAGCACTCTCATTCGCAGGTTCCGATACCGTCCAGGCGTCCGGTTACTCCCACTCGATCGTTCCCGGCGGCTTGCTGGTGATGTCGAGCACCACACGGTTGACCTCAGGTACCTCGTTCACAATGCGGTTCGAGATGCGGGCGAGCGTGTCGTAGGGTAGCCTCGCCCAGTCGGCCGTCATGGCGTCCTGGCTCTGAACGGCCCTTATCGCCACGACATACTGGTACGTCCTGCGGTCACCCATAACGCCAACGGTCTGGGTATCTGTCAGCACGGCGAAGCTCTGCCACAGCTTTTCATAGAGGCCAGCTGCCTTGATCTCGTCGATCACGATCCAGTCTGCCGCACGCAGAGTCTCCAACTTGGCGAATGTCACCTCACCGATGATCCTGATGGCCAGGCCGGGGCCCGGAAAGGGCTGCCGGTTGACCGCCTGCTCGGAAACCCCGAGCTGCCGCCCCGCGCGCCTGACCTCATCCTTGAACATGTAGCGGAGCGGCTCTACCAGGGTCAGGTTCATGTGCTCCGGCAGCCCGCCGACGTTGTGGTGCGTCTTGATCTTGTGGGCGGCGCTGGTCTCAGACGATGTGCTCTCGATCACGTCCGGATACAGCGTGCCCTGCGCCAGGTAGTCAACCTGTCCCAGCCGTGTCGCCGTCTCCTCAAAGACCCGGATGAACTCCTCGCCGATGCGTTTTCGCTTCAACTCAGGGTCGGTGACGCCCTTGAGCGTCGATAGGAACCGTTCCGTGGCGTCTTCAAAGATCAGGTTCACGCCGAGGTCGCGGGCGAACACCGTCCGGACTCTTTCAGCCTCCCCGCGGCGGAGCAGGCCGTTATCGACGAAGATGCAGGTAAGGCGGTCGCCTATAGCCCGGTGAATAATCGCGGCGGCGACTGTTGAGTCAACGCCTCCTGACAGCGCGCAGATAACGCGGCCCTCGCCGACCTGCTCCTGGACGCGCCGGATAGCGTCTGTCACGAAATTGGCAGGCGTCCACGTCCCTGCGGCGCCGCAGATGCGATGTGTGAAGTTGCGGAGGATCTCAGCGCCCTGAGGCGTGTGGGCCACTTCCGGGTGGAACTGGATTCCGAATATCCGCTGCTCGTCTGAGCCCATCACTGCGACCGGCGAGTTGTCCGAGTATGCCATCGACCTGAAACCCTGTGGCAACTCCTCGATCCGGTCTCCGTGGCTCATCCACACCGGAACGTCTCCGTCCAGCCCCTCCAGCAACTGAATGTTCTGGCCGTCCTTGTGGATGACGGCGTGGCCGTACTCCCTGTGCAGTCCAGGCTCCACTTTGCCGCCAAGCTGGTGCGCGAGCAACTGCATCCCGTAGCAGATGCCAAGTATGGGAACGCCCGCATCGAAGACCCACGCGGGCGCCAGTGGAGCGCCGGTCTCGTACACGCTGTTCGGTCCGCCTGAGAGGACAATGCCTTTTACATCCTGCTCACTCAGGACGTCCGGCGGCGCATCCCACGGAATGATCTCGCAGTAGACGTTGGTTTCACGGATGCGGCGGGCGATGAGCCGGGAGTACTGCGACCCGAAGTCGAGGATGATGATCGTCTCGGTACGCAGCGGCACGTTCTCGTGCTGACCTTTGGGCGGCTGTCTCTGGGCGATCTCCAGATAGGTCCCAACCTCGATGTCATCGGAAGTGGCGACGCGGGCGTTTTTTTCGCCGGGTTTCGGCTTTGACCCGTTCGAGTCTGCGTTCATGAAATGGGCCTTATTTCGGGGCTGCTGAAACGGCTCAAGCTAACAGCGCTGCTAGACTCAGTCAACACAATCTCCCATGGCTCCTTATGAGCGTCTGGCGGCAGGCATGATTCCACCTCAAAATTGTATCTCCGGAACACCCGGAATGACCGTTCAGCGCGGGTTTACACAGGCGTGCCGGACATGCCGGCCGCAGTGGTCACGTTGTAATGGCGAGGCGGCGATTGAGTAATACCGTGAGCGCGGACCATACCGGCGTCACCGTGCTGTCAGCAGACGATCTTGAGCAGGCTGCGGCGCTCCTGCGGCTGGGCAACCTGGTTGCGTTTCCCACAGACACCTTCTTCGCACTCGGCGCAGTGCTGACCGGACCGGCAATTGCCGCGCTGTTCCAGGTCAAGCGGCGGATGACGGGCAACCCCGTGCCGGTCCTACTGTCGTCGGTCGAACAGGTTCCAGACGTAGCAGCCAGCTTCCCGCACCTGGCGGTAGCGCTCGCAGAGGCGTTCTGGCCTGGCCCGCTCACACTGGTGCTGCCAGCGCGTGACGATGTGCCGGATGGAGTCACCGCGGGTACTGGGACTGTTGGCGTGAGGGTTCCCGATCACCAGCTTGCGAGGGAGTTGATATCCAGAGTCGGCGGACCCGTTACCGGCACGAGCGCAAACCTATCGGGTTCGCCGCCATGTAAGAGAGCCAGCGACGTGCTGACCCAGCTCGGCGAACAAATTCGCGCCGTGATAGATGCTCCGTGCGGGGACCACAGCGCGCCGTCGACTGTCGTCGGCTTCTCAGGTGACGCGGGCCAGGAGATTCGTGTCATCCGGACGGGCGCGATCTCAGAAGCCGACCTTCGGAGGGTCATGGGCAGCGCCTGAGGTCCTGGCCAGGATTGCCCACAGAGACGCAGGGTAATTTGCATCGCCAGCCATCCGAAGAGTCGCACAAAACCGTTACTATACCGACGCACTCGATCGACTCGCCGCCCGCTGGCGTCAACCGGACAACGAACGCTTGATCCCAACTACAGATAACCTCAGACGGCAGTTACTGCCCGGCGTTGACTCATCCGCCGCCAAACTGTTGGAAGACGCGATCAAGGAGTTCATCTCAAAGAGAGAGCTGCCGCTATATCGCATGATGAGCTTCCAGCTTGGCTGGGTCGATGAGAACGGTGACCAGTCAACCATTCCCACTCGTCCGCGAGTCCACGGCCAGTTCGCCCTCTCGGTCGCGGATGCCATATCAACTGCTGGCACGAACTCCGTGGCAGCGGTTCTTCCATACACGGTCTCCCTCGAACTGCTGCATAACTTCACGCTGATACATGAGGACGTAGAAGACGGCAATACCGAGCACAACGGTCGCCCGTCTGTCTGGTGGACGTGGGGACCTGCGCAGGCAATCAACGCGGGCGACGGCATGCACGCTATGGCGCGCATGGCGCTGTTCGCTCTGACAGAGGCGGGCGAGCCGGTGGAGAGAGTCTCGGAGGCGGTGCGTGCGCTGGACCGCGCAACCGTGATGCTGTGCGAGGGCGAGTACATCGATATTACGATGCAGGAGCAGCTTGGCCTCACTGTGCAGAAGTACACAGACATGGTCCGCTCCCGCTCAGGCGCCCTTTTTGGAGCCTCTGCGCAGATCGCGGCGCATGCGTCAGACAGGCCCGAACTGGCCGAAACTCTCTTCAAGTTCGGGCAACTGGCAGGCACGGCCAGGCAGATCGCCGCGGACTACACGCTGTTCTGGGGAGGCGAGGAGCTCGACCCGGTTCAACACGGCAGACTGCTGACCAAGAAGAAGAGCCTGCCTGTTGCGCACGCCATTGAGACCGCCCCGCCGACGACCAAGAGGAAGCTTGGCGACATCTACGTGCAGCGCGTAATCGATCCTGCGAAGGCCGGTCAGATCACGGCGCTGCTTGAAGAGTCAGGCAGCCGCGAGTTCACGCTTGAGACGATAGACCGGCTTCTTGCCGATGCTAAAAGCTGCCTGAAAACCGTCAGTATTGACCAGGACGCCGGGGAGCGGCTTATGCAGTCCCTGATGGCTTTGTCAGGTTTCGGTCCGGCAGCTGAGGCTGGGCTGGCCGCCCAGAGTGCCAGACCAGAGCGCCAGAGAGGATAGCGAATGACCACTATGACGCTCCGTGATGTGGATGTGACCGGTAAGACCTGCCTGGTGCGTGTCGACTTCAACGTTCCGACTGAGCCGGGAACGGGGAGGATCACAGACGATTCGCGCATCCGCGCCGCGCTTCCAACCATCCACTACCTTCAGTCAAAAAATGCCCGCGTCGTGCTCTGCTCGCACAATGGCAGGCCGAACGGCAAAGTCGTCGAAGAGCTTCGCATGACCGCGGTCAGAGAGCGGGCCGCAGACTGGTTCGGGACCACAGTCGTTGACGCTGGTCTTCCGGGAGACGGCCCTGCGGCCGGCCCAAACCCTGCTCTCGTGATCGGAAACCTCAAGCCGGGCGGCATTGCAATGCTTGAGAACCTGCGGTTCAACCCTGGAGAAGAGGCGAACGACCCTGCTTTTGCACAGGCGCTGGCCTCCCTTGCGGATATCTATATCAACGACGCTTTCGGCGCCGCCCACCGTGCGCACGCATCCACGGTGGGGGTGGCGGAGTATCTTCCGGCAGTCGCGGGCTACCTCATGGAGCGGGAGCTCAAGATGCTCACCCGTGCGCTGGAGTCTGCGGAGCGTCCGGCGGTCGCCATCATCGGGGGGGCGAAGGTCACGGACAAGATCCACGTGCTTGCAAACCTCGCAAAACGGGTGGACACCGTCCTTATCGGTGGCGGAATGGTCGCCGCGTTCCTGAAGGCCCAGGGGCACGGGCCGGGCGTTGCGAAGATCAGCGACGATGATGTGCACACGGCAGGCCAACTGCTCTTCTCGAGCGACGCCAGCATCATGACGCCTATCGACGTCGTCGTGGCCCGGGAGTTCAGAGAACACTCGACGCCCCGTATTGTGGATATCACGGCGGTGCCTGATGACTGTCTGGTGCTCGACATCGGCCCGAAGACCAGGGCCAGCTATGCAGACGAGATCATCGACGCAAAGAAGATCATCTGGAACGGACCGATGGGCGTGGTCGAATGGCCCGCATTTGCAGAAGGCACGCGCTCAGTTGCGCGTGCCGTTGCCGCCGCGCCTGACGCCTTCAAGCTGGTTGGCGGCGGGTCCACCGTGGCGGTTATCGAAGAAATGCAACTGCGCTCCGAGATCACCCACGTCTCGACTGGCGGCGGAGCGTCGCTCGAGTTCCTTGAAGGCAAGGTCCTCCCCGGCGTGGCCGCCCTCGACGCGTGACCTGCTAGAGGTACGCAAATTGCCCCTGCACTCCGTGACACGAGCCGCGAAGCCGCTAATCAGACGATGCAAACCCTGGAGAAGATATGAGCAGCAGTAGAAGGCCGATGATCGCCGGGAACTGGAAGATGAACACCACGCCTGCCGATGGGCGGGAGCTGGCAGCGGCGATCGCCTCAGGGTCAGCTGCTTACGGCGGAGTTGATGTTGTCATTTGCCCACCTTTCACTGGCATCGCAAGTGCCGCCGACGCCGTTTCCGGAACCAACGTGCAGGTCGGCGCGCAGAACATGTCGGCTGAAGAGTCCGGAGCATACACAGGCGAGGTCTCGGCCTCGATGCTGCGCGGGCTGGTGAGTTACGTGATCGCCGGCCACTCCGAGCGCCGCGGCCTCTACTGCGAGACCGATGCCGCCGTCGCAGCCAAGGCGACGGCAGCTCACTCCGCCGGATTCGTGCCTATCGTGTGCGTTGGCGAAAACCTGGAGACGCGAAAGCGCGGTGACGCGGTGAGCACAGTCCGGTCTCAACTACGAGCCAGTCTCTCCGGGTACACCGGCTGGGACTCTCTCGTCGTGGCGTACGAACCGGTCTGGGCAATTGGCACCGGCGAGGCGGCGTCACCTCAGCAGGCGCAGGAGATCATCGGCGAGCTCAGGGAAGAGCTTGTGGCGCTGGCGGGAGAGAAAGCAGCCGCTGGAATACGGATCCTCTACGGTGGCAGCGTCAACTCACGCAACATCGGACCATTCGTCGACAGGCCGGATATCGACGGCGCGCTGGTTGGAGGAGCGAGCCTGCAGGCCGATGAGTTCGTGCGTATCGTCGAGATGACGGCGCGACTGCTCGAAAACCCTGCCTGAAGAACAACGGCTCATACGGGTGCCTTCCTCAACTGATCTGCCTGGCCCGATTGGCCCAATTGGCCCGGCTGGCGAAAAAAAGCTGGTCGCAATAGTCGGCGCCACCGCGTCCGGCAAGAGCGACGCCGCTGTGCTGATCGCACAGCGCTTCAACGGCGAGGTCGTAAACGCCGACTCACGCCTTTTCTATCGCGGGATGGAGATCGGTACAGCGTCTCCGCCGGAGGAGACGCTTAACGCGGCGCCGCACCACCTTGTCGGGTTCCTGCGCCCGGACGACCCGTTCAACCTCGCCCAGTACCTGTTGTCTGCGACCGCGGCTATCTCCGGTATTCACTCCCGCGGCAGATTGCCGGTGGTCGCAGGCGGCACGGGCCAGTACGTGTGGGGGCTCCTGCAGGGCTGGCAGGTGCCGGAGGCGCCGCCTGACGCCGAACTGCGGGCAATGCTTGAACAGGAACTTGAGCAACTGGGTGTGGCCGCTTTATATGCCCGGCTTGAGGCGCTCGACCCTGACGTGGCGTCTGCCACAGACCGCAATAACCACAGGAGGTTGATCCGTGCGATAGAGCGCCTGTCCGCCGGAGCCACACGCGGCAACAGAGAGGCGAAAGACCCCGGTTACAACTCCATCGTGCTCGGACTTTTCGTCGAGCGGGCAGAGCTGCACCGGAGAATCGAGGTTCGCATTGACCGGATGCTGTCTGCCGGATGGATAGAAGAGGTGCGGCGGCTCATCAGCAGCGGGGTCGATCTCGCCTCACCCGCTATCTCGGCGATCGGATACAGGGAGATCGCAGCCTCATTACGAGGCGAAATAACGCCAGACGAGGCGCGGGAACGTACAATTCACGCTACCAACAGGTTGGTGCGCCACCAGAACAACTGGTTCAAGCGGACCGACCCCCGTATCGCCTGGATTGACGTGACAGATGGCAACCTGGAACGTGTGTTGGAGCCAGTAAGTCAATGGCTCCATGAGTGAGCCGCCTCCGCCGGGATTTACTCCCTGCCTGTCCCACCCGCCGCAGGGTCATCGCCAACAAGCTGACCGAGTAGTTCTCGAAGATTTGGACAAGAAGATGCCGATTCCGTTCGCCAAGCTGCATGCGGCAGGCAACGACTACATAGCTATCGACGGTCGAGGCCTGGACCGCGACTGGGGTCAGCTTTCGCTGGAGATGAGCAAGCTCGCATTCGGAGTCGGCTCGGATGGCATTGTGCTGGTCCAGGAGCCGCGGGAACAGGCTGCGGCGAATGGGGCGCAGGTCCGCATGCGCGTCTACAACCCGGACGGCTCCGAGGCCGAGATGAGCGGAAACGGCATCAGGCTTTTCTCGAAGTTCGTCATCGACCGCAAGATCGCTTTGCCGGGACCGGGCGGGCTGATGGTCGAGACAGGCGGCGGCATCCGCACAGTCGTGCCTGCGATGGACGATGGAAAGATGGTTGCCGCAAGAGTGGCGATGGGCGTGCCGCAGTTCGAGCCGGCGAATATCCCGGTAGATGTCTCGTCGCTCGGAGGAGCCAGCCGCGTCTACGACTTTCCCCTTGAAGTAGGCGGCCGCACGCTCAAGATCACATGTCTGTCCGTCGGCAACCCGCACGCCGTGGCGTTCCCTGACGAGCCGGTTGAAAAATTTCCGCTGCTGGAGGTCGGGCCGCTTGTCGAGAGCCATCCCATGTTCCCGAACCGGATTAACTTCGAGATCGTGAACGTGCTCTCGCGTTCACGGATAAGGGCCCGCATCTTTGAACGCGGGGCGGGGGAGACGCTATCGTCAGGCACAGGCAGCACGGCGGCTGCGACGGCGGCGCGGGAGCACGGATTAGTGGATGACGAGGTGGAGGTTGTGGTCGATGGCGGCTTGCTGAAGATCTCGTGGGATAAGACCGGCGAGGCGTTCCTGGAAGGTCCCGCAGTCGAGGTGTTCGAGGGTGTCTGGCCGGGTTAGGCTTCGCACATGACCGGCGCATTCAGCCATGGCGGACTGGGCGAACCGGGCAGGCCAGTCCGGAAATACGGAGCTGACGCTAGTTCAGGCTCTCGATCAGACCCATGCACTCCGATAGCTGCACCTCGCAGAGCACCACGAGGTTGCCTGCGATGGCGTATGCGCCGTAGCTCGTCCGGGTGGCGCTGATGCCGCCCACCGCAAATGGCGCAGGTTTACCCCGCCCCGTCGCAACGTCAGCAGGGCCGGCGCCGTCTGCGACCGCAGAGTGGTGAGATGGATAGACCCTGATCTCGACGTCCCGCTGCTTGTAGAAGCCGTACCACGCGCTGACCGCGTTCGGCAGTGACTCGGCGGACAACTCTCTCGACTGCTTCCACCCAGCGGCGATCAATTGATCGAGAGTGAAGGTGCTGTCCGGGTTGAGAACGGTGACCGGGTCTATCTGCGCGCCACCGGATGGAGATGCGGAGTCGTTAAGAGGTCCGGCGGCTTCAGGGGATTCCCCTGAGCCGCACGCGAACACTGCCGTAAAGATCAGCATAGCGGAGAATGTCGATAGAACTCGCACAGTGCTCATGAGGAGACGATTATAGACCGGCAGGCGGACGGAGCCGGCGCTCAAGTGCAGGTACACTATCGACCCGCGAATTGAACAAACTCCGCCACGTCTGACACCACACAATCCATAGTCAACGGGTCCGCCGCGAGAACGCGAGAAAAAAACATGAAATTTGCCAGGAGAGTCGAAGAGCTTCCCCCGTACCTGTTTGTCGGCATCTCGCGCGCCATCGCCGCAAAAAAAGCGCAGGGGATAGACGTCATCTCGTTCGGCATAGGCGACCCGGATATTCCAACGCCGGACGCCGTTCTCGACAGGCTGGAGCGTGCGCTCAGGAAGCCCGCGCATCACCGCTATCCGGAGTCTGAAGGACTGCCAGAGTTTCGTCAGGCGGTCGCCGGGTTCTACCGCCGGCGGTTCGGCGTTGAGCTCGATCCCGCGACCGAAGTGATCAACCTGATCGGCGCAAAGGAAGGCATAGCACACGCCTCTCTCTGCTTTATCGACCCCGGCGACATAGCGCTCGTGCCGGATCCCGCTTATCCGGTGTATCAGATCGGGACCATGTTCGCGGGCGGTACCAGCCACTTTATTCCTCTCAAGGCCGAAAACGGCTGGCTGCCAAAGCTGGACGACATCCCAACAGATGTCGCGCGTGCGGCAAAGGTCCTGTGGCTGAACTACCCGAACAACCCTACTGGCGCGACTGCGACGCTCGAATTCTTCAACGAGGCGGTGCGCTTTGCGAAAGAGTTCGACATCGCGCTGCTTCACGACGCCTGTTACACCGAGGTGACCTATGACGGATACGTCGCGCCTTCCATGATGCAGGCCGAGGGTGCGCGGGATGTCGCGATGGAGTTCCACAGCCTCTCCAAGACCGCAAACATGACCGGCTGGCGAGTCGGGATGGCGGTCGGGAATTCCGAAATGGTCAACGCCCTGATGCGGGTCAAGTCCAACATCGACTCTGGGCTCTCACAGGCTGTGCAGGAGATGGGGATCGAGGCGCTCGACCTGGATCCTGAGTGGATTCGCCGGAACAACGAGGTCTACCGCAAGCGCAGAGACCGCGTCGTGGCGATCCTGAACGAGATCGGGATTGACGCCGTTGCGCCGAAGGCAGGACTCTACATCTGGGTGCCAACACCTGATGGCTACACCTCAGCCGGATTCGCCCAGAAGCTGCTGGACGAACGGGAGGTGGTGGTGACTCCAGGCAACGGCTACGGCCCTGCCGGCGAAGGCTACATTCGCCTGTCTTTGACCACTCCTGATGACCTGATCGACGAAGGCATTCGCCGCCTGAGTGGCTTCAAGCTCCGTTAGTGGCGCCACACAGGGGCAGCGTATAGTCCTGCCGGAGTGACCGGAGTGTCAGTTGGTCGAAATCCCCCTTTAGCCGAACAGTAGTCCAGCAGTTGCGCTCTCCATTTTCGCCCAAACCAGGTGACGCCGTTGTCCGCCGGCCGCGCCAGTCCGAACTGGCCCCGGTCACGATACAGGTCGTGCCGCGAACCGTGACCGTCCGCGGCGCAACGTCACCGATGACGCTCGTCTACAGCTACTTCGCGTTCATCATCATCGGCGCAGTGCTGCTCATCCTGCCTTTCAGCAGCGAGACCGGCGAATTCACGGCGCCAATCGACGCCCTGTTCACGGCGACATCCGCCGCAACAGGCACGGGGCTGGTCCTTTTCGACACGGCAGACGCCTGGAGTTTCATCGGCGAGATCGAGCTGGCGGTCCTGATGTTCATCGGGGGCCTCGGGTTCATGACCGGCGCCGTAGTGCTCATTTTCATCGTCGGGCAGAAGGTGGGCCTTCAAGGGCAGCTCCTGCTCAGCGCCGGACTCGGAGAGAGCCAGCTTGAGCTGATAACGCGGCTCGCCAAGCGAATCATCATCATGGCGATCACCGTTCAGATCATCGGCGCTGTGCTCATCTTCCTCAGGTGGTACGTGTTCGGGACCGCATGGCCAGGGCTTACTCTCCCTGACGCGGTCTGGCAGAGCGTTTTCACATCAATCTCCGGGTTCAACAACGCGGGGTTCGATATCATCCCGGACGCTGCCGCAGGGGGGCCGAGCCTTGTCGGGTTTGGAAGTGATCAGGCAACGCTGGCGATCATCGGCGCACTGATATTGATGGGTTCCATCAGCTACACGAGCTTCAGCGACGCTATCAGGCGCCGGAGGTGGAGCAGGTTGCGGCTGGACACGAAACTGGTGTTCTCAGGCATGGCGCTAATGCTTCTGATCGGCTTCGTCGCGTTCATCGCCGCCGAGTGGTCAAACCCGGATACGATCGGTCAGGAGAGCGTCAACGGGAAGATAACCGAGAGCCTGTTCCACACCGTAAACCGTGCCTCAGGGTTCTCGACGATTGACTACGCCGAAATCCACGACAGCAATATCGCGGTAACCAGCGTGCTGATGTTCGTTGGAGGCGCCAGCGCCACCACAACAGCGGGGATCAAGGTCAGCACGCTGATGGTGATCGTGTTCGCGGGTATTGCGGCTGTGCGTGGCAAAAGGCAGACACGCTCGTTCGGACGAGAGATCGCCAGTGCAATTGTCGTGCGCGCGTTCGCAGTCGCCATCTCAGCTGTGATCGGAATATTCTTTTTTCTATTCCTCCTGTTGCTGGTCCAACCTGAGCTCGACGAACGCGCTGCCATGTTCGAGATTATCTCGGCGTTTGCCACGACCGGGTGGTCGGCTGGCGCGACTCCACAACTGAACTCGGCGGCCAGGGTTGTTGTGACCGTGGCGATGTTTGTCGGCCGGTTTGGGCCGTTTACAATCGCCCTGTTCATGTCCGAGCGCGCACGTGTGCAAAGCTTCCGGTTCCCGGTTGAGCAGGTGCGAATCGGTTGAGCCGGGCCAGGAACTGCAAGTCCGGGTGATTCGGGCCGCTTGCGCTTCCGGTTTGCAGGTCTAGACTTCAATTACCAGTCCGATTCGACCAGAACACGGCGCTAGACTTGCCCAGAAACCAGACTACATACTCAACCGGCCCGTCCCGGGAACGTGCCTGCCTGGTTGGCGCCAGGGTACGCCGGGACGACAGCGGCTGGACGCTGGAAGACTCGATTGACGAACTCGCTGAACTCGCCCGTGCCGCCGGCGCCAATCCGGTCGCACAGATAACGCAGTACCAGAACAGGCCATCGCCGACCTATCTGGGGGCGGGCAAACTCGATGAACTAAAGGAACTGATCAGCCTTCATCGCGTCGATACCGCAATCTTCGACGACGAGTTGACGCCGTCACAACAGAGAGCGCTGGAAGACCTGTTGAAGGTCAAGGTGATCGACCGCACGGCGCTGATCCTCGACGTATTCGCACAGCGCGCCCGGACACGCGAGGGCCAGTTGCAGATTCAGCTGGCGCAGACCGAGTACCTGCTGCCTCGCCTGGCAGGCCAGTGGTCTCACCTCGAGCGGCTCGGCGGCGGAGTTGGCACGAGAGGTCCCGGAGAGGCGCAGATCGAGACTGACCGCCGCCTGGTGAGGTCCAAGCTCTCCAGGGTCAAGAAGGAGATCGAGAAGGTCAAGTCTCAACGCAGCCAGCAGCGCCGTCGCCGCACTCGTGACGCGTTTTCCGTATCGCTTGTCGGCTATACGAATACCGGAAAGTCGGCGCTTTTCAACCGTCTCACCACTGGCGCCGTCGCCTCGCATGACAGGCTGTTCGAGACTCTCGACACCACGACTCGCCAGCTGTTCTTGCATTCAGGGACGAAGGCCGCACTGTCCGACACCGTCGGGTTCATACACAAGCTTCCGCCGATTCTTGTCGCATCGTTCCGCGCGACTCTCGAAGAGGCGCACGAGGCGGATCTACTGCTGCATGTCGTCGATATCGGCAGCCACTATGCTTCCGAGCAAGTGCAGGTCGTGGATGATGTCCTGGCGGACATGGGGCTTGGCGAAACTCCCCGAATTCTGGTCCTAAATAAATGGGACCTTGTGGCCGCCTCACCGGATACTGTTGGCGCAGACTCTGTTTCCCTTGACCTGTTGCCGCAAGACGAGGTTGCTGTGCTTACGTCAGCAACCCAGGGCTGGGGAATTGAAGAGCTCCGGCAAGAGATCGACAACCAACTCAACGTGATGAAGGCGCAATCCGGGACGATACCGGCAGTGGGATGACCGCTCCGTCCGGACCCTGGGCTGCGCCAACGGCATGGACATTACCCAGGCGCAAACAGGACATTCCAGCATGTCATTCCCGTACGACCCGTTCCCACGAAGCCCGTTTTTCAGCTGTGAAGACAGTAGTTTCCGCATTGTAGACAAGACCCGTTTCTCACAGGTCGTCACCGGCAAAGAAGAGCCCTGGATGACGCTGTCGGTCGGGGACTTGAACGTGATGCACAGCCGGCCCGTGCGAGTGAAATCTCACCGGGATTTCTCCATCGAGATTGAGTGCGAAGACGGCTCGCTCAGGCTCGACATCGACTCTGAGTCGGCGCGCAAAGTCGACTCGGCCGGCAGAGAGTGGGTCTATCGCGGCGGACTCGAAGAGGCGAACGCCGGGATGGGCTGGATGCCGGTCAGCTAGGACGCCTTCCAGAGCTTTGCAACCTCGGCCAGAGGCTTGCGGTCGTTTGGCTTCTCCCTCGCCTGAAGGTCCTCAGGAAGCGTTGACGCCTCGCCCAGCCGTCCAATTGCCAGCCCCGCTATCACGTCGAACTCATCACGCGGCAGACTTAGCGTGTCATGCACGTCGTCGATGTTGATGCCTCCCATGGCGTGCGTGTACAGCCCCATCTTGTGCGCCTGAATGGCAATCGACATCCAGGCTGCGCCAGTATCGAACTGCCCTGTCCTGAGTACGCGGCCTTCGGCGCCGGCCTTGCGCGCCGCAATGAAGACGAGAAGAGGCGCCGCTGTCGCCCATGTCTGGTTGCCCGGACGTAGTAACGAGTTAAATATCTCTCGCTCAGGCCCGACCGTCGCATACAGGAACAGCCACGGCTGGGAGTTGCTCGATGACGGCGCCCACCTGGCAGCTTCAAACAGGGTGTCTATCTCAGTCTGAGAGAGCGGCTCTGGCGAAAAGGCACGCGTCGACCACCTTTTAAGGAACATTGGATCGACACCTGCCGCCTCAAGGCTCGGGGACCGGCCGATAGTCTGTGTCATCTACTGTGCTCCCAACCGTAATTTGAATGAACCTTCGCCCTATCGTTCTCATAGTGGCAATGGGCCGGAACGCCCACGATCATGAGTAACAGGCCTGATGCCTGTGGACGGTCACAGGTTACAGCGGACTCGAGCGCCAGGGGCGAGGCGGCCCGAGGCTCACGTCTGGCCGACGCTGCTGTCAACCGGCGTTTCGACGCACGAATCTGTAGAATCGGAGTATGACGACTCGACCAGACAGTGCGCGGCTTGATGTGTTCGGCCGGTTTCTCCGGGCGCACCAGCAGGTCTCTGAGGCGCTAAACAGAAACCTGCTGCAAGAGCGTGGCATCTCACTGCCCTGGTACGACGTCCTGCTTCAGCTTTCCGCCTCCGGCGAAGACAGACTTCGACTGCAGGACCTTGCCGACCGCGTTCTGTACTCCCGCTCCGGCCTCACGCGGCTGATTGACCGTATGGAGAAGGCCGGGCTGGTGTGCCGGGAGCCGTGCGCAGATGACAGGCGAGGCACTTTTGCGGTGCTGACGCCGGCTGGTAAACGCGAGTTGCGCCGTGCGGCTCCGACGCATCTTCGCGGCATCGAGGAGCACTTTTTCTCGAAACTCTCAGAAGACGAGATCGCTCTCCTGGGCAGAGCGATGGGCAGAGTGCTGGAAGGCACGCGTTGCGCTAGCCAGGATCTTGCCGGCGCAGTGCGGTAGACGAAACATCCTCCCGGAAGTCAGCCTCCGGGACCTCGATGAACATGTCCGTCAGGCCGAGCGGGATGTCGAGGCTGCCCAGTCCTTTGAACACGCCGTCTGCGGCCACCCGTCCCGCAATCATGAACCTCACGCCTGCCAGCCGAAGCTCGCCCAGATGCCGGGCGGCGGAGCCGTCGACGCCGCCATCCGGCGGATAGTAGCGGTCGTCCACCAGCCGAGCGGCCGTGTCGTAGCCGAGCACGAACCATGCGCCTCGCAACAGACTCGCCTTGTCCGAGAACAGCGCTGCCCGTGTCACGGCAACGTCCGCAACCCCTCTGAACTGCTCCAGCCGCCGTTCAAGCTCTTCTCGCGCAAGCTCCGGCTTGTCCACGTTCGCTATTGAAATCTCGAAGACGCCGTGCCGCCCGCTGATGCGGCTGGCGACGTCGAGCAGCCGCAGATGGCCCCTGTGCAGCGGGTTGAAAGAGCCCGCCAGCACAACGGCGCCGGACATATCACCAACAGTGCCCAGCCTGCCGTCTGAGCCGGCCAGCATGGCCCGCAACTCCCCCGCATAGAGGCGGTCAAGCTCACTCATCTTCGCCCGGCACTCGCACTTCCAGCTTCTCGCCATCAACAAGCGGTATCCGCACTCGCGCCGCAACGCCCTTTGCCTCTGCGATCGCGTTCAGAATGATGCGGCTCGTGACATCCTCCTCGCCAGAGCGGTCTCTCGCGCCCTTGAGCATGACAAGCGAGGTGACTCCGCGTCTCCCGTCACTGGAGACGAACGCCACGTGGCAACGGTCTTGACCGCGTCTTGTGCGGTCCGTCGCGATGGCGGCTGTGCAGGCCACTCCGGCTAGCCGCACCCCGGTCAAAACGGGCGGATTGTCAGCGGCGGCTGCGAGCGTTTTGGCCCTTCCGAGAGCCTTTTCTGCCATCAGGTTTGCCTCTGCCGCAGAGACGTGCTGACTCGCTCGCCTTCCAGTGAAGTCGTACAGCGCCGCGCTGGAGTACGGAACGAGGGCTTCGAGGACAGTGCGAGACGCCCCGGCCTGCCCGAACAGCCACGCCAGCGCCAGAGCCCCTGCGCCGGTGACGACAATACAGACCTGTCCTGCCGCGGCGTGGACCTGGGTGACAAGGGCCGTGACTTCCGTATCCGGGTTTTGTGCCGGCGCTGGCATGAGGAGATCTCCGTGATATGTAACCCCGGACCGGCGCAGATGGTCGATTGCGGTCAGCGGTGAGCGTCGAGTATACGCACGGCGCCAGGACAAAGCGGTGACCGCCGAATTTCCCGGGGGTAAGGTGGCTGAGTAGGTGATGTATATACCTCATAATCAACTGTACTGCGGTTGATACACTATAGAATAGCCGTGCCTTGATCGCGCCATGTACCTATCGTGCCCGGCGCCATGTGCACCTGTCCCGGTAGATTTGCGGTGTACCATCAGGGATTGTGAAACACTCACCTGTTCTGGGACGGCGACTGTCTTGAAGGGGAAATATCTTGACCCTCTCACCCGAAAGCCTTGCCCGATCGGCCGCGCTACGGCCGTGGCGGACCATCGCCGTATGGTTGACGCTTGTTGCCGTCAGCATGGTCCTGGTTGGCACTCTGCTCGGCTCTGCAACGTCTGGCGGACAGGGAGAGTTCACCAGCAATCCTGAGAGCAAGAGAGCCCAGGAATTGCTGGAAAAGAGTGGACTGCGAGGAGAGCTGCAGGACACGGAAATCATCGTCGTCTCCCACGAAACTCTTACCGCCGACTCGGACGAGTTCAAGGCGAAGGTCGCAGACGTTCACGCCAAACTGGTCGCACTCGGCCCAGAGGTCCTTGACGACCCCGCAGCCGTCCCAAATCCGTTTGCGCTTCCCGCGCAGGTGGCCGAGAGCTTCATCAGCGCCAACCGCAACCACGTCCGGATCCCGGCAACGCTGGCTGGCGGCGTCCTCGACGCCCAGGACCGCGTCGAAGGCCTGCTTAAACTGGCTGATGAAGAGAGCGTTGGTGGGTTCACCGTCGGCGTGGCCGGCGCGGCCGCAATCAACGCAGATTTCCAGGAGATAAGCGAGCGAGACCTCATCCTTGGGGAAACTATCGGAGTCATCGCGGCTTTGTTCATCCTGATCATCGTGTTCCGCGCATTTGGCTCCGTCTGGTTTCCGCTGGTCATTGCGATCATGGGCATCGTAATGACATATGCCGCCATCGCTGTCATCGGCCAGTTCTACGACAACTTCCCCTTCTTTGTGACCAACTTTGTGACGATGATCGGACTGGCAGTCGGCATCGACTACACGCTGTTCATCGTCGCCCGCTACAAGGAAGAGCGTGCGCATGGCAGGGAGAAGATCGACGCCATCGTCCATTCTGGCGCCACCGCGTCACGCGCAGTCCTGTTTTCAGGCTTTACGGTTGTGTTCGCCCTCGTTGGCATGCTGATCGTTCCAACCACGATCTTCTTCTCCATGGCGCTAGGCGCAATACTCGTCGTCGTCTTCACCGTCCTTCTGGCGCTCATCTTTCTGCCAGCGCTTCTCAGCATCCTGGGTGATCGTGTCAACGCCTGGAAAATGCCCGGCCTGAGGGGCAGCATTGACTATGAAAACACAACCTCCGGGTTCTGGAACTGGATTACTCGCACGGTGCTGCGCAGGCCGCTGATCTTCATGGCTATCACGCTGGCTCTCCTCATCGCACTGGTGATCCCATATTTCAGCATCAACCTGGGCTTTAACGGCGTCGAGACGCTGCCGGGCGAGTTCAGAGCGCGCCAGACCTTCGACATCCTTATCAACGAGTTTGAGGGCGGCCAGGGTCTGGGCGACGTCTCGGCTGTGGACCTCGTCATCGACAGGGGAGCTGACACGCAGGCCGCCCGTGACGCTATCGGCAGGCTCGATGCGATACTTGCCGCTGACCCGGCGTTCGGGGCGGTAGGCGAGTACGAAGTTAGCCCTGATGGCCAGGTTGGCCTGTTGCCGGTGTTGCTCGCGGTAGCCGGCGACTCCGATGAGGCGACCCGGTTCATCCGCAAGTTACGCGGTGACTACCTGCCTGCCGCTGCGTTCCCGGCTGATCCGCTTGTTGGAGGAGTCACGGCGTTCAGCGTTGACTTCTTCAACCTGGTCGATGACTGGACCCCCATCGTCCTGGCGTTGGTGCTCTCTCTCAGCTTCGTGCTGCTGATGGTGGTGTTCAGGTCGGTGATCGTGCCGATAAAGGCGATCATCCTGAACCTGCTCTCAGTTGGCGCTGCATACGGCCTGCTTGTGCTGGTGTTCCAGGAAGGGTTCCTTATCGATGTGCTTGGCTTCCAGCAGGTGCCGGTTATCGAGGCCTGGATACCGCTCTTCCTCTTCGCAATCCTGTTTGGCCTCTCGATGGACTACGAGGTGTTCCTGCTGAGCCGCATAAAGGAACACTTCGATCAGACCGGTGACAACAGCGAGTCGGTTGCGTTCGGCCTCCGCTCCACCGCGTCGATCATCACGGGAGCTGCGCTCATCATGGTGGCGGTCTTCTGGGGCTTCACACTGGGTGACCTCGTGATGTTCCAGCAGTTCGGCTTTGGACTGGCGGTTGCGATCTTAGTGGACGCAACGATCATCAGGTCGATACTCGTGCCGTCTACGATGAAGCTGCTCGGCAAGAACAACTGGTGGCTGCCGGGCTTCCTGAACTGGTTGCCGGACCTTCGTGTCGAAGGCGGCGAGTCGCACCGGCAATCCGGACCGGCGGCGGAGACAGTTACCCACGCGGACTAGGCTCAGGCCGGCAGCCGCGGGTACTTGCGAATGAAAAAAGGGCTGCCCTGTAACCGGGGCAGCCCTTTCTTTTCGTTTGCAGCCGGCTATCCCGGCTCACGGTCCTGGCTCGCGGCAGGGTAGCGCAGCCGTGTGGCCAGCTTACAGATCTTGTTTCGATGACACATCGCTGACCCGCCGCCTCAGCGTTGACGCAAACGTCCGCCCGGCTCGTCCGCCTGCGCTACTTGATCAGCCCTGTCTGCGGCTGCGTCCACGGAGCCCTTGCAGCCATCAGCTTCGGCCTCGGCATCCGCTCGACCGGCACCTCGATCAGCACCGGCCTCTCCAACTTCACAGCCTTTGCGACAAGATCGCCAACGTCCGTTGGCCTGTCTGCACGCATCCCGGCCGCGCCGTATGCCTCTGCCAGCTTCACAAAGTCCGGGTTGTGCAGGTCCGCCTCATACTGTCCGCCGAAGTCCTGGTCCAGGTCCCTGGCCACGTTGCCGAACGCATTGTCGTTGAACACAACTGACACCACGTTGATGCCGTACTTCACAGCCGTCGCAAGCTCTCCCGAGTAGTACATGAAACCGCCGTCGCCGGATATCGAGACGACAGGCAGGTCTGGCCGGCCGACCTTCGCTCCGAGCGCGGTCGGATACGCAAACCCCAGGTTCCCCGAGTAGCCAGAGTCGATATAGGTCTTCGATTGATAGACCGGCCAGTGGAGACGGGAGTAGTAGCCAAGCTGCGTCATGCCAAAGACCATGATCGCGTCTTCCGGCGTGCCCTCCCGCAGCGACTTCAGCAGCGAGTCCTGCGGCTGGTCCTTCTCCGCATCGGAGGCCTCAAGGCTGGCTCGTATCTCCGCGACGCGCGCCGCGGGAGACGGCCTGTTGCCTGCGCCCGCCTTCTCACACGCTGAAAGCAGCGCAACCAGCGTTCCCTTGGCGTCGCCCACCAGCCCCAGAGTGTTCGGGAAGATCTGGCCGATCACGGATGGATCGGCATCGATGTGGATGAGCTTCGCCGATGATCCCGCCGGGTTGCGCAGTGAGAATCGCGTGCCGACGGCCACTATCACATCGGCGTTTTCCATCGTCTCTTTGACGAGTCCTGCGGGGCCGAGTGACGAGCCGAGGCTGAGCGGATGGCGGTCGCTGATCGTGCTCTTGCCGCCTGCAGACGTGATGACCGGGATATTGGTCGCCTCTGCAAACGCAACAAGCTCTGCCTCGGCGTTGGAGCGCGCCACGCCGCCGCCCGCATAGATGACAGGGTGCTTTGCCCCGGCGATCAGTTTTGCCGCCTCTGCCAGCTTCCCGGCGGGAGGCGAAGACCTGTCCTGTTGCGCAGGCTCTTCGAGCTCGACGTTTTCCCGCTCCACCATCGCCTCTGGCGGCAATTCGAACTCAACGGGCCTGGGCCTGCCGGTCTTCAACTGGCGGAAGGCCTCGTGCAGGCCGGATGGCACCTCGTTTGGACGCATCACGCGCTTCTGCCACTTCGTGACCGGCTTGATGGCGTCGATCTGGTCATTCACCTCGTGCAACCCGCCGAGGTTCTTGCCGATGGTCGCCCGCGGGATCTGGCCTGCGATGACCAGTACCGGAGATGACCGGGCATAGGCGGTGCTGAGGCCGGCGGCGGCGTTGTAGAGACCGGGCCCCGGGACCACAAGCGCAACGCCCGGCTTACCTGTCGCCCTGGCGTAGCCGTCTGCCATATAGGTCGTCGTGCCCTCATGCCGGGCGGTGATCATCCGGATGCCAGGCTCTTCACGCAGCGCTGCGATGATGCCGTACATCTGGACGCCGGGAAGGCCGAAGATGACGTCTACCCCTTCCCTGACCAGCGACTGGACTACGGCCTGACCGCCCGACATCTCTGCCATGTGTTGCTCCTCAGGATATTTTTGGGGGTTCCTGGGCTTGCCCGGGCTGTTTTTTGAAACGACGGACGTGCGGCCCTGGCCAGCCCCGGTCGGCCCGTGTCGGCCAAGACCGGTGACGACTCGAAATCCACGGCAGACTAGCGGCAGCGACGCCTCAAAGCAAGTTGACCTCCGTCAGTGCGGGGAACAGGCGGCGTGCCGGCACGAGTGACATTCCGAATAGCGTGAGTCAGCCTCACGGATTACGAGACCTGCACGGCCACGCTCCCTAACCGTTTTTTGTGTCCTTCTCGTCAGACTGCCCAAACGTGTCTGGACCTGCGCCGTCCGGATGACCGGCCTCATCGGACGCGGTCACTTCTTGCACCCTGGCCGCAGCCTCTTCCTCTTTGACCTCACGCTCAATAGAGCGCCGGTCGGCTTTTTCCCTCAGGACGGCGATTGCGACCCCGATCGCGGTTCCGGCCATCCCGGCCATCGCCATCAGCGGAGCGGCTGTGGACCTGCACATGGTTTCTCTGTGACTCTTCTCTTGGGCCGGTAACGGGTAGTGATGCTCGCGCTTCGGAAGCCGCAAGCGTGATTTCAGGCCGCAGTGATCGGGGTCTCACCGGACAGCTGCGCGACACGCCATTCTACCCACTCAACGGCCAACGCCGCAGGTTTCGACACTGGAGCACGACTTCGCCTGTAACACCGGAGGTAGTCGCTAATCGGGACAGCGCCGCAGTGCGTTGCTGCCATCGCGCTGGCCGCGGCTAAGCCTGTGCGTACTCCGTCAGCGCCTCTTCAGAGAACTCGGCGTTCGTAAACACCTTCTGGACGTCATCGAGCTCTTCGAGGAGATCGATCAGCCGCATCGTCTGCCTTGACTTCTCATTGTCCAGTTCGACCGTGCTCGTCGGGACCATCGCGATCTCGGCGGACTCGAGTCTGACACCTTCGATCTTCGCCACCGCCTGCTGGACCTGTGGGAAGCCGTCGAACGGCGATGTGACGTTAATCGCTGAGTCGTCGATCTCCACATCTTCCGCGCCAGAGTCAACGATCTCAAGAGCGACCTCTTCAATGTCGCGGCCTTCGACGGTTACGGTGATCAGCCCTTTTGCCTCGAAGTTCCACGCCACCGCGCCGGCCTGCGCCAGTGTGCCGCCGTTGCGGGTCAGCTTGGTCCTTACGTCTGTGGCAGAGCGGTTCTTGTTGTCTGTAAGCGTCTGGATGATGATGCCGGTCCCGCCGGGGCCGTAGCCCTCATAAGTGATCTCTTCAAGCGATTCGCCAGCACCGCCCGTGCCAGAGCCGCGTTCGATAGCCCTCTGGATGTTCTCCTTGGGCATGTTGTTGGAGCGTGCGTTGTCAACTGCCAGCCGAAGGCGGAAGTTCATGTCCGTGTCGGTGTCGCCAGATCGTGCGGCGACCATGATCTCCCTGGAAAGCCTGGTGAAGAGTTGGCCGCGTTTGGCGTCTGCCGCGCCCTTCTTGTGTTTGATCGTGCTCCACTTAGAGTGACCTGACATATTTCTACCTCAACAAAGACCGGATTGACTGTGCGTGGATGTGCCGCCATGAATGCCCTGCAAGGGCTGGCGGACTGGCGCTTGCCTATTCGGGCGTGGCCAGTTCGGCCTGTCCGGGCAAATCGACCGTTACTACTCTCCTCACCGTATCGACTTCCTTGACCGTGTCCTTTGTGGCAGGGACCAGGGTCTCTCGCCCATCGTCGTCCGCCACTACATACACGTCATTTGAACCTGTCTCCATGATGCCAGATAGCGTGCCAATGCGGTGTCCGGCCAGATCTACTACAGAACAGCCGATCAGCTGGTAGTGGTAGTAGACCCCGTCAGGAAGAGGCGGCAGGGCAGACTCAGGCAGTTCGAGCTCAACCCCACGCAACTCGTCTGCCGAATCCCGGTCTGCCACGCCTTTGAAGTGGACAGAAAATAGACCCTTCCTGCTGGTTGCGGCCCGCTCGACAGTGAGCGTGCGGCCGTCAATAACAAACTCGGCGCCTGCGCTCAGGCGGCCGGGATCCCCGTTAGTTGGCCCGGCAGACGCCTCTGAATACAACTCAACCTCAACCCTGCCATCCAGCCCGACAGCACGGCGCACGCGGCCTATCGAAACCAATCGCCCATTTTCGTCGCTCAGGTCGAAGGACTCCTTACTGAAGAGGGTCACGGCGCGTCTGGCTGGCAGCCCGGAGGCGCTGAGTTCAACTCAAATACTCAGGGTGACGAATAGCGTTGCAATCAAGACGAGAATGCCGCCTTCAATCGCCCCGATCACTGCCGGCGAGCCGTGCAGCGCCGGTTTGCCAGTGTCTTTGACCAGCGTCCACCAGCGGTATACGGCAGCAAGTATCGCAGCAGAGTACACGGCGCTCAAGAGGTGCATCCAGAGCCGCTCAGCTGTTCCCGAGCCCATAAAAGTGGCGACCCGCGGCAAGTCGTTGCCCCACGAGTCGGCTGACGATAACGCCGCGAACACCCAGACGGCCAAATAGACCACGGCGGAAAAGATGGCTGATCCTCCCGCCATCGCAAGCAGCCGCGGCGACCTTCTACCTCTCCCCGACGCAAGCAGTATCATCGCCCATAGAACGGCTACCTGTGCCGTCGGCCCGGCACCCCACGTGACAACGCCGCCAACTGCTGAGAACTGCTCCACCTTCTGTCTTACGGCGATCACATAAAAGTCTGGCGCCGTGCCCGTTACGGCAAAGCCGGCCAGCCAGTGACCGAACTCGTGGAGCAGGACGATCAAGATAACGCCCAGGAGAGCGGCGCCGGTCAGGATACGCGCCTGTTTTTCAGGACTTACCGGCAGGGCGAGAGCAGACTCTTCCAACCGGGCAGGCGCTTGCGGCCGCATCGTCTGAGACAGCCTCGGCGGCGGCGTGATGCGCACTCCGCGGTAGCCGCGGTCCGGCGTGGCTGGCCCCGATGGGCTGTCTCCCTGGTCGTTCACAGCGATCACGATCTCCATACCGGCAGGTGGACACCTCGTGGCGAGTTGCTGGCGCCTGTTCGTTCGTACGTCCTGCGCCTGAGGCCGGCTCCGCGTCAACGGGTCCGGCGCGTCACGCTGAAGTCGTGAAGCCTATCTCATCACGGAACGGCTCGCAGGTATCAGGCGCCCTGTCGGTCCTCAACTGAGGCGGCAAGACCAGTGCGTCGACGCTCGACAACCCGTTCGATATGGGAGTCGGCCTGCCACTGGAAGACTTCTAATCCGGCATTGTCGAAGACCTGAACGAGGTGGTCAGGGCGGAAGCGCTGGCTGTGGGCGCATTGGTCGCTAACCCGTGCGATGCAATGGCTGACAACGCCGGGGCATGGACCAGCATGCTCACCGATTTCGACATCCACCCGAACGCAGACGGTTACCAGGTGCTTGCCAACTCACCGGTGGTGGCGAGAGGCGGCTAACCAGTTCGCCTGACTAGCCGCCGCGTTCCTTTGAGTAAGCCTCGTCGAGCAGTTCGACGACATACTTCACCCGCGTGCCCGAGCCTTGACGTTTAAGCGCCGAGGTCATCTGCAGCGCGCAGCCGGGATTGCCGGTCGCGACGATCTGAGCGCCGGTCGTGCCGATGTTCGCCGCTTTGCGGTCGCCCAGACGCCGGGACATCTCTTTCTGCGTGATGGAGTATGTTCCCGCAGATCCGCAGCAGACAGCACTCTCAGGCATTTCAACCCGCTTCAGGCCCGGTATCGCATCCAGCACCTCCCTCGGCGCCGAGGTGATGCGCTGGGCATTGGCCAGATGGCATGCGTCCTGGTAAGTAACCGTATAGTCGAGCGATGCCTGCGGCTTGCGCATCCCGAGTTCGACCAGGAACTCGTGGATGTCACGGGTCAGGCTTGCGACATGTTCCGCTTTCTCCCTGTACACCGGGTCGTGGTGCAACAGTTCGGCATACTCCTTCATCGTGGAGCCACAGCCTGCCGACGCGACTATGACTGCGTCCGGGAGGGCGGTCAGGAAGGAGTCGATGTTGCGCCGCGCCATCTTCCTGGCCGACTCGAGCTCGCCTGCGTGTGCGTTGAGCGCGCCGCAGCAGCCCTGCCCGGCGGACACATGCACCTCAACGCCGTTGCGTGAGAGCACGCGGACCGTTGCCTCGAGCGCAGGCGCGTGTGTGAGGGTCATGACGCAGCCTGCGAGCAATGCCACCTTTGCCCGCCGCTCGCCCTTCGCCGGCACGACACGCCCGTCAGCCAGGAAGAAGCGGTCACTCAGCTCAGGGAGCGACTCATCGAGATGCTCAGAATCGCCAGGCAGGATGCCCAGGAGACCTGTCTTGCGGGCTACAGACTGTGCGCCGGACTTCCGGTACAGCTTCGCGGCCCGTCCGACCCAGCGAAGGCGCGTCGGGCTTGTGAGGACGCTGTTATAGCCAACTTTCCTGCCCAGCCGCTCCTTGAAAGGCCGTTTGAACTGCGACTCGACCTGCGCCCGCGTCGCCTCCATGAGCCGGCCGTATGGCACGCCGGACGGGCACGCCACCTCACATGCGCGGCACTGGAGGCACAGGTCCCAGTGGCCGACGACTGTCTCAGTCATCGCCAGTCTGCCCTCCGCGACGCCTTTCATCAGCGTAAGGCGGCCGCGCGGAGACTCCATTTCAAGGCCGGTCTCAAGGTACGTCGGGCAGGCGTTCAGGCAGAATCCACAGTGGACGCACTTGTACAGGTCTTCGTCACTCGGCGCGTCTGGGCCGAAGAAACCGGGGAATGTCCCCGGCGCCGCGACTGGATGTTGATGTGGGTCTGCCATTTGTGCCTGCCTGCCTGCCAGATACGGCTTAGATACGGCCTGCGAACCTGCCGGGGTTCAGGACACGTTGCGGGTCGAAGCGCTGTTTAACGCTCCTCATCAGGTTGAGCGCGTCCCCGCTGTCACCGAAGACGTCGACCTCTCTCTTGAGATCTACCGGACAGCGCTCGATCATGGCCTGCGCGCCGCGCCTTGCCGCAGGCTCACGCAGCGAATCCAGCGCGGCGCGAGTGGGGTTTTGCAACGCAACGGTGACCGTGCCGAACCCGGTCTGCAACTCGCCGGAAAAATCTTCCGCAACCAGGCCGCGAGTCACATCGTCAAGATACATGACAGCCTCCCTGGGTTTTAGGGTCGACCTCGCGCTCAGCGTTGCGCCCGCCGTTTTCGCGCCGTCTTTGCCGCCGGCAACCGCCGCTTGCCACAGCTTTTCCGCGTCTCCTCCACGAGCCAACTCGTAGCCGGCAGCGCCCATGGAGCCCGCAGCTCCGGTCAGATCGCTCTCCATCCGCGACACGGCCTCAGAGCCGCCTGCGACTCGCGCCAGCACAAGCACAGTTGAGCCATCATTCGAATTGCCAGTCGAGCCAGTTAGAGACGACATGGCAGCGGCCGCTCCGCGTCCCGCGAACAACGTCATCGCATCAGGCTGCGCTGGCCCATTGAACACATGCATCGCATACTCGCCAGCTTCAGAGACCGACCCAAACCATACAGCGACTGTGCTCATGCTCGCCGGCATCGGCGCCACCTTCAGCGCCACTTCAGCGATCACTCCAAGCGTGCCGAATGCGCCCGTGTGCAGGCGGTGCAGGTCATATCCCTGCACGTTCTTGACGACCCTGCCGCCGGACTTTGTGACCGTGCCGTCTGCGAGGACCACCTTCATGCCGATCACCCAGTCCCGGATGCCACCGAGCGATGACCTCATCTGGCCGCCTGCGTTCGACGCGACGCTCCCACCCAGAGTCGCAGTGCCGGGCTCACTCACATCGAACGGCAGGCGCTGCGCCGATAGCGCCAGTGTCTTTTGAAGCTCGGCAATGGTCACACCGCCATCTGCAAACACAGTCAGATCGCCCGGCTCATGCACTACGTTGCCAGAAAGCCCCGTCATGTCCAGGGCGACCGTGTAGCGCTCCGGCAGGTTGCCAACGTGCATGCGAGTCCCGCCGCCCCACGGAACCACCGCCTCACCCGACGCATGCGCCTCTGCAAGCGCTGCCGAAAGCTCGTCCAGCGTCGACGGCCGCGCCACACGCTCCGGCGTCATGCCGTCCACTACAAACTTCGAGATGTCTCCGGAGTTGATCATTGGCTAGAGAGTCATCGCTCCGTCGATCACATGAACCTGCCCTGTGACGTAGCTCGCCTCGTCGGACGCGAGCCACACAGCAAGCATCGCAATCTCTTCCGCGTTGCCAATCCTGCCCATCGGCTGCCTCGCAAGGAAGTCTTTCAGCGCTTGCTCAGGATCAGGCGCCTTGTTGATCCGGTCGTGCAGCGATGGTGTGTCGACGGTAGCGGGCGCGATGGCGTTGCACCTGATGCCTGAAGAGACGAAGTCCTTCGCAACCGATTTCGTGAGGCCTGCGACCGCCGCTTTGCTTGCCGAGTATGCGGCCCGGTCCGGAACACCCATCACGTGCGAAGCAACAGACGACATGTTGATGACGCTGCCACCGCCGTTCCCGATCATCAGCGGCAGGTAGCTCCTGAGCGTCCTGAACATGCCCTTCACGTTCAGATCGAACGAGAAGTCCCAGTCCCGTTCACTGCACTGCAAGATGTTGCCCATCGCCACGAACCCCGCGCAGTTGAACAGGATGTCTGGCGCGCCTGTTGCTGTGGCGAGTGCCGCCACCGACTCCTGGTCTGTCACGTCGCAGTGAAGCGTCCGGATTCGGTCTGTGCCGTGGAGGTCTGCCAATGCTTCCATGTTGATATCGGTCGCCCAGACCTGAGCGCCCTCGTGTGCGAACGCCAGCGCAGTCGCCTTCCCAATCCCCTGTCCCGCGGCTGTGATGACCGCGGTCTTCCCGGTAAGCCTTGCTACCAAATGTGATCTCCCGAAATGCCTTCGTAGTTGCCGCTCCGCATGCTGACCGGTTTGGGTTGCCCGTTGTCCTCAGCCACAGTCCACAGGAGGCGCGACTCTGCGCGAGGGGCCAATTCTATGGCAAACGCCCGGGTGCGGAGGTGTCGCAGAAAGGTTTTCCTGGCTTATGTGGGTGATCGGGCACATATTGCTGGAGGCGTTGCCACCGCCGCGCCGCTGGAGCATCATGCGGGCCAACTCACCAGCACCCCGAGGGCAATCCCTTGTTTCAGCAGATCGGTCTCTCCAGCGTCTACAACACGGCCAGGGGCTCAGCCGGGATGTGGGAGGAGCCGACTGCAAGGGCGATCCAGCGGCTGCCCGGCGGGACACAGACGTTCTGGGGAGTGCCGTTCGACCTTGGCACAGAGGAACGCGGTCAGCCATCGTTGCTCACCGCAGGCTCGGCCGGATCAACAGTTCCGGTGTCCGTCTCAGTCGCCGGGACAGCGACCTATCTCGTTTTCGCCCACCTTTGCGACTCACGGGCCAGCACCACCGTCGCAGGCCAGACTGCCGACTATTCTGTGCCTGTTGTGACCGCTCCCGGCGAACACCTGGCCGACTATGTGCTTGTCTACGCGGACAGCACGACCGCCTCAACGCCTGTTCGCCGCCGGTTCGAGGTCAACCAGGTCATGACGCGCATGCAGAGCGGTTTCATGTGCCGCCCTCACCAGGACCTGACCCCGATGCCTATGCGCGGTCCGTATCCGGCGAACATGTGGGGCAGATACCAGACGGAAGCGTCTGTCGGACCCGCGGGAGCGCCGGCCTCACCAAGAGAAGACCTTCAGTCAAAACAGAACCCTGCGGCGTCATGGTCGATATACGCACTCCCAAACCCTCATCCCGAAAAGGAGATTGCTGAGTTACGCATCGAGCCTACGGGCGCTGCGACCATCGGCGTTGGTGCGGTCACCCTGTTCTCGGGAGCAGACCACCCGTTACGCCATCAACCGCTGGAGACCCTGGCGCTCAAGTTCCGGAGCGGTGTCAATGTCGCGGCTGCGCTCGACTCGGCGAAGATCAATCTCGGCGTCATCGCTCGCCGCTACCAGATCCAGCAGTTCGACCCTGAGACGTGGCTTGCCGAGCCTGTGAAGGGCAGGGGAGAGGCGCCGGACGACCGGCAGTTCACTCCTGCGGTCGATGTGGCTGCCAGCATGGACGCGTCGCTCACCGTATCCGGAGAAGAGTTGCCACTGCGCCCCGTTTATGAAACAGGAGAAGCCACAACGGCCAGCGGAGCGGTCTCAGCCCGCGTCCTCAGTCCACAGCGCACATGGATCCACGGCAGAGTTGTCGACGACGCCACCGGACTGCCCGTTCCCGCGCGCCTCCACATGCGAGCGCCAGACGGACGCTACCTGCCGCCATACGGCCATCGCCACGAGGTCAACGACAACTGGTTCGAGGACTATGGCGCCGATGTGAAACTTGGAGACACGCAGTACGCATACATCGATGGCACCTTCCAGGGAGAGTTGCCTGTTGGTGAGGTCTACGTTGAGGCGGCCAGGGGGTTCGAGTACGAGCCGGTCAGAGCGAAACTTCAGATCGAGAAGGGCCAGCGCAGTCTTGAGATCAGGCTCAAGAAGACCGAAGACCGCCGGGCCGCCGGCTGGGTCACGGCCGACACGCACGTTCACTTCTTGACTCCTGAGACTGCTCACCTTGAGGCCGCAGCCGAAGGGCTGAACGTTATCAACCTGCTGGCCGCCCAGTGGGGAGACCTGTTCACGAACGTCGGAGACATCACCGGCCGTCAGTCCGGCGCCAGCTCAGACGAGACCATCGTCTGGGTCGGCACAGAAAACCGTCAGCACTTTCTCGGCCACATCTCGATGCTCGGCGTGCGGGGAGAGCCGGTATTCCCGATGAGCACAGGCGGCGCCACCGAGGGCTACTTTGGCGATCCAACGGCGCGGGCCATGTCAGAGTGGGCCGATGAGTGCAGGGAGAAGGGCGGGCTCGTCGTGGTCCCGCACTTCCCTTTCCCGCACTCAGAGATCATCGCCGAGGTCGTGCGGGGCCGGGTCGACGGTCTCGAGTTCTGGGACTTCTGGACGCCCACGATGGACACATTTTCGTTCCATGAGTACTACCGGCTTCTCAACTGCGGCTACCGCGCCGCCGTCGTTGGCGGGACGGACAAGATGTCTGCCGGGATGCCTGTCGGAAACGTCCGCACTTATGCCAACATCGGGGACGACGCACTCTCGTTCGACTCGTGGGCAGACGCAGTTCGGGCGGGCAGGACATACACGACGAGCGGGCCGCTGATCAGCTTCGCTGTCGAGGGACATGAGCCCGGAGATGAGATCACGACGCCTCCGGGTGGCGGCAGGCTGCATCTGGATGTCAGCGCCGTTTCGCTGACGGGGCCGGTGCACAGGCTCGAGGTTGTGTTCAACGGCCGAGTAGTGGCGACAGCCGAGGCCGCAGGCGGCGCCAGCCGTCTCGTTATCTCAGAGGAGGTTGATGTCACGGGCAGCGGATGGCTGGCGGCGCGCTGCGTTTCGAACCACAGGGCGTGGAGCGTGTGGCCGCAGCACATCGCGGCGCACACGTCGCCGGTGTTCGTGAAGGCGGGCCGCGACGAGGTGTTCGACAACCCGGCCGCAGAGTACCTGGTGACTGTAATGGAAGGCGGAATGGCGTGGCTGGACACGCTTGCCACGCGGGCAGACCCTGAGCGCCACGCGAAGGTGAGGTCGGTATTCGAGGAGGCGGTCGCCGAGGTGCGAGCAAGGCAGGCCGCACGCGGACACGGTGTCCATTCCCATGAAGACGGCGAGGGCGGACAGGGCCACAGCCACCCGCACGGGGAGAGCGGTCACACGCACTGAAGCGGACAGACTGCGGCGGCGATGATGGCCGCACTCTCAAGAGTCAGCCCGGATACAAGCTGGCGGCCAGAGGTGGTTGTCTTCTTAGCCAGACGGCCAGAGATAGCTGTCTGGCTATTGCTGCCTGCTCCGAAGAATTCTGCGCAGCGGCAGCAACGCCCTAACCCTGCGACGCCATCACTTTGACGAGTTCCTTCACCGCGTCCGCAGACTTCATCAACGCAGCCTTCTCTGCCGCGGTCAACTCTACCTCAATCACCTGCTCAACCCCGCCTGCGCCGAGCTTCACCGGCACGCCTGCGTAGAGACCGTTGATCCCGTACTCGCCTTCGAGGTACGCCGCGCACGGCAGGATCTCCTTACGGTCAAGCAGAATCGCCTCGACCATCTGGGCCGCGGCAGCAGACGGCGCGTAGTACGCCGATCCCGTCTTCAGCAGTCCCACGATCTCCGCTCCGCCGTCACGAGTGCGCTGGACGATCTCCTCAAGGCGTGAAGCCTCGATCAGCGTGCTCACCGGCACGCCGCCGACGGTCGTCGTGCCAATGAGCGGCACCATGCTGTCACCGTGGCCGCCAAGCACGTAAGCCTGCACATTCGTCACCGAAACGTTCATCTCCATCGCAAGGAAGGTGCGGAAGCGGGCGGTGTCGAGGATGCCGGCCATTCCGACCACCCGCTCTTTGGGGAAGCCGGAGACCGCCTTGGCGTGCTGCACCATGGCGTCAAGCGGGTTGGAGACGACCACCAGCACCGCGTTTGGCGAGTGCTTCGCAACCTGTTCGGTCACGCTGCCGACAATCTTCATATTGGTGAACAGCAGGTCGTCGCGGCTCATACCCGGCTTGCGCGCGATGCCGGCGGTGATGACCACGACGTCTGAGCCGGCGGTCTCCGTGTAGCCGTTCGTGCCGGTGACTGTGCCATCCGTGCCGAGAATCGGCGCGGACTCCATCATGTCGAGTGCCTTGCCCTGCGGCATATCCTCGACCACGTCGACCAGCACAACGTCCGCGTAGCCCTTTTCGAAGATGCGCTGCGCCGTTGTGGCTCCAACGTTACCTGCGCCGACCACCGTTACCTTGAATCTCATATATCGTCTCTCTGCAATCTCAAATTCTAGATCTTTGTGGTTGTTGTTAGGTGTTCAGAATTCGCACGTGACAGAGATAGCCCGGGCAGTCCTGAACTCGGCCAGGGCTCAATGCGGTGAACTCACATGGTCAGCGATGCCGGCCGCCTCAAGTGCTAGTTTTCCCTTGTGCCAGTTCAATTTTCGAATATGCGGCGCGGCAAGCTAGTTTGCCACAGGTCTGCGAACTTTGGAGCGTCCGGCGTGAAGATTCGATGATCGTACGTCATCGCAACTTTGCGGATTTCCAGTCACCTGCCTCACCCGGACTTCGTGGGAAGCTAGCCGGAAATTACCTATACTGGCGGCAGGCTGGTCCCGAATCGCACGCCAATCTCCTGCACACTCCACAATGATAACCATGAACCAATCACCCACGATCATCTACACATTGACAGACGAGGCCCCGGCGCTTGCGACACACGCCTTACTGCCAGTCGCCCGTGCTTTTGCGGGTGCGACGGGAGTGTCGATCGAGACCCGTGACATCTCGCTCGCGCATCGGGTACTCGCGGCCGTCTCCGATCTGCTAAACGGTGGTCAGAAGGTCTCGGACGATCTTGCCGAGTTGGGTCGAATGGTGGAGACGCCGGAGGCGAACATTGTCAAGCTCCCCAACATAAGCGCCTCTGTCCCGCAGATGAAGGCGTGTATCGCTGAGCTGCAGGCCAGGGGTTACGGCATTCCCGACTACCCGGAGAACCCGGGCAATGACGAGGAGCGGAGTATCAAGGCGCGCTACGACTCTGCGATGGGCAGCGCAGTCAACCCGGTGCTCCGGCAGGGCAACTCAGACAGGCGTGCGCCAAGGGCAATTAAGGAGTTCGCCCGGTCGAACCCGCCGCGGATGCGCGCATGGCCAAACGGGTCAAAGACTCACGTGTCGGCCATGAGTTCAGGTGATTTCAGGAACAACGAGAAGTCCGTCACTATCGGACACGCGACGATTGCGAAGATCGAGCATGTGGCCGCGGATGGCACGATAACGGTTCTGAAGAAGTCTGTTCCGCTCTTGGCCGGCGAAATTCTCGACGCCACGTACATGAGCAAGAGCGCGTTGGTCGCATTCCTTCGCGAGCAGGTTAAGGATGCCAGGGACCGCGATGTGCTGTTCTCGCTCCACTTGAAGGCCACGATGATGAAGGTCTCGGACCCGATCATCTTCGGGCACTCGGTCCGGGTCTTCTTCGAAAAGGTTTTTACGAACCACGCCGCCGCTCTCAACAAACTGGGAGTCGACCCTGACAACGGGCTCGGTGACCTCCTGACCAAGATTGCCAGATTGCCTGCGGACCAGCGTGCCGCCATTGAGGCAGATATTAAGGCGGTGTACGAATCCGGTCCCGGGATCGCAATGGTGAATTCGGACAACGGCATCACCAACCTGCACGTGCCCAGTGACGTCATTGTCGATGCCTCAATGCCCCCGATGATTCGTGACTCCGGCGGCATGTGGAACGCCGAAGGCAAGCTGCAGGACTGTAAAGCGATCATTCCTGACTCGAGCTACGCGGGCATCTACGACGTCGTGGTCAAGGACTGTCAGCAACATGGCCAACTCGATCCGACGACTATGGGGAGCGTGCCGAATGTCGGCCTGATGGCGCAACAAGCCGAAGAATACGGCTCCCACGACAAAACGTTTGAAGTTAAGGCAGACGGCATTGTCCGAATTGTCGGCTCGAACGGCGCCACGCTCCTTGAGCACTCAGTCGGGGAGGGCGATATCTGGCGCGCCTGCCAGACCAAGGACCTCCCGGTCCGGAACTGGGTAACCCTCGCCATCAGGCGCGCCAGGGCGACCGGAGCGCCTGCGATCTTCTGGCTGGACGACGCGCGAGCCCACGATGCGGAGGTGATCCGGAAGGTCAAGAAGTACCTCGCCGAGCAGGACACCGATGGACTGGATATTAGAATCCTGGCGCCCGCCACTGCGATGCAGCTGTCACTGGAGCGCATCCGCAGGGGCGAAGACACGATATCGGTGACCGGTAACGTCCTGCGTGACTATCTCACCGACCTCTTTCCAATCCTCGAACTCGGCACCAGCGCTCGCATGCTCTCCATCGTGCCTCTCCTGAACGGCGGCGGCCTCTTTGAGACAGGAGCCGGCGGCTCAGCGCCAAAGCACGTGCAGCAGTTTGAGCAAGAAGGGCATTTGCGCTGGGACTCGATTGGCGAATACATGGCGCTCGCCGCCTCGCTTGAGCACCTGGGTGAAGAGTTCGATAACCAAGGCGCGAAGATTCTCGCGGAGGCTCTCGACACCGCGACAGCCAGTTACCTGGACAATGCGCGTCTGCCTTCGAGGAAGGTTCACGAGTTGGATAACCGGGGGAGCATGTTCTACCTGGCGCTCTACTGGGCGCAGGCCCTGGCGAAGCAGGACTCAGACGCGAAGCTGGCCGAGCGATTTGGACCGGTAGCCGCGGCTCTCGGGGAGAGCGAGACGAAGATCCTGACGGAGCTCGATAACGCCCAGGGCTCTCCCCAGGACCTGGGCGGGTACTACATGCCCGATATCGATCGAACAGTCGCCGCGATGTGCCCCAGTGAGACGTTCAACGCGATAATCCGCAAAGTCTAAGCCGCCCGGAACACTGCGGGGCCATCGCTCACAGTGCAGGACATGAAGTGGGCCCAGGTCGCTATCGGCATGGGCCCACTGCGCTGCTCAGCTTCCGGAAAGCTCTACTGGATCAAATGTGCCTTCAGCACATCCTCATCGAACTCCACGCCGAGCCCGGGTCCCGTCGGCGGAGTGATGTAGCCATTCTCAAACACCATGGGCTCTTTGAAGATCGTCCTGTGCAGCGGTCCCTGGTTGGCCTCCTGGATCAGGAAGTTCGGCGAGCAGGTATCGATCTGAATCGCAGCCGCTGCGGCTACAGGGCCACAGTACATGTGTGGTGCGATCATCGCATAGTGAGCCTCTGCGATGGCGGCGATCTTCTTCGCCTCGGTAATGCCGCCGCACTGCCCAACGTCAAGCTGAATAATCTGGGCTGCCTGCTTTTCAAGGAGACGCGAGAACTCGTACTTCGTGACGAGCCGCTCGCCGGTCGCTATCGGGATGCTCGTGTGAGCGGCGACCCTGGCCATCTCCTCGATGTTCTCCGGCGGGACCGGCTCCTCGAACCAGAACGGGTGGTACGGCTCAAGGAAGTCGGCGACCCGGATCGCGCTGTACGTCGTCAACTGCCCGTGAGTCCCGATCCCCACTTCCAGCTTGTTTCCGACCGCATCCCGGATGCTTTCAAAGATCTTTGCCGCGTGCTCTATCTCCCATAGCGGTATGTCACGCGGAATCGGGTAAAGCGGCATGAACGGGTCGATCTTGCATGCGGAATTGCCTTCCTCAAGCAGTTTTATCGCAACCTCGCCCGCCTTCTCAGGGTGCTCCCGGAGGCCGGCGCTTGGCATGTAGGCGTAGGCACGGAGCTTGTCGTGGTACTGCCCGCCGAGCATGTTGTAAATCGGCAGGTTCGCCGCCTTGCCTGCGATGTCCCACAGCGCCATGTCGATGCCGCTGATCACCGGCGTTGCAAAAAGACTCGGGTGGCGCAGGTCATGCCGGGACGCGTACATCCGGTCCCAGATCCGTTCGATATTCAGTGGATTCTCGCCAATGACGAACTGTCCGACGAACTCCTCTATCAGGCTCACATGTGACTTCAGATCACCGAGATGGTTCGAGTAAGAGCTCCCCGCAATTCGCTCTCCGATTCCGGTGATTCCCTCATCTGTCACCAGCTCGAGGAACAGGAAGTATCTGCCACCGATGTACGGCTGCACGTTCTCGACGACCATGGTCTTGAGTTCTACAACTTTCACGGCAAGCTCCTTAGGGCTTTTCCCGAAACTGCATATGCGTCAGGCTGTGAGCGAACAGATTAAGAGATTTGCCTCATATTTACACGCAGACCGCGGAATGCAGGTCTAAAGCGGGATGTTGCCGTGTTTTTTTGGAGGAGATGAGTCTACCTTCGTCTCAAGCATTCGCAGCGACCTGATTAGCATCGGTCTCGTGTCGACCGGATCGATCACATCATCAATGTAGCCGCGGTTCGCGGCGATGTACGGGTTGGCGAACCGGTCGCGGTAGTCTGCCACGAGTTCCGCACGCTTCGCGTCCTGGTCCTCTGCGGCGGCGATCTCTCGCCTGCTAATCACGTTCACTGCGCCTTCCGGACCCATCACGGCGATCTCAGCAGTCGGCCACGCAAGGTTCAGGTCAGAGCGAAGCTCTTTGCTGCTCATGACGATGTACGCCCCGCCGTACGCTTTGCGCAAGATCACCGCCATTTTTGGCACCGTGGCCTCAGAGTAGGCGTACAGCAGCTTGGCGCCGTGGCGTATGATGCCGCCATACTCCTGGTGCGTCCCCGGCATGAAGCCAGGCACATCGACAAACGTCAGGAGCGGGATGTTGAAGGCGTCGCAGAACCTGACGAAGCGCGCCGCCTTGTCTGAGGCGTCAATGTCCAGCATCCCTGCCATGACGGCCGGCTGGTTCGCGACGACGCCGATAGACCTGCCCTCGAGGTGAGCAAACCCGACCACAATGTTGCCCGCGAAGCCGTGATGCACGGGCAGAAAATCACCGTCATCGACGACGCTCAGGACCACGTCCATCACGTTGTACGGTTGATTGGCCGAAGCGGGGATGACTGAGCCGAGCGACGCGTCCCTGCGTTCCGGGTCGTCGTCAGTTGGCCTCTCAGGCGCGTTCTCGGAGTTGTTCGATGGCAGGAAGGAGAGCAGCCTGCGGACCTGCCGGTAGCAATCGTCCTCGTCAGGCGCAGTGAAGTGCGCAACGCCGCTGCGGGACGCGTGCGCCGCGGCGCCGCCCAGCTCCTCGTGCGAGACCTCTTCGCCGGTGACCGCTTTTACCACGTCCGGCCCCGTGATGTACATCTGGCCGATGCCCTCGACCATGTAGATAAAGTCGGTTATTGCCGGCGAGTAGACCGCGCCGCCCGCAGAAGGCCCGGCGATGACGGTGATCTGCGGCACGACCCCTGAAGCAAGCGTGTTTCGCTTGAAGATCTCGCCGTAGCCGGCGAGCGAGTCGACGCCTTCCTGGATGCGGGCGCCGCCGGAGTCGTTTATCCCGACGATAGGAGCGCCTGTGCGCACTGCGTGGTCCATGACTTTGGAAATCTTCTGAGCCGCCACCAGCGAAAGCGAACCGCCGAGCACGGTGAAGTCCTGCGCGTAGGCGAACACCGTCCGGCCTTCGACCTGGCCGAAGCCTGTCACGACGGCGTCGCCCTCGAAGCGTTGCCTGTCGAGTCCAAGGTCGGTCGAGCGGTGCGTCACAAACGTGTCGATCTCGGTGAACGAGCCGTCATCGAAGAGACGGTGAAGGCGCTCGCGAGCGGTGAGTTTGCCACGTTTGTGCTGTGCTTCGACTCTCTCCGCGCCGCCGCCAAGAGTCGCCACTGTCCGCCGCTCTTCGAGGGCTTCCAGCGGACTTTTCGACCCTGAGCCGTCCGCCGCTGGGGAATCGATTTTGCCAGTTTTTGATCCTGTTTCCGGGGTGATCGTGATCGCTCCATTTTTTATTGAGGCTGGCGGGACAAGCACGGCGGCATGCGGTCGCCCGCAATGCCGGTTCCGTGGTGTGGACTCACCCGGAAATCGTAGACCACCCCGTAACTCGCGGCAAACTGCTTAAATTAGCGAGGTAACCCGCGTGCAACCATCGTGCCTGCTCCGAGCAAGCGCTGTGTCGATCAAGACGACGAGCCAACGGACCTCCACATGAAGATAGGCGCGACAGAGTTTTCGTGGGGCAAACGGACCTACGTCATGGGCGTGGTCAACGTAACTCCTGACTCGTTCTCCGGCGACGGCACTCTGAGGGATGCGGGAAGCTCTGACCGGTGGGTTCAGGCTGCCGTCGAGCAGGCGCTGCGCATGGAAGACGACGGCGCGGATGTGATCGATGTCGGCGGCGAGTCTACCCGTCCGCCGTCCATGTATACGGGCGCCGTGCCGGTGAACGCAGACGAAGAGTGCGGCCGCGTGCTTCCGGTCATCGAGGCGCTGCGAAACCGGCTCGGCGCCCCCATCAGCATCGACACTCGTAAAGCTGAGGTCGCGCGTGCTGCGGTGAACGCTGGCGCCGCAATGATCAACGACGTCTCGATGCTCGGAGACCCCGAAATGGCGGCCACAGCGGCCTCGGCAGGTGTGCCGGTCGTCATCAGCCACATTCGTCCGAAAGCGATATATTCCAATCCCGTGCTGGACGTCGCGACAGACCTGGAAGACGCAATCAAACGAGCGGCGGCGGCGGGCGTTTCGCGTGAACTTATCATCGCGGACCCTGGAATCGGTTTTGGCAAGACCGCTCTCCACAGCCTGGCCGTGCTGCGCGGACTGAGCGATATCAAACAGCGGTTACACTGCCCGCTGCTTGTTGGCACGTCCCGGAAGTCGTTTATCGGCGCGGTGCTCGGCCTGCCAGCGCGTGAACGGCTGGAAGGCACCGCTGCAACGATGGCTCTGGCGGTGGCGGCAGGGGCGGACATGGTCAGGGTGCACGATGTGAAGGAGATGGCGCGCGTGGTGAGGATGGCTGACGCTGTGGTCCGCGGCTGGGAACCGGGCCCAGACTCGTGAGAGAGCTCGTTTATCTCGGGCTCGGCAGCAACCTTGGCGACAGGGCAGGGAACCTTGCCGCCGCACGAAAGCAGATAGCGGAGCTCGGTGAGGTCCGGCGCATTTCCACTATCTACGAGTCAACGCCGTGGGGTGTTGAGATACCGCAGCCCGACTACCTCAACCAGGTGCTCGAGCTGTGGACAGCGCTCGACGCGGTGCAACTGCTGCTCTCGTTGCAGGAGATCGAGCGCGACATGGGGCGCGGGCCGCACGGAGAGGGCGAGCCGAGGATTATCGACATAGACATATTGCTCTACGGAGAGGCGGAGATCGCCACTGTCGCGCCCGACTATACGCTCTTCGTCCCGCACCAGAGCATGACCGAACGTGCGTTCGTGCTCGTGCCGCTGCTCGAAATCGCCCCGAAGCTGGTCCATCCGGCTATAGGCGTCAGCTTCAGGGAGCTTGTCGAAACTGTAGACACCTCAGCGGTCAAGCCCTGGTACGGATGAACATGTGTCCGGCGGTTCCTAACGGTCGCTCAGGCGGCCAACGACTTCTCGAAAAGCTCTCGCAGTAGCGTTGCCAGGAAGAAGACGATCACGCCGAAGAACACGAGCGAGTTATAGCCGAGCAGCCACGAAAGACGGCCCATTATGCCTTCTGGCTCCGACGGCTGATAACCCGCCTGACGCAGCCGCCAGACCATGTAGAACATCCAGGCGGCGATGGCGAGCTTGACGGCAAATACGGCAACCCAGGCAACTGTGGCGTCGTTGCCGGTCAGCCGGTCGAACATGAGGACGATGCCGGAGACGAGGACCGCGGCAATGGATACATCGACAACTTCACGGTAGACGCTGCCGATCGGCCCCATCACACCGCGCATGGCGTCAGGATTGGCGGCGGCGACCGGGCGGAGGACGACGGCGAAGAAGAAACTCCCACCGACCCACGCCAGGGCGCCGGTGATGTGCGCCCAGCGGGCGATCAGGATGAGCCAGTCGGCGGCGCTGATGTCTCCAAACATAGGAGACGATTATCGGCTTTTTTCAGCCGAAGGGGTGAACACGGTCGCCTCCCGGCCTCGTCTTCTTCCCGGTCCCGGCCGCGTCGGCCAGTCTCATCGGTCAACTGTTGATCACAGCCTCGATCTGCTCTCGCAGGTTCGACTCTGTGATCAGCCCATTCCAGGTCCGGTTAATGCTGTGGTCACGGTTCAGGAAGATGGTTGTTGGGAACGAAAATACTCTGTAGCCGATCTGCAGGGCCGAAGACGAGGTTTCCGTCTCGTCAGCGAAGTTCGGATACGTGATGCCCAACTCTCCAAGGAACTCGATACCCTCTTCTACGGTGTCGACGCTCGTCTGCTGCACACCAAGGAAGTCGATCTCGTCGCCGAACTCCTCGTATGCCGCCTGCAGGTCAGGAAGCTCTGCGCGGCACGGCGGGCAGGATGGGAACCAGAAGTTGATCAGCACCGGCCGGCCGACCGTCGAGTCCAGGTCGTAAGTGCCGTGGTGGAACGTCTCAACTGTGAAAGACGGGGAGGCGTTGCTCGCCTTCACGACCGGGCCGGCGCTCCTGCCGGGCCCGCGAGCATCGGCGGCAGACCCACCGGTCGCCGAGCCGGAGTCGGTCCCGCACGCCACCGCCACAGCGGCGACAACCAGCGCTGCCGCAAGGATGCGCTGGCGCGATGAGCGCAGTGGGATGAGCCTGTTAACGAAGTTTAAGAACATTTTTCGCTGTCCCGAGCTTTGAGATGTGTCTCCTGGCCGAGTTTCCCTGCCGGATGTGTATACGGTTCGATGCGCAGATCGGCTCCGGGTTGCGGCGAGGACTTAATGATTTCCACAGATTTCGATTTTTTGGCCGGACACGATAGGGCGCAGTGGGCGGCGCCACGTAACTGCCGGGTCCAGACCCGCCAGACTACTCACGAGCGGCAGTCCGCATCGCCGCAATCTGGTCGCTTACGGCCGCCACAAGTCCACTCACCGGCACCCGCACCTGCTCCATCGTGTCGCGGTTTCTGATCGTCACCGCATCGTCCGAATCGACCGTCTCGAAGTCGACCGTAACGCACAACGGCGTGCCGATCTCATCCTGTCTGCGGTATCGGCGCCCGATGCCCTGCGCGTCGTCGTACTGCGTGTTGAAGACCGGCCGAAGCGTGTCGTAGACCTCGCGCGCCTTAGGCACCAGCTTATCGTTGCGCGAAAGAGGCAGCACCGCTACCTGGAACGGTGCGATATCCGGGTGGAAGCGAAGCACGACGCGCAGGTCTTTGCCCTCGCCCTCCTCGTCATACGCGTCCGCCAGGAACGCCAGCGCGCTGCGGTCTGCGCCCATCGCCGGCTCAACAACGAACGGCACGAAGCGCTCGTTGCTCTCCTGGTCGAAATAGCTCAGGTCCTTGCCCGAACGCTCCATGTGCGCTTTTAGATCAAAATCGGTCCGGTTGGAGATCGTCTCCAACTCGCCCCATCCCCAGGGGAACTCGAAGTCGATGTCTGCGCTCGCCTTCGAATAGTGTGGAAGCTCATCCGCCGAGTGCTCCCTGAGCTTGAGCTTTTCTGACCGCAGTCCGTACCGCTTGTACCAGTCCATCGAGAAGTCGATCCAGTAGCGGTGCCACTTATCGTCCTCACCGGGCTTACAGAAATACTCCATCTCCATCTGCTCAAACTCGCGGGTGCGGAACGTGAAGTTCCCCGGAGTGATCTCGTTGCGGAACGACTTTCCCTGTTGTGCAATGCCGAACGGCAGCTTCTTGCGGGTCGTCGTCTGCACGTTCTGGAAGTTTACGAACATCGCCTGCGCCGTCTCCGGACGCAGGTAGATCACGTTCTCGGCCGACTGCACAGGTCCGATGTGTGTCTCAAACATCAGGTTGAACTGGCGCGGCTCACCAAGCTCGCCCCCGCATTCCGGGCACTTGTCCGACTCAAGCTGGTCTTCACGGAACCTGCGGTGACAACTTGAGCATTCAACCAGCGGGTCGGAGAAGTTTGAGACGTGTCCGCTCGCCACCCACACGTCAGGGTGCATCAGGATTGCGGCGTCGATACCGACGACATCGTCGCGATCGCGCACCATCGACTTCCACCACAGGTCCTTCACGTTGCGCTTGAGCTCAACGCCCACCGGGCCGTAGTCCCAGACACTGCTGAGGCCGCCGTATATCTCGCTGCTCTGGAAGACGAAGCCTCGCCTCTTGGAGAGTGAGACGAGAGTTTCGAGATCAACGTTTTTCAGGTTTCTGGCGACCAAATTTGAGTTCTCCATGTGTGTGCCGCGCCCGGCCGTCTGCTGGTGTTCACGCGAGCAAAGAAGACCGCCCGCAGGCTGCGGCCCGTCTGTGGATTATTCGAGTTCACAAGTCTACAACCGCGGATGCCGCAGGAACGGATGCGGTATTGTTTCTGACTGATCTTCCGACGCCCTCCGGTGTTCCTGCCACAGCGAATTGCGCCCGACAGCGGTCAGCGCGCCCTGCTCAGACGCTTCAAGAACATCGCGCTTCCGGTCTGTCGTCTTGTCAAACCTCTCGCTGTATGCTGGCCCGGGACTTCAGCCCGGAACCGCAACACGGAGGACGAATATGACCGGATCCACGATGTCAGACCAACTTTCAGGAAGGGTTGCGGCGGTGACCGGAGCGGGGCGAGGCATTGGCCGCGGAATTGCGCTGGTCCTCGCCTCCAGGGGCGCGGCAGTATCGGTCTCTGACCTGGACGGCGCAGCGGCGGCATCGGTCGCTGCCGAGATCGAGTCATCCGGTGGCCGGTCAGTCTCTGCCGCGGTAGACGTCACCGACCCGTCATCCATCAGCCGGTGGATAGATTCGACAATCGCCGTGCTCGGGCAGGTGGACATCTGTGTCCCGAACGCCGGCGTTATCGGGGCCGCAGGGTTCACAACCCGCAAGGACTACAACTCTGACGACTGGCGCCTTACGTGGGGGGTTAACGTCCAGGGACTGGTGAACACAGCGGACGCTGTGACGCCCCATATGAAACAGCGCAGATACGGCAAGATCGTCAACATCGCCTCTCACGGCGGCCGGGAGCCCCGCGGCGTGCCCGATCCTGGCCGCGGCTCTATCCAGGCGCCGTACTCCGTGTCCAAAGCGGCGGCAATCCAGTGGACGCACCTGCTCGCCATCGAGCTGGGCCAGTTCAACATCAACGTTAACGCCGTCTGTCCCGGCCGGCTCTGGACCCCGATGTGGGAGGCGATTGCGCTCAACCACAAGGCGCTCAACCCGGAGCTCTCCGCTCTTTCCGCGCGTGAGATCTTCGACCGCAACATCAAGGCGACCATGCCGCTCGGCCGCGAGCAGACGCCTGAGGACGTTGGCAAGGCTGTCGCGTTCCTGGCCTCTGAGGATGCCTCCGAGATTACAGGCCAGGCGTTGAACGTCAACGGTGGAGCGATCATGAACTAGAATTCCGCTGCAACGGGAAAGGTCCGTGCGCCGGCTCCAGTTGGCTCACCAGGGGAGGGACAACATGGCGAACATTGATGTGACAGTGCAGGCTGAAACCAGCGCGCCGCCAGAGGCCGTGTTCGCGGTGCTGTCCGACCTTGCGCAGATGCCTTCATGGGCAAACGGCGTGCAATCTGCGCAATGGGAGGATGGCTCGGACCTCCGGCCGGGCGGCAGGTTCAACCTGAAGTACCGGTATTCCCGACGCGTCAGCGACATCACGATGGAGGTCACTGCCGTTGAGCCAGGCGTCCGGCTCGAATACCACACAGTCGAAGGGCCGTATCCCATTGAGGCGAAGTTCACGCTGGCTGGCGCAGCGGACGGAACGGCGGTCACATACGGCCAGAAAGCGCTGCCTGACTCGAAATTGGCTTCCATCGCATTCCTGCTGACCGGATGGATTGCAAAGCGGATGTTGCGAAAACAGTTGCGGAAGGACATAGAAAAACTGAGCGCTCTTGCGAAGTCCGCTAATACGGCAGCCTCCTAGAGCGAAGCGTCTCCCCGGTGACGCCATTTTATGGATGATGTGACGTTCCAGTTTGTTCCGGCATTAGTGGCCGGCATCGCCGCAACCGTTGCCGCGTTGCTCGTGCTGATGGTGATGCTCGCTGTGGCGCCGACGCTGTTTCCGTTCAACCCGCTGTATCTCATTGGCTCCGCCTTCAGTATCGACACAACATCGGCATACGGCTGGGCACTGGGTGTTTTGTTGCTCATCGGAGCGGCCTACGGGGTGTTCGTATCCGCAGTCTTCACAGGATTTCAAGTTACGGAGCTTGAGTTTCTGTGGGGAGCCCTGACCGGCGCTGCGCTATCGGTAGTCATCGGCACAACTCTGGCATACGCACGGAGCCTGAACAGGGCGGTGCGCGCCGGACAGGTGGGAGAGCCGGGGCCGTTCCTGCTCCGTTACGGATGGCGGTCAGTGACGCAACTGGTGGCTGTGCATGTGCTGTTCGGACTGATCGCAGGCGTCGTCTACACCACGTTAACCTGATTCGACTTGTCCGAAGACAGGTTGCAGCCAGTGCCCGATACGTGCCCGATGGCCGCTGGCCGGTAGGTCCATCGGCAACACTCTGGCGCAGGAACCAGGAGCGGGCCGCTTTACAGCG
>JAQBUH010000003.1 GCA_027624075.1 Chloroflexota bacterium
CCTGACCCTATTTACACACTTATTGACGGAACCTCGGTTTTTGGAACGGAGGCAGAGTGCGGGGAAGAATGCGTGATCTGTCATTCTGAGCTTGACTCAGAATCTCTCGGCTAACCGTGGCCGGGATGACAAAACCCGGAGGCCTCTCTAACCCGCTCCCCTTTCCCCAAATGGTCGGCGAAAGAATGATGTCAAAAGAGCCAACTCGACTCAGCATCTCTCAGTAAACCAGCAAGCCGGCAGATTCTGAGTCAAGCTCAGAATGACAGTCAACTCATCCTGCCAGCTTTACCTCCATCGCAGGGCGGGAGGGGAAACCATCACCCGCTCAACCATTCCAACCTCCACATACTCGCCATCCGCCCTCTCGCATCTCGCGCAAACCTGGGGCCGTATACTGTTCGCGCTGGATGTCACGTCAAGAGAGTCGGCAGGAATGCCAGGTGACGACCAATCCTGCTAACGCCGGCGGAGTTGGGCCAGGACCTCGCCAGACCAGCCAGCAGGGCGCGCCCGGTCCCGCTCACCCACAACATGAAGCCTCTTAACCTGCCCCTCAACCTCCAGGTCAACGGCATCGGCGTCGCAGTCCCATCAGACGCCCGCGTCCTCGACGCGCTTCGCAAGACCGGCTTCGACGTCCCAACGCTCTGCTATGACGAGCGGGTCGGCCCCAAAGGCACCTGCCGCATGTGCCTTGTCGAGGTCACCGTGGGCGGCAAGACGCAGACCGTCGCATCCTGCACATCGTTCGCCGCAGAGGGCTCGAAGGTCGAGACGCACACCGAGGCGCTCAAGGACTACCGCCGCACGCTACTCGAGATGCTCCTCTCCGAGACCTCTGCGCCGAAGAGGTTCCCGGACGATGACCCAACGGCGCACTCAGAGTTCTACCGGGCCGTCCGCGAGTACGACGCAAAGCCGGACGCGCTCCCGCTGCTCGAACGGCGCAAGCCAGCGCCAGACCCCAACCCGTTCATCCAGCGTGACTACGACCTCTGCATCGCCTGCTATCGCTGCACCAACATCTGCAACGAGTGGGAGGAGGCGGGCGCAATCACTGTCAGCGGCCGCGGGCAGGACTCGCAGATCTTCTCCTTCTTCGGCAACAACCTGCTCGACAGCCCGTGTACTTTCTGCGGCCAGTGCATCAACACCTGTCCGACCGGAGCGCTAACAGACCGCAAGCTCGCCGGCGTCGATCCGTTCAAGACAGAGCGCACCAGGACCATCTGCCCTTACTGCGGCGTCGGCTGTGGGATCAACCTCATCACGCAGGATGGCGAGTTGGCCGGCACGCAGCCTGACTTCGACGCCCCGTCCCGCGGCTCGCTCTGTGTCAAGGGCCAGTTTGCTTCGTGGGAGTTCGTGAAGAGCGAAGAGCGGCTCAAGTATCCGCTCATCCGCAAAGACGGCGTTTTGCAGCGCGCCAGTTGGGACGAGGCGCTCGACCTTGTCGCCGGCAAGTTCAAGCAGATCATCGAAGAGGACGGCCCTGACAGCATCGTCTGCTGGGCCTCAGCGCGAGTCGTCACAGAGGCGAACTACCTGCTCCAGAAGTTCGCCCGCGCCGCCATCGGCACCAACAACATCGACAACTGCTCACGCACCTGACACGCTCCCACGGTCGCCGGTCTGGCGGTCATGGTGGGACGAGGAGCGATGACCAACTCGATAGAGGAGCTGGCCGACTCCAACCTGATCATAGTCACAGGCTCGAACACCACTGAGGCGCACCCCGTCATAGCCCTTCGCATGAAGCGCGCCGTCCGCAAAGGCGCAAAACTCATCGTCATCGATCCGCGCAAGATCGAGCTCACGAAGTGGGCAGACCGCTTCGTGCAGATCAAGATCGGCACGGACATACCGTTCTACAACGCCGTCGCAAACGTCATCATCAACGAGAAGCTCTACGACGAGCAGTATGTGAACAGCCGGACCGAAGGCTTCGCGGAGTTCGCCCGGCACGTTCAGCACTATCCGCCCGAGTACGCGGCGGAGGTCTGCGGCGTTCCTGTTGAAGACGTCTACTACGTCGCCCGAGAGTACGCAAAGGCGTCTCCCGGCGCCGCCATCTGCTACACGCTCGGCATTACCGAGCACTCGTGCGGCTCCCACAACGTGCAGAGCCTCGGCAACCTGGGCATGCTCGGCGGCAACTTCGGGGCGTACGCAGGCGGGGTTAATCCGCTGCGAGGCCAGAACAACGTGCAGGGCGCGGGCGACTCAGGCGCGATACCGACCGACCTGCCCGGCTACCAGAAGCTGGAGAGGCCGGGGGTCCGGGAGAAGTTTGAGGCCGCGTGGGGCGTGCCGCTTCCGAAGCGCCGCGGGATTACCAAGATCACGGCGATGGACCAGATGATAAAGGGCAACGTGCGCGGCGTGTTCATCATGGGCGAGAACACTGTGATTTCGGACCCGCACGCCAACCACGCCGAGCACGCTTTGAAGTCGACCGAGTTCATGGTGGTGCAGGATATTTTTCTCACCGATACGGCTCGCCTTGCCGATGTCGTCCTGCCAGCGGCCGCGTTCGCAGAGTCGGATGGCACGTTCGCGAACAGTGAGCGCAGGGTGCAGAGAGTCCGCGCCGCGGTGAAGCCGCCGGGCGAGGCGAGGCAGGACGTGGATATCCTGCTCGACCTGTTCGGCCGAATGGGCTTGCCACAGAGCGCGACGACTGCGGCCGAGGTCTGGGACGAGTTCCGCCAGCTTGCCCCGATACTCGCAGGCATCACTTACAAGCGGCTCGATGAGGGGCAAGGGATCCAGTGGCCCTGCCCTGATGAAGACCATCCCGGAACGCCGTACCTGCACAGGGACGACATGGACTCAGGGATGCCCGGCTTCTTCGCTCCGGTGGACCACATCCCGCCTGCCGAGGAGGCGGATGACGAGTATCCGATTGTGCTGACGACGGGACGCCGCAGGTCGACCTATCACACGGGCACGCAGACTGGCAGGGCGTCCGGTTTCGAGCTGCTGATGCCGCACGAGATGTGCGAGATCAACCCGATCGATGCCGCTGAGATGGGCTTCGAGGACGGCGACACGCTGGTCGTGAGTTCCCGGCGCGGGTCGGTGACGGTGGCCGCAAAGGTGACGGACCGCTCACCGAGGGGCGCCGTTTTCATGTCGTTCGCGTTCCCTGAGTTGACTCGCACAAACGATGTGACCTCGGACGCATACGACTTCATCACAGAGACGCCGGAGTTCAAGGCGTGCGCCGTGAAGATCGAGAAAGCGGCGGAGCAGAACCTGCATTGGAAGAGCGCGCAGGCAAGGGTGCGGCTGGCAGGCGAGGTGGTGATGCCGACAAAGCTGAAGCGCGACGCCGCAGTGGCCCCGGCGGGCGACTGACCGCCTGGGGTTTCTCCCTCCAGTACCCGTTCCAGGCCAGCCGTGGCTCTGCTGAGGTCATGCTCCCTGCCAGGAGAGGTCTCAAGGAGGGAGAATTTGTCATTCTGAGTCAAGCTCAGAATGACAGAAATCAATCCACCTTGCACCCGCTTGCGGGTCGAGAGATCTTGCCGCTCAGTCACGGTTAGCCGAGAGGTTCTGAGCCAAGCTCAGAATGACAAAAATCAATCCACCTTGCACCCGCTTGCGGGTCGAGCGATCTTGCCGCTCAGTCACGGTTAGCCGAGAGATTCTGAGCCAAGCTCAGAATGACAGATCACGCCTCCCTCCGCTCAGCTCGCGCCCTTGGCCCTCAGGCGGGTACCCGGCTCAGAACGACAGAACGGGCATCCTGTAACTCTCTGCCCCGGCAAGGATGCGCAGCGGGGTCAAGCGATGCGCGCTGCCCCCTCAGTGACCGTCGCCCTCGCCAGCCCCTTCACTCGCGCGCAGCTCCGCGCTCTCTGCCCGCAGCTCTCGCACGCGCTTCCATATGAACCACGACACAACGATCATCACTGACCCTATGATCGGCACATCGAACGGCTTCGTGACCTCGCGGATGCTGTCGTAGTTCTCGCCGAGCGCCCAGCCGCCCCACGCCAGCCCCAGCGTCCACGGGAACGCGCCCAGGAAGGTGAAGGCGCTGAACCTGACCACATTCATGCGGGCGACTCCGGCGGGAATCGAGATGAAGCCGCGCACGCCGGGGATCATGCGGGCGATGAAGATGGTGATCTCGCCGCGGGTCTCGAACCACCTGTCCGCCCGCTCGAGGTCCCTACGAGTTATGAGGAAGTATTTGCCGTACTTCTCGATCAAGGGCCGGCCGCCTGCCCGAGCCAGGTAGTACTCGGCCAGCGAGCCGAGGAGCGAGCCTACCGCGCCGTAGAAACCTGCGAGCAGCACGAACTCGAAGCCCAGGTCCTTGTCCGCAACCAGCCGCCAGCCGGCAAGCGGCATGATGACCTCTGACGGCAGAGGAATCGCCGTGCTCTCTATCGACATGAGCACGATCAGCCCCCACCAGCCGAAGAACTCGTACATGTCGGTTGAGAACGTGAGCACAAACTTTTCGATTGCGTCGATCAGCTCTCGCATAAGAAGCCGTTTCCAGGCACTGGCGGCCAGTCTTCGCCGCAGCTATGGCTCAGGCCGTAATGGCCGGAGCATTTTTGGGGTTGTGATTTGATGTGCAGAGTCTGGCAGCCGCTCACGGGCCGCTCACAGCGCCGCTGCGAGCACGATCTGTTACGAGCGAACGCTTTCCGCAGTCTTCAGCAAAAATTCTACCCTGTCACCCACGAGCCGTCTGCGTGTTGCCCGCCCACGGGCGCGTGCCGGGAGATGTTAAAACCGTCTTCAAGCAGTTGCAGTCTGGATCGCTATGGCCGCTCTGCCGGCCGGCACGCCTTTCTCTAACTCTGTTCCCAAACTGGGGAGAGAAGGCGGCGTCAACAGGGCCAAGGAAGTTCTGCGTGACGAGCCGTGGTCTTGTGTTACCTCTTCTTCGTTGCGTGGGCTACCTGCGCCGCCTCGGAGGCCCACTCGATGAGGCTGGCTTCGTCCTCTACTACGTCTGCCGGCACTTCGAAGTACGGCATCGGCCTGTGCTGCTTGCTGCCTGCCGCCTCATACCGGGCTTTTGTTGAGCCGTCTGCCTTGAAGTAGAGCTGAGCCTCGGAGTCCACAATGGCGAACATGTCGCCACTCTCGAAGATACCGAAGCCGCCGAACATCGATCTTGACGTTACATCGCCAAGCGGCCGCAGTGCCTCCACGACCTGGTCGCGGAACGCCGATGCCGCCCCGGTCTGCTTTGCGCCTTTTCTGCCCATATCTGCAGCCGTCCTTTTGCTCATCGCTGGCATGCCGCTGAGAAGCGCCGCTCATGGAGAAGACACTCTGGGCGACGCTCTGGCAGCGGAAGATTCGGCATTGCCGGCCGAGGTCGTCGCAGGCGCCAGCGCCGCCGCCAGGCCAAGGCCCGTCCCGCCCGCCTCATCCAACCCGCGGCGACATCTTTGACGACCAGAATGCGGGGTCGCCTGCGCGCGGGAAGTCGATGATCTCGATTACACCTGCTGGTGTGCCGCTTACCTGTGTCATGCCGGAGAGAACGGCCTCGATGTTGTCCACTGCGAACCCCGCAACCGCCTCGTCCGCCTCAGCGCTCCGTGCTGCCACATATGGCGTGAGCGCCGTGTTTGGCGCATCTGCGAACAGCGCCAGTGAAGGCTCTTCGATGTCTAGGCCGGCGCCGCCGACGCGCCCGCTGCGCAGGAGCTCTGCCAGCGTGCGGTTATCCACAAGCCGTGCGTCTGCGGTGTTCACCAGCACGCTCTCCGGCCCAAGCAGGCGCAGTTCACGTTCACTGATCAGCGGGTCCGATGTTGGGCCCCACTGCACATGCAACGACACGATATCGCTCCTGGCCAGCAGCAGGTCGAGGGTGGACCTGCGGGCGCCTGACGCGGCGGCGGCTCCGCGGGCGGCGGTCCTGACATCTGCGTAGATGACCGTTGCGCCGAGGAGCGCGCACAGGTCGGCCATCGCAGTGCCGATACGGCCGAAGCCGACAATGCCAACGGTGACACCGGCCATAGACGGTTCGGTGTCACGGAAGATGCTCTCTACCTTTTCACGGGTCAGGAGACCTGAAAGGCCCGAGAGCCCCGAGAGGCCGGGAAGGCCGTTACCGGGGCGAACGGCGAGGGCGAGTGCGAGTGCGTGCCGTGCGACGTGTGGCGCGAGCACTGGCGACGCCCCGGCAACGGTTACGCCAGTTGCGGCGAGAGCTGCGGCGTCGATGTCGAGGTGGTGGCCGCGTGTGAGTTGCACGAGCTTCGGGCCGTTACGTCCTGGCGCTGGCAGCGGGGAGTTCAGCCTGCCGTCGCCCACCAGCACGGCATCGAAGCCTTCGAGCGAGTCTGGCACTTTGCCGCTAACGACCGTCACGTCGAAGCGGGACGCGGCTGCGTCCAGCACTCTTTCAGCCAGCGGGTCGGTGGCCGCGGTTATGTAGATGACTCTGTGCATGGTGTTGCGAAGAAGGGCATGGTGAGGCAGGTGGCAGGCCGCCGGACGGGCGTAGGTCAGTTGAGTGTGGCTATATTATGCCCGCAGGCACGCTTACACTCGCCAACTCCGCCCGATGGTCTCGAAGATAAGTTCGCTCAGCGCACCGCACAGCGCTGGCCGCGGCCGGACTTCACGCTGAAGAATGGCTCTGCTGACATCATCGTTTCTTCGCGAAGAGAGAGTGACAGCGGGCGCGCTTTTTTGTCATTCTGAGCTTGACTCAGCTCTGTTGACATCATCCTCCCTCACTCGGGTGCCAGCTTGCCAACGTGGGCGCGAGGGAGATAGAGGGTGGGTTGTTTTTGTCATTCTGAACTCGATTCAGAACCTCTCGGCTAACCGTGTCGAATGGTAAGATCCCTCCGAGAAGATCGGGATGACAAACAAACTACCCATACTCGGCCAGAGTGTGGGTGGTCGGACAAAGATGTCAACAGAGCCAACTCGATTTCGCATCTCTCAGGAAGCCGGTTAGCCGAGAGACTCTGAGTCGAGCTCAGAGTGACAGATCGGGTTGTTTTCAGCGCCAGCATTAGCCTGCCGAAGGGTGCGCGGTTGGGAGGCCTCTCACGCTGAGCTCGATTCAGCATCTCTCAGGCAACGGGCCAGCGAGAGACTCTGAGTCGAGCTCAGAGTGACAGACCCAGGCGTCATGCCTCATCTCACGGCCAAATCTCCTGCTGGTGAATCTGGGCCGGCGGTTCCCTGAGCATTATCACGTCACACGCGTACGATCGCGCTACAACTTTTGACTCTTTAGCGACACAATGGAGTTGCGACGGTCTTCCGGGCATGACGACCGCCTGACTCCAGCCTTATGTTGGAGCTGAACAAAGCCCGGGTCCTCTGAGGTCTCGAGCTGTGAATTTGCGCGCCGTTATCCCGGCCACGCGTAACGCCGTCCCCGTACGAAAGTTCATCACATCGCCGGCATGGCAGGGCGGTTTCAGTTCCGGCCCGTTCCGGCTCTTCGCGCTCATCCAGTTCGCCAGCTTCACCGCGCTCGTCGGTCAGCTCATCGTCCGCGGGTGGATGGTCCAGGAGATGACCGGCTCCCCGTTCCTCGTATCCCTCGTCCCATCGCTGCACCTGCTCCCTGCCCTGCTGATCGGCCCCGCCGGCGGCTACCTGGCAGACCGCTTCGACCGCCGCAAGGTCGTCTTCTGGGGCGAGGCGTTGATGCTGCTGGCATACGGGTCGCTTGCGGCGCTCTCCGCAATGGGCGAGGCGCAGGCGTGGCATGTCCTCGCCACGACAGCCATCGTCGGCGTCTCGTACGCCCTCTCCAGCCCGGCGCGGCAGGCGCTGATAGTCGACACAGTCCCGGCGCGCATCGAGCGCAGGGCGGTCGGCTCGTACATGCTGGTGATGCACCTGACGCTCCTTGCGGCCCCGGCAATCGCAGGCACGTTGCTGGACGGGCCGGGAATAACCGCGGCGCTGATTGCCACGACCGCGCTGTGCGCCGCGGCGGCGCCGTTCTATCTGCTCGTCCGCAACATCGGCCCGACGGCCGAGCGTGCGCGGCAGAACGTGTTCAAGTCCCTGGCCGGGGGCGTGCGTGAGATCCACTCCAACCGCGACCTGCGCTGGATGTTTGCCGCGCTGGCTGTGATGGTGATCTTCGTCAATACCTGGGGTGCAATGTTCCCGACGTTTGCGGAGGATGTCCTGCACAGGGGCGCAGGCGGACTTGGCGGCATAACGGTGGCCGTTGGAGTCGGGGCGATAGCAGGCGCGGTGCTTGCGCTTGTGCTTGAGGGCCGCATGGGAGACGCGAGGCAACAGTTCGTGGCGGCGTTCCTGTTCGCAGCGTTCGTCGTTGGCATGGCGCTTTCGACCTCATATCCGCTGACTCTGCTCCTCACGGTTGCCGCTGCGGCGGCCGGCGCGCCTTTCTTCATCAACAACATGGCGGCGTCGCAGGCTGCGACCCCGGGCGAGATGAAGGCCAGGGTTGTGAGCGTGCGGTACATTGTGCTGGCGACGCAGCCGATAGGGATGATGCTGCTTGGCGGGGCTGCAGAGGCGATGGGACCGCAGCTGGCGCTGGCGGGCTCCGGCGCGATCGGAATTGTGCTGTTGGCGGTGGTAGCAGCAGGACGGTCAGGGCATTTAGCGCGACTTTCCGGGCATCGGCGCGGTGCGGCCGGCGCAGCGGGCGTGACCGGAACGGACACAGCGCATGCGGCGGCAGTCGCTGCGGCGGAGCCTCAACGAGCCGCCTGAGAGCGGGCCGAGCAGGCCGCTGTCGCTGTCAGGCGGGAGTTCACCAGATTCGAGAGCAGATAGACCACCCTGTAACTTCGCTCTTACAAGGGCGGAGGATTTTTGCGACTCTGAGCTTGATTGGCTCTGTTCACATCATTGGCCGAATCTCCGCTCCCGCAAACGGGGGCCCGTTTGCGGGAGCGGGTTAGGGGATTGGGCGGATGGTTTGTCATTCTGAGCTTGACTCAGAATCTCTCGTTGGCCAGTCTCGTGAGAGATGCTGAGTCAAGTACGGCATGACAAGCCTCCCGGCCGCGGAACCTCCGACAGGCCCTTGACCAGCGACCGGGATGACAAGGATGAGGCCGTCGGTAAAAATGCAGCCGCCGGGATGACAGATCCCGGGAGGTCCTCTCTCCCGCTCTTCTCGAATGGGAGAAGAAAGAGGAACTCCACAACGCCAACAACGCTCAGGCGGCACGAGTCATTCCAGGGGGAAAAGCATGTACGGAAGGTTCTTCGAGGACTTCGTCGTTGGCGAGAGGATGAGGCACTGGCCCGGCCGGACGATCTCTGAGGCGGACGACACCTGGTTTTCGCTCATCTGCCAGAACGACAACCCTCTCCACATCGACGCCCACTACAGCGAGACCTACACCCAGCACGGGCAGCGGCTGACGAACGGCACTCTCGTGTTCGCCATCGCGGTCGGCCAGACGGTGAAGGACATCTCCGGGCGGGCCATCGCCAACCTGGAGTACGAGCGGATCACGCACCACGCGCCTGTTTTTCACGGCGACACGATCTACACAGAGACCGAGGTGCTTGAGACGCGTGTGACGTCGAAGGGCGACCGCGGGACTGTGCTGACGGAGACGACGGTGCGGAAACAGGACGGGACGCAGGTGATGACGTTCAGGAAGCGCACGCTGGTCCCGATGCGGAGCCACGAGACGATGGGCGAGGGCAAACTGCCATGCGATTAGCGGTTGCGGCTAGCAGGCTGCTGCCTCGGTGACGTGCCAGGGCGAGCCACCAAGCGCTCCGCGGTGGTTGCGATGGAGAACTATCGGCATGAATAAACTGACTGAAAATATATTCAAACCACCGAGTGATGGGAGCATCGACTGGAAACCCTTACTAAAGGCGTTTTCGATACTGTTGATCTCCGGTACGGCGGGTGCGTATCTAGTTGCTTTGCCATCGTACTGGGCAGACCATTGGTCGGAATTATGGTTTTTAACAGAAGGTGATTTTGATCGTGTTTACACGCTCGACCAGATCACCAGGCATCTGTTCCTGATCTGGTTTCTGGCTTATTTCTTGCTTCAGTCATCCTACTTTGACAACCCTAGCAGGCTGCTGAAAAAGGTATCTTGACCTCTTTCATAAGGCGGTCTGGTGAGGGAATAGGCTACCTGGGTGCTGGCCAGCCGCCTGAATCAGGGGATGGCGCCGTGCCACGGGCCACGGTTGGCCCCCTTCCGTGGCGTCCGGGGTCACAGGATGGCCGTCTCAGGCGGTCTTTGGGCCAGCTTCGCGGCGATCTTCGCCATCCTGACCAGGTTGTAGGCGGTTGCGAGCACCTCGAACCAGAGCCCGTTGCGTGCCGTGCCCCTGTACCTCAACTTCCTCGATCCTCCCACCGTCTTCATCCAGCCGAAGATCTCCTCGACTCGTTTGCGCACCCGCTGGCTCTGCCTGTAGCTGGCATGCCGGGTCGTCCGCCCATCGATGGCTGAATGCAGCCGCTTTCTGGCCACGTGTGCCGTTGTGTTCATCACCCAGCACGTGTCTACAAAGTTGCCGGTGTCGTACCCCTTGTCAGCTCCTACCGTGATGCGCCTTTTCCCTGGTATCCGTTTGAGCATCCTGATCGCAGCCCTCTCCTCTGCCGTACCGGTTGCCTCTGTGAGCTCGGTATCCACCACAAGGCCATTGCGGTTTTCCATCAGGACGTGGCCAGCGAATGACAGACGGGCTTCCTTTCCCGGGCCCTTGCGGGCAAGCCTTGCTTCCGGGTCTGTAGTAGAGCGGTGAGTGCTGTTCAAACGGCGCTCTCCCTTGAAGTCCACCTCCCTGTTCCTGCCGCCGGAGCCGGAAGAACCGGGTGGTGGATCATCTTCCCCTACAGGGCGGAAGCTCTTCAAAGAAGCCCATGCATCCAGCAATGTCCCGTCTACAGTGAAGTGGTCATCAGAGAGGAGATTCCGCCGCCTGGCCTCCGACACTACGGCGTCGAAGAATCTACGGGACACCTCGTGCTCAAGCAGGCGCTCACGGTTCTTGGAGAAGGTGGTCGGGTTGAATGCAGGGTCAGAGATGTTCAGGTCCAGGAACCACTTGAACAGGAGGTCGTACTGGAGGCGCTCACAGAACTGCCTCTCACTGCGTACTGAATAGAGGGCGATGAGCAAAGACGACTTCAGGAGCTGCTCAGGCGGGATCGAGGGCCGCCCGATGCGGGAGTACATCTGGTTGAAGACAGGCGAGAGTCCTGTGAGCGCGTGCTCCACGATCGACTTGATCTCCCGAACCGGATGGTCCTGCGGGACCATTTGGTCCGGGGTGATGGCAAGGAGCATATTGGCCTGCTGGTCCCTGTCGCCGCGCATCTCAGCCTCCTGACTACGCTCTGCTCTCATTCAAACTTCCTACAGCGTAGCCAATCCCATCACAAATCGCGAATCCAGCCAGAGTTTTTCAGCAGCCTGCTAGAGCGAGTACGCCTGCTCGAATTCCCTGTACCTCAAGTGGATGACCGTCATGTGCACTGAAGTCTGCGCCAACAGCATTTGCAATTACATCCGCGACGCCTCGACTTGCTCTAGCCGCGCCCGCCGGCCAGCCGCCTCGCCTCAGGCAATCGCTTCAGCCTCAGCATCGCGATCGTGCCGATCACCGGACCTGCGGCAAGCGCCGCAAACGCCACTCCCCAGCCCGTCGCCTCCTGCAGCACCGGAACGAGCCAGATGGAGCCTGCGGTCAGCAGGAAGCCGAGCCCGGTCTGGAACGTGAGTATCGTGCCGCGGTACTCGGGGGGAGCGAGCTCTGTCACGGCGGTCGAGAACTGCGCCGAGTCCGCCACTACGGTTGCGCCCCAGATCATCGCCACGACCACGATCAGCGGCGCAAGCTCGTCCGGCAGGAAGCCGATCATGAGGGCCATGCCGCCGGAAAGCACCATCGCAAGGCTCGTCACAGCAGTCCTGCCGATTCGCTCTGCCAGGATTCCGGCAAGTGGACTGGCGACAGCGCCGGCGAAGAAGACGCCAAACGTGAGAGTGCTCGCAAGGTCCAGCGAGTCGCCGATGATCGGCCGCGTCCCGACAAGGTAGACCATGAAGGCGCCAATCCACGCCCACATGGCATAGAGCTCCCACATGTGGCCGAGGTAGCCGATCAGCGTCAGCCGCAGGCCGCGCTCGGTGAACAGGGTGAGCATTGACGCGGGCCGGAACTTTGCCGCCGGCGCCTCGAATGGACCGTCCCTGACCAGCGCGCGCATCGCCGTTCCGCCTGCGAACGCGAGAAATGAGCTACCGATGATTACCGCCTCCCAGTTGTCGACGAAGATCGACCTGAGCAGGTGTGGAGAGCCGGAGCCGAGCGTTAGCGCGCCGATCATCATGCCGAGCGCGAAGCCGCGGCCGCGGTTGAACCATCCTGAAAGCACCTTCATGGCAGGCGGATAGACGCCGCCGAGAAATGCGCCAGTGCCGAAGCGGACGAGGATGAGCAGCGGCAGGTTGTCGGCCGGGATGACGAGCAGGTTGAGCAGGCCTGCGCCGATAGCAGAGATGAAGAACAGCGTGCGGGCGTTCAGCAGGTCGGCGATATTGGTGAGCGCAATAACGACGGTGCCGAACACGAACCCGAGCTGCACGGCGATCGTTAGCCACGCGACGTCCTGCTCACCGAGGCCTTTTTCGGCCTCCAGCGCGGCGGAGATGGCGTTTGTCGAGAACCAGACGGAGAGGCCGAATAGCGATGCGACGGAGACGATGATGAGCGTGCGGTAGCGGGCACGGGCATCGGCGCTGCCAGGGTTGTCCCCTGCGTTCTCGCCTGATGATAATAGTGTCCCTGTGGTCTGACTCATGCGTCATTCGATGTTAGCTTGTTCGGCGCAGGTTCCCTGGCGGGCGAATCCAGTGCGTATACGGAGTTTACGAGTTGGTTTCTGCGGACAGAACATACTTCCAGGATGGGTTGCACGGCAATCACTGCTTCGGTTGCGGGGCGTGGAACGAGCGCGGCCTCCGCATCAAGAGCTTCTGGGACGGCGATGAGTCGGTCTGCGTGTTCGAGCCGCAGCCGCACCACGCCGCCATGCCGCCGGATGTGATGAACGGTGGGATCATCGCAGCGGTGATCGACTGCCACAGTGTGTGCACGGCGATCGCGGACGCGTACCGGCGAGAGGGGCGTGACGTGGGAGAGGGCCAGACTATCTGGTATGCGACCGGCTCGCTGCAGGTGAATTACCGGCTGCCGACGCCGGTTGCTGGGCCGATCACGGTGCGGTCACGGATCACAGAGTCGAGCGGCAAGAAGACGGCGCTGTCTGTCGAGCTGTTCTCGTTCGAGGGTGAGATGACGTGCGACGGATCGGTGCTGGCGATCAGGGTGCCGGACGAGTGGGCGGACCCTGAGGGGTTGCTGAGGCACCGGTGAACGCTTCGACCCTCTGCGTCAACCTGCACCGCCTTTCTCTTGAGTAGTCCGATGCTGGTTGAGATGTTCCATTAATGCTGAAGTCGGGCTAGCTCCCAGTTTTTGCCGTAATATCTCACTCACGATGTCGCTCAGAATCTGGGGCAAGTCTCGGTTATTCGGGTCAGATTGCAATGGCCAGGGTACTGGCCTGTAACCTTGATGAACAACTTGCTTATCCGGTTGCTTACAGTAGGCACTAGATATAGTGGTCTTGTTGTGAACTCCACTTCAAAACATTAACTCGGCTGTACACTCCAGATTTCGTATTCAACTTCAACCTCTGTTTGATTTTTGTTCTGAAGAACTAAGAATGCTTCGGTCTGTCCGGTTGAAATAAGCCCTGTACTAAGAAATCCTGTATTAAGTTCCCCCGCTATGGGTTTGACTTTTCTATCAAATGCTATGTCGGCCATGCCTTCCGAATCAACTACGAGCATGTCCACTTCATGATCTGAATGGACAATCAAATGCACAGTACCAGTACCACGTAGTTTGATTGGTACGGTGGCTGATTCATTTGGTTTTAGATTGACAGATGACATGTTATTACTACTACTTAAGCGATACTTATAGTCTTGGCAGGAGACTTTTCTACGTCCCCGAAATCCACAGACACACCGCCCCCTGAAATTTTCTGAACTCGCTGTAGCACGAATCTCAGTGTGACTGAAAATACCGGTAGCAGTAGAATTATTGATGCTCGCCAATTTGAATCTAGTGACACTAGAATAGATTTGATGCGCTCGAATTCTGAATTCGCACCAAAAGCCATATAGAACAGACCTATACATACCATTATGGTGATATAAATGATCGCCAATGTCTCGGCAACCGCTGCCACTAGAAGAAGAATGTTCGTGGCACTGGTGTTGTGTTTGTCTTGCATTGTTTAAAAAAGCATACTGCTCAGGACTAGAGGTAGCCATCTACTCGACACCCCCGCCTAGAGACTGGACTTTAGCACGCGAAGGTGGTTGTGGGTTCTTATGCTGATAGGTTCCCCTGTACAGCCCTTTGTATGTCGGCCCCTCTGACTTCGCAGTCAGTCCCAGAATCGTCTGGAATGCCGCTTGCAAGTTCCCTCGCCGGTTGTACCGGAAGGCGAACTCGTTCAAATATGCTTGCAAGTGCTTCTGGCTAACCCTGCCGTGGTGAGTGCCGAGTAGCCATGTCTTCATGTTTGAGACGGCTCTATGGAAGTGCGGCAACACAGCGTCCGGGTCATCGCCCAGCATCCCTGTGGACTGGACACGGTGGACGTAACCGGCTTCGTACAGACCGTTGTAGGACGGTGAGCCATCGGTGATGACCTCGGAACCACGTTCCACGGTGTCGGTGACGAACTTGAGTACGGCACTAGCTCCCACGGACGAAATCTTCTGGAACCTCACCCGCGTGGGTCTGCCGTCCCGTAGCTCTACAGCACCAATCACGATTGCCTTAGTGGTACTTCGACCACGTGCACCGGCTACAGGCCCACCGACATACGTCTCGTCAACCTCGACTGTTCCACGCAACAGGTCGCGGTCCGGGTTGACCATCGCTGCTCTGAGCTTGTGGAGCATGTTGAAAGCCGTCTCATATCGCTTAATCCCCAGTTGCTTCTGTAGCTGAACAGCGGAGATTCCGCGCTTGTCCGTGACCATCAGATAAGCCGCCCAGAGCCACAGGCAAAGAGGCTGTTTGGAGCGATGCATCACGGTTCCGGCTGTAGCTGAGTAGACCTTGTTGCAAACAGTGCATTGGAGTGCATGTCTATCGGTGCGCCCCCATGCCTCTGTATTCGTGCAGTTATCACATACGAATCCGTCCGGACAACGTGAGTCAATGATGTAGCGGAAGCAGTCATCTTCAGACTGAAACCGGTGAGTGAACTCAGGAAGGGACTTGGGAAAGGTGGGTCTAGTCATTATGCTGTGAGTCTATCTACACCAGATGTTGTACCCACTGTAAGCAACCGGATAAGCAAGATGAACAATGCGGTTTCGCAGCCTGCGCATCTCACCCAACCCCAGAGCCTCGTGGATCCGATCGGTCTTAATACCGAGGGAAAAAGCCTCGGACGACAGGAACCGCGCTGCCTTAGTATCAAGTTTGCCGCGACTGCGCTCGATGGACATCAGGGCCTCTAGTGCGATCCACAGGGCGACAAGCCTGTCTGCGCCGGTTTCGGCCCGTTTCGACTGGTCATACCAGTTCAATGCGACATAAACCTGTGGTGCGAGATGCTGATTCGCCACCGCTTCGACCGCACGCCGAATGTCCTCCTGCGCAGCCGTCGTTACAGCAGCCTCTGCACCGGCGTAACCCTGGAACCTGAAGGACTTGCCGTATGAAGTGTCCGGTTTGATGAGGCGAACGTACTCGCCGACCTTCACCGGAGCTATACGTTGGCTCAAACACAGGCTTACCGACGCGGCGAACTGTTCGGCCAGTGATGTCCGGTTATCCCACCATTCAGCCCAATCCGGAGCGCAGTCGTGTTGATCTGGTAGTTGGAGCGTCCATGCCGGAGAGGCTGCAACGGAAAGGGCGAAATAGTCAAGAGGCCGATGTCGCTGCGGACTCGCATCATTCGCCGCCCTTCCGGCACATGTAGATGCTGTTGGTCGGGTTCGATGAGTCGAGCACTTCAACCTCTCTCAGCCCCGCTTTGGCCAGCATCTCGAGCGCAAGCTCCCTGCCCCAGACCGTGCCAAGCCCCGCGCCGTCTGCCGCAAGCGATACGGTCATGCAGTGCATTGTGCTGACTGCGTAAAGATAAGGCGCAAGCGGGTTACCGATGTTGTTCGCCAGATCGCTGGAAGCTTTTATGTCGATCATCAGGTAAACGCCGCCGGGCGCAAGGCAGCGGTTGATCTCATTCAGCGCAGCCTGTGGGTTGGCCTGGTCGTGGATGGCGTCGAAGGTAGTCACCAGGTCGAAAGCCAGGTCTGCCGGGAGAGCGGTCGCGTCCTGCACCTCGAAGCGGACGTTGGAGAGACCCATCGAAGCGGCCTCGGCGCGGGCGAGCTCGATGGCGTCTGACGCGATGTCGAAGCCCAGGAAGGTTGATGACGGGTATGCGGCGGCCATCAGGTTCATGTTGTGCCCGGTGCCGCAGCCGATGTCGCAGGCGCTTATTCCTGAGACCAACCGTTGCTCCAGTCCTGGCACGACGCGGATGTAGCCGTTGAACAGCCACTCGTTGTACTCTCGCCGGAACCGCTGGTCCATGAGAGCGGTGAACTCCGGACGATAGGCGGCATACGGCACGCCGCCGCCGTTTCTGAACGCTGCCGCGACAGAGTCGACGTGCTTGCCGAGGTATGTGAGCAGGGGCGCTGAGACGGCGCGGTTTGAGCCGCCGTCGCCGGTGAGGGTGCGGGCATGTTCGGGCGGCAGTGTGTATGTTCGGCTGACCGGGTCAAAGTCGACTATGCCGCCGGTTGTGACCGCGCCGAGCCATTCACGGACGTAGCGCTCTTCAAGCCCGGCGCGTTCGGCGAGCAGCGCGCTGGTCGCGGGGCCGTTTGCGGCAGCCTCCCAGAGCCCGGTGCGGAAGCCGATGTCTATCATGAGCGTGAGCGCCGCTCCTGTGTAGATATCGCCGACTCGGGCAAGGAACCGCTTCGCCTTTTCGTCGTCCAAGTAGAACATCCTCTCGTGTGGCGTTGTGTCGCCAATCTCGGGGGCTATCCGGTCCCGTCTCCGGTTTCAGGCCGGCTTACCGGCGCAGGCGGCTTGTCCTTGCCGGAGAGCCGCAACCTGATCAGGACGGCCTCCCCGTCTCCGGCAGGCGCGATCGACTTTCGCACCCAGCCCCGGTCGATCAACCCCTGCGCAATGGCGACGGGATCGTCGAGGACAACTTCTGGCGCCATTACCAGCTTACGGCCCTTGAGGTATACCGGCAGGGCGTCCGCCTGTCGCAGGTTCCGCCACCACTGCCTCCGCCTGTACGTCATCACCGAAATGCCGTCTTGTGCGGCCCGGTAGTTCACGGGCACGAGGTATTTTCGTCCGCTCTTGCGGCCTGTTATCTCAAGCAGGACGACTTTCCCGCTGAGCAGCCGGTGAAAGCGGCTTCGGAGCAGCCATTTTACGATGGCGTTGCCGATTGCCAGAAACGGTTTGAGTAGTTTGCTCATCTTACTGTTCAGCCCTTAACAAAACCGTGCGTGACCTCAAAGTGTATTAGCTAAGGTCAGCACACCAGGAACCGCTCGCCGCGCCTTGCCAGAGCCAAGGTCCCGGCGATTACAAAGGACATCGATGTCGTTCACAGAGATTCTCAACTCATACTCGTTGGTCATTGCGTTCCCGGTGCTGCTGCTCTCGATGTTTGTTCTGCTGCCGATCAGGCGTTGGCGCGTGCGTATCCCGTTGTACACCACTGTGCTTGTGGCAGCCGTGATCGGCTTTTCGCTGTTGCGGCCGGGAGACAGCACAGTGGCCTCGACAGAGGAGGCGAACCAGGTGCTGGCCTCCGGTCAGCCGGTTTTTGTTGAGTTCTTCTCGAACACATGCACTCTGTGTCTTGCGAGCGAGCCAAATGTGAAGAGTCTCACATCTGAGATAGGCGACAGGGCGCAGGTGCTGAGATTGAACGTGCAGGACGGGCTGGCCGTGCCTCTGATGCGTGAGTTCAACGCCTTTTCGACGCCCACGTTCATTGTGTTCAACGACCTTGGACAGGAGGTCTGGCGGCAGACCGGCGCCGTCCTCGATAAGGGTGATGCGTTGGCGGCGTTGGGGCTTGACCGGAGCGCCCAGACCGGCCAGACGGGGCAGGCGCCAGAGAGTGAGCGGGTCAGTTCCGGGCGGTGAGCAGCCTTTCGATCTCCTTGCGAGAGGCGGGAACGCCGCGCAGACCCTTCCTGCTGACGCAGATAGCGCCCGCGGCTGCGGCGAACCTGCCTGCCTCAGTGATGCTGCGAGTCTCGTTGAAGCGGATGGCGAACGCGGCGCTCCAGACATCGCCTGCGCCGGTGGTGTCGACAACCTCGGCGGGCTGTATGGCGGCGATGTGCTGTTCGCCGCCGTCGCTGTAGACCGTCGCACCCTCGCTGCCATGCGTCACTGTGAGTATCTGCGCGATTCGTTTCCAGTCGCTGAGGTCGCCGGTCGCGTCGGCCTCTTCGTGAGACAGGACAACGAGGTCCCACGGCCCTGTGACCCGTGAAATGTCAGGAGCGCTCAGTGTGATGACGCCGTCTGCGCCGATGACCCGGAACCAGCCCTGTGGAATGAGGCAGGCGAACTCCGCCCAGAACCAGCTCCGGCAGTCCAGAGGCAACTCGTCCAGCAGCGGGCCTGCGAAGACGGTGGACGCGTTCAGCCCGCGATGCCCGAGCGGCTCAAGCGAGGAGTCGATAGCGGGCGCGCGGCTGAGGAGCCGCTGCCGCCGTGAGTCGCCGTCAAGCCAGTCCTCGAAGACGGTCTGCTCGCCCGCGGGGTCGGCGTATGTCTCGAGTCCGCTGGTGTCCGTGTCACCGGCGGCTTTTTGGCCCGTTCCATGCTCCGGGTCGCAACCGGCGCCAGTGGCTGAGACCACTGCGACTCGCTCTCCGGTGAGCAGCCATGCGGTGAGCGCTGTGTAGAGGGATGCGCCGCCGTGTTCGGGAGCGGACCTCTTGCCGTCTGCCGCGATGTGGATGTCCTGTGACTGGTGGCCGACGCACAGGTATTTGACCGGCGGTAGGTTTTCTTGCGTCCTTGTGCTCAATGGCAGGCATGCAGACGCCCGGAGTCCGCCGGGACGAGGATAGCCCTGCCTGCGGATGCCGGGCGAACTCCGGGCGTCCTGTGTTCAATTTGCCGACTTCGGGGTCAGTCGCGCGGCAGTATGACGACCCTTCGCTGGTTGCCCTCGCCTTCACTCTCCGTCATGACACGCGGGTGCGATGCGAGAGACATGTGGACTATTCGCCGCTCGCCAGGTGACATCGGGTCGAGAGCGCTGGCGCGACCGCTGCTGGCAACGGTCCCCGCCGTGCGGCGGGCGAGCCGTCTGAGCATGTCCGCCCTTCGCTGCCTGTAGTCCTCGATGTCGATCAGCACGAACGCCTTGCGGCCTAGCTGACGGCTTACGACCATGCGCACCAGGAACTGGAGTGCCTGCAGGGTCTCGCCGCGTCTTCCGATGAGCAGGCCGGCGTCTTCGCCCTCGATCTCGAACACCAGCGAGCCGTCTTCGGTGTCGTCACGCACATAGGTCTCAGCGACGACGCCCATCGTGGCCAGGAAGTAGTCGAGCACCTCTCCGACGAGCTGTTCCGCCTCAGCGTCCCGCTCCGCCGGCGGAAGTTCCCGCTCGCGGTCCGGCCCACGCTCGGCGTCACGGTCACGGCCGTTGCCTGATCCCCGGCTCTGAGGTCCCGTGTCCCGGCTTTGCCGGACCCCGCGCTCTGGCTCTTCCTCGCGGCGGCTGGCCCTTGCAGGCGCGCCGGCAGGCGCTCCGCCAGGTGCGGCAGCGGAAGGCGCTTCGCCGCGCTCTGCCACCGGAGTCTCTGAGCGAAGGGATTCGGCGCGATCGCGTGGCCCGCCTCTGCCCCTGCCGCCACGGGGACGGCGTTCGCCTGTGCGGGCGCTCCGGCCTCGGCCAGTTTGCGGCGCTCGATCTTCGTCAGACCGGTCCCCGGCGCCGGGCTCTACGGTCCTGGGCGCAGGTACTGAGACCCCGGCCGGCGAAGTAGTTGGCTCCGGCTCGTCCTGGTCATCCTCATCGTCGTCAGTGTCATCGTCATCGTCGTCATAAATCGTGCTTGCGGCGTTGCCAACAAGCGTTATCTCGATCCGCGCAGGCTCTCCGCCGAAGCCCAGGATTCCCGACCGTCCCGGGCTAATGACCCTGATCTCAACGTCTTCGAGATCTACGCCGAGCGTTTCCAGAGCGTTTTCGGTTGCCTCGTCTACGGTCTTGCCGGTGAACGTTCTCGGACTGTCCATCTTCATCATTCTCCTCGAGCTCGGATTCCTCGACTAGCGCTGCGGCCGGCGCAGCGGAGGCGGACGCCCCCGCAAGCGATTTCTCTCTGGCCTCCGCGCTGCCCAGGAAGGCCCTCCCGAACAGGACAACGGGTTGCTTGCCGCCGACGTAGTACTGAATGATCACGCCGACGATGTTTGAGAACAAAATGTAGACCGCCAGACCTGCCGGGAACTGGAATGTGAAGAACCCGAACATTATCGGGAGCATCCACAGCATGATCTGGTTGGTCTGGGCCTGCTGCGGGCTGGTTGCGACCTGGTTGCCCATGGTCATCTTCTGCTGCAGGAACATGGTCACGCCAACCAGCACTGGCAGCGCGTAGTTCCACGGGAGCGGCGCGCCCTGAACGAAGTCGACCAGGTCTATGCCAAGGAACTTGCTGTTGATCGGCACGTTTGAGATTGCCGGGTTCCATGAGTAGAACGAGGCCGAAAGGTTTGCCAGGCCTTCTGGCGTGGGCGGCATGGTGCGCAGAATGGACCTGTACAGGCCGAACCAGATGGGCATCTGGATCACGAGCGGCCCAAGGCAGCCGATGGGGTTGACGCCCGCCTCTTTGTACAGCTTCATCGTCTCGGACGACAGCTTGCGCTTTTCAGCCGGACCCTTGTCCTTGTACCTCTCCTGAAGACTCTTGAGCCTGGGCTGCAGCTCCTGCATCTTCTTCATGCTGCGCGTCTGCCGTACGGTGAGCGGTATGAGTACGATGCGGATGAGGATGGTGAAGACGATGATGCTCAGGCCGAAGTTGTCGAACAACACGTCTGCCAGCAGCGCAAGGCTGTTGATCATCGGCCGCATCAGCAGCTCGTTCCACAGGACGCCAATAAACTCCATCAGGCGTTACCCCCCGCAGACAGCGCACGCAGGTGAGTGGGAGCTAGTCGCATGACTTGCCACTCCCTTTTGCCTCGATGCATTTGAGCAGGCTCAGCGTGCCTGCCTGGTACTGGCGAAACTGGCCGCTGTCCGTGTGGACGAAGATCACGTCGCCGATGACCAGCGGGGCCGACTTGATGCCGTGGTCGCGCGTGTTCAGCTCACCGCTCACCTGACCGCTGGACAAGACCACCACAGCGACATCCTTCTCCCCCGAAGCCACCGCCAGCGCAGGCCCGCGGTTACTCTCGAAGATAGCCGGCTGGCCGACGATCTCCTTGCCAACCTCTGCCGGCGTCTGCCATTGAGGCTGGCCTGTGTCTGCGCTCAGCGCGTAGACCTGGCCGGGCAGGTTCGCAACATAGACGACGCCCTCTACCAGCAGCGGCTCCGCCCAGATCCACTCACCGGTGTCGAACGACCACTCGAGCGAGGGGTCGAGCGTCTTTCCGGTGGGGTTCTGCTCGCGGTACGCAAGGTTTAGCTTTAGCAACTCATTGCTGAAGCTGCCGACATAGACGTTGGTACCGGTGACGTGCGGGGTGCCGGAGATGGCGCCTCCAACGTCATATGTCCAGAGCACACGGCCGGCGGGACTGCCCGTGTATGAGTCCGAGTCGGCCAGGTCAACGGCATAGAGCGTGCCCCCGAGCGTGCCGAAGTATGCGACGTCACCTGCCACGGCAACTCCGCCCCACACTGCGCCGTCGAGCGGGATCCGCCACTTCTCACGCCGGCTGACCTGTGCCGAAAGATCACGGCCCGCGTCCGCAGTCGGGTCCAGTCCGAGGAGATAGCCGCCGGGAGTGTCCTTGCCGTCTATTGCAGATGTGCCGACAACGAGCGTGCTCGCGCCGACTCCCACTGCGCCGACCAGGCGTGACTTGACCGCAACCGGCCCGGCCGCCCATGCAGAACGGCCGGTCTCAATATGCGCCGCAAACACCTCGCCTTCGCAGTCGTTGCCATTGCAGCGGAAGGCCGATCCGTAGATGACTCCGTTAGAGATCGCCGGAGTGCCGTAGATCTCGCCCAGGTCGTCATCCTCTCCGGCGGGGTACGTCCATGTCTGGTCAAGTGCGCCGGTGGAGCGAGCCACGCGGACCATCCTGCCGTCTTTGGAGCCGATGTAAAGGAACTCGCCGTCTTCGACAGGGCCTGACCATCCGCCCTCCGGGTTGAGGTCGGTGACACATGCCGCCAGCGCAAAGAGCGCGGCCGCGAGGGCCAGCGCAAGGCGCAGGTTGAGGCCCATGGACCAACGAGGGCGACGCGTGACGGTTTCTTGTCTGCCACGCTCGCTGTCATATTTGCCGCCAGGCGGGCTGGCGGTCTGGCCGGTTCGGCCTGTTCTGGATGTCAACGTGGAGGAGCTGATCGTTATCTCTATTGGATGAGTGTTGATATGTGGAACCGGTCTAGTTAAGGCGGGCGTCCGGAGCGGCTATCCGCTGGAGTTCCTGGGCCGTTGGGTCTTCTGGCGACGTTGGGTCAGGAACCGCAGGGTCGTAGCCACCCTCGACGCCGGGCCTGCAGCGCACGAGGCGGCTCGCCGTCTTCGCCGATCCGCGAAGCACACCGTACGCAGTTATCGCTTCGGCCGCGTAGTCCGAACATGAGGGAGAGAAGCGGCACTGGCCCGGCATATACGGCGAGATTGCAACCTTGTACACCTTGATAAGCCCTAATGCTATCGGTTTCATCCCAACCGTTCCTGTCGTCCCATTGCCATCGCCATATTTGCGCCGCCGGTCCGCGTCAGCGCCTGGACTTCACTTTCACCATCAGTCTTGCCACGGATGCCCGTAGCTCTTCAGACGAGGCCTCTGCCGCAGCCGGGCGCGCCGTCGCAACGATGTCCCAACCCGCTCCGCCCTGGTCTGCACCTTCTACTATCGCCGCCGCAGACGCAGGCGCAACTTCGATCTCTCTGAAGATCTCTCTCAGCCGTCTCTTCACCCGGTTCCTGACGACGGCGCCGCCAACGCGTTTGCCAACCGAAAGGCCGATCCTCGGCCCTGGCCTGCCGTTTGGCGTGGCGGAGATCAACAGAAGCCGGTCTTCAGCCCTTGTGCCGGTCCTACGGCCCCTGGTCAGGACGTGCCTGAAGTCGGCGGGCCGGCGAATTCGGTTGTCTGCCGGAAGCCCCATTGTGCGGAGGCTCCGAACTAGACTGTGAGCCGCTTACGGCCCTGTGCGCGACGCCGGGCCAGAACGGCACGTCCCGCTCTTGTACTCATTCGAGAGCGAAACCCGTGAACGCGCGCCCTGCGGCGTTTCTTGGGTTGGTACGTGCGCTTGGGCATTGGAACGGCGGCCTTTCGAGGTCAGGAAGTCTGGTAAGCGTCAGAAATCGGTGTCAGTTTTAGGTGGCTGTAGTCGAACGGCAGAGTGACGCGTGCCCTCACCGCCAAGCACAACCCGCTTAGGATACCAGCGCTTGAACTTTTCCACACTGGCAACCCTGGCGGCCAACCGCGATTGAACTTAAGGTTCGAGATGCTATTTGCGGGTTGATCGTCAGGTTCCTATCATTAGAGGAGGTAATCTGCGTCATGCGCTCCAATAGGGTGCCCCATTTGCGAGCCCTTTTGACTGGCGCCGACGCAGCCGCCTCACTAGCCAGGAGAATGCAATACGTGGCAACTCAAGCCGGCGATCTCGTTTCGGAAACACAAGTCGAGCCAGAAATCGGCGCACTGTCGCTAAGCGATGCGTTCCAGGTCTACGTCCAGCAGATGCCGGAAGATGCCAAGCTGGCCGCGCAGCCGGAGATTGCCAAGTTCGCTCGCTGGCTCGGCCCTGACCGCACGATTGGCTCGATATCCGCATCCGAGATCGGTGAATACTCCGAGATGCAGACCTCCCGCTCCACGTCTACAGACGCACAGGAGCGGCTGGCCACGGTAAAGCTTTTCCTGACGTTCCTCAAAAAGAGCGGGGCAATCGATACCAACCTTGCCCAGCACCTGCGGGTCCGGAAGAGCAGGATAGCCACGACCAGGACGCGGTCTGCACGCATCGCCCAGCAACAGGTCAGGCTGACCAAGGCTGGATATGACCAGATGAACCGCCAGCTGGCGCAGTTGCAAGAGCAGAAACTCTCGCTCACACACGACATCCAGCTGGCTGCCGCTGACGGAGATGTCAGAGAGAATGCGCCGCTTGAGGCCGCCCGTGAAAACCAGGGCATGGTCATGGCGAAGATCCGTGACATCGAGGGCACACTGAAGATGGCCGTTGTGATCGACGGGCGCCGCACCGACGGTGAGAACGTCCACATCGGCTCCAGAGTTGAGATCACTGAGATAAAAACTTCCAAGCGTTTCCAGTACCAGCTGGTTGAGCCGAATGAGTCGAGCCCGCTCGCTGGCAAGATCTCGATAGTCTCACCCGTTGGCTCTGCCATTCTCGGCCAGGCGGTCGGCGCCGAGGTCTCGGTCGTGACGCCCAGGGGCGAGCAGATATACCGCATCGATAAGTCACACTAGCGAGCCGTAAGTGGTTCCGCGGAGGCTGCTGGCTGTGATCACCGGTTCCGATACAATCGGCTGGCTCCGCACGTCCGGCTGTGACTCTGCCGGAGACGGTATGTGTCCTCAGATAGTCCACTAATCTCCCCATCGGATCCGCGTTGCTAGATGGAATCGGCGTCTGGATAGGGTTCAACCTTGTGCTGGTCGGGCTTCTTGTGCTCGACCTGTTCGTCTTATCCCGGAAAGAGCACATTGTCCGCCTCAAAGAGGCCGGATGGCTGACGCTGTTCTGGACCCTTGTGGCAGTAGCCGTCGGCGCCTGGATATTCATCGCAGGCGGTAGCACGCAGGGTGTTGAGTACACGACGGCGTACGTTGCCGAGCGCGCCCTCAGCATTGACAACCTCTTTGTCTTCCTGGTCATCTTCGGATACTTCAAGCTGCCCCGTGAGTACCAGGCGAGAGCGTTACTGTTCGGAATCGTAGGAGCGTTGATTGCGAGAGCGGTCTTCATCGCCGTCGGTGTCGCCGTCATATCGGCGTTCGCCTGGTTCCTGGTCATTCTTGGCGCGTTCTTGATCTACACCGCGTACAAGCTGGCGTTCGCGGGAGACCAGGAGGTGGACCCAGGCAGGAACATCGCAGTGAGACTGTTCCGGAGGGTGATGCCGGTCTCGGACGAATTCAACCACACGCACTTCTTCACAAGGCTTCCAGGCGGAGCGCGAGCCGCCACACCGTTCCTGCTCGTGGTAGTCGTCCTTGGCACGACAGACGTTGTGTTCGCCGTTGACTCGATACCGACGGTGTTCGGAATCACGGATGACCCGTTCATCGTCTGGGCATCGAACGCCATGGCGGTGCTCGGCATGCGGCCGCTCTTTTTCCTGCTGGAGGGAATGGTCAGACTGTTCAGGTTCCTGCAGTACGGTCTTGCGTTAATCCTTGCCTTCGTTGGCGCCAAGATGATTGTCGAGACGGTTTTCGAGGACCAGTTGCATGACTTCGAGGAGGCAGCGCACCTTGGTGACCAGGGGCTGATCTTCATCTCCCTGGCAATCATCCTGACCGTGCTTATCGGAAGCGTCGTCGTCTCGGCGATATTCCGTGAGCCGGCAGATGGCGGTGAGGACGGTCCCGGCGGAGCAGAAGCGCTGGACGCACATGAGACAGAGACCGATCCCGCAGCGGCAGAACGGAGTTCTGGGACCTGACCATGACGATTTCACACGCTGGCAAAACCGGTCCCGGCGGCCACGGCTCTTCCGCATCGCAGGACCTTGAGCAAGAGCTGCGCAGCGCTCTGAGTGGCGAGGTGCGCTTCGACTCGTATTCGAAGGCGATGTACTCCACGGATGCCTCGATCTACCGCATGGAGCCGGTCGGCGTCGTTGTGCCGCGGGACGCAGACGACGTTTCCGCTGTGCTTGAGATCGCAACGCGCAGCGGCGTCAAGGTGCTGCCGAGGGGCGGAGGGACAAGCCTCTCCGGCCAGACGGTGAACCACGCCGTCGTGATGGACTTCTCCAAGTACATGCACAACGTTCTTGAGGTGAACCCGGAAGAGCGCTGGGTGAGAACGCAGCCGGGCGTGACGATAGACGACCTGAACCGGCAACTCCGCTCACACCGGCTCTTCTTCACCCCGGACCCGTCGACATCGAGTCGCGCAAACGTTGGTGGAGCGATGGGCAACAACTCCTGCGGGTCGCATTCGATAATTTACGGCAAGACGGTCGACCATGTGATCGAGATGGACGTTGTGCTGAGCGATGGCACTCCGGCGCACCTTGGACAGATCAGCGCCGGGATACTGGCCCAGAAGCGTGCTGGGACGGGGCTTGAGGCTGAGATATACAGGCGGGTCCCGGAGATCGCCGCCGCGGCTGCCGGCGAGGTTGACCGCCGCTTCCCGAAGATCCTGCGCAGGGTAGGCGGCTACAACCTCGACCTGGTGCAGGACCCGTCTGCGTTGAACCTCGTGAAGATGGCGGTCGGCTCAGAGGGCACGCTGCTCGCCGTCACCTCCGCAAAGCTGAACCTTGAGCCGATTCCACCGTACTCGGGCATCGCTGTCATCCACTTCAAGGACATCATCGAGTCGATGGAGGCGACCGTTGCGACTCTTGAGGAGGAGCCGGCGGCGGTCGAGCACATCGGCGAGATGATAATCCGCGAGGCGCGCAACTCCATCGGGTTCTCCCGCAACCTCGGCTTCCTGCACGGCGAGCCGTCAGACATCCTCGTCGTCGAGATGAATGGCGAGACTCCGGGCGAGGTCGAGGCGAAGCTGGACAGGCTGGAGCAGAAGATGCGGCGGCTAGAGCTTGGCTACGCCACGACGCGGCTGGTTGAGCCGGCGCAGATGGCGCAGGTGTGGAACATGCGCAAGGCGGGGCTCGGCCTGATGATGAACATCGAAGGTGACGCCAAGCCGCTACCGTTCGTCGAGGACACGGCCGTCTCGCCGGAGCGGCTTCCGGAGTATGTGAGGCGCTTCGACGAGATTGTGCGCAGCCACGGCACGGAGGCCGGTTACTACGGCCACGCATCGGTCGGCTGCCTCCACATCAGGCCCGTTGTGAACCTGAAGACGGCCGAAGGCGCCATCCAGATGGAGCGTATCGCAGACGAGATCTCGGACCTCGTGCTTGAGTTCGGCGGGGCATTGTCAGCCGAGCATGGCGACGGGATCGTGCGCGGCGCGTGGGCAGAGAAGATGTTCGGGCGGGAGCTGGTGCAGAACTTCCGCGATGTGAAGCAGGCGTTCGACCCGAAGGGGACGATGAACCCCGGCAAGGTGTTCGACACGCCGCCAATGACTGCGAACCTGCGTTACGGCGTGCAGTACAAGACTGTCCCGGTCAAGACACGGCTCGACTTCTCACGGGAGGGCGGTTTTGCAGGGGCGATCGAGAAGTGCAACGGCGTTGGCGACTGCCGGAAGGTGAACGCCGGTGCGATGTGCCCGTCTTACCAGGCGACGCGTGAAGAGGAGCATTCGACTCGTGGCAGGGCAAACGCTCTGCGGGCCGCGATCTCAGGCGCTCTGCCGGTTGAGCAGCTCAACTCGAAGCGGATGTTCAACGTGCTTGATCTGTGCCTTGAGTGCAAGTCCTGCAAGTCCGAGTGTCCTTCCAACGTCGACATGGCAAAGATCAAATATGAGTTCCTGAATACGTACTACAAGACGCACCGCGTGCCGCTCCGCTCGCGAGTCGTCGCAAATATCCACAGGCTGAACGCGCTTGCGGCGGGACCGCAGGCACGGATGGCAAACGCGCTCAACCGCTCATTCATTGGCCGAATGCTCTCGGACAGGCTACTGAAGATGGACAAGCGCAGGAAGCTGCCCGCGATCGCCTCGCAGACCTTCGAGAGCTGGTTCAAGAGGCGCACTCCGAACACGACAGGCTCACGTGGCAAGATCGTGTTTTTCCACGACACGTTCATCAACTTCAACCACCCTGAGGCTGGTATCGGCGCAACCCGTCTGCTTGAGGCGCTTGGCTACGAGGTCGTGCTGGCGGACCGCAAGTGCTGCGGCAGACCGATGGTGTCAAAGGGTCTGCTCGACATGGCGACGGCGAACGCGCGTTACAACGTCGACTCGCTCTACGAGCATGTGGCGCAGGGAGCGAAGATCGCCGGCTGCGAGTCGAGCTGCATGATGGCGATCAAGGACGAGTACCCTGACCTGTTACCGGGCGACGAGAAGGCGAAGGCGGTTGCGGAGGCGGTTGTGATGGTCGAGGAGCTAATCGCCGAGACTGCCGGTGACGGGATGCAGCAGATCGAGTGGGGCGGTCGGGGCCGGCCAGAGCGTAATGTGCGGCTGTTCGTCCACTGCCACGAGCGGGCGCTTGTTGGGACGCAGTCTGCGTTACGGGCGTTGAGCCTCCCGCCGAACTTCAAGGCGTCGATGATCGAGGCAGGGTGCTGCGGCATGGCGGGGTCGTTCGGCTTCGAAAAAGAGCACTACGATGTTTCGATGAAGGTCGGCGAGGAGCGGCTGTTCCCGGCCATCAGGTCGGCGCCGCGGGACGCCGAGATTGCGGTGACAGGCGTTTCGTGCAGGCAGCAGATAGAAGACGGCACGGGCCGCTCCGCGCGATACTTGACCGAGGTGCTGGCGGAGGCGCTGCCAGACTGAGCGCCGGGCAGGGCCCAGATCGGGCGCGAGGCTCACGTCGCTCTCATCGCAATGTGCCGCGCTGACGCCGGGTATGGGCTATGCTTTTTCGAGGAACCGGTCCCGGGTTCCGGCCACAGATCGAGGTTCGAGCGATCAGGAGTCAATCATTGGCTACGCCGGCCATCAAGCGAATACTGGTCCCCCTCGACGGCTCCCCGATTTCGGAGTCGATAGTCCCGTACGCCGCAGGTCTGGCGAAGGCCATTGGCAGCGGACTCGTGCTGTTCCAGGCGATCGCAGATGGAGCTGACGCTGAGTCGTCAAAGGCTGCTGAGGCGCACCTCTAGGACATTGCGGCAGGACTGCGCGAGACCGGCATGGGTGTTGCGACAGACTCCGAAAAAGGCGAGACGGCACGGGAGATCGTTGAGGCGGCACGGCGCTACGAGGCAGGTCTGATCGTGATGACCGGCCACGCCAGCGCACACGGCCGCAAGGACCTGCTTGGCAGCACGGCGCATGCGGTGCTGAGGCGCTGCACGGTGCCTGTGTTGGTGGTGCCGCTCAGTTCGACGCGGTGGACGCCGCCGGCGGCGGTGGTGTTCGGCCACGACGGCTCTGAGAAATCCAATTCCGCGCTCCAGCCAGCGGTCCAGCTTGCCAGTGCGCTGGGTTGCGAGCTTGCGTTGGTGAGGGCGTTGGACGCTGTGTCTGGACTTAGCGGCGCCGCACGCTACTACGGCGCGGTAGATGACTTCGCGCAGAACGACCTGAACGAGATTCGCGATGGGTTGTCAGACAGCGGGCTGAAGGTGACGACTTTCGTCGGGAAGCGTCCGCCTGAGCAGGAGTTGTTGGGAGTTGCGGACTCCCGTCCCGGCTCAGTGATTGCTGTCTCGACCTCCAGCATGAGCGCGGCGCCCAACGTGCTGGGCTCAACCACGGACAGGCTCGTGCGCTCACAGACGCACCCGGTGCTGGCCGTGCCGTCGAGGTAACAGCCGTTGGCCTGAGGCCTGGGGAAGTCCAGCGTCTACCTGTCAGCCTCGGCCACTGTTCTGGCCAACACACCGGCCGTCAGGTCGGCTGATGACCTCCACAAACCGCTACGCCGGCGGCCCCAGGAACTCTTTGACTAAAGACACGAACCGTTCCGGGAACTGTGGTGCATGTTGTGGCCGCTGTCGTCCCACTTGATGTGAACGGCATTGGGGAGCAGGCTGATCGCCCTGTCGGCTTCATCATCAGAGAGCGCTCCTCCCGCGTCTGGATTGGCCTGGAGCAGCAGGCTGCGCGGAGTCGCCGCTTTCAAGATGGAGTCGACGTCCCATCCTTTTGTCGACGATCTGTTGATGCTCATTTCGAGAGTATTCGGATCGCATCTCATCCAGCGCTCGGTCCTTGTGATGGCGTCCTGCTCCGACTCGCCGGGACTCCTCATGCGTGCGGCGATTTCGGCGGTCGCAAGACCCGATTTCATCATATCGAGCCGCTCGCCAAACCTGGCCTTTGCCGTCTCTTCAGCACGGAGGTGAACGAAAAGCGCGGGGTCTTCGTAAACCGCCGCCTGGATAGAGTCAGGTATTGCCGCCGCGACTCCCAGCGCCGTCGCCCCGCCAAGCGAATGGCCGACGATGTACGTTGGCTCGCGGATGTGGTCGCGAACAAACGCAACAACGTCTTCCGAGTACTTCGCCCGGTTGTATGTGTTCTTCAGATGCCCCGATCTCCCGTGGCCGCGGAGGTCAATCGCGTAGCAGTGCCAGTCGTCCACAAACTCAGCGGCTATCTCTTTCCAGACAGTCCAGTCGCTGGTGATGCCGTGGACGAACAGGAGCGGCGGCCCGCTGCCGTCAAACTCGGCAAAGTTGAGTTGGACTTCGCCTGCGTCGAACGTCTGCTCGGAAAACCCGGGTGCTGTTGTCATGTGAGTTGCTCCGCCGGGACGCTGTTTTGGACCACTCTAGTACGACCGGGCCTGATACACCACGCCCCGAGAAAAACCGTAGTGAGAAGAATCGAAACCGTGGCCGCCGGCGTGACCCGCGGGTCCGGGCTTCCCACATAGCTGTACACTCCCGCCAACTACACCAGTCCAGAATGCGCAACCGGCACATCACAGGGGGACATCATCATGAAAAACGGTTTAACAACGACGACTCTCGGCAGGACGGGCCTGGAAGTCACCCGGCTGGCGTTCGGCGCAATGGAGATCAGGGGCGCGCCGCGTGGGAGGGAAGTCACGCCCGGCCAGGCGGACAAGATCCTGAACGCCGTGCTCGACTCCGGCATCAACTACATCGACACGTCGGTCGACTACGGCCAGAGTGAAGAGTTCATAGGTAAATTCATCTCGCACCGGCGCGCTGAGTTCTTCCTTGCGTCCAAGTGCGGCTGCCATGTCGGCGCTCCGGCGGCCCCTCCCGGCGCCCGCAGCCCGCACATCTTCACGCCTGAGAACATCGTCGCAGGTGTTGAGCAGAGCCTGAAGCGAATGAAGACGGACTATCTCGACGTAGTGCAGTTCCATTCGAGTCCTTCGCAGAAAGTCCTCGAAGAGAACGGCTCGGTCGGCACGCTGGTCAAGCTCAAAGAGCAGGGCAAGATACGGCACATCGGCATGTCGAACACTCTGCCGGAGCTGCGCGAACATATAAAGATGGGCGTGTTCGAGGTGATGCAGATCCCGTATTCGGCGCTCGAGCGCCGGCATGAAGACTGGATCTCGGCCGCGGCGAATGCGGGGGTTGGCACGGTGATCCGGGGAGGCGTGGCCAAGGGAGAGCCGGGACAGTCCGGCGTGCCGCGGCCCGATGTCTGGTCTCGTTTCGAATCCGCCGGCCTTGACGAGCTGGTGGAGGATGGCGAAAACAGGACGTCCTTCATGTTGAGGTTCACTTTGAGCCACCCAAAAATGCACACCACGATTGTCGGCACGCTCAACCCCACTCACCTGGCAAGTAACGTCAGTGCGGCGAGCAAGGGTCCGCTGCCGGATGACGTGTATGCAGAAGCCAAACGCCGCCTGACGTCCGCCGGAGAAGTCCCCGCCAATGCGGGATAGCGTTTTCGGGCACAGGCATCCGGTTCCACGGCAATCAGCCGATACCCGGCGCCGCCCGATGAAGACAGAGCTTGCACCATGGACCTGACCGTCAACGGTGATCTGCACAGCCTGCAGGTTGATCGCGAGAGAAGCCTGCTCAGCGTGCTGCGGAGCGAGCTCGACCTGACTGGCACGAAGTACGGCTGTGGCGAGGGGAACTGTGGCGCGTGCACCGTCCTGATCGACGGCGAGCCCGCCCAGTCGTGCATCACTCCGGTGTCAGCCGCCGCCGGGCGCTCTGTCACGACAGTGGAGGGCCTGGCGGCTGGCGATGAGTTGAACCCTGTGCAGCAGGCGTTCATCGCGCACAGCGCCTTCCAGTGTGGCTACTGCACGCCGGGATTCATCATCAGCGCCACTGCGCTGCTCGCCCGGAACTCGCACCCTTCGGAGGCGGAGGTCCGCTCCGGCCTGAACGGGAACATCTGCCGCTGTGGCGCGTACGTGCGCATCATCCGTGCAGTTAGGTCGGCTGCCACTGCGATGGCCAGTCCTGCCAGCGCACGAGAGCCCGCCGAATGAGCGCCACAACTTCGGCTCAAAAGTACACGCTCACGGTCACCGGCCCGCCGCGGTGGACCTTGCCGGGTGAGCCGCCTGAGGTGGGCGGAGACCCAGCCGTGCTATTGACGATAGACCGGTCCGGTCAGGTCTCGGTCTATTCCGGGAAGGTCGAATATGGGCAGGGGATACGTCACGGGTTCGCGCTGACGGTTGCGGACGAGCTTTCGATATCGCCTGCAGACGTGGACGTTGTGCTTGCAGACACAGCGCGTGTGCCGTGGGACCGCGGCACCACAGGCAGCGCTTCAATGCGGACCGTTGGAGTGCAGCTGAGACGGGCTGCGGCGACTGCACGGCGCGTGCTGATCGACCTGGCGGCAGACCGCTGGGGCGTTAAGGCAGCCGATGTGGAGCTGGTTGACGGAGCGGCGCGAGCGGGGAGTCCGGCCCTGACGCTTGATTTCGCGGCGTTGCTTGATGGACTGAGCCTCCAACGTGATATCCCCGACGACATCGGGCCAGGGACGGAACTGGCTCCGGCCGAAGACGCAACTCGTGCCAGGCGCGTGGACGCGCTGGAAAAGGTCACGGGCCGCGCCAGGTACTCTCAGGATTTTGTCGTCCCAGGAATGTTGCACGGCAAAGTCATCAGGCCGCCCACATACGGCGCAAAGCTCGTTGATATCGACACCGCCAGGGCCGAGCGCGTCCCGGGGTTCGTGGCACTTGTGCGCGACGGAGACTTTGCCGGAGTTGTGGCGGAGACCGAGCACGCCGCCACCTATTCGCTCGAGTCGGTCAGGGTCAGGTGGGAGGAGAGCCGCGACGACGCGTCCGACTGGAGCCTGCCGTCATTGCTTCAGGAGCATGCGGGTGAGGCGGTTGTGCTGCAGGAGTCAGGATCGCTGGACGAGGGCATGGGCGAAGCCGATGGAGTGCTCGACGGAACCTACTTCGCGCCTTATATCTCGAATGCCCAGATGGAGCCGAGCGCGGCTGTGGCAAGCTGGGAGGACGGAAAGCTGAGCGTGTGGTGTGGCAACCGAGGCCCGTTTTCAGAGCGTGCGCAGCTTGCCGGCGCGCTCGGCATAAGCGAGGGCGACGTCCACGTCATGACGCTGGCGGTCGGTGGGTCGTTCGGGACGAAAACGCCCACCGTCAGTCTCGAGGCGGCCCGTCTGGCGAGGCACGCGGGCAGGCCGGTGAAGGTGGCGTACACGCGTTCCGAGGAGTTCATATGGAGCACCGTCCGCCCAGCGGCCCTGATTGAAATCAAGTCAGGGTTCACCTCGGGTGGCAAGATCACCGCCTGGGACTACAGGGCGTTTCACGCTGGTGAGAACGCCTTCCGCGGCCGCCGGGGCGCAATGACCCCATATGACGTGCCACACACGCGGGTCGCCGTCGCGGGCTCTGTCTCACCGCTTCAGCACGGCTCCTACCGTTCCCTGGGAGGAGCCGTCAACCACTTTGCGCGTGAGACTCACATGGACCGCATGGCCCGCCGCCTGGAGATGGACCCGGCGGAGTTCCGGCTTCGGAACCTCTCGCATCCCCGCTACCGGCGTGTGCTTGAGGCGGCGATGGACCGGTTTGGTTGGAGCACACGCAAGCGAAGGGACGGCGTCGGCTTCGGGTTGGCGGTCGGCTTCGACGCCGGGAGCTACGTTGCCGAGTGCGTGGAGGTCGAAGTCAGGGACCAGCAGGTCCAGGTGCGCCGGGTGACCGCCGCGTTCGACTGTGGCGCGATTGTCAACCCGGACGGTGTACGGAACCAGGTCGAGGGCTCGATCGTGATGGGTATCGGCTCCGCACTCTGGGAGGCCGTCGAGTTCGACGGCGGCCGTGTCCTGACAACCGGTTTCAACAGGTACCGGGTCCCGCGTGTGATGGACACTCCTGAAATCGAGGTCGTGTTGATCGAGGACGACTCGAACCCGGCCACCGGCGCAGGCGAGCCCGGAATCGTGCCGATCGCCGCGGCGGTGGCGAACGCCGTTGCAGACGCAACGGGCCTGGTGATTGAGCAGTTGCCAATAGAGCCGCAACTTCGCTGAGCGCAGGCTCCTTTGCAGTCGTCGGGCCCGTATCGGCGACGTGCCCGCGTGTCAGCCTGTGTGTACCAGGCCATCGTCGCCAGACACTGTGACCGGTTGACCGTCGACGACCAGTGACGTGGCACGCTGCACCCCGATGACGGCGGGAAGATTGAACTCACGGGCGACGACAGCGGGATGCGAGAGAATCCCGCCTGACTCGGAGACAAGCGCAGAGATGACTCTGAACAGAGGCGTCCACATTGGCGCTGTGCTGCGGCACACGAGCACGTCTCCCTTTCGCACCTTGTGAAAGTCGTCAGGCGACAGGACGACCCGCGCTATTCCGGTTGCCTGGCCCTTCGATGCCGCAGTGCCGCGCAGGGTCTCTCCGCTTTCGGTGGCACTTCCCTGGTTGCCTGCCATATCGTGGTCTGGTGGGAATGTGCCCATGTGCTTGGGCGGGGTGAGTTTTGAGAGCCGCTCTCTATCCGCCCTGCGTATGGCTATCAGTTCCTTAATGCCATGCGGCGTGTCAGCGATAAGCGCAGCCTTCGCCTCGTCGAGGTCGAGGTACCAGACATCGTCCGCATGCGCGATGGCCCCGCTGGCTTCGAGTCTGCGTCCCACCTCAGCGATGGCTATGCGGACAACCGCAGTGCTCGCCTGGTCGATGTAGTGGGAGTGGTCTTCCTTGAGCGGCCATAGCTGCTGCCCGAGCTCGTATGCCCGGTTGAACTCTTCCAGCAGCTCAGGTCTGCCGGCGCCTGCCTCACGGACCTTCTCCAGCAGCGCGTCCCTCTCATGGTCCAGGGCCTTCGACCTGGCCGCGTTTGCCGGTGAGCCGGACTCAACATCGGCCAGCATGCTCCGTATGACCTGGAATACGAACGACTGGTCCTCGACCCATGTCGGGAAGCTGAGGTCGAAGCCGGTGCAGCGGTAGCCGAAGTCGTGAAGGTATCTGTCCAGCGCGTGGAGCCAGATCCTGCCCTGTTCGGACGTCTCAAGCGCCTTCCGCGTGTCACAGGATGGGATGTCACGCTCCAGCGCTCGCCTCACCTCTGGCTCGTTGCGCGCGGCATCGGCGAGGCGGTCCAGCTCGTTTATTGACAGCACCGTCAGGGTCTCGGCGCCATGCAGCAGGATGTGGGCCGGAACCTTCTCTGAAGAGCCGGATGAGTCAAGGAGCCTGGAGCAGATCTTCTCGAGCCGGTTTGACTGTCCGATCACCGGCGTCACGACCATGTTGTGGATGTACCAGTGCCGCGAATGCCGGTTTAGCACGCGCTCCACGTTAGCCCAGAGCTCGGCGGCGCTCAGACTGGAATAGTCGACCGCTTTCATCTCATCGAGGAAGGCCTTTAACTCGGGCAGCCACTGGTCGTCCCAGTTTGCCCTGACGCTCTCGATGAGACGGTCCAGCGAACGCTCACGCGCCGATTTTTCATCGTCAGTCATCGGCGGCGCAGTGGAGGCGCTGTACGGATAGCCGTTGATCACTTTCGACAGGCTGCCGGGACGGTAATTGCCATTGTCCTTATTTGCCTGGGTCCGGCCAGCGCGCGTGAACTCGCCGACCGAAACGGTCATGGGCGTTGGCGGCAACGGGGCGTGGAAGTCGTCCCATGACCAGAGGAGAGCCGGCTCGGCATCGTCGTCCCAGTGCACAGGAAAATCAGGCGGAACCGGGATGGGCGTGCCGATCCGATGTTCGGATTCTGTTGCTGCCATAGATGCCGATACCACTCCCTGGCTGTGGCCAGTCTCAGGATTTAACGCAATCAAGCATCTTAGAGCACGAGCCGAGTGAGCGCTGGCGAGCCGGGCCAACGAGAGGCCGGGTCGCTGGTGTTTGACCTGTCATTCTGAGCTTGAATAAGTAACTATCCGGCTGTGTTTGCATCCTCGAACACTGGTCTTGATTTTAGCTTTGAGCCGGACAGTGGGATGGCTCGCGTTGTGGCCAGGACTGAGGATGTTCCCGGCCATGGCAGAAGTTGGACTTGTAAGGATGTAAACAGAGCCGGATAGCGTGGAGCCGGGGAGACGGTAGGCCGCAAAGATGTCAGTAGAGCCGGTCACGTTCAGAATGACGAATCATTCGCCGTTCCCCATCCGCGTCCGCATGACTAATCGCCCGCCGCTCCCCCATCCCACGGCTGCCCGCAGCGGCGCCGCCTTTGACCTGCGGTTGCCTCTGTGACGGCGTTGGCACAGAATGTCGCCATGCTGCGACGCACCCGTCGCCGTTAACACCGCCGGAGGGCATCTCTTACCGCCATGAAGATATCGAAACTAAAGGTCACTCAGGCCGCAACGCACGACCAGCCGCTGCTCAACAGCACCGGCGTCCATGAGTCGTTCCGCGTCCGTACAATCGTGCAGATCGAGACCGATGACGGCTTCACAGGCGCCGGCGAGACGTACCAGGACCAGTCTGCGGTGATCGAGCCGAACCGTGAGTGGCTCATCGGCTGGGACCCGCGCCAGATCACAGGCGCCCGGATGCGGTTTCACGGGAGCACGGCCAGCGGGACCAAAGGAGACACGTCTGCGGCGTGGGCGGCGGTCGAGACGGCGCTCCTCGACGCCGCGGCAAAGCAGGCCGGCCTGCCGCTCTGCGACTACATCGGCGGGCGCGCGAGGGACCGCGTCGAGTGGGCGGCTTACCTCTTTTACAAGTTCGCAGACGAGAACGGACAGGGCGAGGTGGCGACTGGCGCTGCGCTCGACCCCGCAGGCTTCGTGAGGCAGGCTGAGGAGTTCGTTGCGAAGTACGGCTTCAAGGCGCTGAAGATCAAGGGCGGCTTTTTCCACCCGGATGTGGACATCGAGACGTTCCGGCTCCTCAGGAAGCGCTTCCCGAAGTCCGAAGGCTACGAGATACGCATCGACCCAAACGCCGTGTGGACGGTGGAGACGTCCATCCGGGTTGCGAAGGCGATCGAGCAGTACGAGCCGCAGTACCTGGAGGACCCGACGGACACGATCGAGATGCACGCCGAGGTGAAGAGGCACACGGACATCCCGATGGCGTCGAACATGTGCGTATCAGCCTTTGCACACGTCAGGCCGAACGTGCTGCAAGGCGGCATAGACGTGATCCTTGGCGATCACCACCACTGGGGCGGAATCCTGGCGTTCAAGGAGACCGGCGTGCTCTGCCGCGTCATGGGCTGGGGGCTGTCAGGCCACTCGAACAACTCGCTCGGCGTCTCGCAGGCGGCGATGCTGCACGCGTGCGCCGCAACGCCGGAGCTTAACTTCCCTGCGGATACGCACTATCCGTGGACCGACACGGACGGCGACATCATCAAGGGCGGGAAACTCCAGTTCAAGGACGGTTACATGGAGGTGCCGGACGCTCCGGGCCTTGGCGTTGAGGTTGACGAAGACGCCCTGGCCGAGCGGCACGATCGGTTCTTGCGGGATACGCCTTCCAACCGGTCAGAGATGATCCTGGCGCTCGATCCTGGCGCGAAGCCGCGTGACGGCTCATGGACGGGCTTCAACTTCCCGAACTATTCCAAGCCACGGTGGTGATCGGGGCGCGGCGCCTAATTACCAGAACTGTCAAAGGTCTGCTCAAATCTGTCGCTCTCTTTCAAACGGGTGGAGAGAGGATTTGCACAGAGCCAACCCACTTGAGACGAGCCGCGGTTGCCCCGTTGCAATCCTCTCTCCCCAATTAGGAACAAGGGAGAGAGTCAGAGAGAAGGGCCTCCGGGATTTGTCATCCCGCGCCTGCCGAAGGGTGCGCGGCTGGGAGGCCTGTCATGCAGAGTTCGGCTCAGCATCTCTCAGGAGTCCGGTTAGCCGAGAGATTCTGAGTCAAGCTCAGAATGACAGAACCCGCGCCCCTGACTCACTCACACCGAGTAGCCGACCGAGCCGTCATCTCGCATCGGGATGTTCCGCAGCTCCTTCGACACGAACGGCGAAGACGCGATCTTGCTCTCGTCCAACTCAACGCCAATCCCCGGCGCCTCCGGCACCCGGATGTATCCGCCTTCCCGCCTGAGCGAGTTGCGGTACACGGCGTGAACGTCGTCCTCGTCCCTCTTCGTGTACTCCTGCGTGATGAAGTTCGGTATCGATGTGTCGATCTGCACAGCGGCCGCCGTAAGCACCGGCCCGAGGTAGTTGTGCGTTGCGACGGCCGAGTGGTACGACTCCGCGATTGCGGCGATCTTCTTGACGTGCGTTATGCCGCCTGCGAGGCCGAGGTCTGGCCGCACGTACTGCGGCCCGCCGTGCTCCAGCAGCTCCCTGAACTCCCAGATGGAGTGCATACGCTCGCCGTTTGCGACCGGCATGCTGGTGCGCTTTGCGATCTCGCCCTGAGTGATGATGCTGTCGATCTGTATCGGATCCTCGTAGAAGAGCACCGAGAACTCGAGCAGGGACTCGGCCAGCGCGATGGCGATCATCGGGGTCAGCTTGCGGTGGATCTCAAGGATCAGGTCGACGTCCTCGCCGGCGCCCTCACGCATCGCCGCGACGTTGTCCCGCGTCTCCCGGACCAGGCGGGCCTGCGTCATGGACTGGAAGCTGTCAGGGAGCGGGTCGGTCTTGATGGCTGTGAAACCCTCTTCCGCGGCGGTGCGGGCGTTGACGCGCAGACCTTCAGCCGTCGTGTCCTGGTCTGAGGCGTCTGGGAGCCGTGAGCCCATCAGCAGGTGGAGCCGGATCTTGTCGCGCACCTTGCCGCCGAGGAGCTGCCAGACCGGGGCTTCGAAGTGCTTGCCCTTGATGTCCCAGAGCGCGATGTCCACAGCGCTTATGGCGCCCGAGAGAGCGGAGCCGCGGAACGGGCCCATTCGGTACAGGTACTGCCAGTGGTGCTCGATGCGCAGCGGGTCCTGCCCGACGAGATACCCGGCGAACTTCTTGACGATCTGGTCTACCGCCTCCGGGTAGCCCCAGCAGGCGGACTGGCCGATCCCGCTCAGGCCGGTGTCTGTCCAGATACGGACGATGTGGTTGCCAGGGGCTGACTCGTCGCCGCCGATCAGCATAGATTCAACACGTTCGATCTTCATATTTTGTCTCTTGGTTTTTTGTCTCTCGACAGGGTCACCGGATGATGGAGTGTTGGCTATAGCTGGTGGCTTGTTGTTTCTCGCCGAGCGCGCTGACCGATGGAGCGGCCGCACACGCATGCGGAAACCGGCAGCGGTGAGTTTACCGATTCGTGGACGGCCAGGGTTGACCTGCTAATCCCCCAACAACTCCGCCACGCCATAAACGTCTTTCACACGCGGATGTTCATCGTGCTCGGGGTGATTGTTGTAGCGGTCCATCAGCACTGCGCTCATTCCGACAGCCTCGGCCGCTCTCAGGTCGGAGGTGATGCTGTCGCCCACCATGAGCGCCTTTGACGCGGCAACTCCGGCCCGCTCAAGGGCTGTGCGGAACATCCGCGGGTCCGGTTTTTCCACCCCGGCGTCACCGGACGTCACGGCAAACTCGACGTGCCCGCTGAGCCCAAGGGTCTCGCACATCTCCTGCTCGCCGTAAGGCATGTTGGAGATCGCGGCGACCCGGAACCCATTCGACCGCAGCCGCTCGAACCCCGGCACAACGTCTTCGAATAGCGCCCAGCCGTACTCCTGCGACCGCACTCGGTTCCAAATCTTGCCCGCAAGCTCCAGGTCAACATCGTGGCCGGCGCCGGACAGAACAATCTGTTCGTAGCGTGCGAAGAACAGGGCGCGGTCTGCCGGAGACATCAGCCGGACCGGCGCGGACGCGTTCTGCTGTGCCATGAAGTGGTCTGCGTCGCGGTATCCGCGGTCAAGCCCTTCGCGGTCCAGCTCCATGTCGAAAGCCGTCGCCGCCCGTTGCTGAATCTGCTCGCGCGGCGGGTCGAAACCGGCCAGCGTGCCGTACACGTCAAAGAAGATGATCTCCGGTACCTGGTCGGCCATCTGCTAAAGCTCCCTCGCCAGCGTCAGCGCGCCGACCCATTCAGCTCCCGACTCCTTCAGCGCCCGCGCACAGGCGTTCAGAGTTGCGCCAGTCGTCATCACATCGTCGATCAACAGGACCCGCCGGCCAGAGACCCCGCCAGGGGCGCCGCCCGCGACCTCGAACGCCCCCGCCATGTTGGCGGCCCGCTCCGAGTGGCTCTGCGCGTTGGCCTGGGGGCCGCTGTCTCTTCGCCTTACCAGCAGCCCGGTCTCAAGCGGCAAAGACGCAATGTGCGACACCTGCCTGGCGAGCAGCTCGGACTGGTTGTAGCCGCGGACCCGAAGCCGCGACCGGGACATTGGCACGGGGACGAGCACGTCTACTGAGCCGCGCGCCGGGTCCGGCAGCGCTTCTGCCAGCAGCCGTCCCAGCCGCGTCGCAAGGGCGCGGATGTCGTTGTACTTGAACGCGGTGATAGCGTCGTGAACCGCATGGTCGAACGCATACGCTGCGATTGCGCGGTCAAGCGCAGGAGGATCGAGAAAGCACGCCTCGCAGGTGCCCTGGGCCGCCCGCGCCGCCTGGCCCGCCTGCCCAAATGGCAGAGCGCACCTGCGGCAGACCTCTCCCGGACGCAGCCTTGTCGACTCCGACTCGCACGCCTGGCAGAACAGGTTTCCGTCCGAGCCGCAGTGGACGCAGCGAGGCGGGAAGAGGAGGTCTGCTGTCAGACGAATAGCGGAACGCAGAGCTAACTTCACAAGAATCCCATTCGGTCACCTGTTCCGAGGTTGAATGTGATCATAGAATAGGTCACAAGCGAAGCGGTCCGCCATTTCATGGGACCGCTGCCCTGTGATATCGCACGCCAACCGAAGAGTGCCAGAGGAGTGGAGGGCGAGATGGACCTTACGATCAGCAGTCAGCACACGACGCTCACCGAACCCATCAAGGAGTACGCGGAAAAGAAACTGGGGAAGCTTGACGACCGGTTCAGCTTTCCGGTGAAAGTGACCTTGCGAATCCGAAAAGAGGGGACGAAACGCGAAGAGGACCGCTACATCGCTGAGGTGACCATTCCGCTCAAACGAGGCTTTATCCGCTCAGAGGAGCGTGCCAACTCTCCGTATGCCGCGATAGACCTTGTCCAGACCAATGTCGAACGGCGCATCAGGCGCTATAAGACTCGGTTCAACAAGCGCCGTCGCGAGGGCAACGGGCTCGAGGAAGAGATTGCTGACCAGATCGTGGCGGCGGTCGTCGGTGAGGAAGACCAGGAAGACGTGATGGAGCTGGAGTTCGGCCGGCTGGTGCGGACGAAGAGGCACACCATGGCTCCGCTCTCTGTGCAGGAGGCGACGGCGCAGATGGACCTGCTTGGCCACACCTTCTTCATGTTCAAGAACCGCGACAACGGCATGATCAATGTGGTCTACCGAAGGCACGATGACGACTACGGTCTGATCATCCCGGCTGAGGAGAGCGTCTGATCTGCCAGGCTCCGGGCGTTTGCCGGCTACCGGCTGGCGGTCTGCGTCGATATGTACTCGTAGATCGTCACCGGGCCGGCGGCGTAGACGGGCGTTAGGCCGAAGGCCGCCATGCGGCCGAACTTCTCTATGCCGCTCGCGGGATACGTGATCCGTTCGAGTTCGCCAACGTAAACGTAGCGGACATCGTAGCGGTCGAGCAGTTCCACCGCCTCCGTAAGCGAAGTCGTGCGGTAGAAACTATCCACCTGCCGCCGCCGGTCTGTGACAGCCCAGGCATAGTTGACTCTCTGCTGCCGCTGGTGCCAGTCCCAGCCGATCACCGCCGGCAGACCCGTGTAGATCGAGACTCGTCCGCCCCAGCGGTAGAGGTCCGTTATCCCCTCGACTATCAAAGGCGACCCATCGACGTTGCGCTGCAGCCACTCGATCGCCGCAAGGTCGTCGGACAGGTTGAGCGGCGTCACCACGCCGTCCTGCCCGCGCTCGAACTGCACCGCCGTCTCCATGTAGGCGATTCCGTCGAGACCCGTTTCGGTGGTGTTGAAGCGGTCCCTGATGCGGACGTTTGTGCCGAGCACAGGATAGATCAGCACCCCGATGGCCAGCGCCGCGACTCCGGTCATCCAGGCGCTCCGGCGGACGCCTAGCCCCCGCAATGAGAATCGGCCGGCGGACCACATCAGCCACAGGAAATAGCCGGACGCAAGCGCCAGCAGCCACCATGCCTGCAGGTAGAACTTGAACACCGTGTTCATGCGGCCGATGTCGTCTTTTACTGTGAAGATGTCGACTCCGGCGCCGAGAGCCATCGCCATGACGACGATCCCTGACGCGGCCAGCACGTAGCGTCCGCCTGGTTGACCGGACCTGTAGACGGATAACGCCGCGACCATGACCGCAAGCGCTAGCACAGCTGTGAATGCGACTGTGCCCCACTGCGTGAAGGCGAACGTGAGAACGGCGGCAGAGAGTGCGACCAGCACGAACGGCGCCACCCAGGCCGGAGCGTTGTTCTCTTCCGAGTAGCGTCCGGCCCATGCCCGGACCGCAGGCACGCGGTCCCGTATCTCGAAGAAGACCCAGCTCAGGATCACCAGCAAGAAGATGGAGTGAATGGCGAAGAAGCGCCACAGTGGGGTCTGGAAGTCGCTCCGCAAGACGCCGTTATTAAACAGCTCGAAGTTGGTGTGGAACGGCAGGTATACGACGTAGCCGGCAGCCGCCACGAAGATCCACTTGAGGAGTCCGCCTGCAAGCCTGGCGCTCAGCGGCTTTCGCTGAATGAACAGCTCGCCAACCAGCACAGCGCCACCGGCGAGCAGCAGCTGCGTCGGGAAGTCCCACGCGTTGATGATCCTGAGCGCGCCGACGACTATGCCGAGCGCCGCGAGCCTGCCCCAGCGCTGCCACAACGCCTCGTGCTCAGACGCCCGCAGGAAGACCGCAAGCGTGAGTGCAAGGGCGAGGATTGCGAACGGAATGGCGATCATGTGCGCGTGCAGGTCTGCGAACAGGAACGAGAAGAAAGGGAACTCAGTTATCTCGTTGCCCTGCGACCCGCTCTCGAACATGCGCGAGCTTCGCCAGTAGTCGAACGTGCCTGCGGGAACGTTGTCTGCGACCGCGCGCCGCACTCCCTCCCACACCTGCACAAGGCCGTCGATGTTGCCTGCCACGGCCACAAGCACACCGCCTGCGACTCCTGCGATCAATGGCGAGCGGGCACGTGACGCGGCCGCGGCGCCGACGCGGGAGACCAGCGTCAGGGATGTGAGGTTGTAGACGACGGAGAACGCCGCGCCGAATGTGAATGCGAAGAGCAGCGGCACTGCGAGGTTGTACGCGATCGAAGGCACGATTCCGGTGATTCGGATCATGTCAGCGACCAGGAACTGGCCGAAGTAGTAGTAGTTGAGGTATCCGCCTGCGAACCACGGGTCGAACGGAGGCATGACGCTGGAGCGGGCGACGGCGTTGAGATAGGCGAAGTCCATTGGCTTCTCGCCGCCGCGGAACGGGTGCCACAGGTCGGGGTTGGCGAAGCGGATCGCCAGGAACGACATGAACGCCAGCAGGAACAGCACTTCTGAGAAGAGGATGAGCCGCTTGCGAGTGCGGAAGAACTCGGCCATCTCTGGGCCGCGGCGCCAGACTGCGAACCCGGACAGTGCGCCGAGTGCGAGCAGGCCGGCGAGCGCGCCGCCGAACCCGAACTCGAGGATTCCTGCGCTCGCCAGCAGCCACGTGACGGTTGCGGCGATCAGCAGTCCGAGCGGCTTTGCGAGCAGGTAGCCGCGGTCAGGGAACGGCCTGAACAGCACGAACGACAGCGGCAGGGCGAACAGGGCGAACATTTCGACCGCGATGAGCCACACCAGCCAGCTTGCGCCCTCCGGAAGGTTCCGCAGAAAGGCGAGGTCTGTCCACGTCCCGCCAGATCGCTGCCGCGCCAGGTCGTCCTCGTCGAGAAGCAGGCCGACCTGTCTGCCGAGCTGGTCAGGCTGCAGCACAGGCGTGCCGAGCCCGATCTCCTGCAGCATGGCCGTCGAATTGAGCCTGCCGGCGTTGGCGAAGATCAGCACCTGTGGATGGTCATAGACGGAGAAGCTCTCATCTGCCCAGCCGGGCGCGACTGTCAACAGGCTCCCGGTCGGCTGCTCGAAGTTCGCAGGCGGGTCGAAGCTGACGCGGGCGAACTGGTCTTCCCTGTATGTGACGCCGAGTGACTGGACGGGCCGGGTGTTTGCGAACACGAGCTCATAGCCGAGCGAGCCGTCAAACAGCCTCGCGTAGTACTCGCTGCTGATCGGGTAGCGCTCAGGCAGGCGCGGCAGAGTGCCGTAGAGCCGATTGCTGAACAGCACCAGGTAATCGGAGGTCGCCAGTGAGTCTGTGACGCGGACGAACTTATCGAGGTTGTCCTGGTTGTACAGCTCCAGTTGCTCGTGGACGAATGTCAGGCCGGGCACCCGCGGAATGCCCTCTTCCCAGTGCTCCTGCACAACGCGTGAGCCGGGTGCCGCGTTGTCTTCAAGCCACTCTGACGCCGCCTGTCCTGGGTGAGGGCCGGAGTAGACCGACATGAAGGAGAGCACGTAGTGGCCGGTGAAGACGAGCATCACGACGGCGGGCGCTGCTACCAGATACCGGCGCCGCGGCCAGACCGCCGTCAGCACGTCTCCGGCCCAGAGCAGTGTGCGGGCGCCGTACAGCACAAGGAACGGCACGAGCGGCGCCATGTAGCGCATGAACTTCACGTCGAACCAGCCGGTGATGAGCAGATAGGGAATGACCCAGGCCAGGACCACGAGGTCAACTTTGCGGCGTCCGAACCATGCGAACGCGATACCGGCTAACAGCCCTGCCCAGACGACGATGCCCATCGCCGGTCCCAGCCCCCAGAAGCCAAGCTGGAAGACCTGGTACCAGTAGCGCGGCGTGTCTGCGTACTGCCGGGTGAACGGCCAGTCGTTGATGCGCCGCACCATCTCGCTCTGGTCGCGGATGTTTCCGAGGAATGTGTCGAAGTCCAGGAACATGTACGGCTGCGTGATCAGCACTGTCACCAGTGCGACCGCGCTGGCGAGCAGCAACCCTCTGAATGCCTGCCATTGCCGGATTGCGGCTGCGGACGACCGCCAGCCCTGGGAGTCGAACGCGTCGCCCGGTTTCGAGAAGGCGTAGATGGCGAAGCTGGCAAGCACGGCCACTCCCAGCGGCGCAACTGAGAACTTGGTCGCAAACCCGAGACCGGCCATCAGGCCGACGAGCACAGCGTCAGCCGCCCGGCCCTGGTAGGCGAACCGGACTGCGAAGAAGACGGTTGCGACGATGAACGTCGCCATCAGCGCGTCGACTGCGAAGAAGTGGGAGAGCTGGATGTTTATCACCGCCAGCGAGATCATTCCTGCGGCAAGGAACCCTGTCCTGCGGGAGAACCACCGTGAGCCGATCAGGTATACGAGCGCGACCGTCACGGTGTCTGCGAGCGCGGATAGGACGCGGCCGGGGAAGCGCAGGTCGAACAGGTTGAGGTCGTCTTTGAGGAAAAGCTGCGCGCCGTACTGCACCGACTTCAGCATGTAGTGCGGCAGGCTGCCCCAGTTGAACGATCCGGGGTTGAGCGGACTCTCCTTCGTGAACAGCGTGTCAAGCTCGCCGGACTCAGGGAACTCGATCTGCTCGACCTGGAACAGGAAGGCGCGCTCGTCCGGGTGGAACAGTCCGCCCTGGTCCCAGTTGATCCCGTACAGGCGCAGCGCCAGCGCGAGCGAGAGTAGCGCGAAGAGGCCGACCGCGACTCTGTTGCGATTGAGCCACGAGTCCGGCGACGCTGGGTTGTGTTTTGGGCTGACTTGGACGGTCATCTGGGCCGATTTGGAGTAGGCGAGTGCGTTCGGATCATCGATATTAACCGTCGTGAGCCATGTGCCGCCGCTGTGCCAACTCAGCTTATTCGGGTCGCATTGTCTCGTGACAGTGCAAAATGCGCCCGGTTCGGCCCGTCCAAGCGTGCGGGAGCCAATCGCCCCGGCCTCGTCCCCAACTGGTCCGCACCTGGGTGTATACGCCAGAACAGACCTGCCCAGACGTGCCTGTGTCCGGTTGAGTCATCCCCGGCTCATGGGGTAATCACGAAAAGCGTGAGTCCGAATTGACCCTTGCTAATAGCGCCATTAGTCTGGATCGTCCGGCTCGGCCCGCGCCCCCGGAAACTTCATGCGGCGGACACTTCAAACACAGTCAGCGAGACCATATGGCAGATCAAGGTTCGAACAGCAGTCTTATGCCTTTTGAGCGCACGGTACTGAAAAACGGACTGCGTGTTCTAACCAGTACGCTCCCGTACACGAATGCGGTAAGCATTAACTTCCTGTTCGGCGCCGGGTCCCGGTACGAGGTCGACGGCATCATCGGCGCATCCCACCTGTTTGAGCACATGCTGTTCAAAGGCACGAAGAGCAGGCCCACTCCGCGGGACATCTCCGAGGTTGTGGAAGGTGTTGGCGGCGCGCTGAACGCCTTCACAGACCGGGAGTTGACCGGCTACTGGTGCCGTCTCGCCAAGCCGAACTACCGCGAGGGCATCGACCTGCTGGCCGATATGGTCCGCAACTCGCTGATGCGGCAGGCTGATATCGACCGCGAGAAGCAGGTTGTCTACGAGGAGATCCGTGCGACGAATGACTCTCACGCAGGGCGAGCCGGGATGGTGCTTGAGGAAGCTCTCTGGCCGGACCAGCCGCTTGGCCGTGACGTCGCGGGGACCATCGAGACGGTCGGCGCGATCACCCGCGAGGCGATGCTCGAATACCTGCACACGCAGTATGTGGCGTCGAACACGGTGATCGCGATCGCCGGGAATATCCTGCACCTGGACATCGTCCACCAGCTGGAAGACCTTCTTGGTAGTCTGCCGGACGGCACGCCGCTGCCTATGAGCCGCTTCGAAGACAAGCTGGACGGTCCTGTGGCGCGCGTGGAAAACAGGCCGACTGAGCAGGCGCACCTTGCCATAGGCCTGCACGGGCTCTCGATGAAGGATGACGACCGTCACGCGCTTGGACTGCTTTCTGTGATCTTGGGCGAGTCTATGAGCAGCAGGCTCTTCGAGGAGGTCCGCGAGAAGCGCGGCCTGGCGTACGACATCCACAGCTCTATCCACGCGCTGACCGACACCGGAGTCGTGGTGATCGAGTCCGGGATCGACCCGGCGCGCGTCAGTGAGGCGGTCCCCGTGATCATCCAGGAAATCGCACGAACGCGTGAGGGCGTGACGGAGAAGGAGTTCTCGCAGGCCAAGGAGCTGAGCAAGGGGCGCATGCTGCTCCGGATGGAGGAGAGCCGCGTGGTTGCAGGCTTCCTGGGCGGTCAGGAGCTGTTGAAAGGCGAGGTGCGGACCGTGGAACAGGTGATCGAGGATATCGACGCGGTCCAGATAGAGGACATCGCACGGGTGGCACAGCGCGTGATCATGCCGGGGAAGATGGCGCTTTCGATGGTCGGCCCGTTCGAAGACCCTGAGCCGTTCCAGAAGGCGATGACATTCTGAGCGCGGCTCCTTTTGTCATTCTGAGCTTGACTCAGAATCTCTCGGCTAACCGGCTTCCTGAGAGATGCTGCATCATGTTCAGCATGACAGGCTCCCCTCCGAGAAGTCCGGGGTGACACACTTCGACCAGCTCAACTTGGCGGTAGCAATCAGGTGACTTCCAGGTGACAGACAGGTAACAACTGTGAACGACGGAAACATCCAGAATGTCACCGTTATCGGCGCCGGCCTCATGGGCCACGGCATTGCGCTCGAGTTCGCCGCGCACGGCCTCAATGTGCGGCTTGTCGACCAGACAGACGGTGCGCTGGACGCCGCCAGGCTACGGATCGACCTCGGACTGGACCTGCTCACCGAAGCCGGGTTGCTGGCCGCAGACGCCCACGACGCGGCGCGCTCCCGGATCGCATACTCGACCAATCTCGCCGCCGCGTCCGCCAACGCAGACCTCATTCTCGAAGCGGTGTTCGAGGACCTGGACCTGAAGCGCATGCTGCTCTCTGAAGCCGCGTCTGCCGCGCCCAAGCACGCCATCTTCAGCAGCAACACATCGTCATTCATGCCGTCGCAACTTGCGGACGCGACAGGCCGCCCGGACCGCTTCGCCATCGCCCACTACTTCAACCCGCCATACCTTCTGCCGCTTGTCGAGATCGTCCCCGCGCAAGAGGCAGGCTCGCATGTGATCGAGACGCTCCGCGCGCTCTACCTGCGCCTCGGCAAACGGCCGGTCGTTATCCGCAAGGCGCTCCCCGGCTTTATCGCGAACCGTTTGCAGGCCGCTCTCAGCAGGGAGGCCGGGGCGCTTGTGCAACGAGGCATTGCGACCCCGCAGGATATCGACTCCGTGATCAAGCACGGCTTTGGCCGCAGGCTTGCGGTGGCCGGGCCGTTCGAGGTCTGGGAACAGATCGGCTGGGACCTGGTCTCGACGATTGCCGGTGAGCTTTTCGCCGAGATCGACAACAGCGAAGGGCCTTCGCAACTGATGATCGACGCCGTGGCGCGTGGCGACCTGGGGGTTAAGACCGGCCGCGGGATGTATGAGTGGACGCCTGAGAGCGCTGAGGCGTTGAGGCTGCGGATCGGACGGGCGCTGATCCGCCTTGCGCAGCTTGAGGCTGGCGCAGCCGGGTCTTCTGCGGAAGTCTTCGCCCCATCCGAGACGGGCCGACGATCTGACCAACAAGAGTCAGGCACGCCTTCTGAGACACAGTCCGGAGATAACCTCCCGTCGCGAGCCAGCCAGCGCTCTGATCCGTCAAGAAAAATAACGATCGTCGGCGCAGGGCTCATGGGCCACGGCATTGCGCTCGAGTTCGCCGCGCACGGTCACACCGTCACCATCAACGACGTGAGCGAGCAGCTGCTAGAGACGGCGTTTGAGCGGTGCGAGCAAGGCCTCAGGCTTTTAGCGAGCGCAGGCCGAATCTCGCCTGCGGAGATCGCTCCGGCGCTGTCCCGCATCAGCGCGTCCGCCGACCTTGCCACCGCGGTCGCAGACGCCGATCTCGTGATCGAGGCCACGTCCGAAGACTTCGCTCTCAAGCGGCGCATCTTTGCTGAGTTGGACAGGCTCTGCCCTCCCCACACCATCCTGCTCAGCAACACGTCCACCTTCTTGCCGAGCGCCATCGGCGAGGACACTGACCGCGCAGACCAAATCGCGGGCGGCCACTACTTCAATCCGGGGTATCTGCTTCCCGGCGTCGAGGTCATCCGTGGGCCGCAGACCTCACAGGAGACGATCGACACCGTTGTCACCCTGCTCGAATCCATTGGCAAACGGCCTGTTGTTGTGCGGCAGGAGATACAGGGGTTCATCGTCAACCGGCTGCAGGCGGCGATGTTCAGGGAGGCGCTGCACATAGTCGGGGCCGGCGTCGCGACCGCTCCAGAGATTGACGAGGTGGTCCGCTCAAGCTTTGGCAGACGGCTCTCGGTCGCAGGGACGTTCGAGCTGCGGGAGCTTATTGGCCTCGACCTGGCGCTCGACATCAGCCGCCAGATCATCCCGTCGCTCGACAACTCAAGGACAATCCCTGCGGTGCTTTCAGACATGGTCCGCGCGCGAGACCTTGGCACAAAGACGGGCCGCGGCTTTTACGACTGGACACCCGAAACCGCCGAGGCCCTGCGCCTGCGTATCGCCACCGCCCTGGCAGACATGGCAGGCTGGCCGGGGTAACGCCGGGCAGTCCTCATCGCCGGGCAGTGGTAATCTCAGTCGCGCCCTTATCGCTTCTCGCACCCTCACTCGCCATCGCCATCTAAGGACCATCCAAACCAGTGACCACTCCAGAATCGCCCTATCGCCTGCCACGCCCGGTAATCCCCTCACGCTACGAGATCACGCTCGAACCCGACCTCGAAAACGCCAGTTTCACCGGCACGGTCGCCATTGAGGTCGATATCAACGAAACGGTCTCCGAGATCTGGCTCAACGCCGCCGAGCTGGAGATCCACAACACATCGATTGAGCCGGCCGGCGGCGTTGCCGTTGACGCAACCGAGATAAAACTCCACGAAAAAGAGGAGCGTGCGCAGATCACGCTGGCCAGCGCCGTCTCTCCCGGGAGCTACATCCTCCGTGCGTCGTTCACAGGCATCCTCAACGACAAGCTGCGCGGCTTCTACCGATCGAAGTTCACAGACGCCTCGGGCAAAGAGCGTCTAATAGCCACGACGCAGTTCGAGAGCACAGACGCCCGTCGCGCCTTCCCGTGCTTCGACGAGCCTGACTTCAAGGCCGTCTACGGCGTAACGCTCATCGTCCCCGAAGACCTGTTCGCCGTCTCGAACGGCCCGCTCATCAGCGAAACCCCGGCCGGCAACGGCAAGAAGACCGCCGTCTTTGGCGACACGATGAAGATGTCGACATACCTCGTGGCGTTCATCGTCGGCCCGTTTGAGGCGACCGACCCTGTTGACGTAGACGGCGTGCCGCTGCGCATCGTCCACCCGATTGGCAAAGGTCACCTCACCGCGTACGCGCTCAAGGCCGGGGCGCACTCGCTCCGTTACTTCACCGACTACTACGGGATCGCCTATCCCGGTCAGAAGCTCGACATGATCGCCGTCCCGGACTTCGCATTTGGCGCCATGGAGAACCTGGGCTGCATCACGTATAGGGAGGTCCTGCTGCTCGTAGATGAGACACGCTCAACGCAGCCCGAGATGATGCGCATCGCAGACGTCGTCGCGCACGAGATCGCTCACATGTGGTTCGGCGACCTTGTCACAATGCGCTGGTGGAACGGCATCTGGCTCAACGAGGCTTTCGCAACCTTCATGGCGACCGCCGCCACAGACGCCTTCAACCCGGAGTGGCACCGCTGGGACCAGTTCTCGCTCGACCGCTCTGCGGCGTTCGACGTCGACTCACTGGACAAGACGCGCCCGATCGAGGTCGAGGTCAACTCGCCGCAGGACGCAGACGCCATGTTCGACCTCCTCACGTACGAGAAGGGCGGCTCTGTGCTGCGGATGCTGGAACAGTACCTTGGCGAGGACCGGTACAGGGACGGCATCCGGCACTACCTCGACAAGCACCAGTACGCCAACACCGAGACGTCCGACCTGTGGGACGCCATCGAGCATGTGACGGGCGGGCCTGCCCGCAGTGTGATGGACTCGTGGATCTTCCAGCGCGGCTACCCGCTCGTGAGCGTCGAGGCGTCCGGAGCAGTCCTCACGCTCACACAGCAGCGCTTCCGCTACACGGCGGTCGAAGGCGGCGACGAAACGCTCTGGCAGGCGCCGGTTGTGCTTCGCTACTCGACCGGCGGGTCCGTCCACGAAGACCGCGTGCTGCTCACAGAGCGGACTACGCAGGTGACCCTGAAGGGTGAGCCGGACTGGCTTGTCACAAACGCGGGTGGCAGCGGCTTCTACAGGGTTCGCTACTCGCCGGACCTCTTGCAGGCACTCGCCCCGCAGATGCAGACGGAGCTCAAGCCGATAGAGCGTTACGGCCTCGTTGACGACACGCGCGCCGCCATGATCTCCGGAGCAACGTCCGCTGCTGATTTCCTGGAGTTCGCAAAGGGCTTCGAAGACGAGACCGACCTCGATGTCTGGTCTGTGCTGATGGCGGGACTCGGGCTGATCGACGCGCTGGTCGACGGAGCGCCTCGTGACAACCTGCGTGAGACGCTGGCAGGGCTTTACGGCGCGGCGCTGAACAGGCTCGGCTGGGAGCCGCGTCCAGGCGACTCCGCTCGCGAGACTGAGCTGCGCGGCGCACTGATCGGGGCGATGGGCGCTGGCGCCAGAGACGCAGACGCCATCCGGCGAAGCAGGGACCTGCACGCGAAGTACCTGGAAGACCCTTCGAGCATCGAGCCCAACATCGCCGCAGCGGTCGCCAGGGTCGTTGCGTCGAATGGCACTGCCGACGACTACGCGGTGTTCACGCAACGTTTCAAGAACGCGACTACGCCGCAGGAGGAGCGCCGTTACCAGACACAGCTCGGCGCATTCCCGGGCGAGGCAGAGATCGCCAGCACGCTGAAGATGACGTTGAGCGGCGAGGTCCGCACGCAGGACGCTCCGTACCTGCTGGGCTTTGCGCTGGCGAACCGCTATCAGGGGACGCAGGCCTGGGAGTTCGTTAAAGAGAACTGGGACGAGTTGGTGAAGGCGTTCCCGGACAACTCGATCGTGCGCATGGCAGGCGGCATCCGGGCGTTCAACAAGCCGGAGATTGCCGCAGACGTTGCGGCGTTCTTCGAGACGCACAAGGTGCCGACGGGTGAGCTGACGATGCAGCAGCACCTCGAAAGGCTGAGAGTGAACGTGGCGCTGCGAGCACGCGAGTCAGCGAGCCTGGAGAAGCTGCTGGGCGGATAGACGGGCACAACCGTGAGTCTGAAATGCCAGAGTCGTTATCGTTGTTGAACCCTGGCCGCATACAGCGCCTTGATGTGATCTCGACACGCCGTCGCTGGCCCGCGCCCCTTCACCTGTTGCTCGCGGCCTTGCTCCCGGTGCTCTCAGTAATGACCGGGCTCGTCGCCTGCACATCCTCGACCGCGTTGCCAACCGCAACGCCTGAGCCTACCGTCGGCTCACAGTTGCCTACGCTCATCATCGGCGGGGTACTTTTTCCGGAAAGGCTGTCAGCCGGTGAACTGTTCAGCGTTACGTCCGACTCCGGCGGCGCCGGTCTACCGCAGTTCACACCGACTATTGGCGACCATCTGCGGTCAATCGTCAGGTATGACACCCAACTGGTGTCAGAATCCTCGGACGGCGTGTTCACCGTGAGCGCCTGGAACGCGAATACAACCGGGGCGTCGTGGGATGTAAGGGCAAATGTGCCTTGACAGTACGCCGTTGAAGTGTTCGTCACCGGCGAGAACGGCATCATCACGCAGGCCGGTCCACATTTCTTCACAGGCGGGACGTTATCGTACATTTTGGACGTCGAATAGTCGGGTGAATCGCTCTCAGAAGACCTGACGAACATCGACTACCGCGGCTCTGCGCCGCACCGCCTCTGGCAAAATAGGTTTATCCCAGGCGATAACGTGTGCCACACCGCAAAACGCGGCGAGCCGCAGTCAGGAGCCGACAGTGCCCGCTATCGAATACTCGAAATCCGTCCCGGTTATCGCACAACCGGACGTGCTCGTCTGCGGCACAGGCGTCGCAGGCATTGGCGCTGCCGTAGCGGCGGCACGCCAGGGCGCCAGCGTCCTCGCAATCGACCGCGCAGGCTTTGCGGGCGGCTTCTTCACCAACATCATCGGGTCGGCGTTCGACGGTTTTGTCTACGAAGAGACCGGACGGCCAGTAGTCGGCGGCCTCGTCTTCGAGATGCTGGAGCGAATGGGCGTCATCGCGCCCGGCTCCGGCCCCGGCCTCTCATTCAACGTAAACGGCGACTTCACCGAGGTCGAAAAGCACCCTGAGCGGCTCATCCCGCGCACCGACCCGGAACGCTTCAAGCTGGCCGCAGACCGCATCCTCACAGAGGCGGGAGTCAGGCTCCTCTACCACTCGCAGGTCGCAGATGTGACCACGCGCTCCGGCCGCGTCGACTCGGTCATCGTCTCGAACAAGTCAGGCCTCGTCGCCATAAAGCCGAAGGTGGCCATCGACTGCACCGGCGACGGCGATGTGGCGGCCTGGGCCGGTTGCCCTTACGAGAAGGCGGAAGGCGTGCAGCCGATGTCGATCCACTTCCGGGTCTCGAACGTCGAGCTGACCTTCGACCTCCGCCGCAAGTGCTCGGAAGTGCTCACGAGAGCCCGCGCCGCAGGCAAGATCAGGCCGTACGGCGGACCGTGGCCCGCCACATTCTCCGGCACAGACATCTACTTCAACGCGGTGCGCACGCCGGGCGACTCGACGGACCCGGATGACTGGACGCGGGCGGAGGTCGACGGCCGGGAGGATGCTTGGCGCATGTTCGAGCTATGGAAGACGGAACTGCCCGAGTTCGAAAAGGCGCACTTCTTCACCAGCGGCCCGACTGCCGGGTCTCGTGAGTCACGCCGCATCACAGGCGACTACACGCTGACCGCGGACGACATCCGCACGGCGCGGCGGCAGGACGATGTTGTCGTGCTCGGCGCTTGGCGCATCGACCGTCACCCGCGGGAGTCGTCGGGCTACCACGACCAGCCCGAGGTCCCGCCGTATGACATCGCATACCGCACTCTGCTGCCGCAGGGCGTCGAGAACCTGCTGGTCGCAGGCCGCTGCCACTCCGCAACCTCTGAGGCTCTTGCCTCAAGCAGGGTGACTGCGAACGCAATGGGCATGGGCCAGGCGGCGGGAACGGCTGCAGCAATGACGGCGCACGGCAAACTGGATTCAGTGCGGGCCGTGAATATGCCCGGTCTTCAGTCGAGTCTGCTTGAGCAAGGCTGTATCCTCGACCCGGCTAATGCGATGCAGCCAACAGGTCCCCGCAAATGAGTCCCGAAATGCCTGACACAACACGCAAACCCGAAGACGAGCCGCCGACGCTCAACTTCCCAACATACCCGTTCGTGCTGTTTGGCACGCCGGTGCTGATCGGGCTCGCCATCCACTTCTTCTGGGACTCGCCGTTCCTGCCAACAGGGCTGGCGATTGGGCTCGGCGCGCCGCTGCTGGCCGCCGGCGTCCTGCTTGGCCTGTGGTCGATATGGACGATGGTTAGCCAGGGCGAGCACCCGGAGCCGGGGCGTGGCACGAAAACGATCATCTCGAACGGGCCGTTCCGCTTCAGCCGCAACCCCAGCTACGTGGCGCTTGTGCTGTCTGCGACCGGCCTGGGCCTCGTGCTCAACTCCGTGCCTGTCCTCGCCGGTGTGCCGCTGGGGTTCATAGTGCTCGCTTACTGGATTGTGCCCGCCGAGGAGCGATACCTGGCCGCGGTCTTGAAGGATCACTACATGGCGTACCTGGCCCGCGTCCGGCGCTGGCTCTAGGCGGAGACGAACGAGACTCTGGCGGAGCGAGCGTGGCGCGCACGGTCTCCGGCGTTTCGCCCCGTGTAACGCGAGTGATCGGCACACTCTACTCCAGTGGTCCTCGGCGGGCCCCGGCGACGGCAACAAAAAGCGGCGCAGGTGCTCATCCCTGCGCCGCCTTCACTCACTATCCCAGCCGCTCGCCGCAGACTACTTCCTGGCGGTCGCCGCGGCTCCCACCGTCTCGACGATCAGTCGCGTCACCGTGTACGGGTCGCAGTTCGCGTTCGGCCTACGGTCCTCAATGTAACCTTTGCGGTCTCGCTCGACCTGCCACGGAATCCGCACGGAGGCGCCACGGTTGGAGACGCCGTACGAGAACTGGTCGAAACGGGCCGTCTCGTGAGCGCCGGTCAACCGGCCCTCAATCCCTGCGCCGTAGTTGGCGATGTGAAGGTCGTGCTTCTTGCCAAGCGCCTCAGCGGCCGCAATGTTCGGCTCGTAAGACTCCCGCATCTGGTTCGTCGAGAAGTTGGTGTGGCAGCCGGCGCCGTTCCAGTCGCCGCGGACCGGCTTAGGGTCGAGCCTCACCGAAACCGAAATCTCTGAGTCGCCTTTGTAGTCCTCTGCAATCCTGTAGAGCAGCCAGCGAGCGAGCCACAGCTCGTCTGCGACCCTCGGCGTGCCGATCGGACCGATCTGAAACTCCCACTGTCCCGGCATAACCTCGGCGTTGATGCCGGCGATGTGGAGCCCGGCGTCGATGCACGCCTGCAGGTGATCGTTAACTATTGGCCGGCCGAAGATCTCGTCTGCGCCAACCCCGCAGTAGTAACCGCCCTGGGGAGCGGGGAAGCCGTTGTCCGGCCAGCCGAGAGGCTTGATTCCCTCGAAGAAGGTGTACTCCTGCTCGAGGCCGAACCATGTGTCCAGCTTCTTGTACTTCTCCGAGGCAGCCAGGCATCCTGCCCTGGTGTTGGAGGGGTGCGGCGTCATGTCCGGCAGCAGGGTCTCGGTCATCACCAGCTTGTTATCTCCGCCTCGGACAGGGTCAGGGATGACAAGCACGGGACTCAGCACCACGTCCGAGGCATTGCCTGGGGCCTGGTTCGTGCTGGAGCCGTCGAAGCCCCAGATGCCCGGCTCATCACCGTCCGCCACGACCTTTGCCTTGGAGCGAAGTTTCGCTGTTGGCTTCGTTCCGTCTACCCAGATGTACTCAGCGATGTAGCTCATTTTTCACTCCGTGCCACTTGCAACGTGGTCTCAGTAGGCCAAAACAGGTCGATATGCCCCGGACAAAACTACCGCCAGATTGTTTCAAACGTGTTTCGAAATTACAGAACCGGCCGGCACGCAAGCGCGACAGTCCTGTGGGCGGCGCATACTGTATCACTCCGCTGAGAGGCGCTCTCCACTGTCCGGGCTGGCCCGCAGGCATTCCGCATGAACCCTGAACACCTCGAAATCTTCCGCCGCGGGGCCAACGCTATCGACGAATGGCGTAAGGAGAACGGCGCTGAGCGGCTGGATCTTTCAGGAGCCGATCTCGCAGGAGCTCAACTTGCCGGGTGGAACCTGGGGCGAGCGATTCTCGATGGCGCAAACCTCTCAGGCGCCGACCTTTCGGGCACTCACTTCACTGAGGCGTCGCTCAAGAAGGCGGACCTGCGCAACGCCAACCTGTTCAAGGCCATGCTTCACCGCACGAATCTCGCAGGCGCCGATCTTTCAGGCGCCGATGTGCGCCAGGCAAACATGTACAGAGCCGTGCTGCGTGACTGCGTCATCACGGGAGCGAACTTCAAGGGAGCGCTCACGTACAAGGCGGTCTGGCCTGAAAACGCAGGGACGGTCGAAGGGTTCAGGTCGGCGAGGGAGCGAGATTAATCCCAATGCTTTGGACATGGTGCCATGTCTAGCCGAAAATTGAAACTCACGGGATTTGTGAACCTTCAAGCACAATACCGTGAGGACAGGCGATGGTTTTTGCGAGAACTAGATAAGCTGCTTGGGCCAATAAGCTCTAGTTGGGCAGCGAACCAGTCCGACGTGATTCCTAGATTCGCTGAAGCACTGACGTGCCATATCGTCAACGGTCAGCTAGCGGATGCTCGGAACCAAAAAGGATGGGATCTTAGAGACTATCTCAAAACTCCCTCTTCCAGCGGGAGAGGGCTGAGGTGAGGGAGAAGTTTCGAACTGACAAAGACCGGCCGATTTGAGTTTTGAGATAGTCACTTAAACGCCGAAACGGCTCACGGATTCAAGTTAAAATACTCAGGAATCCAAGTCCAGATCGGCCAATCAACCGTCTGGAACTCAAGTATGGTCTCGATGCTGAAGACGTAGCTGTATTATTCCTTGTAGCCTACGTTCCTCTCTTACTCGTTATTATTCCTTGCGATCAGCTAGCTAAGCTTCCCGAACACCTCGGTAAAAGCAGGTTTAACGATAGAATGTCAATTATTTTGACGGATACCGACAGGAAACGGTTCCAGAACCCTGCCCGTTTGCACGAATGGAAAGATTTAGGAATAGAAGTATTTCCTCTCCCTCCGGGAAGCCCAAGAAATAAAAGAGGATGAAATATCATTCGGTGTGACAACGACAAGAACTAGCCCCTAACCCGCCAGTCCGCCTGTCGCCCGCATCAGCGTCTCCTGCACCAGCAGCTCATGGTCGAGAGACCGCTCGGGCTCGCTCTCGCCTTTCAGGCTCCGCACAAACGCCGCAAAGCTGGCCACGTAACGCGGCCGCGCCTCCAGCTTGATCTCGGAAACTCCCGCCGGATACCCGCCCTTCGCCTCGCTCAGCGTCAGCCGGAGCGTGTCCGCAGGCTCCATCGGCTCCATGATCGCCGAGCCTTCGGTCCCGTAAACCTCGAACCGCCGCGCCATCGGCCTCGCCTCCATGGCGGCGATGTCAACGGTTGCGATGGCCCGCGGGTACTCCAGCACGGCCAGCGTGTTGTCCATGAAGTCCCGCGCCTCGCTGGCCGCGTTCTGCATGAACGGCGTCACACGGTTTGGACGCCCGAGTATCCACACGACCTGGTCAAGCACATGCCCTCCAAGGTCGTAGAGGATTCCGCCGCGGTGGTGGGCGAGCCCTTCCCTGCCGAGGACCGGGTTGGCAGGGTTCGACTCCGGAAGCCAGGTGGACATGTGCGCCCTGACCTGGAAGACGTGGCCCAGGAACCCTGAGCGCGCCCAGTTTGCGATGCGCTCGAAGCCGTCGTGGTTGCGGAACATGTAGCCCATCTGGATGCGCAGGCCCTTGCTGCGAGCGTCCTCGACCAACCGCTCGAACCGCTGGTAGTCGTCGCCTGCTGGCTTGTCGTAGAAGGCGTGCTTGCCCGCCGCGATGATCTGCTCGGTGTGGCCGAGGCTCTCCCGGTTCGCGCCTTCCGATGAGACGGCGACCACAGACGGGTCGTCGAGGAGCTCCGACGGATCGTTGAGCCAGTTGGCGCCGGTCCATGTCGGGTCGCCCGTTGCGATGAGTTGTCGCCGGCGAGCGTGGTCCGGCTCGTAGACACCGGCCATCTCGACCTCAGGGTGTGCGCTCATCACCTCGAACACGCCCTGCGCGTGGCCGTGCTTGGTCCCGTACTGCGCCATCTTCAACATTTCCGGCATCTTCTATTCCCGCCAGCCACAAGGAGGCGCTTACAAATTTTTGTGAAAGTGGAGCATGGTTATCTCAGGTCTGAACTCAATTCATCTTGTGATCTGGCGAGCATTCTCATGTTGTTATCCAGCGTGACCCCGGCATTGCTCGCGGAGCGATCCTAACAGGCTGGAGTTAATCCGCCGCCCGCACGGCTTCGATAAACGCGCTGATCTTATCGTGGTCCTTCACGCCGTCTGTCTCGACGCCTGATGAGACATCGACGCCCCACGGCTTCAGCTGCCTGATAGCGTCGCCAACATTCTCCGGCGTCAGCCCGCCTGCCAGCAGCACGCCTTCGCGGCTCGCGACGCCTTCTGCCACAGACCAGTCGAAGCTCACGCCGCCGCCGCCCGGCACCTTCTCGTCGTAGCGGTCAAGCACCACGGTCCTGCCCGCGTCGAGCTGCGTTTGCACCGTCGCTGAAAGCCCGGCGTGTGTCGTCTCCGGACTGATCCGCACCTGCCTGAAAACCGGACGGTGGATGCTGCGAGCGTAGGACTCATCCTCGTCGCCCGTAAGCTGCACGCAGTCGATATCCATCTGCCGCACAACGTGGTTCACCCACTCGGCATCCTGGTTCCGGAACAGGCCGACAACCTGCGGCCCGCGGCCGCGACGCCTGTCCCTGCGGTCGCCGCGAGTCCGGTAGCTGCGGATAACGGCCTGTCCCTCGAACGCCTTCAGCTGCCTCCGCACTCCCTCGACAAACACGAAGCCGAGAAAATCCGCGCCTGCGCCGGCGGCGACCCAGGCGGCCTCGGCAGTCCGCAGCCCGCAGATCTTCACCCTGGTGTTGGCGCTCATCCTGCGGCCCTGTTGACACTGACGCGCGACATCGCCTTCACAAGCCCGGCAGCGTCGTCGCCCGCCCGCATCAGCGACTCGCCGACCAGCACGGCCTTCGCTCCCGCCTGCCCCATCCGAGCAACGTCAGCCGCGTTCTTCATCCCGCTCTCAGCCACTTTCAGCGAGCCAGCAGGTATCGACGGCGCAATGCGCTCGAAAACGCTGAGCGACGTCTCGAGCGTCTTCAGGTTGCGGTTGTTGACGCCGACGATCCCCGGCCTCTCCGCCAGCGCGATCTCTAGCTCCTGCTCATCGAACACCTCGACCAGCGCGTCCATGCCGAGTCCGGCTGCCAGTGACAGCAGGCTCCCGTACATCTCTGGCGTGAGGATGGCGATGATGAGCAGGATTGCATCAGCGCCGTACGCCCGCGCCTCGTAGACCTGGTACTCGTCTATCACGAAGTCTTTCTGGAGCACCGCGACGCCGTGCTGGCCCGCAACTCTTTTCACCTTGCGCAGGTCGGTGTTCGAGCCGCCGAAGAAGTCCGGCTCTGTCAGCACAGATATCGCGGCGGCGCCTGCGGAGCAGTACATTCCGGCCCGCATCACGGGGTCAAGCTCACTGTCGAGCGCGCCTGCGGACGGCGATGAGCGCTTCATTTCGGCGATAACGGAGATGCCGGGCCGTGACTCAAGCGCCTCTCGAAACGGGGTGACGGGAGCGGCGTCTGCAAGCGCGGCCCTGACCTCGGACAGCGGGCGGTCTTGCTTTGTCTGAGCTATCCGCTCAAGGCGCGCCGCGACTATCCGATCGAGGATCCCTGTTTCTGAGCGGTCGCCTGTTTTGTGCTTCGACATCACCTGTTCCAGCCCTGTTCGAGTGCTAGTTGAGCCGGGACGACAGCTCCGCAAGCTGCTCCACCTTGTGCTTCGCCGCACCCGACTTGATTGAGTCCTGCGCCATGGCGGACGCGTCCTGGAAGCTGACGGCTTTCCCGGCCGCAAGCAGCGCGGCCGCAGCGTTGATCACAACCGCGGTGTAAGAGGAGCGCTCGACAGACGGCGGCGCGTTGTGGCCGCCGCCCTTGCCCTCGAAAACGCCTCTTATACGCCGTACGCTCTCTTCCGTGCTGCCAACGGCTAGGTGATCGCGGGTGCATTCTGGGAGGCCGAAGTCGGCAGGCCGAGTCCGCCGCCGCTTCATCGCATCCGGCGTGACCTGGAAGATGAGCGTGTGGCCTTCTATGTCCACCTCGTCTGCGCCGGACTCGGCGTGCACGACCAGCGAGTAGTCTGTGCCAAGCAGGGCAACAGCCTTCGCTATCTTCTCCGCCGTCGCAGGATCGGAGACCCCGATCACCTGCCTGGAGGCGCCTGCCGGGTTCGTCAAAGGGCCGAGCAGGTTGAAGACGGTGCGAATGCCGATCTGCGGCCTGAGCGGGCCTGCGAACTTCATTGCGGGATGGAACGCCTGGGCGAACATGAACCCGATGCCGGCCTCTTCGATGCACCGCTTGACGCCTTCCGGCGAAAGGCCGATCTTCACACCGAGCGCCTCAAGCGCGTCTGCGCTTCCGCTTGAGCCAGACATTGCGCGGTTGCCGTGTTTGGCGACGGGCACGCCTGCGCCTGCGACCACGAATGCGGCGGCTGTCGAGATGTTGAACCAGCCCTTGTTGTCGCCGCCGGTGCCGCATGTGTCGATCACAGGCAGGTCGGTTTCGACGTGCAGCGAGACCTCTCGCATGGCGCGGGCCATGCCTGCGATCTCCTCCGGCGTCTCGCCCTTCATGCGGAGCGCTGTGACAAACGAGCCGAACTGAGCGGGCGTCGCCTCGCCCGACATGATCTGCCGCATCACGTCTGCCGCGTCGTCCTGCGAGAGGTCAGCGCCGTCGACAACAGCCTGTATGCCCTGCTTGATGTCCATATATTTCTCGTCTGCTATGCCCCGCCTATGCCCACGAGGGCTGTCCGATTCCGGTTTTCAGGTAGCTGACCGTGCCTGCGCCAGCATCCTGACTTTCTCGATATCGAAATCGACCTGCTGGCTTAAACCGCTGAACGCCCCGTGCCTGGCAAATGCCAGCCGCGTGAGCATCGTGGCTGGGAGCGAAAACACTCCGCCGCCGGCCATCGCCACAAGGCCACCGACAGCCATCGCCGTCCCAGACTTCAATGCCCGATCAATCGATCTCGACATGGCCCGATCGAACGTCTGTCGCCCAACCAGCCACATCGTTCCTTCTGTACCTGCGATCAACAGCACCGGAAGCCCCATGCCAATCGCCTCAACGACATCCTGCAGCGGGGAGTCGACCAGACTGTCCAACGGAGCAGCTATTTCCGAGTCCAGGTCCGTGTTGGAAATTCCCGATGACAGCACCGGTATATCTGCAATCGATTCCGCTACCTCTTCGGTCGTCAGCACTCCAATATCAGGGTATCGCTCAATGGCTTCCCTGACATAACTAGCGCTTTCAGTCGCCTTGAGTTGTATCTCGGAAATGGGTAGCCCTGAGTCGTTAACTATCCGCAGGTCCCAACCGGGCTGGCTCAGGTCCGAAGCCAACACAGCGTTCTGACCTTCTCCCAGCACCATATCCCCGACTTGGCCGCTGGTATTTAGCTCGTCACGGACAAGCACCTCAAAGTACTTGCCACGCCAGTTGTTCATGAAACCGGTCAATTGCGCAGCGTTGTCCGGGTCCAGTCCGGCGAGTCGTTCCGCCAGATCATCATTTGGAAACGCTAGCTCGAAGGCCTCGCGCATTTGCGGAGTGACCGCGTCGAAGTCGATGGCGTCTGCTGTCAAGATTGTGTTCAGCGAAACCACAGCCGCAGCCGCGTCAAGCAGGCTCTGTTCCCGGCGCTCGCGGTAGCGGTCACGCAGAGCAACTATCTCCGGTGGGACCAGTCCGGAATTACCTGCCTCCTCTACAGTCATATCGCCGCCGCCAGTGCGACAGCCACTATTCCTGCGATCACTGCGACTGCGGCCAAGACCTGAGCAATGCGCGTGCTCCGCTCAAGCCGTGCCACATCGCTCCGCAGTCCGGCACTGGACTGAACCGACTGGCTTTCGCATTGAGCGACTCTGCGGCTCAACAACGCCACGTCATCATGCAACCCGGTCAGCACTTCGGTGTATGCCTCGGTGAACTCGGCGATATCTTCAGCGGCGGAGTGGCCCGTAACGGCCTGCACAGCATCTGTGACGTTCTCGCCGATGCCGCGGATGCGGCCGAACCTTGATCTCGAAGGCTTCTCTTCAGTCACGGCGCCACCATCTTTCTGTTTTTCTGAAACCGCTTTGCCAGGTTGAGGAAGTTCTGCAGGATCTGCTTGCCCGGCTTCGTCATGATCGACTCTGGATGAAACTGCACGCCTTCTATCGGCAGGCTCTTGTGCCGGATGCCCATGATGATCCCGTTCCCGGTCCTCGCCGTCACCTCGAAGTCGGGCGGCACCGTGTCGCTCTCTATCGCAAGCGAGTGGTACCTGACCGCCTCGAACGGGTTCTCGACGCCTTCGAAGATGCCCTTGCCGTCGTGGTGGATCAGCGAGGTCTTGCCGTGCCGGATCTCGCCAGCACCGCTCACCGTGGCCCCGAACGCGGCGCCGATGCACTGGTGGCCAAGGCAGACGCCAAGCACCGGGACCATGCCCGCGAAATGGCGCACGGCGTCTACGGACACGCCTGCGCTGTCCGGGTTGGACGGGCCGGGCGACACGACGACAAGCTCCGGCCGCATCAGGTCAAGCTCTTCGACCGTCGCTTTGTCGTTCCGCACCACCTCGACGTCTGCGCCCAGCTCCGAGAGGTACTGGAACAGGTTGTAGGTGAAGCTGTCGTAGTTATCAATCAGCAGCAGCATATTTCTTGTCTTCTAATCGCCCTGGCTCAAGGTACTCCCGCTCCGGCGCCGCTATCGAACACCGCTCTGCCTACGACCTGCACGCCCGTCGCATCTGCCGCATACATAGCCGCCAACTTCCGTCACACGTCGTACCACTCTACCCGGCGGCAACGAACGACTCCTCGGCGTGGTCGATTGCACGCATCAGCGCGCCCATCTTGTGCAGCGTCTCCTCGTACTCCGTCTGCGGCACGCTGTCCGCAACGATACCGCCGCCCGCCTGCAGGTAAGCCACGCCATCCTTCAGCACCAGCGTCCGCAGCGCAATCGCAGTGTCCATATTGCCCGTGTAGCTGAAGTACCCAACCGCGCCCGAATACGGGCCTCGCTTCTGTGGCTCAAGCTCCGCGATCACCTCCATCGCCCGCACCTTCGGCGCGCCGGAGACCGTCCCCGCAGGGAACGCAGCCTTCAGCGCATCGAACGTGTCGAATCCCTTCGCCAGGCGGCCCGTCACATGCGACACGATGTGCATCACGTGCGAGTACTTCTCAACCTCAAGCTGCTGCTCGACCCTCACAGAGCCCGGCACCGAGACACGGCCAACGTCATTGCGGCCCAGGTCCAGCAGCATCACGTGCTCCGCAACCTCCTTCTCGTCCGCAAGCAGCTCCCTCTCCAGAGCGTCGTCCTCCTCCGGCGTCTTGCCGCGCGGGCGCGTCCCCGCTATCGGGTGGACCGCAACCTCGCCGTCGATCACCGATGCCAGGAGTTCGGGTGACGCGCCGATGATCTGGAACCCGTCAAGGTCGAGAAAGAACATGTACGGCGAGGGGTTGACCGCTCGCAGTGACCTGTACAGGTCGAACGGCTGGACCGGCGTCCGCCGCGCCAGTCTCTGCGACACGACCGCCTGGATGATCTCTCCCTCGAAGATGTAGCGCCGCGACGTTTCGATCATTCTGTTGTAGTAGTCTCGCGTCATGTTCGGGATGAACGGCTGCCCGGTTTTTGGCTCTCCGGCATGCGCTGTAACGGCGGCGGCGGAAGCCGAATAGTCCAGGTTGGCCTCGGACGCGGAGAAGCCTCCTGTTGCCGGGCTCGCCCTGCGGTGGACGCTCTCCCGCAACGGCTGTTCCAGCCTCGTAATCAGCTCCTCAATCCGCCGCGTCGCCTTCGTGTATTCGGCCTCAGAGTCGCCGCCGCCCGACTCTGCGTAAGCCAGCACGGTGATCGTGTGCCTGACATGGTCGAAGATAAGTAGCGAGTCGGTGAACAGGAAGATCGCCTCAGGGACATTGAGGCCAGTCTTCTCGCTCGAGATCGGAGGAACCCGCGGCTCGAAGTAGGAGACGGCGTCGTAGGCGATGTAGCCGACCGCGCCGCCGTGGAATTTCGGGAGCCCTCGCACGTTGGCGTGCTTGATTCCGGCCATGCGGTCCCTGAGCAGGTTGAGCGGGTCGACCGCGCCGTCCTGCTCGCCCGGCCCGGTGCGGATCAGCTCTCCGGGCTCGGTGCCGATGAAGCTGAACCGAGCAAGGTTCTCGCCTCCTTCCACCGACTCGAAGAGAAACGAGTACGGCCCGCGGGCGACTTTCAGGTACGCCGAAACCGGGGTTTCGAGGTCTGCGGTTATCTCCCTGTAGACGGGGATGAGGTTGTATTCAGTTGCGAGTTGCTTGAAGGTCTCAAGGTCTGGCGTGTACAAAGGCATGTCTGACATCTTTCGTTGAGTTCAAATATGTATGCGGCGGAGTTAACGACGCGCGTGGCCGCCAGGAAGACGGCCAGGCGCTTGACCTGCGGCCTCGCCAGATCATTCCGGTCGAATTTGGGACTGTTGAACTCATTCTCATCACTTCATTGTCTGCTGCCGGTCAGCCGTCACATCGAAACTGGCAAATTGGACCTGAGAAAACAAAAAACTACTTCCAGCTTGAGGTGTACGAGCTGATCTTCATGGCGTCACGCACCATCGTCATCGTCTCCGCCGCGATCTCACGACTCTTTCGCACTCCGGTCATGATCGCCTCTTCAACCAGGTCCATGTGTTGCTCGTAGTACGCGCGGCGCTCACGGATCGGCTCGAGGCGCTCGTTCAGCGCCTTAGCAAGCGCAACCTTCACCTCAACGTCGCCAACCGTCCCCAGCCTGTAGCGCTCCTTGAAGTCGTCCACCTGCGCCGTGTCAGGGTTGAAGGCGTCGTGGTACTCGAAGACCGGGTTGCCCTCGACCCTGCCGGGAATATCCGCCCGGATGCGGTTCGGGTCCGTGAACATCCCGCGCACCTTCTTATTCACCGTCGCCTCATCGTCAGACAGCAGGATCACGTTGCCCTTGGACTTACTCATCTTGCCCTGGCCGTCTGTGCCCGAAAGCCTCGGCACCCTGCCGATCAGAGTGTCCGGCTCGGGGAACACCTCGCCGAACATGCGGTTGAACTTGCGCGCCACCTCTCGGGTCATCTCGACGTGCGGCGCCTGGTCCTCTCCAACCGGAACAAGGTGCGCCCGCGGCAGCAGGATGTCTGCAACCTGGCTCATTGGATAGTTATAGAAGCCGACGGTCCGGCGCTCGACAGGAAGCTCGCTTAGCTCTGCCTTGAGCGTCGGGTTGCGTTCCAGCAGCCCGAGCGGCGTGATGAAGCTGAGGAGCATCGATAGCTCAGCGTGCTCAGGGACGTAGCTCTGGATTACAAACGCCGACTTCTCAGGGTCGAGACCTACTGACAGCCAGTCCAGTGTGACCTGCAGGACCGAGTCACGGATCAGGTCGATCTCGTGAAAGTGGTCGCCGAGCGCCTGGTAGTCGGCTATCAGGAAGTAGCAGTCATACTGGTCCTGGAGTTCAAGCCAGTTGTGCAGCGCGCCGACGTAGTGGCCGAGGTGGAGCGCTCCGGTGGGCCGCACTCCTGTCAGTATTCGCTTTTTCGTTTTGTCTGCCATGTGCTCTGTTCGCTTCGCTCTGTTCTTGCTTTCGGCTTCGGCAGGGAGTTAGAGGTTGGGGAGCCATTGTCATTCTGAGCTTGACTCAGAATCTCTCAGCTAACTGGCTTCCGAGAGATGCTGAATCGAGTTCAGCATGACAGACTTCGCTCCCAATTCTCCAAAAAAGCGGCAATAAAAAACCCCGCTCCCATGCAGGGGCGAGGTTGTTCCACGCGGTGCCACCCTGATCATCCGGCCACATGTGCGGCAAGACATCTCTTGTCAGGCACTCCACGCTAATGTGCGAGGAAGGCCCGGGGCTCTGATAACGGCGCCCATTCCGGCTCGGACTAAGTGCCTGTCTGCGGGAGAGAAGCTCCAACACGCCCGGCATTCGCCCTGCGGCTTGCGGGTCCATTCGGCCTCAGCCGTGATGCCGGGCTCTCACCTTGCCCCGGCTCTCTTCAATCCGTACTGAGACGTACTAGTCCCGGTCACAGCCTTTGCTGATTCGGTTCCATTTCGAGTATATGCGCCGGAATTCGCCAAAGTCAATCACTGTGCTGAGGATGGCTATGCCGAACTCCTCCTATCCTCGTGCTCCTAACGGCAGGGAACAATCCGGGCCTGCTCCTCGTCTATATCTACGACCCCGCCAACCGAAGCCCGAAAAAATGCGGTGGCGGCCGATCAGCCAACATAACTGGACCGGAGCGTACAACCGGCCGACGCCAGACCTGACAACCGAAGTACCGTAAGTGAGAGACATGATGAAAGACCTGCTACCCAGTATCAAGAGAAAGAGCACGCTCCTCGCACTCGGCGGCGTGTTGTCCTTAGCCGCCATCGCATGCGGATCTGACAGCACTGGCGCGCCTGCCGCGGGCGGCGCAGGCTCAGACGGCGGCTCTGAACACCCGACTCCGCCACCATCCTCGTCTATACAGTCCGGCTATGACGCCGTCCGGCAGGCCATCGAGGCAAACGGCACGGTCGTCGTGCGGGTGGACGAGCAGCGTGACGGCATCTTCGACAACCCCGTGACGAACGTCCTCATAAACGGCGAGTCCGTCGCCATCTACGAGTTTCCGTCCGTCACTGAAGCGGACAAAGCGGCGCTGACCGTCTCAAGTGACGGCACGACCATTTCGAGCGGCGACGGCCCGCCCATCGCGATCGATTTTCTAAACCGCCCTCACTACTTCCAGCAGGCCAACGTGATTGCCGTCTACACCGGTGGCGACACAGCGGTAATAACCCTGCTGAGGGACACATTCGGCGAGGAGTTTGCGGGCTACGCCGGCCCGCTGACCGGCGACCCCGGCTACGAGACGGTCCTCGAACCGGCGCCGATCGAGTCTGTGGAGGTCGGCGAGGACGCTGACGAGCCTGGTCTCTTCGTGCTGTACGTGACAACCGGGTTGCCGAGCGGTTGCGCATCCTTCGAGGACTGGTCGGTCGTGCAGACGGGCGAGCTTGAGCTGACGCTCACGGTCCTGAACCGTGTCCCGGCTCCAGACCAGCTCGTCGCATGCACAGAGATCTACGGCATCGTCGAGCACACCATCCCGCTCGGCTCAGCCGCAACGAACCTCGACGCATGCGAGCTGTATACCGTCCGGTGGCAGAACTACGGCGACGAAGAGTCGCTCAAGTTCCAGGTGACCGCGCCGAACATTCGCTGCGCCAACCCGTACGAGCCTGTTGGCGGCGGAGATGGAGACGGCCCGGTCATTACGCCGATCATTGCTGATATCGACGCGCTGATCTTCGGCCTTCAGGCCGCCGGCGTGAACATTGTGCGCACCGGTGAGAAGGGTTCTGAAATCTTTGGCTTTACGTCAGAGGTCGTGCTGGTCAACGGCGAACGAGTCGAGATCTTCTCGTTCGGCCCTGGCGCCGGCTCGCTGGTTGCGGCATCCGGAGTGTCGCTCGATGGGTCGTCATTCAACCTCGGCCCGAACGGTCCTGTGCTGAATGTGAGCTGGATATCGACGCCTCACCTGTACCTGGCGGGCAACTCGATAGTCCTCTACGTCGGCACGGCCGATGATGTGGTCAAGGCCCTGGACGCGGCGGCAGGTCAGAAGTTCGCAGGCCCCGGCGGGAAACCTGTTGAGCTGCCGGCAGACCGTCCCGAGCCGCTGCCACTGCCTGGAAACCCGGAAGTCGTGGTCGTGCCTGCCCCTGTGGTGAGCGTCGGTAAAGTGGCTGCCACGAAGTCGTTGCCTCCGCAGTACTTCCTGCAGGTCACGTCCGCTCAGCCGAACGGCTGCGAGCGCGACGCGGGGTGGGAGGTTGAGATCGACGGAACAGCGGTGCATGTGACCGTGCTCAACAACCAGCCCGCAGACCTGTCAGTTGTGCTCTGCGCAGCCATTTACGGCGAGACGGTTCACTCCGTGGCGCTGGGCTCGGACGGCTTCCAGCGGGGGGTCGAATACTCCCTGTTCGTTAACAAGGTCCCATACGGCACGTTCATGGGTCAGTAGGCGACGAGGCTTTAACCCGGCCTAGCAGGGCCGGGAAGCGCAGGGCCGCGGGCACAAGGTCTGATTTGGGCTCGACGAACGGCGGAGGTTGCCGCAAGCGTAATTGCGGCAGCCACCGTCTGTTCATTTCAGATAACTCACGCCGGTTCCCACCGGCGCGCTCAGTCTAAAATTCCTCCCCGCGTGAAAGTCATAAAATCAGGCTCTTGCGCCATGTGGCGGGCCGTTAGCGGCCAAACCAGCCGTTTAAACCCGGAACGGGCCGAGGTGAGCGAGTGAGCAGACCGGCGCCTGAATATGTTGGGAAGCTGGTCACGGTCCGGCAGGTCAAAGAGTCGGATGTCACCGACTTCATGGCGAAGGGAGGTCAGCCAGAGACGATCCTGGCCTATGGCGGCGATCCTTCGACCGCCAGGCCTCCCACTCAAGAAGCGTTCGAGCAATGGGTTAGATGGGTTAATCGCTTTCCCGACTCCCTGAAGTGGGTGATTGAACGCGCCGGCCACGGGATTGGCCAGGTCAGACTCGATGACATTGACGAGGCAGAAGGGCACGCCCGCCTCGCCATCGGGATCTGGCATCCGGATGACTGGGGGCACGGATACGGCACAGACGCCACTCGACTCGCCCTACGGCACGCGTTCGAGGGCCTGCGGTTGCACCGGATCGACCTCGTTGTTCTTGAGTCAAACGCCAGGGCAATCCGCAGTTACGAGAAAAGCGGTTTCAAGCACAAGGGCGTGCTGCGGGAACGTGCGCTGGTGCTGGGCGAGCGACAGAACGACCTGATCATGAGCATCCTGCGGCACGAATACGTTGGCTAGCCGCATCATGCCCTGCGCTGTTCCAGTCATCGTCTCTGCATGGGACGCGCCAGTTCAGGCCGGTCTCATCCGCCGCCGCGTGTTCCGGCAGACTCTGCCACGAAGTAGACTGTTCCCGCCTCTCCGTTCGCCAACGGCAAATCCCAGGCACGGCCGGACCCTGCAAGAAAGACACCTCAGACGATGCCCCAGAAAGCCGCCCGCAAAGCCGTCGCCCCATACGGATCATGGAAGTCTCCGGTCACCCCTGACCTGATCACCGCTGGCTCAGTGCGGCTGGGCGAAATCAGGGTCGGCGGCGAAGGCCTCTACTGGCTCGAAGGCAGGCCTTCCGAAGCCGGACGTTACGTCATCGTCCGCATGTCTCCGGACGGCGCGATATCCGACGCAATCCCCGAAGGTTTTAATGTGCGCACCGCTGTCCACGAATACGGCGGCGGAGCGTACGCTGTACACGGCGGCACGATCTACTTCTCAAACTGGGACGACCAGCGGCTGTACCGCCAGGCGCCAGGGGCAAAGCCTGAGCCAATCACTCCCGCGCCTGCCATTGCCCGCGGCGACCGCTATGCGGACCTTGAGGTGACTCCTGACGGCCGGCATATCGTCTGCGTCAGGGAGCGGCACCACGACGGTCGCGAGGCGGACAACGAGCTGGTCGTTATCCCGGCAGACGGCAGCGCCGGACCTCGCGTCATTGCGTCAGGCAGAGACTTCTACTCGTCTCCGCGCGTCAGCCCGGACGGCGCCTCTATCGCATGGACGGCGTGGGACCACCCGAACATGCCATGGGACGGAACGGAGCTGTGGTCGGCCACGCTTAACCCGGACGCCACGGTGGCTTTCGAGGCACAGATAGCCGGGGGCAAGGACGAGAGCATCATTCAGCCGGAGTGGAGCCCGGGCGGGCTGCTCCACTTCATCTCTGACAGCCCCGGATGGTGGAACCTGTTCTCATGGCGAGACGGCGCCGCGGTGAACCTGCTGCCGGAGAAGTTCGATGCCGGTGGCGCCTCGTGGGCGTTTGGCTTCTCAACCTGTTGCCTGCTGGAAGACGGCTCTGCTCTCGTCCGGAAGTCCGAGGGCGCAACCGGCGCCCTCGTCACTGTGGCGCCGGGCGGCGGCCGCACTGGAGCTATCGATATCCCGTACTCGGACATCTCATCCGTCCAATCTGCTGGTGATGCCGTCTACTTCATCGGCGCCAGCCCAACCCGCGAGCCGGCAGTCGTCCGCCTCGATCTCGCCTCAGGCGCAACGACGGTGGTCAAGCAGAGTTCGAGCGTGACGGTGAACCCGGACTACATCTCGGCGCCTGAGCCGATCTCCTTCCCCACCACCGGGAGCGCCATCGCCCACGCTTACTTCTACGCCCCGAAAAACCGGGATTTCCAGGGGCAACCCGGCGAGCTGCCTCCGCTCATGGTGATCTGCCACGGAGGGCCGACGAGTGCGACAAGCGCGTCGCTAAGCCTGATGACGCAGTTCTGGACCAGCCGCGGTATCGCGGTCGTTGACGTGAACTACCGCGGCTCAACAGGCTACGGCCGCGCGTACCGCAACGCGCTGCGAGAGAACTGGGGCCGCTACGACACTGATGACTGTATCGCCGCCGCCGATTACCTTGCAACCCGCGGACTCACTGACCGGAGGCGCACGGTGATTCGCGGCGGCAGCGCAGGCGGCTATACGACGATCAACGCGCTCACCTTCCACAAGGTCTTTGCGGCCGGCGCCGCCTACTACGGCATCGCCGACCTGAGCGTGTTCCTGGGCGACACGCACAAGTTCGAGTCGCGCTATCTCGACTCGTTGATCGGGCCATACCCACAGGAAAAACAGCGCTACCACGACCGCTCCGCCATCAACTTCACAGATCAGCTGAGCGCGCCGATGATCATCTTCCAGGGTCTCGAAGATAAGATCGTGCCGCCGTCGCAGGCAGAGATCATGGTCAAGGCGCTCGAAGAGAAGCGGATCATGCACGCGTATGTGCCGTTCGCAGGCGAGCAGCACGGCTTCCGCAAGTCGGAGAACATCGAGCGGGCGCTGGAGGCAGAGCTGTATTTCTACGGCGTCGCGCTTGGCTTCGCGCCGGCGGACAGTATCGAGCCGGTAGACATCAGGAACATGAAGCGAGCGTCCAGGTAAGTCACTCCGAAACTCCAGGCTCTTCCGCCTCATCACCGCCAACCACCAGCCCGCACGCCGCAAGCCGCTTCTTCAACTCAGCCATCGAAGTCTTGCCGAAGTTCTTGATCCTCATCAGTTCGGCGTCTGTCACCGAGAGGATGTCGATGGCGCGGTTGTAGCCCGAGCGGCGAAGAGCGTTCCGCGTGTGCGCGGATAGCCCGAGCTCCTCTACCCTCATGTTGAGCTTCTCGACGGGCACACCCGGAAATTTCGGCCCCTGGCCGGCCGGGTTTTCTGACGCTCCCACCACAAGGTACAGGTCCCGCGTCAGCTCGCTCGCAGCGGCCTGCAGAGCATCCAGCGGCGACAGCGCCCTGTCTGTCCACACCTCCATAATCAGCCGCTCCATCTCATCGCCCTGCCCAACTCGCACCTTCTCCACATAGAAGTTAGCCTTGCGGACGGGAGTGAAGACTGCGTCGATCTGCAGTACGCCAACGGGCAGGGACTCATCCTGCGCAGCGTCCCTGTACGCGACGCCCTGCTCGACATTCAACTCAACCGATAGCCGCGCCTCCCACGAGTCAAGCGTCGCAAGGTGGTGCTCCGGGTTGACGATCGCAAAGTCGGAGGTCGCCAGGATGTCGCCAGCGCGCACCTCGCCCTCTCCATCAACCTCGATCCGCAACCGTCCCGGCCTGTTCGCCAGGGAGCGGATCCGCACTCCCTTCAGGTTCAGGAGGAAGTCGGTGACGTCTTCCCGCATCCCGGCCAGCGACGCGTACTCGTGCGGCACCCCCTCGATCTTGGCCCAGGTCACCGCCGCGCCCGGCACCGAGTTGAGCAGCGTGCGGCGAAGCGAGTTGCCCAGCGTCATTCCTCTGCCGCGCGGGAGCGGCTCGATGGCGAATTTGCCGAAGTCATCGCTGGTCTCGACAACCGACATCGCCGGCTGCGGGACCGCTGGCGCGGGCGGCGACTCGTCAAAACGCGCGTCGAAAAGTCGTTCAAGAAGTGCCATTGCTCTGCGTGCCTCCTGCGCGGCCCTTGCTCATTCCAGAGCAAAAATTCCGCGTTGAACAGATGGTCCCGTGAATTGGCTTTCGGGACCTGCCGTCTTGCGTAGAAGATCGAGGGTCCGGCGAGCGATGAAACTCATACACCGTGCCGGTGACAGACATACTGAGACTAAACGCGCAAAAAGTCAACCAGGGCGACTTGACACTGTACGTGTTTCGTGCTATGTGCGTATTTTCGAGATTGGCGACGCCGGAATCAGTCGCTTTACGGCCTCTTGCCTGTGACCCTGCCGAGCATCCTGAAGAAGCCCCGCTTGCGCTCGTCGTTCAGTCCCCAGTTGACCGGCGGGTTCTGGTACCCGGCGCTGTAGTCGCCGTACGCGGCCAGGCCGCCCGCGCCCGGGCCGGGGTCGAAGAAGCCCCAGCCTGCCCGGTGCGCCAGCGCCACAGAGAAGTTGTTCTCCGGCATGTCGAAATCGAAGTGGTCATCCTCGTTGTAGACGACCGGCTGGCCGCGATAGGCGGGCGTCGCGCGCACCTCGTCCACCATGCCGCCGATCTGCCGCGGCTCCGCGACCCCGTTGCCATGCAGCAGGACAAAATCGGATGCGGCGATCACGGCGTCTGGCGGCCTCACCCGCCGCGTAAAGCTCGTGCCGGCCAGCAGCCGCCTGCCGCCGGAGGTCACCGCCCTTGCGACAGCGATCAGCTCGTGCACTCGGTCGGGCATGAGGACATCGTGCTCATAGCGCGGCACATCGCACTCGTTGTTCACCTCGATAACGACGTTGGCGAACCCTTTTTCGAGCACCCACGAGCACGACTCCTCGACAGCGCGCCTGACGGCCGTCTCGTCACGCACTCGCTCGTCCTGCCCGAAGTAGAAGATGCCGAGCACCGTCACCATGCCCGCCGCGTCCACGGCTTTCAGCAACCTCTCAGCCCGGTCCATGAAATCCGGCTTGAGCGAGCCGTCAGCGTTGATCGCTCCTGAGTCCCACGGCTGAGACCCGGTTCCAGGCACGCCCTGCCAGACCTCCTCTTCAGTGGCGTCAGGGTGCTCTGAGCGGATGCGGCTCATCAGGTCTGCGAGTCCCGACTCGTCGCTTTTGTAGTAACCGAGAGGCGACGCTCCCTGCAGGTTGACGCATATGGCGTCCAGGCCGTGTGAGCGGTACACAGGCAGCATTGAGATCAGCTCGCCGGTGTTGCGTCCGGCATCCCATGTCCCTGTATCCGGATAGCTCCACAGGTGCCGGGTCAGCCGGTTGGCGTCGTCGAAGATGCCGTTCGCCGTGCGGCTGTTCAGCAGCAGCCCCTCGACGCTTCCGCCGTTGAACTTGCGGCCGTCGTGTGTGGGTACGCCGTCGATCACCCAGTTCTCGCCGTCTATCTCAACCGTCGTCATGACTGCTCCGTTGCCGATGAGCCGGTATCTGCGGCTCTGTGCTCACGCTCCCACTGGCGCGCAAACTCTATCCTGCTCTCGACAGACGGGTGCGAGTGGAGCACCAGCTCGATAATCCGGTTCGGCCGCCTCCGCGAAAGGTTCTGTTCCGACAGCCGCTCCATCGCAGACGCGAACGGCCCTGTCATCCCGGTCTTCTCAAGCGCATACACGTCCGCCGCATGCTCCATCCGCCGTGAGAGGCCGTTCGCAACGGGCAGGGCCAGCAGGGCAACCGCGCCACTCACCAGCAACAGCAGCGGGAGGTTCGCGATGTCCGAGACTGACCGCAGCCCGAGCGGCTCTGTCCACGCGTCGAGCGCCAGGTGTACGGCGTAGAACGCCACGAAAACCAGCGCCGTCTGAATGGCGAGACCTTTCCAGATGTCGTGGTGGACCTGGTGAGCCATCTCGTGCGCCAGCACAACCTCGATCTCGTCAGTCGAGTGCTCGTCGATCAGCGTGTCGGCCAGCAGGATCCGTCTCGTCCTGCCCCACCCTGCCAGCGCCGCGTTCGCCTTGCTCGTCTTTTCGCCAAGCTTCCAGATGTAGACGCCGCGCACGTAGACGCCAAGTCGCAGTGAAAGCGCCAGCAGCCTGTCTTTCAGCTCGCCGTCCGGCAGCGGCTCGAACTTGAAGAAGATGCGGAACAGCAGCACCGGCGCCAGCGCCGCAAGCACGACGAAGAACAGCGTGAACCCTGCGCCCGCCACCAGCCACCACGTGCCGGGAAGCTCCCGCAACAGTAGGTAGATGAGTTCGACTGCGGCGACGAGAAACACCAGTTGCAGCGCCTGCGCCTTTGCCCAGTCTATGAGCCACTGGCCGAGAGTCGAGCGGGAAAGGCCGAACTGCCGCTCGACGAAGTGGCCTGAGTAGATGTCGAGCGGGAAGGTGACGACCTCGAATGCGAGCATGACAATGAGCAGGTAGATGAGGATTACCAGCGCCGCCGGTCCGGCTGAGCCCGTCCAGCCCTCGACCACGTCGCGCAGCGCTTCAGACCAGCCTGCGAGCAGGAACGCCAGTGGAAGCGCAATCGAAAGCGCGATGCTGGCGAGTGTCACGCGAAGATGAATTCGCTCATACCGCGGCGCCTGCGCGGAGTCGGCCTCTGGAGCGTCTGCGCCGGGGTCCGTTTCCGACTGGCTTGCGTTGACGCAAGCGTCGCCGTCTGTGTCTGGGACATGCGGAACAACGGCTGCTTCCGGAGTCTGATTTTCGTCAGGCAGTGCGGTTCCTCCAGTCCGGTCGATAGCCACAGGGCATAAGTGCCAGTGATCAGTTTTCGTCCCGATCGCGGGGCGCCCGCTTGCGGGCAGAGGGATCTTACCGTTCATCTACAGTCGGCCGAGAGATTCTGAGTCAAGCTCAGAATGACAGACCAACCACCCTATCCCTAACCCGCACCCGCAAACGGGCACCCGGCCAGGGAGAGGAAATCCGGACAAAGATGTCAACAGAGCCAATCGAGTTCAGCGTGACAACTCAAGCTGTCTGGCTGCCGTCTCACCGGGGAGCAATCTACCGCGGCCCTGTTCGTCACGCTATCATCCGGCGATGGCCCTCAACAGGATTGCAGAAAGCTTCGCCGCCGCGGTTGCCGACATCCCGGACGGCGCGTCGATCATGATCGGGGGCTTTGGCGGCGCCGGCGGCCAGCCCACCCGCCTCATGCTTGCGCTCAGGAACCACGGCGCAAAAAACCTCACAATCATCGGCAACGTGGCAGGCATCTCGATGACCACCGGCTACGGCTGGCCGGAAGGCCCGGACGCCCCGGCGCCTGTTGACCAGGGCATCTTCTTTGCGAGCGGCCAGGCGACCAGGATCATCTGCTCGTTCCCTGTGCCGGGCACGACGAACCCGCTAAGCGAGATCGAAAAGGCGTGGCGTGAGGGCAGGGCAAAGGTAGACATCGTGCCGCAGGGGACGCTTATAGAACGGATCCGCTCCGCGGGCGCAGGCATCCCTGCCTTCTACACCCCGACGGGCGTCGGCACACCTGTCGCAGAGGGCAAGGAGTCGCGTGAGTTCGGTGGCAGGACATACCTGCTTGAGCATGCTCTTCACGCAGACTACGCGCTCGTGCGTGCTCAGAGAGCCGACACGCATGGCAACCTGCAGTACGTCGGCACCAGCAGGGCGTTCGGACCTGCGATGGCGACGGCCGCGAAGGTCACCATCGCCGAGGTAGACGAGATCGTTGAGCCTGGCGGCATCGACCCGGAGCGCGTCGGCACGCTCGGCGCATACGTCAACCGCATCGTGAGGCGAGAGCCGGGAGACCCGTATCCATGACTGACCCGGCCCGCCGCCTGAACCGCACCGAGATTGCACGCCGTGTCGCGCTGGACCTGCCTGACGGTGGGATCGTGAACCTTGGCATCGGCATTCCCGCCCTCTGCGCAGACCTGCTGCCCGAAGGCGTCGAGCTGCGGTACCACGCCGAAAACGGCATCCTCGGGTTCACCGAGATGCTCACGAAGTCGACCGGCGATCCCAACATCATGGAAGCCAGCGGCAACTTCCCGAAGCTCGTGCCCGGCATGGCGTTCTTCGACTCGGTCGAGTCGTTCAACCTTGTGCGCGGCGGCCATATAGACGTGACGGTGCTCGGCGGGCTGCAGGTCTCTCGCGCAGGCGACCTTGCGAACTGGCTCATCCCGAAGCGCGGCATAGGCAGCATCGGCGGAGGCATGGACCTTGCGGCCAACGCAAAGCGCGTGATCGTTGCGATGGAGCACACGACGCGGGACAACCAGCCCAAGATCGTGAACAGGTGCAGCTTCCCGCTGACGGCGCCCGCCTGCGTCGATGAGATCGTTACAGATGTTGCAGTCATCAAAGTCACAGCGGACGGACTCGTCCTCATGGAGACCGCTCCAGGCTGGTCGCCGGAGGACGTGCAAGCGATTACCGAGCCTGAGCTTATAGTCAGTGACACCGTTTCGGTGATTCGCCAGGCCTGACATATCAGCATACTCAAGGACACTCATATGCCCGGTGAGACGTTCAAAGAATACGTCGACTCGCTCTCATACGGGTCACGCACCGACCTCCTGTTCAAGTTCCTGAAAAACCTTCCGGAAGAGGCTGCCGAGCGGTTCCTGCAGTCGTTGTTGCGCGAGCTCGGGGAGGTTGTCGACACAGGCGACCTCTCGTCGCTGTTCGACCTGATCTACGAGGCGCAGTTGGCGGGGTACTCGCCACCGGACGAGGAGACCCGCTGGAAATATGAAGACGCGCCGTTCGCTCCGCTTAAAAAGCCGCTTTCTGAAATGCGAGTCGGCCTGTTGACCTCAAGCGGCCACTATGTACTCGGCCAGCCTCACGCTCCGCCCGAGCTGGCCGAGTACTCGCAGGAGGAGGGCACGAGGCACATCGGCGAGTACGGCAGGGCGAAGCCGTTCCTGTCAGCGGTTCCGGTCGACACGCCGCAGGAGCGGATTGGCGTGCACCAGCCTGGATACGACATCCGTGCGGCGCTCAAGGACCGCGAGACGGTGATGCCAATCGACCGCATGGGGGAGATGGAGGCCGCTGGCGTGATCGGTGAGTTCGCCCGGACGGCGTACTCATTCATCGGCCTCACGTCGCAGATACGGCTGACCAAGGAAGACGCGCCGGCGTGGGCCGAGAAGGCGAAGACCGAAGGTTGGGAAGCCGCTGTGCTGGTGCCCGTTTGACCGGTCTGCCACGTGTCGGTCGGACACGTCAGCAGGGCGTTCGAGGCGGCGGGCATCCCGACGGTGATTGTGATGTCGAACGTTTTCCGTGGCCGGGTGCTGGCGATGAAGCCTGCCAGGGTCCTGTTCACCCGCCACATCATGGGAAGGCCGCTGGGGGCGCCGTTCGATGTGGAGCGCCAGGCTCACGTGCTGCGAGAGTCTCTGAGACTGCTTGAGTCGGCTACAGAGCCACAGACGGCTCTCCTGCTGCCGGACGCGTACCGGACCGCTCCCCGTTAGCAGTCCCGGCAGGCCCTTGCCGCGGCCACACGCAGCGGCTGTTCATCTCTGTGCTCTCCGGGGAGTTCGTTCAGGATAATGCCCGGCCCCGTCCGCAGCCGGGTGGTCCTGCAGGGGACGCACACACGTAGTAGCGCCCGGCAGGTAGTACGGCTATCCACACTGCGCCAGACCCTCACACACCTAGTATTGGATAGGCCCGACTGCCGTGTATGGGCCGGGGCTCTGCATTTGCCTGGTCTAGATGGACTCAAACGGCCCGTCACTTGATCAGGCATGTGCCGTTCGTTCTGGCAACTGTCCGGTTCAGCGGAAGCTGTGCGTCGAAAGTAAAAGGAGCGGGTGGTCTGGTGGAATCGGCGCCAAAGCAATTCCGACAGGTAGTCGCCCGTGGCGCGGTCCCGTACGTGCTGGCTGACGCCGCACTGGCAACCGGCCTCTCCGTCCCGGTCTCCCCGACAGTCTTCTTCATCCCTCCGAGCGGCGCCGCGCAGAGGCAGAATTTCACGACGTCGCGCAGGAATGGCCTGCGCGTACTGGCGACTAAGGTGGGAATCGCCCTGGAACCCCGTGCGGAGAGCATTTTCGGCCAGGACCTACTGTGACGGCCAACGATAAACCTGAAATGAAAAGACTCAAGTGACCCAAGAAGGCACAGGTGGCAAGACGGAAGCCGGCAACGCGGCACTGTACCTCCGTGGGAGGTACACCTAGCCAGCTTGCCCTGTACCATCTGCGCTCCGCCGCGATTGGCCAAGCGCCGATCCGGGCGCCGGCCGCACTCCGCAGTCAACGGCGACCCCATATTCGGGCAAGGACGCGGGCACTGGCGCGGCTGCCGGCGCATCTTCGGCGCATCCCTGGCGGAGCCGCCGGTCGATAATCCCGCCCCGTGCGGCAACATATGCTGCCAACAATGGGCGTTTCTGCCAATCGCATCTCTTACCCGGCATCGGCATACAGTGCTATGCTGAAGATACAGGAGCCGTTCGGCCATTCGGTTTGAGGCCGCGTTTCGACGCAGCACTCTCATAACCCCGGCGGCTCCAGGGCACACGACAGGTTCCCGCTCAGGGTTCGGCCCGCTAACTCACCTACTTTTCGCTCCAGTCTCTGTTGTATGGGTCGATAAACCGGCGGATCAACGCGCCCACCTTTCAAAAGGGTCGCGGCCGCCTGAAACGAGACCCGACATTATTACTGAGACCTCCCCCGCACGGCTGACTGAAACCGGCTTTGCGTCATTCAACCTCGGCCCCGCCATTCAGCGCGGAATCGCCTTCGCCGGATACCAGCAGCCGCGCCCGATCCAAATCGACACCATCCCTGCGGTCCTCGAAGGCCATGACGTTCTGGGACTGGCACAGACCGGCACCGGCAAGACCGCCGCGTTCGCTCTTCCAATCCTGGAGAGCCTTATGACGCGGCGCAGGCGCGGACCGTCCGTGCTGATCCTTGCGCCGACCCGTGAGCTGGCGAACCAGATCCAGGCAGATATCACCGATCTCGGCCAGTTCACGCCTATCCGCTCGATAACCGTCTTCGGCGGCGTATCGCTACGCGGCCAGATCCAGGGACTGCGGAAGAAACCCGAGATTGTGGTCGCCTGCCCGGGACGGCTGCTCGACCTTCACAGCCAGAACGCAATCGACCTCAGCGGCATCCACACATTGGTTATTGACGAGGCGGACCAGATGTTCGACATGGGCTTCATGCCGGACGTCAGGCGCATCATCGCAAACCTCCCGGAAGACAGGCAGACGCTCCTCTTCTCAGCGACCATGCCACCCGAGATCCGCAAGCTTGCCAACACAGTGCTGCGCAAGCCAAAAGTAGTCGACGTCGGCCACTCGAAAGTTGTCTCGACCATCGAGCACGAGCTCTATCCGGTATCGCAGAACCTGAAGATGTCGCTGCTGCAGCATGTCCTTAAAGATGAGGACTTCAGGTCTGCAATCATCTTTATGCGCACCAAGCACCGCGCGCTCAGGACTGGCCGGCAGCTCCAGACCGCCGGCTTCAACGCCGTCGCGCTCCAGGGCAACATGTCCCAGAGCCAGAGAGACCGCGCCATGCAGGGGTTCCGCAGCGGTCAGTACAACATCCTCGTGGCCACCGATATCGCCGCCCGCGGCATAGACGTCGCCAACATCTCACACGTCATTAACTTCGACTTCCCGAACACGCCTGACCAGTACATCCACCGCATCGGCCGCACGGGGCGCGCCGAGCAGTCCGGGAAGGCGTTCACGTTCATCACGCCTGAGGATGAAGTGGCCGTGCGCGCACTTGAGAAGAAGCTGGGCAGAACGGTACAGCGGTGTGTACTTCCCAACTTCGCAGAGTTGCCAGACCTGGCGGAGCCGGCACAGGCCGCCGGAGGGCCGGCCAGGGGGCAGCGCAAGCAACAGCCTGCCCGTGCGACTGGAGCGGCCGTGAGCCCGCTGGAGCGGGCGCAGGAACGCCTTGGCCAGCAGCGGCCGCAACAGCGGAGGCCAAAGAGCCACGGCGGGTTCCAACAGAGCCGTGGCAAGGACTCCAGGGCCAGGCACCGCAAGCACGCCGCACACGCGGCGACGTAACGCGGCGCGATTGACCTGTGTGGCGCCCGGAACTCCCGATAATGTGAGTTATCCGTAGTCACGCGGCCCGGAAGCTCAGATATGCTCGAAAGCGCGTTCGGTTCCACCGGCCGCGATTGCTATCAAAACCTGAGCTCCTGAACCGCTGAGGACTGCTGGCCATGGCCGTCGATCAGCCTGCGGACATCGACAGAATCCGGGCAACTGTGCGTGACCGGGTCCTCTGGCTCGCCACGGCCATCGTCAACCACGCCAACAACGTGCGTCCGAACACGGACGGCGTCAAAGTCGGCGGACACCAGTCATCTTCCGCCTCATCCGTCGCCCTGCTGACAGCCCTCTACTTCGAGGTGCTCGAGAGCAGGGACCGCGTCGCCATCAAACCGCACGCCTCACCCGTCTTCCACGCCATCAACTACCTGCTTGGCAAGCTGGACGAGCCGTACCTCGAACGCTTCAGGCAGTACGGCGGTCTCCAGGCCTATCCGAGCAGGACCAAAGACCCGGAGCTCGTCGACTTCTCGACCGGGTCCGTCGGCCTGGCAGGGCCCGCCGCCGCGTTTGGGGCGCTGACGCGTGACTACCTCGAACTGCACGGCCTGGAGCCGGCGTCCGGCCGCTTCTACGCCCACCTCGGCGACGCCGAACTGGACGAGGGCTCGATGTGGGAGGCGGTGATAGAGCCTGCTCTTGCGGGACTTGGCCGCTGCACGTGGATCGTCGATGTGAACCGGCAGAGTCTCGACCGTGTCGTGCCGGGCATCCGCATCCGGCAGTTCATGGACATGCTCGAAGCGAACGGCTGGACCATCTTCACCGCCAAGTACGGCGACAGGCTGACCGAGCTAATGGAGCGGCCCGGCGGCGCGGAACTCAGACGGCGCATAGACGACATGTCAAACGAGGAGTACCAGGGACTCCTGGTAGCGCCTCAGGATAAGTTCAGGAGCAGGCTGCTTGAGGGCGCTGGCCAGGCGCGGGCAGACCTCGACCTCTGCGTCTCCACAGTAAACGACAGGGAGTTGTACGAACGCGTCACCAACCTCGGCGGCCACGATGTCGGCTACCTTGCGCGCCTCTACAGGGAAGCGGCGGCGGTCGACGGCCCGTCCGCCGTGTTCGCATACACCGTGAAGGGCTGGGGACTGCAGAGCGCGGCAGACCCTCGCAACCACGCTGCGCTGCTGTCGAGCGAAGAGTTCTCGCAGCTTGGCGCGGCGATGGGCCGCGACCCTGCGGACCCGTGGGAGCGGTTCCCGGAGGACAGCGAGGAGCACCGCTACATTGGCGAGGCTGTGGCGCGGCTCGCAGGCCGTCAGAGAGGGGAGCCGGCGCAGGAGATAAAGTTCGCAGAAACGGCCCTCTCTATCCCGGCAGTCACCTCGACGCAGGACGCCTTTGGCAGGATGCTGGTCGAGCTTGACCGCACTTCGCCCGAGTCCGCAATGCGCATCGTCACCACTTCGGCAGACGTCGCAACCTCGACAGGCCTCTCAAGCTGGATCAACCGCACGTCAGTCTTCTCTCGGCAGGAGACGCCGGACTACCTGGGCTTCCGTGAGCGGATGCTGAAGTGGCTGCAGAAACCGGATGGGCGGCACATCGAACTCGGTTTGAGCGAGATGAACATGTTCCTGCTGCTTGGTCAGCTCGGCCTCGCGGACCGAATGTCAGGCCAGCGGCTCATCCCGATCGGCACCGTCTACGACCCTTTCATAGCCCGCGGCACGGACGCGCTGGTGAACGCGCTGTACCAGGAGTCGCGCTTCATCCTGGTGGCAACACCGTCTGGCATCTCACTCAGCACAGAGGGCGGCGCGCACCAGGGCGTCATCACCCCCGCGCTCGGCATCAACACGCCGGGAATCACATACTACGAGCCGGCCTTCGCCCGAGAGGTCGAGTGGATCCTCCTGGACGCTGTACGGTCGATCGGCTCGGGCAGCGGCGAGTCCTATCTGCTCAGGCTGAGTACAAGGCCGGTGCGGCAGTCGCTGTTCCCAGCGCCTTCAGACAGGCTTCGCGGCCAGGTGCTCTCCGGCTGTTACCGGCTCAGGAGCGCGCCAGACGACTCGGACGCCGTTCTCAACCTGTTCGCAGTCGGAGCGCTGGTCGATGAGGCGATCGGTTCCGTCGAGCGGCTGGAACAGGAGGGAATCGGCGTGAACCTGTTCGTCGTGACAAGCCCCGACCTGCTGTACAGGCGCATGGCGCAGGCTTCTGAGCTTGAGCAGTCCGGTGAGGACGCTGGTCCCTGGGACCCGACAGGGCTCCTGAGCGAGTCTGAGACCGGCCGGCCTGCGCTCTGTGTGATCGACGGCCACCCGCACTCGATGGCGTTCCTCGGCGCGGCACTCGATTGCCCCTCGACTGTGCTCGGCGTCACGAGCTACGGCCAGTCTGGCTCCCGCAAAGACCTGTACCGGCACTTCAAGCTGGACTCGCAGGGCATCTACGAGGCAGGACTGGGACTGGTCGACCGCTGGCGCCGCCGCAAGGACTGAGCGCTGACACCGAGTTCCGCCCTGTCAGAGATATCTCGCCGTCAAATAACCGGGGAGACAGGGACTCGGCAGAGCCTGTCGGGTTGGATAGTCCCAACTCTCTGGCGCGCGTCCCGCTAAACTACGCCTCCGCGCCATCTTCAACAACGGGGAGCGTAAGCAGTGAGCCAGCAAAACCAGGCACAACCGCACAGGAACTTCATCGGCGGCGAGTGGGTCGAGTCCGTATCCGGCGAGACCTACCGCACCATCAACCCGGCGCGCCCGAAGGAGATCGTCGGCTGGTTCCAGGCATCGGTCCCGCAGGACGCGGAGAGCGCTATAGCCGCAGCGGCCGGCGCGGCGCCCGCATGGGGACGCATGCCCGCTCCACAACGAGGCGCGCTGCTCTACAAGGCGCTTGAGGTGTTTGGCAGACGGGGCGGCGAGCTGGCTCGCGCCATCACCATCGAGGAGGGCAAGCCCATCGCAGACGCCACCGGCGAGGTGAAGCGGGCGATGAACATCCTCGAGTACTCAGCAGGTGAAGGCCGCAGGCTGTTCGGCTACACCACGCCCTCCGAGTTGCCTGACACCGCCGCGTACACCTTCAGACGACCGCTCGGCGTCGTCTCCATCATCACGCCATGGAACTTCCCGGTGGCGATACCGGTCTGGAAGATGGCGCCTGCGCTCATCTGCGGCAACGCAATCGTCTTCAAGCCCGCGTCCAGCACACCGTTCGCCGCCACCATCATCGCCGAGATCTTTGAAGAGGCAGGCATCCCGCCAGGTGTCTTCAACCTGGTCACAGGCCCCGGCGGCTCTATCGGCAACACACTCGTCGATGACCCGCGCGTCAAGGCGATCTCATTCACCGGGTCGACAGAGATCGGCACACGAATCTACGCCCGCGCCGCCGAGTCGTTGAAGAAGGTGCAGGCGGAGCTTGGCGGCAAGAACGCGGCGATAGTGATGAACGACGCCGATCTCGACAAGGCTGTCCCTGGTATTGTCCAGGGCGCGTTCGGCTCAACAGGCCAGCGCTGCACCGCAACCAGCAGGGCGATTGTCGAAAGAGGGATATACGGCGAGTTCATGGACCGGCTGATCGAACAGACAAAGGCGCTCACGGTTGGCGATGGAATCGATCCGGCGAACGACATTGCGCCTCTCTCCAGCAAGGCACAGCTAGACGCTGTGCGGGAGTACATCGGCATCGGCACAGAAGAGGGAGCAAAGCTGGCGTTCGGCGGCCACGCTCTCGAAGGACCGGAGTTTGAGGGCGGATACTACGTCGAGCCGACCATCTTCACAGACGTGCCGCTTGACAGCCGCATCGCACAGGAGGAGATCTTTGGGCCGGTGCTGACGGTCTTCCAGGCCGATGGCATTGAGGACGCGGTGCGCATCTCGAACTCGGTGCAGTTCGGACTCTCGTCATCCATCTACACCCGCGACCTTGTGCAGGCCCACGAGTACATCAACACCGCCGAGACGGGGATGGTGCATGTGAACGCGCCGACTCTGGGCGGAGAGGTCCACCTGCCGTTTGGCGGGCTGAAGGCGTCTGGCGTCGGCCAGCGAGAGCAGGGAACGGAAGGCTTCAACTTCTTCAGCGAGACGATCACGGCATACATCGACTACTCGGCAGGGAGCAGAGAGCGCTCCCGGTTTATCTAGGGACAGGGCATGGCAGGGATTACGATTATCGAGGCGCGCCGGCAACTACGTCTCTGACGGGGAGGACTGTGTCTCCCAGTTTGTCATCCCGGCCGCAAGCCGAGCGATCTTGCACTCCGGCAGCAGGCGCCGGGAGACTATGCTTCAGGTCGGCAATTACCACCACCTCCTCCGAGGAAACGGACAGCGCCAGGGTTATCCTGAATCGCTCTATTGACCGGGAAGAGCCCTGCGGCCGCAATCAGGCATTCTGCGGCCGGGATGACAGTTCGCCGCCGTCCTCCAACCTCCCAACAGCAAATCCTCGCATAACAGGACCAGGCCAAAAAATGAAGATTGAAAAGATCGAGACCTTCTTCGTGTCGCGCTACCTCGTCTGCCGCGTCACCGCAGACGACGGCACGCAGGGCGTTGGCGAATCCTGCTACTGGGCGTACCCGAAGGCGGCCGAGCAGACGATTCACGGCTTCGCAGACGCGCTGATCGGCATGGACCCGGGCGACATTGAGCACATCTGGAACTATGTCTGGCGCTACAACAGCAATTTTCGCGGCAACAGCATTGGCGGAGCCGTTAGCGCAATAGACATGGCGCTGTGGGACATCAAGGGCAAGCGGCTGCAGGCGCCCGTGTGGGACCTGCTCGGCGGCAAGGTGCGCAAGAAGGTCCGCGGCATTGCGCAGGGCATCAGCGGCGAGTCTCCTGAGGCGGCTTCGGCGGGGGCGAAGAAGGCGCAGGACGCCGGTTTCACGGCGCTCAAGTTCACGCCCATGCCGAAGAACTGGGCAGAGCTGCGCTACACCAGACTGATCGGCAACGCAGTTGAGCTTGTGGCAGCGGTGCGAGAGACGGTCGGCTGGGACTTCGACATCGGCATCGAGATTCACCGCAATATGCAGCCCTCTGAGGCGATCGCCTTCTGCGAGGAGGTGGCAAAGCTGCGGCCCTACTTCATCGAGGACCCGATCGTGCCCGACTCTGTGCTCGCAATGTCAGAGGTTGCCGCAAAGATGCGTGTGCCGCTTGCGGTCGGTGAGCGAAACGCCGGGATGTGGGAGTTCAGGGAGTACGCGCAGCTCACCAACTGCGCCTTCTTCAAGCCGGACGTCGCGGTCGCCGGCGGCATCACAGGCGTCAAGAAGATCGCCACCATCGCCGAAGCGCACCATGTGAAGATCTGCCCGCACAACTTCCAGGGACCGATCGCAACGGCGGCCTGCATAGCGCTGGCGACCTCTTCTCCGGCGTGGGACGTGCAGGAGTCGGTTGACGAAGACAGGTCGCCGAGGCGCGATATGGTGGATGAGGTCATGAAGCTGGAGAACGGCTGGTACACGCCGTCTGAGCGCCCCGGACTCGGGGTCGAGTTCAACGAGGCGGCGGTTGCGATGCACCCGTTCGACCCGGCGCGCGTGGCGCCACCGATTCGCGAAGACGGCAGCGTGGCGCTGAGGTAGCCTGCGGCGCGGCCGCGGGGCGCCGTCAGTCCCCCCAGAGATTGCTCAAACATGTTGGAGCCACGAGTCCGAGTACTCTAGAGGAGACCTCGCTCCAGACCGAAGAGGACCGATCGAAGGACCCGGGGACCGGCCAGAAAGATGGGATGTGAAATGTGGTTCTGTCAGAACTTAGGGCACGAGCTGATTTGTGGCCGAATCGAACAGGGACTGGAGGCCACGGTTAAGCAGCCAACTCCGCCAGCAGAGTCGTCCATTTATCGTTGAATATCTGTCGCCTCTCTGATGCTGAAACTTGCTCTCCTTTTGACGGTAACCTCAGATAATTTCGTAACTCGTCGAATGCTGTGCAGAACCGACTCGCCGATTCAAATCGTTTGAATCCCAGCATCGGATAGTAACGTTGCTTGATATGCCGGTGATCCTGCTCAATACGGTTGTTCAGATACTGATTGTGTCTGTGGATTACTTTGCGACCGATGATCCGACGAATTGCCTTGGTGTGCGCAGGATGTTTGTCTGTCGTCACACGCTGCGGTTTCTGCTCGGCACTTACAAGTAGGCGGCGAAGGAAGCGACGTGCCGCATGTTTATCGCGCTTCTCGCTCAGCATGGAATCGAGAAGGTTTCCATCTCGATCAATAGCCCGGTACAGGTAGCACCATCTACCGCCGACCTTCACGTATGTCTCGTCCAGATACCAGGAACGACCGATCCTGCCTCGACGCTTTGAGCAGAGTTTCTTACTTACCAACGGTGCAAATTGATACTCCCAGGCTCGGATGGTTTCGTAGCTGATCTCGAAGCCACGTTGCAAAAGAAGTTCCGCTACGTCACGCAGACCAAGCTTGTACCTGAGTCGCCAGAGAACTGCCATGAGCACGATGTCTTCAGGAAACTGAAGGTAGTTATATGGCGTGCTGGTACGTTCGTTGAACCGGCGTTTGCAGTTCCGGCAGTAGTAGATGCGACAGCCCAGAGATGTTCTGTAACCTCCTTTCAACGTGGACTCGGACCGGCAACGCGGGCATGACATCAGCAGCTCCTCTACTCGTTTCAGAGGATGCTATTCTGCCCGTGCCCTGAGTTCTGACAGAACCGTTTGGTGGAGCTGGAGGGATTCGAACCCTCTACCTCTTCGATGCGAACGAAGCGCTCTCCCAATTGAGCTACAGCCCCGGATTCAGGCAGTGCCCGTATGGAAACGGGCTAACGCACGCCTTCGGGTTGCCGGACGGCACGCGCTCGAAGGCCCGGTCTCAGAGTAGCAATAGCGATACCCGCATGCAAACGGCCTGCCACCCGCTTTCGCTGCCTCATCCAGAGTTTCGTTGCTTGCACACACGGTGGCCAGCAGGGCCTCGCCTGGCGCCACGGTTAGAGACACAAAACGGCCAGTCTCCGCCCGCCCGTCGGCAGGTCCTGACCGGATAGCCTTCGCCTCCGTCCCCACACCGGCGTATCATCCGGCATCGCGGCGGGCACGTCGCGTTGAGCGGTTATCGACACCAAGGAGAACGGAATCAGTGCTCGAACATTTCAAGGTCCCAAGTGACATAGCGGTAAAGGTTCCCGTCGAAAGGTTGCGGGCAGCGACGGAGGCCGTGTTCCGGAAGTGCGGCGTGCCTGCGAAGGAGGCGGAACTGGGCGCTGACGTGCTGATGTTCGCAGACCAGCACGGGATTGACACCCACGGTGTGTCGAACATGCTGCGTAGCTACGTAGCGGCGTATAACGCTGGCACGTTGAACCCGGACCCGGTGGTGTCGATAGTAAAAGAGACAGCCAGCACAGCGCTTGTTGACGGCGGCGGCGGGCTCGGCCTGATGACTGCTCCGAAGGCTATGGAGATCGCCATCGAGAAGGCTCGTGAGTCAGGCTCCGGCATTGTCAGCATCCGCAACTCCGGCCACCTCGGCGCCGCCGGTTACCACGCCATGATGGCGGCGAGGCAGGACATGATCGGCTGGTGCATGACCGCCGGCGGCAAGTCTATGGTCCCGACGTTTGGCGCAGAGCCGCAGCTTGGCACGAACCCGATCGCGTTTGCCGCTCCCGCAGACAAGGAGCCGACGTTTATGTTCGACGGGGCGATGACGTCCATCGCGGGGAACAAGATCGGTCTCGCGAACCGGCTGGGACGCCCGCTTGGAGCAGGATGGGTCGCGAACGAGGACGGCACCCCGAACATGGAGGGCGGCGCTGCGAGTTCGTTCGCGGCAAACTCACTGCGCACGCAGTTGCCACTGGGCTCGACGCGCGAACTGGGCTCCCACAAGGGCTACAGCCTCGGCGTTGTGGTGGACATCCTGTGCGGGCAACTCTCGTTTGCGCCAGGGTTCTCGACGCTGGCGCTGAACAGGCGCGCTCATTTCGTCGCCGCATACAGCGTGGACGCGTTCGGCGACGTGGCCGAGTTTAAGGCCAATATGGACGGCATGCTGAAGGGCCTGCGTGAGACGAAGCCTATGCCGGGCCACGACCGGGTTTACTACGCCGGTCTGCCTGAGTATGAGGAGGGGATCAAGCGCGGCAGGGATGGCGTGCCATTGCACCCGGAGGTGGTGGACTGGTTCAGGAGCATCTGCGCAGAGTTCGAGATTCCGTTTGACCTGGTTAAGTGAGGCTGCCGCTGTTGCGGTGACGACCCCTTTCGCTCCAGGTGGCCGGAGGGGGCCGCCGCCGGAGTCTTCGACAGGCCGCGGCAGCCGCGACCTGACCAGACGTGTGCGTCTCGGAGGCTTCTTCTGGATGCGCGGGAGAGCCTGGCGGCCGGCTAATCTGGCGCCTGTCGCCAGAATGGCTCGCGTTTCCGTACGGTGTCCAGAATCGACTCATCGAACGGCGGAAGCGTAAAGCCAAGCGGCTGAAGCGGCCCTGTCCGCCAGCCGATGCGGGCGTGAACCTCTGGGCGGCTGTAGTAGGAGATGTAGACCACCTCCAACACGTTAGCGAACTCCTTACTGAGCGATTCTTCGATCTCGCGGATCGCCTCGTCCTGCTGCTCGCCGCTCAGCGCCAGGAAACCGCCCTCCGCCTCCACCGACATGTCCATCGTCAGCGCGTCCAGGAAGCGCACGAGGGACTTGCGGTACCTGTCGTGCTCAGACGCAATGCGCTCGATCTCGTCAAGCAGGCCCATCGTCCCGGCGCCCGGGAGATCATCGACCGGCGGTATCAGCCGGTCCATTACGACGCGCATGTTGCGCCGGTCTGAGTCGGTGAGCGCGCCCTGCTTTGTCGGCATTTTCCTCTCCAAATTCAGCTTGATCTGTCAGCGTTACCGGTATTGGCCTGCATCTGAACGATTCAGGCGCTCAGCGTTTCAGGTCGCTTCTCTCTCTGCAGATGTAATCCGCAGCGCGCAGCGCGACCGCCTGGATCGTAGGCGTCGGGTTGACCCCGCCGCCCGTCACAAACGCGCTGCCGTCGATGACGAACAGGTTATCGGCGTCGTGCGCCTGGCAGTTGCCATCGACAACCGACCGGCCCGGGTCCTCACCCATCCTCGCCGTGCCCATCAGGTGCCATCCGGCGTTGACACTTTGAGCGGTTTCGATCACCCGTGTCGCCCCCGCCTCGAGCAGGGCCGTCCTCGCCTGCCTCACACCGTGGGCAAGAAGGCGTTTTGAGTTTTCATCCAGCCTGTATTCGACCAGCGGCGCCGGAATTCCGAACCTGTCCCTCCGGTCCGGGTCCAGCGTGACACGGTTCGTTTCGAGCGGCAGGTCTTCGCCGATAACACCGAGCCCGCTCATGTTGCCAAAGCGTTCTATGAAGTCTTGATGGTGACCGGCGCCCCACGGAACGCCGCCAACGGCAGTCGACGCAGGGCCTGTGCTGCGCCCCATCTGGAAGGTGTAGCCGCGCACAAACCCGCGGGCTGGATCGGTCTCATAGAACTGCTGGGACATGATGATGTTGGCGATGGGGCCTTTGTAGGCAGGCTCGTTCTTTGGGAATACCCCTGACGCGCCGGCGTAAACGTGGAACATGAGGTTCTTGCCGACAAGGCCGGATGAGTTGGCAAGGCCGGCGGGATGCGACTCTGAGGCTGAGTGCAGCATCATTCGCGGGGTGCCGATACCGTTGCATGCGAGGATTACCGCGTTTGCGGGCTGCCACTGCGCATGACCTTCGGCGTCGAAGTAGTTGACGCCTGTGACGCGGCCGTCGCCGCCGGTGACGACGCTGTACACCGTCGACTCGGCTCGCACCTCTGCGCCAAACTCGACCGCCTCCGGCAGATACGTCACGTCTGTGCTGGCCTTCGCCATGCGGCTGCAGCCCCAACCCACAGGTCCGCAGTTGTTGCAGGCCAGTCTTCCACGATAGGGCTGGGAGTTCACATGGCTGTCAGACGGCCACCAGTGCCAGCCGAGCCGGTCGAACGCCTTCGCCATCCGGTCGCCATCAGGGCCGAGCGGCAGCGGCGGCATCTGTCGGGGTGAGCGGTCCGGGTTCGCAGGGTCCCCCGATATGCCTGAGCAGCCCATCATGACGTCGTTCTCGTCGTAGAAAGGCTCAAGGTCCCAGTAGGTGATCGGCCAGTCGTCTGCGACGCCGTCCAGCGTCCTGACGCGGAAGTCAGAGGGATGGAAACGTGGGACGTGGGCGGTCCAGTGGATGGTGCTGCCGCCAACGGCGTTGAACATGAGCACCTTGATCGCAGAGGCGTCGTCATTCACGCTGTAGTCGGCCAGCCCCTGGCGAATGTTGGGGTGATACGCCCACGACGTGCGGGTGAGCTCTTCCCAGTTCGCCTTCGTGGCGGGGTGCTTCGAGTGGTCAACCCACGGCCCCTGCTCAAGGCAGACGACTTTAAAGCCGCTCTTTGCGAGCCGCCATGTTGCCGCCGCGCCGGACGCGCCAGAGCCAACGACCACAACGTCTACAGCCTCGTGCGATGTGACCACTGGCATCAACCCTTCAGGTCGGTTCTCTCTCTACAGATGTAGTCAGCCGCGCGCAACGCTATCGCCTGGATGGTCGGAGTCGGGTTGACCGCTCCGCTCGTGACGAACACGCTGCCGTCGATCACGAACAGGTTGTCGACGTCATGCGCCTGGCAGTTCCCGTCGACAACTGACCGCTCAGGGTCGTCGCCCATCCTCGCTGTGCCCATCAGGTGCCACCCGCCAGCGCGCAGCATCGGGTTCGCCTCGGTGCGGTGGGCGCCTGCCGCGAGCAGGACACGCTCTGCGTTGCGGATGCCGTGGTCAAGCAGCCGCCGAGTGTTATTTGAGACCCTGTAGAACACCTTTGGCGCAGGGATTCCGTTCGAGTCTTTAATCGCCCGGTCGAGTTCCACCCGGTTACGCTCCTCCGGCAGGTCTTCGGAAATGACGGCAAGCAGGCTCGACTTTCCGAAACGCTCGGCGAACTCCTCGTGATGCCCTTCGCCCCACTTGACCGGACTGATCGCAAGGCCAGTCGCCGTTTTTGCGGGGCCTGAGCTGCGGTTCATCTGGTAGGAGTAGCCGCGGACGAAGTCACGCCTGGCGTTGGTCTCGTAGAACTGCTGGGAGATGATGATATTGCCGAGCGCTCCCTGGTATGTGCTCGGCTGAGGATCGTCGAAGAACCCTGTGACCATTGCGTACGGGTGGAACATCAGGTTCTTGCCGACCAGGCCGGACGAGTTTGCGATCCCGTCCGGGTGACGCTTCGACTTCGACAGCAGCATGAGCCGCGGCGTGCCGATGCCGTTCGCCGCGACGATGACGCCCCTGGCGGACTGGTGGTGCTCTATGCCTTCCTCGTCGTAGTAAGAGGCGCCGTTCGCCCTGCCGTCCTGGTCCACCGTGATCTTGAAGACGCGTGCGTTGGTCCGCACCTCGACGCCGTTCTTGATCGCCTCTGGCAGATACGTGACGTCGGTTGAGCCCTTCGCCTTCTGGTAGCAGCCGAGACCGTTCGGGCCGCAGTTGTTGCAGGCGTTCCGGCCTCTATACGGCTGGGAGTTGATGTATGAGTCGGAAGGCCACCAGTGCCAGCCGAGTTTGTCGAACCCGCGGGCGATGCGCTCGCCGTCAGGACCAAGCGGCAGCGGCGGCATGGGACGGGGAGAGCGCGGCGGGTTAGCTGGATCTCCGGCGATCCCTGAGCACCCCATCCAATCATCGTTCAGGTCGAAGTACTTTTCGAGGTCGAAGTAAGAGATCGGCCAGTCGTCCGCAACACCATCCAACGACCTGACCCGGAAGTCGGACGGGTGGAAGCGAGGCGTGTGGGCGGTCCAGTGGATAGTGCTGCCGCCAACCGCGTTGAACATGAGCGGCGCAATGTCTGACTCGGTGTTGTTGACCGGGTAGTCCTCCGGCAGGCCGCGGATATTGGGGTCAAACGCGAACGTCGTGGCTCCCTGGAGTTCCCAGTTGGCGTGGGCTGCAGGGTACTGCTCAGGCCGCTGCCACGCGCCCTGCTCCAGGCAGACAATCTTGAAGCCCGCCTCAGACAGACGCCACGCGGCCGCTGCCCCGGAGGCTCCCGTGCCGATGATCAGGATGTCTACCGGTCCTGTCGCCATCAGATCGTCTCCAGTCAGACCGGGTATCGTGCGGTCAGGTTACCTGCGCCCAGTCGGCCCAGTCGGCCCAGTTCGCGGCGGCTAACATAACACCCGGCACAGTCCGGCCGCAGCAGGGTGCGTGCGGCAGTGTGTGAAGATTCGAGAGGTGCGTCCCATGTCGACAGTTTCGGTAAAGAGCATTGAGAACCTGCAGGTGCGTGTGGAACTGGGTAACCACTCGCTCCTGGCAGACGAGCCGCCCGGAGTTGGAGACGGCAAAGGGCCATCGCCGTATGACCTGCTGCTTTCTGCGCTCGGAAGCTGCACCGTAATGACGCTGCTGCTCTACGCAAGGCGCAAGGAGTGGGCGCTACGGGATGTCGAGGTAGACCTTGCGCATGACCGGGTGTACGTTGAGGATGTCGAGGGTGCGGAGGAAGACGGTGCCGTGCTCGAACAGTATTCGCTTGATATCCGCCTTATAGGCGACATCGACGAGGCGCAACGTGAGCGCCTGGCGTACATTGCCACGAGATGCCCTGTACGCAGGACGCTCACCGGAACGCCACACTTCAAAGAGACTGTGACTGTGGTTGCCGGGTGAGGCCGGAGGCCTGGCCCCGGACAGGCGGTGACGGGCCGTTGGCCGCAATATTCGCCGGGAGGCGCATTTAGTGGCGCGGGGTGCCCCGCCAACAGGTACAGAACATGCTGAACGGTGTACTAGCCGCGTACGGGATTATCCTGGCCTCGCTACCGATACCGATCGTCCACTTCATTACGTTTCCCGTGGGACCGTTCGTGGCGGGCTTTATCGGTGGAGGCATCGCCAGGGCGGACGAGGGACGCGTTGTCGTCTTCGGACTGATCGTCGGAGGGCTGGCGTTAATACCGGCGGCGGTGCTGCTCGTGCTGGCGCTTGCGGCGGATGTTAAGTTCCCTGTGCCCACAGGGCTGGTGATAGTTGCGGCTGCGGCGCTTGCGCCTTACACGTGGTTCGGCGTGACCGTTGGCGCGCTGGTCAGCTATCTGGTTCGAGAAAGGGAGCGCAAGAGCGCCGCGGATTCAGCGGGGTCAGACCGGGCAGGTGGCTCAGCGGACCAATAGAGCACTGTCTTGAGGCGCCATCTGCTTCCGGATACTCTTCTCCCTGGCCCTGGCTACCGAGGCTTCCGGCACGACTATCAGCGGGCCTCGGCACTGCCGCAGGAAGTTGTCTCCGTCACTGCCCCTGATCAACCTGCCGAGACCGGATCGCATGTGGGAGCCTGCCACGACCCAGGAGCCACGCTCCTGGAGCTGCCTGCGGGCGACGCCGATCACGCCTCCCATTACGTTTTCAACCTCCGCACGACAACCCTGGCCGCGTAACTCCTCTGCAAGCCTCTCTGCCGCTATCCGCTCCGGCGTGACCGTGTCAATGCTCTTCGCGCCGCCAGACTCTTTGACTGCCGGGGTATTGAGGAGCAGCACCAGCCTGGAGTTGAGCGCCATCGCGAGCGCAGACGCGACCGGCATGGCGGTCCGGGAGGTCCCGCCGCCACGTACCGGAACGAAGATCGTCTCCGGGTGAGGAGGCATCGAGCCGTTCAGCCTGATGTGCGCCCGGTTGATCAGGAATAACGGTCCCGCAGTCAGTCTCCATAGATCGGTGGTGGCGTTTGCCTGTATGCCGCGCACGACCCTCGGGCGTGTGTGCGCCGCCAGGAGCGTCAGTCCGAACTTTCCGGTTGCGGCACGGTATGCGATCAGCGCGGCGGCGTTTCCGGTGCCGACGTTCCAGCGGGCGTTGAGTCCGTGCGGCTTCAACCTCGTCTTCACCTCATCAAGATAGGCGGTCGCAAGGTGGGAGCCGCGGTCGTGCTGCGCGTCCGGATAGGGCAGGTGTCCCGGCCTGCCGATCTGCACAGGGTGCATCGGCTGGAGACAGTGGAAGAGGTTGATCTCACCGCCGAGACGCCTGGCGATTATGGCAGCGTACGGCAACGCCTGCTCTGACTCGTTTGAGCCGTCGAGAGGCACCAGGATACGGTCAAGCCGTAGTGATCGTGCTCGACTCAGTACCTGCTCAGAAGCCATCTGGCCTTTCGGGGGCGCAGGGACCCTTATGTCTGGAACGGTCAACTGTTCCTGTTCTAGGTCTTGTTAAAGGCGTAGACCGGCCCGGTCCAGGGCCAGCCATATCATTCAGTTCTGCCATGCAACAAGGCAATACATCAACGAGTCACGGGCGTCACGGCTACCAGTATCACCCAGGTGTAGTGAGTGTCGCGTGTGGAGACCGCAAATTTCGAGGGTTTAGCCAGGGTGATTCAGGCTTTCCGGGCGGTTTCTATGGCGAACTCTATCGCCTCTTCCAGTTCACCGGAACCTACGAAGTTTTCAAAGCGGGCGGTAATTCGGCCGTCAGCGCCCACTACGTATGTCCATTCCTGTGACACCAGTCTCCACTCATCGAGCAGCGGCGACTCTATGGCGCGTGATAGATCTCCCTGTATCTCCCTCGGGTTCTCATACAGGTCGACGTGGATGAAGTCGGCGTCTGCCGAAAACTGTTCGCGTAGCTCACTCACCACTTCAACCTGCGGCCCGCATACGGCGTTGGTGCAGAAAGCCGGGCTTGCAAACACGACCACGAACGGCCGTTCTCTCTCCAGTGCGTCCGCTATCGAGTACCGGTAGAGCTCCTCGTCGCGGAACGATCCTGTTGTCAGCTCAGAGATATCGCCCACATCGGACAGAGTGCGGTTGCGGCTTGGCGGCGCAGCGTCACCCACGCTGACCGATTGTGGCCGCTCCAGCACCGTGAACCGGACCTCGGCAGTTGCGGAGGAGCCGTCAGGCCTGGGGACGGTTGCCTCGATAGCCCAGTCGCCTGGCGCGTCAAATGTCACATGCGTTACGTGGGTGCCGCGAGTGCCGAACGGGAACGGAGAGAAGCGGGCGAGCCTGGTCTCGACCGGGCCCACACGCTGGCCCGTGTTGCCGTCCGGGTACCTGTAGCTTGCAAACTCGATCACAGGGAACTTCACGAGGCCCTGAAGGTCGCTGAGCACCAGGGCGAAACGCTGCTCCCCAACGCCGAGGTCGGGTGTTGCGAGCACGGCGTCTATCTCGTCGCTGACGACGGTCCATCCGGGAACAGTCACTTCGACCCGGGTGAACCGCTCACTTTCTGGGACTGTGGCGGGGACTGTGGCCGCGGCTGGCGTTTGCTCCGAAGCGGACGATCCGCAGGCTGCCGCAACGAGCGCGACAAGGCCCAGCGCGCCGGCCGCAGCGCGTCGCAGCCAGGTTGTGAGATCGCGGTTCGCTGTTCGCATCTAGAAGCCGCTGTCGTAGATTCCGAAGGTATAAGCGAACACGGCGAAGCCGTCCGATGTGGAGCTGAGCTTCAGGAGGCGCGTTTTGAACTCCGGCTGCGCCACGACACGGTACATGCGCGCCCCGTCTACTACGAAGAAAGAGTTGCCCTCGTCGTCGAACACGATGTCCTCACCGGCCTCGTCAGCGGTCAACGGCTGGTCATCAAGCGTTGCGTAGACCCTGAACGGCTCGTCGCCCTGGGGCTGGATAACCACGTTTGCGCTTCGGGACTCCATCAGCAGCGCAATGTAGTCAGTCAGCTCCTCTGTGTTGCGAGCATGGATCACCGCCTCCGCCGCGTTCTTCCATTCGCCATGCAGGAAGAACTGCTGCGGGAGATACTCGCCATCGTCAACGTAGACGCGGGTCGAATCCGGTGAGATGTAGTACTCGTCGTCTCCTGCGTACAGGCCCTGAGGGTGGTAGTTCCGCTCGTAACCGCCATAGATCTCGCGGGTGATCCGGTCAGCGGTTGGATCTCGCCGGGCGTTGTCCACGGTCCCCACAGGGATGCCAGACAGATCCCAGCCGGCCTCTTCAAGCGCCGCCCTGATCTCCTCTTCCGTCTCAATGTAACTGCCTTCGCCGAAGTGCGTGTAGCCGAGACCGTCCGAAGGGGTGAGAAGGTACTTCGCCGGCCAGAAACGGTTGCCAAACGCCTGCCATGTACGCATATCGCTGTCCAGCGCGACAGGCCAGACAACGCCTTCTTTTTCGACCGCTTGCTGGACGTTTGCCAGCACCTTTTCAAACTCGAACTCCGGTGAGTGGACGCCGAGGATTACAAGGCCGCGGTCAGAGTACTTCCGGTGCCATTCCTGGAGAAACGGGATAGTGCGGATGCAGTTGACACACGTGTACGTCCAGAAATCGACAAGGACCACCTTGTTCTCATCGAGCGTCTGCTGAATGGAGATCGGGTCCGAGTTGATCCAGTCTGCGATTCCTACAACGTCCAGCGCTGGCCCGGACCTGGTCTGGCTGTTTACCGCGCCGCCGGAACGCACGGTTGCCGACCCTGATGGCGCAGGCGTTGTGGCAGAGGCTGTCTCAGCCGAGCCGCATGCGACGGCGGCAACGGCCGCAATCGAGGCAGCGGCCGCAACCAGCCGCCGGGATGTAAATACAGGTACCTGGATCATTGGGCTCGGTGGTGTGAGCAGACTAGACCTGGCTCACACAGACTAGAGAGTATTGGCGGTGGCCGGCGTTTTCGGGCGTGACGCGGGTCTGGCAGTCTGGCGCCTGATTTCTGCAGAGCGCTCTAATGAAGTCATACGTGGACTGAGCGGCGATGGCGCTTCCAGAATGTGGAGACAATGTAGAGCCGTAGTCCCGGCTCCGGCCATGCGAGAAGCTCTCTCACGCCTTCTCCCCGGTGGTAATCGGGCAACTGAGATCGTTGCCCCATAGCCGCCACGAACCGTCGAAGTTACGGACAGAGTCAAAGCCAAGCAGCTTCAGCACCCAGTATCCGTGCGCCGCACGGATGCCGCCCTGTCAATATGTGATCACGTTCTTGTCAGGTGTCACCCCGGCATCAGCCAGCATACGGCGCAACTCGTCTGCATGCTTGATGGTTGGCACGTCGCCGCCCGTGTGGAAGTTCAGCCACTCCAGGTGGACCGAGCCTGGTATGTACCCGCCTCGCAGGCCACCTCGCTTGTTGGACCCGTCCCGCTCACTGTCAGAGCGCACATCGAGGATCACGGTGTCGCGGTCTTCGATCGCCGCCAGCACATCCTCTTTTAAAGCGATGACTGCCCGGTTTTCGCGCGGCGTGAACCTGCCCGGTGGCGGTGACGGGACCTCTGTTGTCACGGCGCGGCCTTCTGCAATCCATTTCGGCAACCCGCCGTCAAGCATCTTTCCCCTGGTGTTGCCGTAGTAGCTGAGCGACCAGAGCAGCCGCAGGGAGTAGAGGCCGCCGTGCGAGTCTGTTGCGACCACGACCGTGTCATCGCCGATTCCGAGGCTGGACATCGTCTGTGCGAACTGCTCCGGGCCCTGGATGTGAGTCCTGTCCTCGCCGGAGGTCTTGTAGTAGTTGTCTGCCACGCCGGCAGCGCCGGGAATGTGCTTCTCGGCGTATTCAGGCGGGTAATTGGTATCGACGATACGCACGTCAGGGTCGCCGAGGTGCTCTGCGAGCCAGTCTGTTGTCACAAAGAGCGAAGGGTCTGCGTAGCCGCGCTTTTCCGGTGGAGTTATCTGTTGAAGGCTCATCTGGAACGTTGTCCCTGGTTCTGCGGTGGCGGCGAAGGTTCTTTGCGGTCAGGCGGCCAATAGGGCGGTCGGGTGGCCAGTCCGGCGGGCCAAACCGATGGTAGCACCCGGAAGGTCAAGTAATCTCTTTGTGAAAAGGGTCACTACGTGGTAGCTTAATATCTCCGCGCTGCGCCCACCTGAACCGGAGTCCGGCACTCAGCTCCGGAATCTTAAGATCCATTGCAGTACATCCTCGCAGGCCTGAATATCGACCACGCCCCGGTCGACCTGCTTGAAAAGGTCGCCGTCCAGCCGCACGAGCTCAGGTTGCGGCTGGAAGAGCTCGCACTTCACGCAGGCGGCGGAGTGATCCTGTCCACCTGTAACCGAACAGAGATTATCGGCGCCTCGGCAGACCCGGAGACCGGGCTGGGCCAGCTCACTGATTTCCTGGGGATCCTGGCTGAACGCGCCGGCCGCAGTGTAACGCCGCCTCCCGCACTCAACGGGTCCGTCTATCACATTGTTGGCGATGACGTGATTCGCCACCTGTTCAGGGTTACCGCCGGGCTCGATTCCCTGGCCATTGGCGAGGCGCAGGTTGCGGGGCAGGTCTCCCGTGCGCTCCAGGCGGCAGGGGAGAGCGGGTCCGTCGAGCCCATCGTCTCACGCATGTTCCACGCCGCTCTGCGCAACAGCCGGATGATCCGCAGGGAGACCGGTCTTGGCAGGGACAGCCTATCGATCTCATCCATCGGCCTTCAACTGGTCCAGCAGCACATCGGCGACCTGTCTGAGAAGACGGTGCTGGTGGTAGGCGCCGGTGAGACAGGCCGGCTTACGGCCCGGACTCTCAAGCATGTTGGGGTGCAGAGGATCCTGGTGACGAGCCGCAGCGCCGAGCGTGCAAGGCTCGTGTGCGAAGAGTTGGATGGCGAGCCCGTGCCGTTCACCGAGATGGCATCCGCTATCAGCGAGGCTGATGTGGTGGTGGCCTGCACCGCCGCAATGGAGCCGGTTGTCGTCGCCAACGATGTCAGGGCTGCGATGAGTCTCAGGCCGGACAGGCGGCTCACGATACTGGATGTCGGTATGCCAAGGGACGTTGAGCACTCTGCCGGCGATGTGCCGAACGTCGAGTTGTACTCGCTTGAGGAGCTGCACTCTATCGCGCAAGAGCACCGGCAGAGCCGGGTCGAGGCGGCGGCGCAGGCCGATGCGTTGATCGAACGCGCTGTAGAGCGATTTAAGGATCAACTGGTCGGCATCGGAGCAGAGCCTGTCATCCGCACGCTCGGCTCCCGTGCCGAGGCGATGCGGGAGATTGAGTTGGCACGCGCTCTCGGCCAGATGCCGGACCTGCCAGAGGGCTACTCTGAAATCCTGGATGCCATGTCCCGGGCGCTGGTCAAGCGTATGCTTGCTGACCCGATCACTTATCTTCGCTCAGGAGTCAGTAAGTCCGCGGCAGAGGACGTCGCCCAGGTGTTCGACCTCGACCTGGACGTAACGGACTAGAGCGGCGTTTCGCCCCGCGCATATTAGAGTTAACGTTTGCGAACGGCGTAACTACTCGCGACCCCGGCCGCGAGCCGTACGCGACTTTGGGCCAATCTGTTCTCATGGAGTGTTGCCTTTGGACCGCAAGCGTTCATCTGAGTTGTTCGAGCAGGCGCAAAAGCTGATCCCCGGTGGCGTCAATAGCCCTGCCAGGGCGTGGAACTCCGTGGGAGGCGTGCCCATCTTCTTCGCCCGCGGCCAGGGGTCGCATGCGTGGGACAGTGACGGAAACTCATACATCGACTATGTCTGTTCCTGGGGGCCGCTGATCCTGGGGCACGCTCGCCCTGAGGTGATCAAGGCGGCTCAGGACGCGGCCGCCCTGGGGACCAGTTTCGGCGCGCCGACTGAGCTCGAGGTGAGGATGGCCCGGCTCGTTGTGGATGCGGTGCCGTCGATAGAGATGGTGCGGTTTGTGAACTCAGGGACAGAGGCGACGATGTCCGCTCTGAGGCTGGCGCGGGCCTACACGGGGCGCAACCGCATAATCAAGTTTGACGGCGGCTACCACGGCCACGATGACGCTCTGCTTGTCAAGGCGGGTTCCGGCGTCGCAGCGCAGGGCATCGCAACATCCGCCGGAGTCCACCCTGACTACGCGGCGGCCACAATGGTGGCCGACTTCAACAGCGTGGAGTCTGTTAAGAGGTTGCTTGAGGCGCACCGCGACGAAGTGGCTGCGATCATCGTTGAGCCGGTTGCCGGCAACATGGGCGTTGTTCCGCCCGCGCCGGGTTTCCTCGAAGGGCTGCGAGAGCTTGCGACGGCACACGGCGCTCTGCTGATATTCGACGAGGTGATCTCCGGATTCAGGGTCGCGTACGGCGGCGCACAGTCGGTCTATGGCGTGAAGCCTGACATCACGTGTCTTGGCAAGATCGTTGGCGGCGGCTTTCCGGTCGGCGCTTATGGCGCAAGCGAAGAGATCATGCGGACTGTCGCTCCGCTCGGGCCGATGTACCAGGCCGGCACGCTCTCAGGTAACCCTGTTGCGATGGCTGCCGGCATTACGACGCTTGAACTGCTGAAAGAGCCGGGTGTCTACGAGGGGATTGCAGATACGACAGAGCGGCTGGTGAGTGGGCTGCGGAGCCTGTTTGCGCAGGCTGAGGCGCCGGCGCAGATCAACAGCGTCTGCGGAGCTTTTACCGTGTTCTTCAATGCCCGTCCTGTGACCGACATGGCGACCGCCTCAGCGAGCGACATGGACGCCTTCGCACGCTTTTTCCATGCCATGACAGAGCGAGGCGTATACCCGCCGCCATCGCAGTTCGAAGCGTGGTTCGTATCGGCCGCGCATACGGCGGATGATGTCGAGCAGACCCTGGCCGCGGCGCGGGATGCGCTGACCAGCTAGCCACGTCGCTCACAGAGTTCACGCTGTTCACAATCCGGCACGCCGGGCCGTGCAGGGTGCCCGAGCCTGTTTGCATTCGAGGCGAGTTCCGACTCTTACCTCCTTCCTGACCTGCGCCGCAGCCGTTCGGTTGCCGCGCCCGGGCCTTTTCCGATCTCATATTGCGCGTTCTCCCTGTGGCGACTGCGGGTACGCAGTTAGTCCAAACGCCCGATAGTTCCCCGTCAAGTCACCGATTACGCGTTGAGTGCCGGTGTCCAGAGTGGTGTGAGTGAGCCCCAACCGGTGTGGTGTTGCTGTCTCTCATGCGTTGTGCGTGTGAGCCGGTGACGAGGGACCCGGCGGTTGGCAGTTGCGACAGCTTGTACAGGGGGGAGCCCGGGAGCCCGGGCGCCTTGCGAGCGGCACAGACGGCTCAGACAGAGGGGATAGTTATGAGTAAGAGGGGAACCGGTTCTCGTGAGCGAGGCATCACGGGGCTAGAGACTTCTATCGTGCTGATAGCGTTCGTGGTGGTCGCGAGCGTGTTTGCCTTCACAGTTCTATCTGCGGGTGTTTTCTCTTCCGAGGCGGCCAAGCAGACGATCTTCGCCGGCCTAAAAGAGACCCGTTCACGCCTTCGCCAGAACGGCAGCGTCTTTGCGTTCAGCGCCCAGGCTGGCACGACGCAGACGGTGTACAAGATGGTGTTCATCGTGTCGAACTCTCTGGCAGGCGAGCCGCTCGACCTGACGCCGCCGTACACGCAGGACGACAGCGGGCTCGACCCTGACTTCGACGCCACTGCGATTCCTGCGACGATCATCTCTTACGCAGACGAAGACCAGCGCAAGGGAGAGGTGCCGTGGACGGTGCAGTTCATCGGCAACAACAACGGCGACCTCCTGATGGAGGGCGGGGAGAAGGCAGAGATCACGGTGTGGCTGATGGACCGTAACCATGCGATCCTCGAGGTTGACCCGAACGCGGTGCAGGTGATGGACACCTCGACTGCGAACGGCGGTGGCGTCGGCGGGCTCGAGGCAGGCGACGTGCTGATAGGCAAGAGCACACGATTCGTGCTTGAGATGTCGCCTCAGATTGGCGCCTCGACGACGATCCAGCGCTCCATCCCGCCTGGGCTGCGGCAGGCGATGAACCTTAACTAGCGGGCTGCGGACCGACTGCCGCCACCCTCCTGCCAGCCCGGATGTGTAGCGCCCTGTAATGGGGCGCCAACGGGCCGGCCGCACGGGACGCAAAGTAAGGCACCCCCCTCGGCGATTGCGTCCGGCGGTCCGGTTCCCGCTGCAACTCAAGATGCGCCCTTCCCGGTGAACTCCAGGGAGGGCGCATTGCGGTTTCTAAAAGAAGATAAGCCGGATCGCGTTCAGGACCACTGCTCCGAGTACACCGGCTGCGACATCGTCGAGCATCACGCCAAGCCCGCCGTGGACCTGCTCCAGTCTGCGGATCCCAAGCGGCTTCAGGATGTCAAGCACCCGGAACAGGAAGAAGCCCGCCAGCAGCCAGCCCCAGGTGGCCGGTAGAAACGCCACAGTGACCCAGACACCGACCCATTCATCTATCACGACGCGCTTGGGGTCAGGGTCTGCCCTGGTCCCGGCTTTCTCGGCGGCCCACACGCCGGCCAGGGCCGTCACCCCGATCATGGCGAAAAACCACGGCGAGTCACCGGTCCCTGCGAACGGCAGCGCCCAGTAGAGCAGCAGCGCCGCGGCGCTGCCGGCTGTGGCCGGGGCTATTGGCCATAGGCCTGAGCCGAGACCGGTTGCAACGAGTTCGACGGGAACGCGCCTCAAGTATGTGCAGTCTCCGTGTGCGATGTTGTCGGAAATCACCGCCGGCCGCCGCTGGACAGAGCGTGATTCCTGGCGATTTATAGCAGGGCGATCTCTGGCGAACAGACTACGCCTCGCCCCAAACGAAAAGGCCCGCCGGATCAACTCCGGCGGGCCAGGCACAGGCGACGGGAGCTACTCAGTCACCCACGGCCATATTCTGGGCGTCCAGCACATCGATGCCGGAACGCACCTGGCCCAGCGTGTCAGCGATCTTCTCTTCGAGCATGAACAAGACCTCACGGGCGTAGTTGTCTGCGCCCCTGCGCCTCTCCGACGCATCCTTCTCCGCCCCTGCCAGCACCTGGTTCAGTTTTCCCTGGGCCTCCGAGACGATCTTAGTCGCACGCTCCTGTGCGGCATCCTCGATCTCAGTTGCGCGCTCATGTGCCGCCTTGACGATATCGGAATCGCTCAGCAACTCCTGAGCCTCTTTGTGGGCGGTCTCGATCTGTGATCGGCTCTGCTCTTCGGCCAGTGACCGGATCGTCGTCGCCTCTTCGTCCGCGTAGGCTCTTATGCGCCGCGCCTCCAACTCCGCCTGCTTGAGGATCGCCTCTTTCTGCCGCAGCACGGTCTGTGCGTCGTTCACCTGCGCAGGCAGCTCGCCTTTGAGCTCCTCGAGCACTTCACTGATCTTTTCCAGGTTGACCAGCGTGCGTGCAGTGCCGGGCACTCTGCCGCCACTCAACATCTCCTCGAGCTTGGCTATGTGGTCCATCGATGCCATTGTTGCCTCCATCGGCATTTCTGCGCCCGCTTGGCTATTGCGAACCGGCGCTCCTGAGCTTTAACAGCAGCGGCGCAAGGACGTTTTCAGGGACAAGCCTTGAGACGTCTGCTCCGAGTGCCGCAATTTCCTTAACCCGTGACGAGCTTACGTACTGGTACTCCAGAGAACTGAGCAGGCATGCGGTCTCCACATCGCCGATGTCCCGGTTCATGAGCGCCATCTCCCGCTCGTAGTCAAAATCGCTGCCGATGCGCAGTCCGCGGACTATCACTCCGGCTCCGTGCTCCTTTGCGAACTCAACCGTTAGGCCTTCGTAGCCTGTGACCTGCGCGTTATGCACATGGCTCACCGTTTTCCGGAACATCTCTACGCGCTCTTCGCCCGAGAACATCAGCACCTTCGATGTAGTCTGGACGACGGCTACGATCACCTCGTCGAACATCCGTGCGGCCCTTTCAACCATGTCTACGTGGCCGTTAGTGACAGGGTCAAATGTGCCCGGATATATCGCCTTCACCAACTCTTATCAGGCTCCCTCGCCCGGCCCGGCGCCGCCGCCTGGTATTTGCCGGTAGACCGAAATCGCCGCATCGCCGTACCGCCTGCGCGTAACTATGCCGAGCCCCGCCAGAGCGTCAGGCAGCTCCGTCTTGTGGAAGTGCTCCAGCAGCACAGTCCCGCCTGCGGAGAGAAGACCGTTGCTCTTGAGTCCCTCCGCCAGTGCTGCGAACGGGTCGTCAGCATACGGCGGGTCCGCAAAAACAACATCGAACGGCCCTTGCAGGTTTGGGAGCGATCGCAGCACATCGCCGCAAACGACCTTCGCCCGGGCCTCCGCGCCCTGTCTCTCCACCGCCGCCTTCAGGCTTTCGCAGCGGCTATGGATCTTCTCAACCATCACTAGCCGCGCCGCGCCTCTGCGCAGGGCCTCCAGCCCGAAGCCGCCCAGGCCTGCATAAAGGTCAAGCACCGCCAGACCCGCAACGCCTTCCGGCCCGAACATCGAAAACAGCGCGGACAGGACTCGTGAAGTGGTCGGCCTGACCTCTCCGCCTCTGCCATGGCTCTGCTGGGGATGTCGCCGGGTCAAACGCTCGGCTCCTCACCGGACAGACCCGCTCCCGGTCACATGCGCAACCCGGTATCGGATGACCTGCACACCGCATTATTCATATAGACGGCGGTTGCGAACAATTCACTCCCAGTGCGCGTTTCGGCCATGTTTCCGGCCGAGCCGGTCACTTTGCGGTCAATAAGCGGTGGAGACCAGCCCGTTTTTCCGGCTGACCGCGGCAGCGGCAGCCCACTACAATGGCAAGTCTTATCCGGGCTAAAGCGTTAATGACTCGACCGGCCGACTTGATCTCCCCGGGGCTGCCAGTGCTGACCCGGGGGGAACTGCGGCTTCCTTTGAACAAGCTATGGAAACATCTGACACGGACATACCTGCGCCCGTAGACCAGCCCGGAGACCAGCCCGGAGTTCAAGTGGACGACGAGCGCGAGCAGCTTGCTGGCGAGCGGCGTCTCATTCACGACAGGCTGGCAAAGATCGAGGCGCTGCGAGCGCGTGGAATCGACCCTTACCCGCGCAGCTTCCACAGGACGCACCTTGCGGCTGAGGCGATAGCGCTGCTTGAGGCGCTTGAGGCGCTTGAGGCGCTTGAGGCCGCTGGGGCCGCCGGGGCCGCCGATGCAACGGCAGGGGAGACGGGCGATCACTCCCGGACCGAGCCGGTAACGGTGGCTGGCAGGATCATGGCGCGTCGCGGCATGGGCAAGGCTTCTTTCATCGACCTCAAGGACGGCTCCGGCCGGATCCAGCTCTTCGCCAGGCAGAACATGCTCGGTGATGACTTTGAACTACTCGAACTGCTCGATCTCGGAGACATTGTCGGCGCCAGCGGCCCGGTCATCAGGACGCGCAAAGGCGAGCCGAGCATCGAAGTGACCTCTGTGACCGTGTTGACGAAGGCCATCAGGCCGTTGCCGGACAAGTGGGCAGGCCTACAGGACATCGAGGCGAGGACCCGCCAACGCTATCTCGACCTGATCTCGAACGAGTGGGCTATGCGGAACGCACGCCTGCGCCCGGCGATCGTCGCGTCCATCCGCAAGTTCATGCATGCGCGTGGGTTCGTAGAGGTGGAGACGCCGGTGCTTGTGGCTGTGGCCGCAGGAGCGTCCGCAAAGCCGTTCAGAACGCACCACAACAGCCTGAACCGTGACCTGTACCTGCGAATTGCGACGGAGCTGCCGCTTAAAAAGCTGCTTGTTGGTGGAATGGAGAAGGTGTTCGAGATCGGCCGCCTCTTCCGCAACGAGGGAGTCGACCATGACCACAACCCGGAGTTCACGACGATGGAGAGCTACGAGGCGTACACCGACTATAAAGGCGTGATGGAGATGGTGGAGCAGCTTGTCTCCACCGTTGCGGTTGATGTGACCGGGTCCATGACCCTTGCCCCGTCAGGAGAGGGCGGAGTAGAGATCGACCTGACGCCGCCGTGGCCAAGGCTCGACCTGCGAGAGACGATCATCAAAGAGACGGGGATCGATTTTGCCGTGTGCAATGACGTGGAGTCGCTTTCGCAGGCTATGCGGGAGCGCGGCATCCATGTCGAGCAGGGCCTGTCGTGGGGCAGGCTGCTGGACAAAGTGATCTCCGCGTCAGTCGAGCCAAAACTCATACAGCCTGCGTTCCTGGTCGACTACCCTGTCGAGATGTCACCGCTTGCGAAGCGGAAGCCGGGAAGCGACGGAATAGTGGAGCGGTTCGAGGCGTTTGTGCTGGGGAGCGAGATGGCCAACGCCTTCAGCGAGTTGAACGACCCGGTCGATCAGCGGGCGCGTTTCGAGGAGCAGGAAAAGCTGCGCACGGAGTTCTCGGACGATGAGACCGACCGGCTTGACGAGGACTTTCTGACTGCGATCGAACACGGGATGCCGCCCGCCGGTGGTCTCGGGATTGGTATCGACCGGCTGACGATGTTGATCGCCCGTGAAGAGTCGATTCGCGAGGTCATTCTCTTTCCACAGCTCAGGACCTGAGCGAACCCAGTTGCCATGCTGGCCTGCCCGGCGTGGGCTGGAAGCCGGCCAGCAAGTAAGCCAGCGAAAAACCATGCTTGATCTCACCGAAATCGTCAGGAACACAGAGCGCGTGCGTGCCGCGCTTTTACGCCGTGGGGAGCAGGACCCGCCCCTCGACCGCATCGTTGAACTGGACACGGAGCGCCGGAGGCTGATCGCCGGGGCTGACACGGACCGTGCGACGCGCAACACCGTTAGCAAGCGCATCGGTGATGAGAAGCGCAAGCCGTCGCCTGAAGAGATTGCCGAGATGCGGCAGACCAACGACCGCATCAAAGCCGCCGAGCAGTCGCTGGATTCGATACAGCAGGAGATTCACGGACTGCTGATGCCTCTGCCCAACCTGCCGCTTGCAGACGTCCCGGACGGGCATGACGAATCCGGCAATGTCGTCGTCCGCACTTATGGCGAGAAGACAGGTATTCCAGGCGGTCAGGCCCACTGGGACCTGGCGCCTGCGCTGGGAATCCTTGACATGGAGGCAGGCGCGTCTATCTCAGGCGCACGCTTCTATGTGATGAAAGGCAAGGGCGCTCGCCTCAGCCGGGCGCTGGCCTCGTGGATGCTCGACACGCACTCGAACGAGTTCGGGTACACGGAGATTGAGCCGCCGTTGCTCGTGCGCGGCGAGACGATGACAGGCTCAGGCAACCTGCCGAAGTTCAAGGACAACCTGTATCGCGACGATGAGTCTGACCTGTGGCTTGTGCCGACGGCGGAGGTGGCGCTGAACGGACTGCACCAGGGCAAGATCATCGAGGCTGACACATTGCCGCTCAAGTACGTGGCTCAGACGCCGTGCTTCCGCAAAGAGCACACTGCGGCGGGTAGAGATGTGCGCGGGATCAAACGCGTCCACCAGTTCGAAAAGGTGGAGATGTTCAGGTACGTAGAGCCGGAAGGGTCTGAGGAGGCGCTGGAAGAGATGCTGGAGCAGGCGCGGACCCTGTGCGAGCGGTTGGGGCTGGCGCACCGCGTTCTCAAGCTGTGCGCCGGGGATATCGGGTTCCAGTCGGCCAAGACCTTCGACATCGAGGTGTGGGCTCCCGGATCAGGTGAGTGGCTCGAGGTGTCCTCGATCTCAACATGTGTCGAGTTCCAGGCAAGACGGAACAACACGCGCTACCGGCCGGCGCACGGTGAGCAGGTCCGAATGCCTCACACGCTGAACGGCTCCGGGCTGGCGATCCCCAGGGTGTGGATCGCGGTCATAGAGAACGGGCAGCAACCGGACGGCTCGGTTGTGATCCCCGAGGTGCTCAGGCCGTACACCGGGTTTGACCGCATCGATCCGCCCATAAAGGCCTGAGATAAAAGGTCTGATCAGCCTTCCGGGTAGACGGCGGCCCGCGCGTACTGGCTCGGCCAGTAGTCGATACGGTCGCCGAGCTCGGCTGCGGCTTGAAGCGGCCAGTACGGGTTCCGCAGCAGCTCGCGTCCCATGAAGATGGCGTCTGCCTGGCCGTCCTGGAGAATATCCTCCGCCTGCCTCGGCTTCGTGATCATGCCAACTGCGCCGGTTGCGATCTGTGCCTGCTCCCTGATCGCGGCTGCGAACGGGACCTGGTATCCGGTGAACGGCGTGAAGGTCTGCAAAGGCGAGTTACCGCCTGACGACGTGTCGATCAGGTCCACTCCGGCGTCCCTCAGCCAGCCGCAGAAGCGGATCGCGTCGTCCAGGTCCCAGCCGCCGTCTACGTACTCGGTGGCAGAGATCCGGACAAACAGAGGAAGATGGGCGGGCCAGGCGTCACGCACCGCCCTGGCGACCTGCAGAGGGAACCGTGCACGGCTCTCCAGACTGCCGCCGTATTCGTCCTCCCTGTTGTTTGAGAGCGGCGACAGGAACTCGTGTGCGAGGTAGCCGTGTGCGAAGTGGAGTTCCACGACATCGAACCCGGCAGCCAGCGCGCGTTTAGCCGCAGCCGCCCACGCCTCAACGAGCTGCTCGATCTCGCCTGTGGACAGAGGCCGCGGCACGGCGAGATCTTCACTGAACGGCAGAGCAGACGGCCCGACAGGCTGCCAGCCGCCGTCATCCGGAGAAATCAGCCTCCCGCCATTCCACGGCTGCGCGGTCGATGCCTTCCTTCCAGCATGCGCAAGCTGCATCGCGGGCGTCGCTCCCTGCGACCGGATGAAGTTGGTGACCGGCCTGAACGCCTCTGCCTGGTGATCGTTCCAGATGCCTGTATCCCACGGGCTGATCCGCCCTTCGGGGCTGACCGCAGTCGCCTCCGTCATCACCAGTCCCGCGCCTCCGGACGCACGCGTCCCCAGGTGCACGGTGTGCCACTGCGTCGGCGCGCCGTCTTCGGCCGAGTACTGGCACATCGGCGCGACGAACAGCCTGTTACGGATTTCGAGGTCACGGAGCTTGATGGGCGAAAACAGCTTGCTGATGTCGAGTTCCTTTCGTCTGCTGAACGGCGTGACGTTCGCATGCGCCTGGGCCTGCCCTGCGCGTACAGGGTCGAGAAGATACCGTTTAGCTGTGAAGCGCTATGTGGCGCCGGTCCAGGGCGATGTTAACTCGCACCGGGACCGGCCGGTGCGGCCGCGTCCGGTCCGCTCAAGCCCTGTCTGTCAGCGAAGCTGATCGCGTAGCTGAGCGATCCCGAGACGTCTGTGGAGATCACGCTCACCGCCACAATGACCTGCTCTCCGGACTCCGGCCCGCGCACGGTTACCTGCATAGTGCCATCGCTTGCGACGGGCAAACGTTCCACTGCAGACTCGCCGCCGCTGGCGTCACGGATCACCTGGACCAGGTATTCGACCGGCCGACGGTCGTTGATCAGGGCGAAGCCATCACTGGTCCAACCGCCGGAGTCGGTGCTGTCGTCTGCCCATCCGATCTCAGCTATCGCGAAGTCGTCGAAGCATGCGCCCCTGCCGTGGATCGCGTCGTCCGTGATGTACTCGAGCCGCAGGAGAATTTCAGAGCCGGCGAACCGTGTCAGGTCAGCCACGTCGCGTACCCAGTTTTCACCGCCGCTGGCGCTATCGCCGGTGAGCCCTGGACCGAACGCGGTGCCGTTCGGGTTTCTGAGTGAAGAGCGGTCCGTGAGAGAGATCTCCCATGTAGAGCCGCCATCCGTGGATACCGTGACGTACGCATAGTCCCAGTCCTCCTCGATGGAGTACCAGGCCCAGAACTCGAAGCTGGCCGTCTCAACGTCACGCAGATCGACAGCGCGCGTCAGCGTCGTGTCGATAGAGTCTCCCGCGTTGGTCCACCAGCACGTCTCCCCGGAGTGAGGCTCGGCGGGGAACACCCTGCCGGCCGGCTCACCCCGGAACCCGATAGCTATTTCGCCGTCGGCCTCCTGGAGCGTGTAGTAGTTCGTGCCGAACGGCCGGACCGAGTCGCTCACCGTTTCCGGCAACTGCACAGAGGCCGTCCTGGGCCGGTTGGTGTCCCTGTCAGGGTAGGAAAACGCTCCTGACGGATCGTCGACGTAGTTGGCGACGACCCAGTCGGCGAAGATCCCGGCGGCCGTTGCGCCGTACCCGGACTCGCTCATCACAGCGTCTATCGAGTCGATGCCGTCCGCAGGGTGTTCGACGATAGCGCGCAGCGTCTCGCCGCCGCCGTAGTGGGCATAGATGTACTCGAAGAACAGCCCCGCCGCGCCGTAGTTTGGAGACGCATCGAAGATCTCAGGCTCCCACTGCACGAGCGACGTGTTCGGCTTTCGCAGGAACGATGCGATCGAGCCGGGAGGGAATCCTGCCAGGCCAGAAGCCACCTCTGACATGCCTTCATTGACCCATGACTCTTCGCTCTCGTCCGCGGCCCAGTGGATCGCGTGTTGAAGCTCGTGCGCGATGGTGCTCAGGTATCCGGCGCCTCCGAGTGTGAGGGAATCTGACGAGATGTAGATCACCTCACGCTGGTTGCTGTCCGGCTGGACCTGCACGGGGTATTCATCGATGCCGCTGAAGTAACCGGCGACGCCGGACCTCAGTCTGCCGTGAAATATGACGATTCGCGGATCGCCGTCTACTCCGGGGCTCCACACATCACCAAGCGTTGTGCTGACGCTGGGCCAGATGGTGGACTCGAACTCGATGGCTGCCTGCTGAAGGCGGCCCTGGTCTGGCGCCGAGCCATCTTCAAACACCCAGTAAGCGTGTTCCGAGACGAGGCGCACCTCGGAGTTGACGGTGACGTGACCCTCGTCCCTGCTTACTCGCCACGAGAGCCTGTCTCCCTGCTGGAGTTCCGGCGGGACCGGTGAGGCGAAGCGCGGGACCGGGCCGGTGCTGTGCAGTGTGAGTCTGCGTGCCAGTTCGTAGAGATCACGTTCGGGCGGCACGGGGATGATACCGATCAGCGGGTCAGGCGCCAGGTCAGGCAGCGCAATTCTTGGCGTTGAGACGGCAGACGCCGTTGGCGCCGCTGTGGCCGAGGCTGTTGGGCTGGCGGTTGCAGATGGCGTTGCAACGGGGCTCGTCACCCTCGTCGCCTCAATGGCGCGTTCGCCGCCGTCTGAGGCTGTGCATGACGCGATCAGCGCCATGAGCGTGAGCAGCGCGGGGATGATGACCGGGGACAGGTTGCGTCTGCCTGGCGCCATATTTTCCGTGGTCCTTGGAGTTAAGCGGCGCACTAACTAGTTGTTGAACCGGTTCATGGCGCTTTCCAGGCCATCAAGTATCGCTGTCTCCGCGGCATCTGCGGCGCGAGTGGCCGCGTTCCTCACGACCTCACGCTCCTTCGGGGACATCCGCCCCAGCACGTAGTCGATCTGCTCACCGGAGCCGGCAGGGCGGCCGACGCCGATGCGTATCCGTGCGAACTCTTCGGTTGCGAGCGTTGCGATGATCGATTTCATGCCGTTGTGTCCACCCGCGCCACCCTGCTTACGAATACGTACTGTTCCGGGCTCAAGGTTCAGGTCATCATAGATTACGATCAGGCGGTCAGCCGTGACATGGTGCTTTCGCATCAGGTGACGCATTGCGTCACCGCTTCGGTTCACGTAGGTCAGCGGACGGGCGAGCAATACGCGCTTTCCGCCAGGCTCGATTTCGGAAACCTCCGAACTTGCGCCTGACGCCTTGAACTTGCCGCCGCCTCGGGCTGCCAGGTCATCAAGCGACCACCACCCAACGTTGTGCCTGGTGTCCCGGTACTTCGGGCCTGGGTTGCCGAGGCCGGCCACGAGCCACTCGACGGGCTTGCGCGCGCCGCCGGAGCCGCGTGGAAACAGCTTGTGTATGAGGCTAGACGCGTCCAAGTCAGTCATTCCCGCCAGGCGAGTCGTTGGATGGCGAACCGCTGGCGAACCTCTTCAGGAACCTCATCACGCCGTCATCGAGGACGTGCGAGATCGCGGTCAGGTCGGCGATGGAGTTCATGTGTATCAGCTTACGCAGTTCGTCCTCACGCTGTCCTGAGAGCACGCGGGAGACGGCAATGTCGCTCAGCCGGACACTGCAGGCTTGAAGCATCTCCTCGATCTGGGCGATCCGGGCCTCGACCTCGTCCTCATCGCTGAGCGAGCCCATCCTCACTCCGCAGTCGCCACAGTAAGGCCGGTCTTGCAGCGCCAACTCATCCTCGCGTTTAGCGCAAGGCTCTACGCTCTCCTTCAGTTCTTCCCACAGCGCTGGGAAATCCGGGTCAAGGATGCCATCCAGCTCCTGGATAGTCGTCAGTTTCCGGACCGCCACCTGCTGGAGGTCTGCCCGTCTGATCCGCCTGGCAAGCTCCAGGTCTGCGCTCCTGCGTTGGGCATGGTGGGACCTGTAGACACCTGTATAGCGGCGCTTCCACTGTTGGAAATCGTGGAACACGGGCGCTGCGGGAGTGCGGTTCGCCAGGATATCCAGCACATCGAGCCTTGCAATGAGTAGTTCGCCGTCTGTTGCAAGGGCCTGATCGGCTCGACCGAAGTCAGCCGATATGACGTAGTCCCTGGCTGCCTGAACGTCCACAACATCCTCGCAGAGTGTGCGAAGGCGGGACGATTCGGTCACCGCACGGGTGAATTCTGCCGCATCTGGAAAGGCCTTAACCGCGGCGGCGTAGAACGCCTGCCAGCCTGATTCCCCCAGCACCGGCATCAGGCGCCTCATCGTCTGGACTGACGGTAGCGACTCGGCGGCTGAGCCCAACACCGAGTTGAGCGTGTGCAGGGTCAGGGCGTTTCGAGACTCTAACGTCTCTATAACCTGTTTCAGTTGCGTTTCGATCTGTGAATCGGGGGTGCCGTTTGCGATCGGTGTGGCAGGCGGAAGCAGGGTCCGGATGTACGGCAGAGCCGAGTTCCAATCCCCGGTCTGCCGGTCACTCAGCCAGTCGATGACATAGATGCGGTCCGGGTCATGCGTTGCGGCGCTGAGAGAGTGGCTGTCGATTCGCAGGTTGCTGGCCGTGCAGGCTATTAGGAGCGCAATCTCTCCGTTCTGTATGCGGATGAACGCCGCCACCAGGATGGACGCGAGGCCCGGTGGGAGACGGTGGCGCCGGAGCAACAGGGCTCGCAGAGCATCGCCATCGGCCGCGCCGTTCTTTCCGTCAGCCAGCGACCGGACCGCCTCAATGATCTGATCGAGACCTGCGCCAGAGGCCACTTGCAGGCGCCTGTCCAGATCGGCGTGCCAGGTAAGATCGCCGCTACTCGAAATGCGTGAGAAAAGAACCCTGGGGGGCGACACATCCAGCTCGAAGCCGGCCTCACCGGTGTGGGTGAACATGCCTGCCGCAAGTGCCTCGACCCAGGTGGCAGAGTCGTCTCCGATGAAGATAGCGTCGCTTGTGATCGCCGCCTCGTTTTCGGACGAAGTCACGATCTGCCCGAGCCGCCACCGTTCGGCGAGCAGGCCTGCGATGCTGCGTTGCGCGTCTGACGCCTTCCCGACCAGCGACGAGGCAAGTGCCTGCAGCCCTGAGTCGGTGGACGTGACATAGCGCTCACGAATCTCGTTCAGCCTTCCGATCTCTCGGCTGAGTTGCGCGAACTCTTCCGATCCGTTGCCGGGCTTACCGCGGCCCGGCACTGCGATTGCGATGTGCCTGTCTGTGACATCGGTACGGTCAACTCGTTGAGCTTCGGAGAGCAGCACGAGCCGGAACATGACCCGTTCCGGCAGTAGAGCGCCAAACCAGGGCTGCCAGAGATCGGCGAAGATCACCTCGCCAGGATAGTCAAAGCCGTTGATGGTGACCGAAACAGGCTGCGGCCTGTCCACAAACGCTCGTGCCAGCGATATGCCGTCCCTGTCCGGGATTGCGGTCGACGCCGAGTAGGCCATCTTGTTCTCCGTCCTTACCGGACAGCGGCTCAGGTTGGCGTGGCGCCCAAGAGAAAGCGCACAAACGCCTCCTCGTCCAGCACAGGAACGCCCAACTCCTGCGCCTTCTGCAGCTTGGACCCGGCATTAGCGCCGGCCACGAGGTACGCCGTCTTCTTGGAGACGCTCCCAGATGCCTTTCCACCGGCCGACTTGATGCGTGACTCGGCGTCTGTGCGGGACATCGTCTCCAGAGTACCCGTAACCACCAGGCTCAGCCCTCGCATGGGGTGATCGGAAGGCGGCTCAGGTGAGTCGTCCTCCAGTGTCAGTCCCGCCGCTTCTAACTCGTCGATCAGGGTGACGTTTCCCGGCAGGCGCATCCACTTGTAGACCGTCTGCGCCGTGACCGGCCCGATCCCGTCCACCTGCAGAAGGTCATCGACCTTTGCCGCCTGTAGTTTATGGATCGTGCGGAAGTGCCTCGCCAGCCACTCGCCCGCCTCACTGCCGACTCCGTTTATTCCCAGGGCGAACAGCAGGCGTGAAATCGGCTGCGCCTTCGACTTCTCAACACCTGCCATTAGGTTGGCTATCTTCTTTTCGCCCATCCCCTCAAGTCCGGCGAGCTGCTCACGCTTTTCGGTGAGCGAGTAGATGTCGCTGAGCCTCTTCACAATACTGCTGCGTGCGAGGTCTTGAGCCAGACGCTCGCCCATGCCCTCGATGTCCATCGCTCCACGGGATGCGAAGTGCTCGAGCAGCCGCTCGAACTGGGCAGGGCACTCGGCGTTGACGCAGCGGACCGCCGCGTCCTCCTCTGTCTCAAGCACAGGCTGATCACAGGCCGGGCAGCGAGAGGGGAACTCGTAAGGGGCCGACGCTGCGCCCCGCACGTTGTCATCCGCGACTTTCACCACCTGCGGGATCACGTCACCGGCCCGCTGGATGACGACTTTGTCACCCTCCCGAAACCCCTTACGGCTGATCTCGTCCTTATTGTGGAGAGTTGCGCGGCGAACGGTGACGCCGCCCACGTTGACAGGCTCCAGCTCTGCCCACGGTGTCAGGTTTCCGGTGCGGCCGACATTGACCTTGATCCTGATGATGCGGGTACGCGCCTGCTCCGCAGGGAACTTGTACGCGGTAGCCCAGCGCGGCTCTCTGCCAACGGACCCGAGCGTTCTCTGCAGGTCAAGTCTGTCGATCTTGACCACGACGCCGTCTATTCCATAGTCGAGACCTGCGCGCTCCTGCGCCGCTGCGCCGATCGCCTCCATCACCTCTTCGATTGTCCTGGCGCGTCGTGTCCACGGATTGACCTTCAGCCCCCATCGCCTCATCGCCTGGAGCGCGTCCCACTGCGTCGGCGGTTCTCGGCCGCCCACGATGTGACCGAACGAATAGAAGAACATGTCCAGCGGCCGGCGCGCGGTCTCAGACGAGTCCAGCTGGCGCAGTGAGCCGGAGGCGGAGTTGCGAGGGTTTGCGTATTGCGGCAGGCCGGCCGCCTCACGTTCCCTGTTGAATGCCTCGAACGCCGATGTAGGGAAGTACACCTCGCCGCGCAGTTCGACCAACTCCGGCACATCGTCGCCGGAGAGGCGCAGCGGAACGCTGCGGATGGTGCGGACGTTGCGCGTCACGTCCTCGCCGCGCACCCCGTCGCCTCGTGTGGCCGCCTGTGCCAGGACCCCACCACGATATGTGACGGCGATGGCCAGCCCATCGATCTTGAGTTCGCACACAACGGACGCCGTATCGGCCTCGACGAACTCGAGTGCGCGCCTGTGCCAGGCACGGACACCGTCCTCATCGAAGACGTTGCTCAGGCTCAGCATCGGCACAGGGTGCGTCACCTCGGCGAACTCGCTCGATGGCGGCGCGCCAACACGCTGAGTCGGCGAGTCTGGAGTGAAGAGTTCGGGGTTCTGCGACTCGATCTCACGCAGCTCCCGCATTAGCGCGTCGTACTCGGCGTCTGAGATCTCGGGCGCGCTCTCGATGTAATAGAGATAGTTCGCTCTATTGAGAGAGTCACGCAACTGGCGCGCCCGCTCGGGGGCGCGGTCCGGTCGTGTCATGCTGGTCGAGTCCGGGTCGTGGGATGTCTGAGTTTTGGTCTGGGCCGGATTATACCAACGGACCATCTGCGGCCCGGGCCGGTGTCACCGCCGCAGAACCGGCCGGGAGATATACTCACTCTCATTGACAGACACTGGCCCGGCGACTCTTGCGCCGGGCACTTTCACCGCCAAGTTGCACAGGCCTGAGCCATGGCAGAGACCAGACCGTTCCGCGGCATTCGCTATACCCACGCGCCATCCGAAAAACCCGGCGGCGCGGGTGACCTTGCGCTCAATCTCTGCCCGCCGTTCGACGTGATCACCCAGGAGCTGCAGAAGGAGCTCTACGAGCGGTCTCCCTTCAACATCGTCCGGCTTGAGCTTGCGCGGCGGGGGCTTACTGAAGACCCTTATCTCTCCGCGGCTGAGACGCAGCGGGAGTGGATGGCGAGCGGCGTTCTGCGCCGGGATGAAGAGCCGTCTGTGTACGTGACCGAGGAGACCTTTGAGTTTGCGGGTCAGAGACTGGTGCGCGGCGGCGTAATAACAGCTGTCAGGCTGGAGGAGTACGACCGCGAAGTGGTGCTTCCTCACGAGAACACGCGTACGGAGTGGGTCAACGACCGTGTCAGGCTGATGGGCGCAGCGCAGGCGAACTACAGTCCGCTGTTGATGGTCTACCGCGACGATATGCGTTCCACTGTTGGCGGCATAGTCCGGGCGGTGGCGGGCGGCCAGCCGACGTTGAGCGTCAAACCGCCGGACATGTCTGCGCTCCGCATGTGGCGGGTAACCGACCCCGGCACTCAGCAGGTCATCTCGGACTCACTTGCGGACTCGCAGCTCTTTATCGCTGACGGCCATCACCGCTACGAGGCGGCGCTACGATACCGCTCGCTGATCCGCAGCGGCCGTGAAGTGGGACATAACGAATCGATCAACTACCGCATGGTGTTGCTGGTGTCTGTGGATGAGCCGGGCCTTATCACGCGTGGCTATCACCGGGCGATTGTGAAGCCGGCAGAGGACGAGCTGGGTGAACTGAAGCGGCTGCTGCGGACTCTGTTCAACCTGGAGCCGTGGAGCCCTCAGGCCGGCCCGGCCGCCAGATCGGCCGGTGGATCGTCTGCCAGCCGTCCCGGCGGCTCGTCCGGCGGTTCAACGAGAGAGATCGCGGTCGCCTTTGCAGACGCGCTCGGCGGCAGGCGGGGTTCAGAGGTCGTGTTTGGCGTGATCGGCCTTGAGCCGGGCTCGTACCACATTGCGACTGCGAGAGACCTTGCGCCGGCGCGCGACCTGCTCGAAGACTCCGAGTACTCCCGGCTTCACGACCTGGTGATCAACCCTGCGATAGCCACACAGCGTCGGGACGGCGTGGTGGACGTTCAGCACGACCTTGTGCGAGTGCTTGAAAGCGTTCAGAGCGGCGAGGCGGCCATCGCGTTTGCGATGCGCCCGGTCCCGATGCAGGAGTTCATCGGCATCGTGACGCGAGGCTGGCGGTTGCCACCGAAGGCCACCAACTTCTTCCCGAAGCCCTCGGCAGGCGCCGTGCTGCAGACTCTCGAAGGAGACCTCTAGCCTGCAAGCGGCCGGATCACGTCGATCACCCCGGCAACCGGCGCTCTGTCTAACCCCGCATTGCGCGGATGGTCCGGCCCGCCGCCTCAAGCGCCTCGTCAATGTGCGCCGTCTCCACCCAGCCCATGTGGCCGATGCGGAAGATCTTACCGGTCAGGGATTTCTGTCCGCCGCCGAGGATCACGTTGAAGTCCTGCCTTACTCTGGCCAGGAACTCCTTGCCGTCAATCCCATCCGGCAGCCTGATGGCCGTGACGGTATCGGACGCGTAACGCTCCTCAGGGACCAGCTCAAGGCCCAGGGACCGTGCGCCGTCCCTCGTGTGAGATGCGATCTCGTGGTGTCTGTTGAACACGGTCTCGATGCCTTCCGCGACCATCGCCTCAAGCGACTTCTCGATGGCGAACATGGCTGGCAGACACGGCGTAAACGGCGGCTGGCCGATCTTCAGATAGTCCTCGTACTGCTGGATATCGTAGTAGTACTTTGGCGTCGTCGAGCGTTCGTGGGCGGCCCACGCCTTCTTGCTAAACGTGACCATCGAGATACCTGGAGGCGCAATCCACGACTTCTGCGACGCTGTCGCGACCACATCGATGCCCCAGGCGTCGACCGCTATCGCCATGCCGCCGGCGGAAGACACAGCATCGACCAGGATGAGAGCGTTTGACTCTTCATGGATGGCCTCGCATAGCTCCTGGAGCGGATTTGCGACGCCGGTCGAGCTCTCGTTGTGGGTCAGGATCACGGCCTTGCAGTCGCCCATCTTGCGCAGCGCCTCGCGCACCTTTCCCGGGTCCGCCGCGTGACCCAGGTCGAAATCGAGCCTGGTGACATCGGCGCTGTACGCCTCGGCGATCTCCCTGAAACGGTCGCCGAACACACCGACCGAGATGGCCAGCACCCGGTCTCCAGGGGAGATGGTGTTCACCAGCGCCGTCTCCATGGCCCCGGTGCCGGAAGAGGTGATGAAGTAGGCGTCGTTGGTGGTCATGAACACGGTCCGCAGGTTCGCGGTCATGCGGTCCAGCATGTCCGCGTACTCGGGCCCGCGGTGGTTGATCATCTGGGAGCCGACGATCTCCAGCACGTCATCCGGGAGAGGGACCGGACCTGGGATGCGAAGGTTGGGCTGCTTGCCGTTTGTCACTTGTGGAATCCTGATGGGGCAGGCCGTTAGGCGGCGTTAATTTCTGTTTCGATCACTAATTGACGTTTGGGCCAGCGTGAATTTTACGCCGGGATCCCAGCGAGGTCGTCCCGGCGCCACGGCGATTTGTATTGAATTTCACAGAGCGGTGGCTCAGCGCTGGTCAGGCTCAAGCCAGATCAGGTCATGGCTCTTCTTGCCCCGCTGGACCACCATCACCTGGTTGTCGATGAAATCGGCGTCCGTGAGTGGACGCAGCGGGTCGGTCTCGACGTTGCCGTTGATCTTGATCGCGCCCTGGGCGACAAGCCGTCTCAACTCAGACGCGGAAGAGACCATGCCGCCGCCGTGCACAGTGACGGCGCTGGCCAGCGTTATTCCATTGTGGAGATCGGCGGGGCGGACCATGCCGTGGCTTGCCTCGGTCAACGCGCCGCGCAGTTCCGTTGCCGAAAGTTTGCGGAGGTCGCCGGAAAAGAGAGCGTGCGTCACGCGCCGCGCTTCATCCAGTCCGCGGTCGCCATGCACAGCGCTGGTCATCTCCGCGGCCAGGGTCAACTGCGCCTCACGCTCACCCGGCGCCGTCTCTACCGCCTCCTGCAACGCTTCGATCCGCTCACGGCTGAGCATCGTGAAGAGCTTGAGGTACGGGACGGCGTCTGCGTCGGCAACGTTGAAGAAGAACTGGTACAGCCTGTACGGCGACGTCTGGTCGGGGTCGAGAGTCGGCGCTCCGCCAATACTCTTCCCGAACTTCTCGCCTGTTGATGTAGTGATCAACGGGTATGCGAGCGCGTGCGCGGGTAGTTCTGCTGGCTGCATTTTCGACGCGGTCCGCTGTTCCGAAGCCGATGCCGCCTGCTGGGCGCCGCCGTGGATGCGGCGGATCAGGTCGACACCGCCGAGGATGTTGCCCCACTGGTCCGAGCCGCCCATCTGGAACGTGCAGTTCTGCTCCTCGAAGAGGCGCAGGAAGTCGTAAGCCTGCAGGAGCTGGTAGCTGAACTCGGTGAATGAAATGCCGACATCCCGGTCCATCCTTGTCCGGACCGACTCACGGCTCAACATCGTGTTTACGGTGAAGTGCTTGCCAACATCACGCAGGAACTCGATCAGCGACACCTTCCTGAGCCAGTCTGCGTTGTTGATGACCTGTGCCCGGTTGGGGAGCGAGGGCGAAAAGTCCAGGAAGCTCTCAAGCTGGCGCTGGATCCCGGCGACGTTCTCATCGATCTGCTCAAGCGTGAGCAGCTGACGCTCTTCGCTGCGGCCGCTCGGGTCGCCGATCATTCCGGTCCCGCCGCCGACAATCGCTATCGGCGTGTGGCCGTGCCGCTGCATCCGCACGAGCCCCATGATCGGCACGAGGTTGCCGATGTGGAGGCTCTTGGCGGTTGGATCGAACCCGATGTAGCACGTGACCTTTTCGCGGCTCAGGACCTCCTGCGCTCCCGGAGTCGCCTCCGCAATTGCGTTGCGCCACTGCAGGTCTTCGTAGACGTTGTCGAAATCGTTGCTCATACCGCGCCGCTCAGTACTTCCCGTGTCTCAGAGACATCCCTGTTCATCTGGATAATAAGAGGCTCGACGCCATCGAACTTCACCTCGCCCCGCAGCCGCTCAACGAACTCCAACTCTACGTCATGTCCGTAGAGGTCACCCTCGAAGTCAAGGATATACGCCTCAATCATCCGGGCGCCGCCGCCGAACGTCGGCCTCACGCCTATTGAGGTTGCGGCCATCCGGCGATCGCTGCAGACGCTGGCGCCGATATTGATTACGGTCGCGTAGATCCCGTCGGCAGGCACGGCAAGGTTGCCTGCGGGCTTGATATTCGCCGTAGGAAACCCCAGCTCGCGTCCCCGCCGGTCGCCAGGCACAACCTTCCCGTCGATCCGGTACCGCCTGCCAAGCATGCCGGCCGCCGTCCTCACATCGCCCGCCGCGAGGGACCTGCGGATGGCTGAGCTCGAGACCACTCCACTGGCATGCCGCTCTGCCTCGACCTGAAGGATGCGAATGCCGCGCTGTCCTGCAAGCGGCGTGAGCGACTCTGCGTCCATCCTGTCGTGTCCGAGCCGCGCTCCCGGACCTGTCACAAGCAGCCTCATATTTGCCGCACGTTTCAGCATGGCAAGGAACTCTGCCGCCGAGAGACGGCGCAGCGCGTCGTCGAACCTCACCTGCAATACCGAGTCGACGCCGGTCTCGGCGATCAACCTTGTCCGTTGCTCGAGAGTGGCCAGGTACGTTACCGGCGCGGAAGGGTCGATCACCGCCCGCGGCTGCCCCTTGAACGTGATGGCTATCGAAGCCAGGCCGGCCTGAGCCGCCTCAGCTTTGAGCGACCTGAGCAGACGCAGGTGGCCGATGTGGACGCCGTCGAAGGTGCCAACTGTGACGGCCGCCGGACGGTCCAGCTTGAGCCCGGAGAGTTTTTTTACGAGGTCGCTCATTCTGTTGCGGCGCGCCGTTGAGCCGGTTCCCAGCCGGTGAGGGCTATGCCAGCACCCCTGCTGGCGCCTTCAACTCTGAGCGTGCCTCTCTCACGAGGCGCTCCGTGGTCTCCCAGTCAACACATGCGTCCGTGATCGACACGCCGTACTCAAGCTTTGAGGCGTCGCCGTTCGCCTTCTGGCTACCTGCCTTCAGGTGGCTCTCCAGCATCATGCCAACAATGCCGCGGTTACCGCTCGTCCGCTGCTGCAGCACGTCCCGGAACACGACCGGCTGCCTGCGGTGGTCCTTCCCGGAGTTGGCGTGCGAGCAATCGACTACGATGTGCGGCTCGAAACCTGCCGCCTTCAGAATGCCTGTCGCCCGCGCAATTGCAGATGGGTCGTAGTTCGGCCCTGAGGTGCCGCCCCGGAGCACGACATGTCCTCCAGGATTGCCCCTGGTCTTCACTATCGACACCTTGCCGTCCTCTTCGACGGACAGGAATACGTGAGGCTCCTGTGCCGCCACCATGGCGTCGACTGCGATCTGTATCGAGCCGCCGGTGCCGTTCTTGTAGCCGATCGGCATGCTCATCCCTGACGCAAGTTGCCTGTGGGTCTGGCTCTCGACGGTGCGTGCGCCGATGGCTCCCCAGCACACGGCGTCTGCAAGGTACTGCGGCGTGATGGGGTCCAGCCACTCGGTGGCAGTCGGCAGGCCGAGCGCAAGGACGTCGAGCAGGAACTCGCGGGCCATTGTGAGACCGGTCGCAACGTCGAACGTGCCGTCCAGGTGCGGATCGTTGATGAGACCCTTCCAGCCAACCGTGGTGCGGGGCTTCTCGAAGTAGACGCGCAACACGATCAGCACAGAGTCCTTCACATCATCTGCGAGCTTCTTCAGCCGTTGGGCGTACTCCAGCCCGGCTTTCGTGTCGTGTATCGAGCACGGCCCGACGATTAGCAGGAACCGGTCGTCTTTTCCGGAGATCACGTCGAGTATCTCCTGGCGGCTATTTGCCACCGTCTCCTCCATCCGGGGCGTTAGCGGAAGGCGTTCCAGGAACTGCTTCGGCGTTTCGAGATGGGTGATGCTTTCGATGTTCAGGTTTCTTATCTGTGGCATGGCTCTGGCTCTCTGTTTACGGACGCATTGGCCCGTTTGGTTGCGGATCAGGTTAGTTCATGTGAGAGTCACCTGGCCGAAAAAAAACATGGCGCAAGTGAAGGAAGGGGCGGATTGAGGACACGAGATGCGGCGTTTAGCTGCGATACAGGTGCCCGCGCGTAAAGTGACCTGCATATGAATAGGCGGCGCTGAGAACAGCTACCGGCTCCGGCCGCGTGATATTAAAGACGCCAGCAGTCCGGGACAGCCGGCTTGCGATGAGGGACGGGATCTGTTGTGACTTGAGAGTAGTCATTACTGCCCATTACTACGCGGATGCAAGGTCTGTGCGGAGTTTAACCGCGTCTTTCAAGTATACGTGGTTTATATCGGCCTGCGCGCGGTCCGTGTTCCAGAACATAAGAATCCGGATGCAGCTAGATTGTGCTCCCGGCCTGTCAATCTCCACCCCGTTCAGCAACGGCACATACTTCCAGCCAAGCGCCTCCCTGGCCGCAACCGCTGGAAACTCAGCGACCAGGTCGGGGCTCGTCGTGAACTGCACAGCGGCCAGGTCCTCAGAGTCGATCTCGTTCCGTGCGAGCATCGCTCTAAGCAGTTCGGCTGTGGCGTCGATTATCGATTCCCGATCGTTGGTGTCGGCGGTAGTCGCGCCGCGCACGCCTCGTACCTTCATCTTGCCTGTGTCTTCCCACTTGACCCTGATTGGTTTCGGCCGGTCCGCCGCAGTGGCCACCTGCGGGGACGCGCTATTTTGCCACGACATTGCGGCGTGTGCCCGGCATGAGTGACGAGACGAAGCTGTGGGTGCGTTCGGCCGCCGTCTCCGGATCTCCGTCGGCGATGGCATTGATGAGAGCGCTGCCAACCGCGGCCCCGTCCGCGTATGTGGCGACCTGCGCGACGTGTTCGGCAGTCGAGACGCCGAAACCGACCGCGACCGGCAGGTCCGTCCTGGCCCGCACGCGTTTTACCAGTCCCGTCACCCGCTGGTCGACCTGCGTGCGTGCGCCTGTGACGCCCAGCACAGATACGCAGTACACGAAGCCTGAGGCGCGCCGGCATGCCGCGGCAATGCTTTCGTCCGTCGAGGTGAGAGCCATCAGCGGCGTCAGCGCAAGGCCATGGCGGTCGCACTCGTCCAGCAGCGGACCCGCCTCGGGGGTCGGCAGGTCCACAACGATGAGTCCGTCAGCCCCGGCGTCCGCAGCTGCGCGGCAGTACTCTGCCAGGCCGAACGCGAGTATTGAATTGTAGTAGCCCATCAGGATGATCGGCGCCTCAACTCCCTGGGAGCGCGCCTCGCGGACGGCGTCGAGGCATGTCTGCGGAGTGGTCCCGGCCATTAACGCCGCGTGGCTGGATTTCTGAATGGTGGGACCCTCCGCCAGCGGGTCGCTGAATGGCACTCCAAGCTCAATCACATCGGCCCCGGCGTCTGCGATAGCTTTCAGGATGGGCACTGTTGAGTTGAGGTCCGGGAAGCCGCTGGTGACGAACATCACCAGCGCCGAGCGGTTTGCGGACGCCGCCAGGGTGAAAGCCTGCCTGATCTTTTCCTTGCCGTTCAAGTTACTTCTTCTGAGCGCTATGGGTGGAGAGCCGGGTCACGCAGGAGCCAGACAGGACCGCTCGCTGCTCGCGCTTTCGGCGATATTCAGCCGATATCTTGCCACACCACGACAAGCACAAGTGTGTTGTGGAGCGTGTGCGCGAATATGGCGGGCCAGATCGAGTGGGTCTTAAGGTACACCCAACCGAACGCCACTCCCAGCAAGAAAGTGGGGACATAGAGGCCGGGCAGGATGTGAAAGACGGCGAAGACGCCCGAGCTGATCACGATGGCAGGCCATGGTCCAAAGCGGTTGCGCAGTCCGCCGAGCAGGAAGCCGCGGAAGAATATCTCCTCGACCGCGGGCCCCCAGAGGCCGACAAGCAGCCATGCCACCGCAACGCTGCCGCCGGCTATCTCGAGCGCGGAAGTGGCGTTGTCCGGTGGCGCGAGCCTCTCGATTTCGGCTACGAGCAGACTCCAGACCACAACGGCGACGTATGCCGCCAGCCAGGCGCCCAGAGCCGTCAGATAGGCCGTTGGGCTTGCCGGCCGGACGAGGCCGAGGTCTCGCAGTGAGCGGCCGCGCTTGCGGCTGACATAGAGCCAGGCGGCGCCGAACGGGATGCCGGACAGGATGGCCGATTCGATGAAGTCAGGCGGAAGCCCGAGCAGGTTGGACTCGCCCGCCTCAGACAGGACGTGGACGAGCACGTTTGCTATGGCCGCGAGGCCAAGCAAGTTCAGGGTGGAGGCCTTTGGCAGCCGGGTCACCACAGCGGTCGTTACGACCAGGGCGAGTGAGACTGCCGCAATGGCGACCGGCCCGAACAAGGTTCCGGCATCGGCGTTTTCGGCGAGCAGGTCTGCGGACACACCTGCGAAGAGCACGAAGGCGATCGCGGCAATGCTAATGCCGATAGCGCCGATCAGGTCTCGGCCGCCCCATTTTTCAACGGGACCACCGGTCAGGAGGCCAGAGTCCCCGGAGTTCCCGGATCCCCCGGACTCATGCAATCCCGGCCGACGTGTGGGGCCGTCCTCTCTGGAGGAGGGTGGGCGATAGGATACGGGTGGCTTGTCGAACAGACCCTCGCTCAAAGCCCCGCCCGGCGGATCTGTTGTTTGCCGCATTAGCGGTTGTCGCCGGTCCAGGTCACATCCCCGTACAGATCATCGCGGCGCTGGCTCCGGCTGAACAGGTCGAACTCCGCCCGTGACTCCTTGACCGTCGTCGACGTGCCGTGGCCGGGAAGGACCACGGTTATCTCCGGCAGTGTTAGCAGGTCCGTCTCGATACTCGCCACGAGTTGCCTGAACGCCTGCGGCGAGCCGCTCTTGCCAGGTCCGCCGGGGAACAGGGTGTCGCCCGTGAAGACGTGGGGCGTCGCTCCCGGCTGTTCGGACGGCAACATGAAGCAGGTAGAGCCCGGCGTGTGGCCCGGAGTCGCGATGCAGCGGAGGGTGATGTCGCCAAACGAGAGCAGGTTGCCGTGGGACACGTCCAGCGTGCCGTGCAACTTCCCTGAGATGGCACTTGCGTCAGCCGCGCCGATGCCAACGGGCGCCTGCGCGTTCGACATCACGTCGTTGAAGCCCTGCAGGTGGTCCAGGTGGTTGTGGGTGATCAGCACGCCCTGCACACTCGTCCTAGCTGCGGCGCGTATCAGTTCGGCCGGTTGGTCTGGCGTGTCGATAACCACACTGCTTCCGGTGCGTCTGCACGTCAGCAGGTACGCGTTGTTCTGGAAACCGGAGACGAAGCTCTGGATGCTCCAGAGAGACCCCTCGTAGACGGTGGTCATACTGCGCGCTCACAGGCGGGGATGGAAGACACGGGTTCAAATGTACACAGGTCTGCAAAAAGAAGAAACGGCGCCAGAGGTGACGCCGTTTTCTTCGTTGCGATCTGTTTAAAGCGTGGTCAGCCCAGCGTGGGCTCTGGCTCCGCCCCGTGAGCCGGACCTTCCTCTTCCTCGGCGGGAACGCCAGTGGGAGGAGTTTCCGCTTGCAGGCCTGAGCCAAACCTTGGCGCACGAACGGTGGACGGGTCCTTGCCCGCCATCAACTCCTTGAACTCGCTCGACTCAATCGTCTCGTGCTCCAGCAGGTAGACGGCCAGGGCATCCAACTGCTTCCCATTCGTGGTCAGGATGCGCTGGGCGTTCTCCTCACCCTCTTTGAGCAACCGGTCGATCTCTCCGTCGATAATGACCTCTGTCTTGAGAGAGTAGTCACGCTGCTCTGACATCTCGCGGCCGAGGAAGATCGCTCCTCCCTCACGCTTGCCGAGCATCCGCAGTCCGAGTTTCTCACTCATGCCAAACTGGGTCACCATGCCGCGGGCGATCTTGGTCGCCTGTTCAATGTCACTTGACGCGCCCGTGGTCACCTTCCCGAACTTCATCACCTCCGCCACCCGTCCGCCCATCGCTGAGGCGATCATAGCCTCGAGCTCGGGGCGGGTCTGCAGGGAACTATCCTCCTGCTCGTAGCGTGTAAATCCGCCAGCGTGGCCCCTTGAGATGATGGACATCTTTCCGACGGCCTTACCCTCGGGCATGAAGTGGGCGACCATTGCGTGGCCGGCCTCGTGATACGCCACCAGCGCCCGCTCTTCCTTGCTCATCACCTTGCTCTTGCGTGCCGGGCCCATGCTGACGCGGTCGATGGCCTCGGTCAGTTCGTGAAGGCTGATCGTCTTACGGTTGCGTCGTGCGGCAAGCAGGGCCGCCTCGTTGATCAGGTTGGCAAGGTCCGCCCCTGAGAAGCCTGGCGTCTGACGTGCAATGTCCTGCATGTCGACGTTCTTCTCCAGCGGCTTTCCCTTGGCGTGGACATCCAGGATGGCTGTGCGGCCGCGGATGTCAGGGTTGTCGATAGTCACGCGACGGTCAAACCGGCCAGGGCGGAGCAGCGCCGGGTCCAGGATGTCAGGGCGGTTGGTGGCGGCGATCACGATCACGTTGGTGCTCGTCTCAAAGCCGTCCATCTCGACCAGGATCTGGTTTAGGGTCTGCTCTCGCTCGTCGTGACCTCCGCCAAGTCCGGCGCCGCGGTGACGTCCGACGGCGTCGATCTCGTCGATGAAGATGATGCAAGGCGAGTGGCGCTTCGCCTGGTCGAACAGGTCGCGCACGCGGGAGGCGCCAACACCCACGAACATCTCCACGAACTCAGAGCCTGAGATAGAGAAGAAAGGGACGCCTGCCTCGCCAGCGACCGCTCTCGCCAACAGCGTCTTGCCTGTTCCGGGAGGGCCGTAGAGCAGCACGCCTTTGGGGATGCGTGCTCCCAGGGCCTGGAACCGTTCAGGGTACTTCAGGAACTCGACCACCTCTTCAAGCTCTTCCTTTGCCTCGGGGACGCCCGCGACATCGAAGAATGTGACCGTGGCCTTTGTGCCGACGAACAGGCGTGCGCGTGAGCGGCCGAAGCCCATGGTCTGGTTGTTGCTGCCCTGCGCCTGCCGCATGATGAAGATCAGGAAGCCGAACATGAGCAGGAACGGCAGCACGCCGATCAGGATGCCAATGAAGGTGCTGAGGCCGCTCGACCCCTGCGGCTCCAGTGAGTAGTTCGAAATCGGCACGTCGGCGTTGCTGAGGAGTTCCGCCATGGTGATGCCGGACTCTTTGCGGGCCGTGAAGGTCTGGCTGCCGTTGGTCACGGTGATGTTGTCACCGCTGACCTTTATCTCAAGGAGCCCGCCCGAGGCATTGCTCCGGGCCATTTCGATCACCTGGTTGATCGGGACCTCTGTCGGCCCGCCAAGCGACGAGCGGTTAAAGATGAAGAACGCCGTTATGACGGCGATCACGATTAGCAGGTAGACCAGGCTGTTGCGCATCCAGCGGTTAGACATCTTCGCTTCTTTGACTGGCTTGGCCCGTTGAGCGGGCTGGGTTGCCGGGCTGAAAGAGTGGATCGCGGCGGGCGTACAGGCAATACTAATCCTATCATGAGAGCAAGGCCCGCCTGCTCTTCCGTCATGGGCTAATACGGCCTGCACTCAGCCGGAGTTTCGTTGAGGTTCTAGTATGAGGTTGGTATAGTTGTCTTCGCGCAACGGTGAAGCGGCGGCGGCCTGTGTGGCGAACAGCCCATTTTGGCCGATTTCCGGCCTTACCATGTGAGAGCGCAGTTTTCTCAGGCCCACTTCGCCAACTTCGCCAATTTCGGAGGATATGCAGCAATAGCAAAAGATTACCGGTCTAACAGACGCATTCGTGCACCTCAGGTGCGTGTCATCCGCGGAGACTCAGGGACCGAGTCTGAATTGATGCGGATAGAAGACGCGCTGGCACTCGCAGAAGAACTCCAGCTTGACCTGGTTGAAGTTGGTCCAAACCAGGACCCGCCTGTTTGCCGCCTGCTCGATTACGGCAGGTTCAGGTACAGGCAGGCCAAGAAGGACAAAGAGGCGCGTAAGGCGGCCCGCGGCGCCAGCCAGCAAAGAGAGGTGCGGATGTCACCTGTGATATCGGAGAACGATATCAACTCCAAGATCCGCATCGTTAAGGGTCTGTTGGAGGAGGGTGCGAAGGTCCGCGTCGCAGTCATGTTCAGAGGACGGCAGCAGACGCACCCGGAGATCGCGATGAGGGTTTTGAGGAAGGTTGCCGAAGGGGTTAAGGAGTTCGCAAAGCTGGAGCGGGCTCCGACGATGGAAGGCAGGGCGCTGGCGATCATGCTGGCCCCTGACAAGACGCAGATACAGCAACAGCAGCCAAAGAAAGTACAACAGCCCGCAGTGGTCGCTGATGCGGCGGGCACGAATGGTGCAATCGAACATGCCTAAGATGAAGACACATAAGGGCGCTCGCAGGCGGTTCCACGTTACAGGGACCGGCCTGGTGATGCGGACTCGCGGGCCCAAGAGCCATTTACGGCGTAATAAGTCGAAGCGTGTCAAAAGGCTGTTCGGCGGGAAGGTTGAGCTTGATTCGGCCACCTTCTCCCGTCAGATCAAGCACGCGCTGGGCGGCAAAAAAGCCTAGTCTGACCCCGTTCTGACCCCAGGTATGAACTGGGACTAACTAGACGAAGATATCGATCACGGCACTTTCGCGCGTCAAATGCGCGCAACTGAGCCCGGACCGCACAGGAGTTTGAGAGTTGGCCAGAGTAAAGCCCGGTAAAACCACAAGGCGCCGCCACAAGGCGGTTCTTAAGGCGGCGAGCGGTTATCGCGCGTCACGAAGCCGCCGGTACAGGGTTGCCAAAGAGGCGGTCATGCACAGCATGGACTACGCCACCGGGCACCGCAGGCTCAAGAAACGGCAGAGCCGCGCTCTTGCCATCATCCGGATCAACGCGGCCGCCAGCGCTAACGGAATGAGCTACTCGACATTCATTCACGGCCTCAAGCAGGCAGGTGTTGACTTGGACCGCAAGTCGCTTTCGGAGCTGGCTATTCGAGAGCCGGCAGCCTTTGCACAGGTCGTTGGCGCCGCAAAGGCCGCTGTCAGCGTTTAGTTCTCACGACCGGGCAAGGCCAACCGTGCCCCGGCGACCAGGTGCCTGTCAAAGAAGGCCGTTACCCGCGTCACGTATTCGTCCCTTGCCGTTCTGTACGCCTCGAGATGCCCTGCTCCGGGGACTATCCAGAGATTGTCTGTTGGCTGCTCAGGCTCTCCAATGTCGAGTCCGGCCGCCTTAGCGAGCAGTTTTGCGTGAGCAAGCGGCACGATCCGGTCCTCTGCTCCGTGGATGATGAGGACCGGCGACTCTGACATCGCGAGGCTCTTTGCCGGCGAGACCTCGCCGATCTCAACACCGTAGACCAGCCGCGCGATTGCACTCATTCCGGGGTTTGCGAGTATCAGCGCGCGGCCGGCGCCTTTTTGAGCCTGCCGGATCATAAGCCAGAGGTCAGCGAATGAGCTGTCTGCGACCACAGCCGCGGCTGTGTCCGGCGCCGAGCAGGCCATGAGCGCGACAGCGCCGCCCATCGAGTGGCCGAGAACGCCGGTCCGCCGCCTGTCAGCACCCCTTTCGGTCAGGTAGTCGAGTGCTCCAAGCAGGTCGAACCGTTCGTAAAAGCCAGCAGAGTTCGTCTCGCCGGTCGAGTCGCCGGATGACCGCATGTCGAACAGCAGCAGACCGAAATCACGATCTCGGAGGTCTCGGGCCAGACCAAGCAACCCGGTCGTCGGGTCCGCTCTGTTGGCCCCGAAGCCGTGCACCAGCACAATCCCATCGCTGGCCCATTGCGTCTTGCATGTCCGTGCACCCGGGCGGCGGAATGAGCCAGCCGCGGAGCGTCACCTGTCCGTAACGGGAAGGGAACTCAACCGACTCATACGGGAGCCCAACGCTCGCAGGGGTGTCTTCAGGGCGCACGCGCATAGACCGCATCAATCCCCACGCCATGAGGGTAGAGATGCTGGTGTATGCGCCTGCCGCGGCGCCTGCGGCGTAGAGGGTATGGCGTATCCAGCTCATTGGCGGTATATCCAGGGCCTCTGCTCAGGCTGAGCTTCCGGCGGTGGCCAGTCGCGGTCACTCTAAATGGCTGAGTCGACCATCACGATAACGAAGAGAGCGGCGAGGTAAAGCAGAGAGAAGCGGTAGAGGCTCCATGCGAACCCCCGCGGCGCTCCGCGGTAGAGGCGGGCTGCGTAGTAGATAAGTCCTGCTCCAAGTGCGAGGGAGCCTGTCAGGTATATGTATCCGAGCGCCGGCTCGGCCGTGGTGTAGAGGACCGTTACGGCAACCACCAGCACGGAGTAGAGCAGGATCTGCAGCTTTGTCTGGTAGTCGCCCTGCACGACCGGGAGCATGGGCACGCCTGCCCGCGCGTAGTCGTTCTTGAGCATCAACGCCAGCGCCCAGAAATGCGGTGGGGTCCAGAAGAAGATGATGGCAAACAGGTACCACGCGGATAGGGTCAACGTGCCGGTCACCGCGGCGTATCCAACAAGCGGAGGGATTGCGCCGGCCGCACCGCCAATGACGATGTTGTGGACCGTATTGCGCTTGAGCCAGACCGTGTAGAGGCCGAAGTAGAGCACGGTCCCGAGCATAGCCAGCCCTGCGGCAAGTGTGTTGGTGGTCAGTGAGAGCAGGGTGAACGATGCGATGTTCAGTGCGATGCCGAACATGAAGGCGTTCCTGCTGGTGACCCTCCGCAGGGCGACCGGTCTCGCCTTGGTGCGGCCCATCCGCCTGTCGAGGTCTTCCTCGAACCACATGTTGAGAGCGCTTGCGCCGCCAGACGCCAGTGCGCCGCCTAAAAGCACATACAGGATGAGCATGCCGGATGGCACGCCGCGTTCGGCCACAAAGATGCCTGTTGTGGCGGTGAGAAGCAGCAGAGACATGACGCGCGGCTTCGTCAGCGCAACGTAGTCGCCCAGGATCCCCATCAGTCCGGTCCCGCTCGCCCGTCCGATCGTTGTCAATCCATTCCTGCCTCTGTCGCTGCCTCCGCCTGGCCGGTTGACCCGGTTTTACCAGCTGAAACAGTCAGCTCCGCGCCTTCATTCCGTGGCACAGGCAACAGTATGAGGGATACGACGAACGAAAGGTCAACCCAGAGCAGTGTCGCCAGGCTGAGATGACCTGCCCGCGCCCACTCATCGAACTGGGACCACGGGTTCGCGGCGCCCATCAGGACCTGGCCGGTCAGAATCACCGGCGCGGCGATTGCCGCAATTTTCAGGGCGGGAGAGGTGTTCGGCATCCGGTAGATCTTGTGGGCTGCGTAGAAGATCAGGACGGCCGTGACCAGTGAGATGATCCTGTGTATCACATGTATCCACACCAGCTCGGAGCTCGGGATTACCGGCCCGCCGCAGAGCGGCCATTCCGGGCAGACCGCGCCCGCGCCGCGCCAGACCGCATAGGCTCCGGACAGAAGCGTGACAAGTGACATCGAAGCCGCCGCCACGCCGAGCTTGAACCCTCGCCCATGCTCTGGCAGGTAGCTTCGCATTCCCGGGAACGCAGGCCGGTAGGTGGCCAGGACCAGGCCGAAGACCGCCAGGGCAGCAACAACCTCGGCGCCTCCCAGGTGGAGGGTGCGCCACGCCGGGTCAAGATCGCTCAGCACAACGCGACCGCCGACTCCGCCGACCGCGATGACCAGGAGCAGGGCGGCCGTGTACGTGTAGGCAAGGCCTCGCCACTGCGAGTACCTGATCCAGATGATGGCGGTTGAGAAGAGGATTACTGCGCCGAACAGCGTGCCGACAGTCCGGTGGCTCCACTCGACAATGGCGTGGCCGTCTGACCACGGTGGCACCCAGTTTCCGAAACACTGGGGCCAGTCCGGGCAGCCGTCACCGGAGCCTGTCACCCGGACGACGCCGCCGAGTGTGGGTTGCGCGAACGCAAGGATTACCGAGGCGATCAGCAGGATCAGGAGCAGGCGGTCTTTTGAAGGGCTGCGCAGGCTTGTCCGCCTGCCTGTGCCTCGCTCTGCCTCACCCTGTTCGGAAGGTGTAATGATCGTGCCGGGAGCCTGTGCCATTTAGGACTGTCACCGCCATTTTTTCTTAAGTCGCCTGCAGGACCCGGTCAGCGTCGTCCGGGCTGAGCCGCCAGCCTCGCTTTGAGATGGCCGGCTCTGCGGTGGGACGCCAGTTCACACCTGCTTTGCGGACTTTGCGAAAAATCTCACAATGTTGGTGGCACACGGAAGTTTACGTCAGCCGCGGTCATTAGTGAAGTTCCGGGGCCGGGGCCTGCGGGAGCGGATCAAAGCGGAGCGAGGGAGAGCCCGACCGGGCGCTAGCCGCGCCTGACAGCGATCAACTCTGCGCTCACGAGTACTCTGCGGTCGTAAACACGCGGCGGCCAGCAGGTGCACAGCGTGATCTGAGAGTTCTCGGCGGCCGTCAGTTTGAGGTCGTCCTGGTGGACCTGCCTCGTTGAGGTGACGCGGTACATGTACTCGGCTTCGTCTGTCTCGATGAAGATATCAACCGGGTCGTGGCGGATCTGCTCGGCAACCTCCGGCAACCTGTTGAAGACACTTCCCTCGCCGGTGCCGAAACTCTCCAGGTGACCGAAGTACCAGCCGTTGTCCAGTTCACCGGGACTGGCGGTCTCCGGGATATAGCCGACCGTGTTGTCCGGCGTCTGATAGGCCCGTTGGTCGCCGATGTCCAGCAGTTCGAGCGCCGCAACGAAGGAGTCAAGTCCGATGACCGGAATACGGATACGGGTCGCGGGTGCGCCAGCCGCCTCCGCGGCTATCGGGTCACCCGATGAGACCGGGGTGAAACCCGGCGGAATCCCCGGGGCGCCGAACGGCATCGCTCCGGCCCGGTCCGGGTCGCTCCAGTAGCGCGGGTTGATCCTGCCTCCAGGATAGATCGACGCAAACGTTGAGACAGCAGAGCCCGAATCCTGCGGAACAGGGGCGGCGTTCGCTCCGGTCAGCAGCGCGCGGTCATCTACGGCAACGGCGAAGTTGAACTGGTCTGCGTCTGATCCGGAACGCAGCCGCCAGAAGCCGAACAAGGCTGTTGCCGCGATCAAGAGCACGCCGGCAATCGTCGCCGCGACGGTGATGTAGCGCCACGGTTGCGAACGCCTGGCGGGGCCGTCAAGTCCAGACGCACGAGATGCCATGCTGGCTTTGTCTCCGTGTCCGCGCAAAGTAAACTGGGGCGAGATTTCGAGTGTAGCCGGGTCTAACGGGGCCGCTCACGGCCACCGATATCCACCACAGGCTCGTTACGGTGGACCTCGCCGTTACGGATCTTCAGGTTGAAGTCGCATTCGGGGTTGTTGCAGACCCATGCCTTGAAATGCACAGCCGCTCCCTGACCGCCAAAATCTGACAGAGGCAACAGCACTCCAGCATTGCAGGCTATACACTCAGGCCAGGATGAAGACTCCACCATTTCCTCCGCTTCTAGGCGAGATCGCGCCCGGACTGTCCGGTCAGGGGCGTGCCGTTAACTGTTGCATGTTACCGCCGTTCTTTCGACGGCGCATGGGAGAGTGCGCACACAGGTGATTGTTCTAGGGATCGAAACCTCGTGCGACGAGACCTCCGCAGGTGTCGTCACAGGTGCCGGAGACGTGCTCTCAAACGTGGTGGCAACGCAGGTTGACATGCACGCCCGCTACGGCGGCATCGTCCCTGAGATCGCGTCGCGCCAGCACGTCATCGATATCCGCTCTGTAGTGGCGGCCGCGCTCGAAAAGGCGGACGTCACATGGAGCGGTGTCGACGCCATCGCCGTCACGTACGGCCCTGGACTCGCAGGGTCGCTGATCATCGGACTCAACTTCGCGAAAGGGCTTGCGGCGGCGACGCGCATTCCGCTTGTCGGCGTCAATCACCTTGAGGGTCACATATACGCCGCCTGGGCAGACTCGGGCACGACGCCGGACCGGCAGGGTCCAGCTGGCCGCGACCTGCTTGACGCCACCCTAGCGTCAGGAAAGGGTGTCATGTGCCTGCTCGTCTCAGGCGGCCACACAGAGCTGGTGCTGCTGCGGGGCGATGGCGCATACGGGGAGTTCAAGCTGGTTGGCGAGACAAAGGACGACGCGGCGGGCGAGGCGTTCGATAAAGCGGCGCGCATACTGGGGCTTCGCTATCCGGGCGGGCCGGAGATACAGCGAGTCGCAGAGAGCGCCCCGGTGGGCGCCGGAGGGGTCGAGCCGCTATCACGCTCATGGATGAAGGGCACCCATGACTTCAGCTTCAGCGGGATCAAGACCGCCGTGCTCAACAGGGCGCGCCGGGAGGGAGTTTACCCTGCGCCGGAAGGCGGAGCGCCGGCAGATGTTGTGGCGTCGATGGCAAAGGCGTTCCAGGACTCGGTGATCGATGTGCTTGTGACCAAGACGCTGGCTGCCGCCGAGGAGTACGAGTGCGGGGCGGTCGTAGTGGCTGGCGGCGTCGCAGCCAACGGCCCGCTCAGGGCGGCGTTCTATGAAAAGTCGCCTGTACCTGTTGTGATACCGCCGGTCTCGCTCTGCACAGACAACGGGGCGATGATCGCCGTGGCCGGAGCGAAGCGTGCGATCGCCGGAGGCAGGGACGGCTGGAGCCTGGATGTCGAGCCGGGACTCAGGGTGGGCGGCGGCGTAACCTGAGACGAGACTCCTGGCGCCCTTCGGCTGGCGCCCGCTAATAGAGGCCGGGACTTCCTCCAGGAGGACTGGCATAGCCCCTGCCTGGCACGCCGTTCGCGGAACGCCGCATCTTCTGGACCTCTGCCGCCAGTTCTTCCGCCTCCCCCATGCGCTTCCCGGACACCGGGCCTTCGACAGCGCCGCCAGCCGTCCCGAATCTGAGCACGAGGCCGGGAGGCCGGAACCAGTAGTCAGCCAGCAGTAGCGCTGATATTCCGGCGACGACCGCGCCGGCGACGGCTCCGACACTCTCGTTGGTTGTGACCTGCCAGACGGCGATGGCGGCGATCATCCCGATCGTTCCCCACCAGGCGCTCCTTGAGTCGCGGGCGCGCCTGCCAAATTCGATTGACGTGATGTCCTCAACCGCGGCAGAGGCGAAGAGCGCGCCATCTCCTGACCTTCCCTGGAATATGAGCCTGTGACTGGTCAACACAAACCGGCCGTCATCACCTGAGTCGACCTCCCGGACAAGCTGTTCAGACGGCGCAAGGTCGAGAAGCCCCTTTGGCTTGCCGGGGACGGTTACCGCGGGAGATTGTGCCGGCTGGACCGGCCGGGGCGGCGGCGCGAAGGGACGGACGGACGGCTCACCGGGTGCGAGATGGCCGCTGCCAGGAGTCCGAAGAGGGGATGACCGGAGCGGGGATGGCTGGAGCCGGGCAACCTGAGGCACGGTCTCTGGCGGCGCTGATTGCTGTGCCTCAGGGGCGGCGGTGACGGGAGTTGCGGGCGACTCGGGCAGGGGGTAAGCGGGCTCTGTCAGGTCCGGCCGGATGGGTTGGGCGCCGGCCGGGTCAACATGTGCCGGGGCGTTTGCCGCCGCACCCGCAGCCGGTCTCCGGAATGTACTCGCATCATATGGTTGCGGAGCGGCTGAGTTTGAGGCGCCGTTCGGTCCGGGTGAGGAGCCGGTTCTCTCATGTGACTGTTCAATGTGGCGGGCCCGGTCAACGAGTTCGGGTCCCTGTTCTTGCGCAGCCGGCTCCGTCACGCCTTCAGGGGCCGATTGGGCCAACTCGTCCCGTTTTCCAGGCTCTGGCTTCTCACTTTGCATCCGGACATGCTATCGCTTTTCTGTTTATGCCACCTGCGACATTTCACCACAAACGTGATCAGAGCAGCGGCAGTTGCCTGTCAGGGTGCTGGGCGGACGTGGCCATGCGGTATATGTGGATCAGGCCCTGCCGGTCTCTCGCTGTCTGAGGCGTGGCTGACTCCCCGCTCTGGCGGCGCAGACGCAGCAACCTGGACGCCTCGCGGGTGACGCTGTTCGGCTGCAGGAGCGGGTGTGTGGCGAAGAGCCGCTTGGCGTGCGCCGCGAGGCGTCCGTCCCGGCTGCCAATCGCCAGCGCGTGCACGGCAGGCAGCAGCTGGTTGACCACCGCGTCCGCAGCCCTCGCTTTTCCAAGAGGACTGACCCTGGGAAGGCTCAGCCCGGGGCCCGCGGGGCTGTTTGCGGTCGAGACCGCAAACACGGACAGAAGCTCGTCCGGCCTGTTGGCCCTGCGGACGGCGTCTGTGAAGGCGCGTGCCGGCCCACCGGCTTGACTCCACCTGGCCGCCCACGCCGCCGCAGCGATGAGCCTGGTCCGTGGATGATTGGCCGGACGGCCGTGCCGGGGAGACCATGACGGAGCCGGCCCTCGCAGTTGAGGCGCTCCCTCCGGCTTCGGGCCGAAGCCGCCTGCCCAGGCGAATAGCTCTGCAAGCGACTCGAGTGGCATCCCGGATACCGCTCGCGCGACGGTCTCCCAGTCGAGCCGGGCCGCAACCTGCCGAAACCCCCTCTTGTTTGCGGGATAGCCGAGGCACTCAAGCGCCCCCTCCCAGAGCGCCTGGTCGCTACCGCTCGCGGCGATCTGCAGCAGGCTGCCGTGTGACCTGTTCCTGAACCCACTCGTCACCCGCGGCGGACATGTCCAGGAACGGGAGCGGCGCCGCTGCAGGTGGGTCAGCGGGACCTGCCGCGCCGGGCAAATCTGCAAGGTACGCCGGACCGCCATCTGCGGAACCCCGGTCCGGCCGTCCAGGGACAGTTGTATCCACCAGGCTTCGTTTCAGGAGCAGCAGCGGAATGCGTATGCCTGAGTCTGTCTGAGCCGGGGCGCCGGTCTCCTCCAACGCCACATGAAGCACGACTCCGTTATAGGCCCGGTCGAGGCCGTGCCCGTGTCCGTGCCAGTCCCCCGACCTGACGTGGACCTCGACGTCGCCGTGTAGCTGTACGCCGTCGTCCCGCAGCAGCACGGCGTCGCGGAAGTCAGGCCCTGCGCCGTCTGCAGGCCTCCCCGGATAGATGATCCGGTACCGGTGGCCATCGCGTCCGGTCACTGCCGAGCCGCTCTTGCCGGCCTTTCGCCACGCGGCGTGCAGTATCGTCTCAGGGACTCCAGCCAAACGCCCGTTGCCGCGTTCCCTGACCGTCCACTGCGAGGCCAACCGCGAAGACAACTCAGGGGACCAGGCGTCTGGCATCCCTGAGCCGTCCGGGCGGCCGCGCAGCCGCCTGTCTGCCGCGTCGCGCTGACGCCAGCCGCAACGCGGCACGCCGCAGCGCACTGCGACCGTGCTGCCGTGACGGCGCTCGGACGTGCCGTACTCTGCGGGGGCCTCGCTCAACTGACTCCTCTCATGCCGCCGTATGCTGAGCTACGAGCCCGCCTTGTCTCCGCGGTGTTTGTCAACGAACTCTCGCGCCACGCTCATCATCAGCTCTGCCGCCCCTGTGCCCGTGCTCATGTCTCCGCCGGCGGTCTTGCCAGCCGCGCGCGCACGTTTTTCTACATCAAGAGTTGCCGCGACGCGGTCCGGGTGGTCGGGCTGGCCCGGAAACCCGAGCGACGCAGAGAAATCGTGGGGTCCGCCTGTTACGCCGGTCAGTCCCTTGACCGCCAGGATGCCGTCCAGGTTGTCCCACGCCTGCTTGGACTCGATCTGCGCAACGACGATCATGTTCGCGTTCGACCATTTTGCGAAGCCGAGTTTGCCGCCGTACTGGGCGACCAGCTTTTTATCGTCGTTGAACTCCGTGCCGCGCCCGCCGCCCCATGAGCGGTTGCCGTCAGGCGGAAACAGGCATGCGTCTGCCAGCGCCTGCGCCTCTGCGCCCGAGTTTATGTGCGGGCCTGTCACACCCTGAATGCCACGGTCGAGGTACAGGTTGATCTGGTAAGCGGCGTTGTCCGGCACACGGGCGGTGACGGACATGCCATAACCGTTGGCCACACGGCAGATGTCGTCTATCGCCTGCTCGTGGAAGTAGCCGTGCTCGCCGTCCAGGTTGACGGCGTCGAAGCCGACGTGCGCAGCCATCTCGACAAGCTGGACGGACGGGAATGTGAGCGAAAAGACCAGCCCTTTCCTGCCCTCGCGATTCGCCTTAAGTATCGTGTTCTCAATCATTTTTCTCTTTTTGTCCTTTTTCTCCATGTCCTGATGGTCGGCAAGTGAATGGCATCTGTGTGCGAAATCACATGTCTGAGGTTGTTTGGCGGACGGTGCGCTTGCGGCCTTTCGCCGGTGATTGTCCGCTCTTCCACCCTGCAGACGCAACCGGCCAGAGCCGGCTTCGGCCCGGCGTTCGCCCGCTCAAATTCCCTTGACGCTGCCTCCTCGCGCGTGAACCCTCTCAAGAGGCGGGTGAGCGGCGATCACGTCCTCGTCCAGCTCAAGCCCAAGGCCCGGCGCGTCACCGAGGGTAACGTATCCGTCCTCCTGTCTCGAAAAGCCGCGACACACCGTGAAGTAGTGCCCGGTGTAGAACTCGGCGTGGTACTCCTGTATCTCGAAGTTGATGATCGAGGCGTCCAGGTGCATCTCGGCCATTGCGCCGACCGGCGAGCAGACGTTGTGCGGCGCCATCGTGATGTGCTTCGCCTCCGCGATGATGGCGATCTTCTTGAGCTCCGTTATGCCGCCCGCATTTGCGATGTCTGGCTGCAGCACATCCGCCGCGTGCCGCTCGATGATCTCGGCGAAGGGGAACTTGGTGTAGAGACGCTCTCCCGTCGCGATCGGGATGTTCACCTTCCTTCGCACCTCGAGAAGCTCAGAGACACGCTCCTCTGAGACCGGCTCCTCGTAGAACAGCGGCCTGTACGGCTCGAGCCTCTTGCCAATCTGAATCGCGTTCATGACATCGAACTTTGCGTGCGCCTCGACCAGGATGTCCACATCAGGCCCGACGGCGCGCCTCACCGCCGCGACGCGGTCTTCGGCAAGCTGCGCCTCTTCCAGCGATATCTTGTAGTAGTTGTGCTGGCCGAACGGATCGAACTTCATGGCGGTGTATCCCATGTCCACCACCTTCTTCGCCTCGTCCGCGTTCTGCTTCGGCGTGCCCGGATTGGTGTACCAGCCGTTTGCGTAGACGCGGATCCTCTTGCGGTGCGCGCCGCCAAGCAACTGGTAGACCGGACGGCCGAGGATCTTGCCCTTGAGGTCCCAGAGCGCGATATCGATTCCCGAAAGAGCGGTCGACGCCAGCCTGCCGCCGCGTGCGTGCGGGTCGTGATAGAGAGTCGTCCACAACACCTCGGAGTCGAGCGGATCCTTGCCCTTGAGGTACCTTTCGGTCCATGCTGTGATCAGGCCTTTGACCTGCTCCTCGTCCTCCATCGGGCTGGCGTCGCCGATGCCGGACAGCTCCGGGTCGTCCGTGTTGATCTTGACGATTAGCCAGTTGCGTTGCGCGTTATGGTGCTGCGCTGAGAACTGCCTGAACTCGACGCTTGTTATCGCTGGCATTCCGGCTCCTGACGAGATTGTGAGCGGGGTCTACGGTGGCATCGGACTCACTGTCCGGCGGCAGTATACGCCGGGCGATGTGCTGCCTTCACCTTTTGTGGGAAGACGGCTGGCAGGCGGCGCAGGCCCGTGGCAGAATCCCGTCAGGCCGCTGACAGGCATCGGCTACGGAGTGGGTGAAGCGCATTGTTCAGGAGGTCAGGCAATGGGTCCATGTTTCTCAGAAAGCCAGATAGCGCCTGCTGAAGCGCAACTGGTCAAATACGGGAGTTACTCATGACCTCTCAGAAAAACAGGCTGCGCCTGTGACCTCTCAGGAAGACGGGCTGCGCCTGTGGGCGATATCGGACGCCCATGCCGGCACAGACATCAGGTTCGGGCGGCGCAGTCTGGCGGATGCGATCACGCAGTCGGAAGACGCGGCAGGCGGCTTCGAGTGGGACATCGCAGTCAACCTCGGCGACTTCTCAGGCAACCAGACGCCGCCTGACGACGAAGAGGGGAGACTCGTCTTCGATCAGTACGCGGCTGCCACCAAACACAGGCGAGAGGACTTCTACGACATCATCGGCAACCACGACTCGTCGCGACATGGCGAGCCGCTTCAGTGGTGGTTCCGGAAGTGGATCGACCCCACGGGCGAGAGCACGGAACACTCAGGCGTGGACAACGCCCGGCGCAGATACCCGGTCAACGGCACCTGGGAGCACTACTCTTTCGAGGTTGGCAATGTCCTGTTCTTGATGATGGCGGACAGGAACGACCTCCCGCCCCCCATCGGCCGGGGCGAGCGCGGCGGCTACCCGGCAGGCGCCATCTCGGGCGAGACCTTCGACTGGTGGCGGGAGCAAGTGCGTGCGAACCAGGGCCGCATCGTCATCTCGTGTCACCACCACATGGTCCAGGGAACGACCGTCGCCTCCGGCCTGAACGAGGGGTGTGACGGGGGCTATCACGGCCGGATGCCGGACGGCGCGCCGCAGGGCTCTTCGTTCATCTACTTTGTCGATGGCGAGCCGGACTCGGGACGCATCGAAGGGTTTTTCGACGAGACGTTACGGGCGACCGGCCGGCCGGCAATCGACCTGTGGCTTGGCGCACACACCCACACGCACCCGGACGACCGCACCGGCGGCAGGTCGCACGTCGAGACGAGATGGGGTGTGAACTTCGTGAACGTGTCTGCGCTCACCCGCTATCACGGCGTGCGCAACTCGATACCGATGAGCAGGCTGTTAACGTTCACGGAGGGCTCGGACAAGGTGCGTGTGCAGTGCTATCTCCACACATCCCAGTACGCGCCGCAGGGGTTTTACGCGCCGTCGGAAAGGGTGCTGAAGCTCCGCCATTCGTTTGCGGGAGGACAGGAGACACCGTGATGAGGACCCGGTTAAGCGCAAATCGCGGAGGTGGCGAATGCCACGCAACATAAAAGACCTCTTTGACATGACCGGCCGCACCGCAATCGTCACCGGCGGAGGAACGCACCTCGGCGCCGCCATGGCGACCGCGCTCGGCCAGCTTGGCGCGTCCGTCTACCTCGCGTCACGCCGGGCGCAGCTCTGCGAAGAGGTGGCCGCAGGCCTGCGCTCGGAGGGGATCGACGCGACGGGACTCGGCTGCGACGCCACAGACGAGCGGCAGGTCGAGAGCCTTGTGGGCACAGTCATGGCCGACCACGGCAGGCTCGACGTATTCATCTGCAACGCGGGAGGCTCTTTCACAACGTCTTATCCGCCAGACGCTAGCGTGCGGGAGTTCCGTGACACGCTGGAGGCGAACCTGACCAGCACCTACATCTGCGGACAGGCGGCGGGCAAAGCCATGATTCCGGCGAGACGCGGCTCCATCATCACCCTCGGCTCTATCGGCGCCACGCTCGCCATGGACATCCGCATCTACAACGAACGCTTCAGGCGTTCCGGCCCGCCGTATCTCGCGGCCAAAGGCGGCGTCCTGAACCTCACCCGCGCCTTCGCAGCCGAGTACGGCCAGTACGGCATCACGGTGAACTGTGTGAGTCCTGGCCAGATCCCGAAGGACACAACGGACGCCGGGCAGGTCGAGACCTTCCGCCTGATGAACGCTCTACAACGCACGGGTGTGCCGGACGACCTTGTGGGCGCCGTCGCGCTGCTGGCGTCTGACGCAGGCAGCTGGATCACGGGGCAGGAGCTCGTGGTCGACGGCGGCTGGTCTATCTGGTAGCGGAGACCGGCGCACACGGGTGAGTCATGCGTCAATCTCCAGGGGAACCGCGCGGGAGGCATAAATCTGGACAGCCCGCTGGACTCTTGCAGCACCAAATTGTTGCCCTTCCAGCCTGCAAGTCCGCCTCGACTGCCAAGCTCCCAGTTCTGTGACGCCGGTCGCACCCTGACCCGGCATCTCCGGGCGGCTCTTGCCCGGAAGTGGGTCAGCCCCGGCCAGATTTCCGGTGCGCCAGTGCGCAAGTGCGGCATAGTCACCGGACATCCGTCGCCGTCGCATTGGGCGATTCCACTCACCACACAGTCTACTTCGGTTATCTTCAAGGTGTTCTCCGGGGTGGCTCGGGTAGGTAGACTTCTACGAGCCGCAGTTCGCGGCATGGGTGACGCTATCGGCTTGCCCATTAGGACGCTCTTTCCACATCCCCGGTTGTAGCTGTTATCGCTATTGCAGCGATACCGGCTCATCCGTGCCGGCGCCAGTTCCAGCCACTATCGAAGAAGGACTCATCGCTTGTCCAGACGAAAACTTCTCTGCGTGGTCGCCCACCCGGACGACGAGACCTTCGGCGCGGGCGGCGCGCTTGTCCACGCCGTCGCCTCAGGCGCAGAGGTCGTAACGATCTGCGCGACGCGGGGTGAGGCAGGCGAGATAATGGAGCGCTCCGGGGCGACGCCTGAGACGCTCGGGTCTATCAGGGAAGAGGAGTACCGGGCAGCGGGCTGCATCATGGGCGTCAGCGAGTCGATACTCCTTGACTACCGCGACTCAGGCATGGCGGGAACGCCGGAGAACGAAGACCCGCGGGCCTTCATCCAGCAGCCCGAAGAGCAGGTTATTGCAGACATCATCGATGTGATGGAGCGAGTCCGGCCTGATGTGGTCTTAACGATGGACGAGGGCGGCGGCTACGGGCACCCGGACCACATTCTCGCCGCCAGATGCACACTCGCAGCCTTCAAGAGACTCCAGGAGGGACGAGCCGCGGACCGGCGCCCTCCAAGCTCTACTACTTCGCTTTTCCGCGCAGCCGGATGAAGGCTGCGTGGGAGCGGATGGCGGCAAAAGACCCGCAGAGCCCGATGGCGCAGATCGACGCAGACACGCTGGGCGTTCCTGATGAAGAGATCACGCTGACCCTTGACACCAGCAGGCACGAGCAGCAACTGCGCGCGGCGTTCGCAGCACACATATCGCAGCAATCACCGCTGGACCGCATGGACGGGGAGGCAGCCGGACAGTTCCTGCACAGCGCGTCTTTCATCCGCGTCTATCCGCAGCCCGCGGTCGCCGGGGACGAAACCGGTCTATTCGACGGGCTGTGAGCCTGTCACGCACGCCGCAGCGCAGGAGACAGCAGTAGCGCTATCAGCATGACCGGTGTGCCGCCAAGGGCGCTTATGACCAGCGCCTCCTCGTTCCCGAGCCAGGCGGCCATCGCCCCGCCGAACAGCCATCCCAGCGGGAACATATCCATCGATAACACGTAAAGCGCCATCACGCGGCCACGCATCTCTTCGGTCGCCGCGTTCTGGAACATGGTGAGCGCCGCGTTGACCCAGACCACGCCGCTGAGGCCCATCGTGAACAGCAGCGCCAGCGAAAGCGGGTAGCTCCGCGAGAAGCCGAAACCGACCATGCAGGCGTCCCACACGAGGCCTGTCGCCAGCATGACCATTGCCCGCCGGTGGTGAGTGCCGAAGACGGTCACTATCGCCGCAGACCCGAGCAGCCCGGCGCCAAGCACTCCTCCCATGACGCCGAACCCCTGCGCGCCAACGTCGAGCACCTCTTTAGCGTAGACCGGCATCAGCGGGAAGATCGCCACGGCAAGCAGGTTCTGCAGCATGACGAGCAGGATCAGCCACGGCAGCGGCTGCGTCTGGCGGACATAGACGAGACCCTGGCGCAACCCTGCGAGTGATGCTCCGCCGGCTGGAGCGGCACGGCGCGGCTCCCTGACACGCAGCATCAGCATTGCGCCGCTCAAGTAACCGGCCGTGACAATCCAGAAGACGGCGCCAGCCCCGGACGCCGCAATGACAATCCCTGTCAGCAGCGGACCCACCATCTCACCGCTCATGGCAACGAACGAGACCATCCCGTTTGCCTTGCCGAGCCTTTCCCGTGGCACGAGTGACGCGAACAGCGCAAAGAAAGATGGTCCGTGCAGCGCCGCGCCGATGCCTACGCCGAAGGCCAGCGCCACGTAGTGCCACGCCTCCGCAACTCCTGCCACCGTGATGACCGCGGTGACGGCAACCAGAGTCGCCATCCAGACCATGCTGATGGACAGCAGCAGGCGTCGCGAAAACCTGTCTGCAAGCACGCCTGTGGCGACTGCGAAAAGGATCACAGGGATGGCGCGAACACCGGCCGCCAGGCCGACCCAGAGCTGTGACCCTGTGAGCTCGAACACGACCCATGACTGCGCTGCCAGCCGCATCGTGATGCCGATGTCGAAGATGCCCTGGCTCAGGAGGAGCGAGCGGAAGGGCGCGTCTGAGAGTACCTCGGGAAAATGCGGACGCAGCCGGCGCCGCGAGCGTGGCGTCGGCTCAAGCACCTGTGTCTGTGACCGCTGCCAGAAGGCTTTCGAGCACGATCGCCACCCCGTCGTCATCGTTGCTTGCGGTGTGAAAGCGCGCCGCTGCCTTCACCTCGGGGATGGCGTTCTCTACCGCCACCGGCCATCCCGTGTTCATCATAAGGTCGACATCCGGCAGGTCGTCCCCAAAACTGATCACCTCTGAGAGACGAACTCCGGTTGGCTCGATCAGCGCCGCCATGGCGCCGCTCTTGGTCGCGCGTCCGCTGTGGACGTTGATGAACGAGTTGTCGACGGCGGGGACGACGGCCGTGCCATGCGCAAGCCCCGCTCGCAGCGCGTCGACAATGGATGACAGGTCGTTGCCAAGGCCGTTTACGGAGACCTTTGCCGGACCGGCCGCAAGCGCCTCCTCAAGACTCACGATCATGTCAGGAGTGGCTGTGTTGAAAGTCCACAGCTCGTCTGCGTCGCTCTCGTGGCTCACGGCAAACCGCCTGCCGTCCAGCTCAACCGTCATGCGGCACGATATCGGGCTTGCAGAGACGATGTCCCATGCCAGGCGCGCTTCATCGGCGTCGATGGGGTTCCATGCGCCGCCTGAGAGAGGGGCACGGCCGACCGCCGCGGCGCCGCTCATGTGGACCAGTGAACATCGCGCCGCGATCTCCGGCCCTGTGAGCACGGAGATAACGCGCTCCGGCCTGGCTGTCGCTATCACGACCGGCACGCCAGCGTCGATCAGCGCCAGCACTGCGGATGCGGTGCGGCGAGAGAGGCGCGATGCCGAGTTCAGGGCAGTGCCGTCAAGGTCGAGTGCCACGGCCCGTGGCACGCTGTTCGAGAAGTCTGGGAGGTTCATTGGGATGCGTGGTTTCAGGTCTCGACGGGGATCGAGTTTACTCCGGCCGGGAATGGTCCTCGGCAGACCTATCGCCTTTCCACAGCGCCGGCCAGATGGCGACGGCGGCCAACGCAAGTCCGAGTCCGAGCACGCCGTGCACTCGGATCATCGTCCGCACACCGAACTCCTCGGCCAGCCACCCTCCCATCAACAGCCCGAGCGGAAGACCGTATATTGCGAGGACTCGCAGCCCCATGACCCGGCCCCTGAGTTGGACAGGCGCCGCTTTGAGCAGCGCAACCATCAGGGCTACGAATGACGCGCCTGCGAATATGCCCCAGACAAAGAGCAGCGGCAACACCATCCCGAACGAGACATGGAACGCTAGCGGAAGCGTCAGCAGGTGCCACGCCACCACCGTTATGACCAGCAGCCGGCCCGGGTTGGCTATGCCAGGATACGCGCCGGTGACCAGCGCCCCCAGGAGCGCTCCGCCGGAAGCCGTCGCCCGCATGACGCCGACGCCGTTCTCGTTTGTGCCGAACAGCTTGTCGCCCATCACAGTCATCAGCTCGTTCACAAGCGGAAACGCCGTGAACTCTATTAAAAATGCGAAGAACAGCAGTCCCACCAGGAGGCTGTGCCCACGGACGTAGCTCACACCCTCGGCGATCTGGCTGTAGTAGCCGCGAGATGTGCCAGCGCCTGGCGCTGTGTGAAGAGGCGGCTCAGGCAACGGCGCCGCTCGCCGCGACACAAGTGTGGCCGCCAGCGTGGCCGCAACGTACAGCGCAACGACTCCGACGTACGCGGGGCCTAGCCCGAGCGCCGACATCAGTCCGCCGCCCATCAGAGATCCGATGATCCGCGCCAGGTCCGTCGTCGCTCTGTTCAGCCCCATCGCGTTGTTGATCTGGCTTGCGGGGACGGCGTCCGCAGAGAGTGCCTGGTTGACCACGATCCCGAGCATGCGGACCAGGCTGCTGAGGCCGACTATCGCGAATGCATGCCACGCGACAAAGAGATCGGTCAGCACCAGAGTCATCAGGACGGCGGCAAGCAGAGCGCTCACGCTGCGCGCGAAGATCTGCACCTTCCTGCGGTCGAACCTGTCCACGACCGCGCCGTACAGTGGCGCCAGCAGGGTCCCGCCGAAGCGTGTGGCCCCGATGAGGCCAACCTGGAGTGGCGAGCCGGTGTCGCTCAGGATGAACCACGCCAGCACCAGGTTTTCCATCTCCGTTCCCCAGAGATGGAGCATCTCCGATGACCAGATGAGCCTGAAGTCGCGCTGACGCAGCGCGGCGAACGGGTTTGGCCGCTCATGTCGCGTCACCGGTGTCAGTCCGCTCGGCCGCTCAGAAGGCATCGAGAGATCATGTCAGTTTGCGCAGGTCACGGGACGATGCGAACGCGATTATGACGATTGTCATGGCCCCGCCTGCGCCGATAAGGGTCGCCCCGCGCGTCCCGATCGCAGTGTCGAGAACACCGCCAAGGATCCACCCGAGCTGGAAGATCAGGGCGATCATGAAAAAGATGCTCATCACCCGGCCGCGCATATGCTCTTCGGTCCGTGTCTGGATCACGGTTGGCACGTTGATGAACCAAACGCCGAACCCCATTCCTATTAGAAAGAGCATGGCGAGCGACAGCGGATAGGTGTCCGAGAACGCGAAGACGGCCATTGCCACGTTCATGAGCGCCATCGCTCCGAAGATCAGCGCCCCCTTCCACCGCACCTCGCCGGTCACCACCAGCAAGAACGAGCCGAGAAGTGTGCCGGCGCCCTGAACGGTGACCATAGTGCCGTAACCGACTTCACCCACATCGAGAATGTTGCGGGCGTAAAGCGGCGTGACGGCCTGGAATACCCCCGTGAACAGACCGGCAGACGACATGATCAGCAGCCACTTGATCGCGCTGTCATTTTCTGCATAGCGCAGACCTTCCTTGATCTCCTGGATGACGCTCCGTCGCTCCCGGGTGACCGGCTTGCTGCGGGTCCGTATCAACATAGTGGCCAGGAAACCTGTGCCGTACAGCGCGCCCAATAGATAGAAGGCGGCGTCGAGACCGGTCGCAAGCAGGTAGCCGCCGAGCATCGGGCCGGCCACAGTGGCCGTCTGCGAAAGCGTTGTGTTGAGCGAGACTGCGGCCATGAGGCGCTTCCCGCCGACAACGTCCATTGCAAACGCCTGGCTCGCAGGGTTGTGGAAGGCGAACATCGTGCCGGTCATGAGGCCGATCGGTATGAGCTGCCACGCCTGGATCACGCCCGAGGTCACGAGGAATGCGGTCAGGAACGCCATCGAGGCGATGACCAGCTTTGTCATTGCCTGAATCTTCCAGCGCTCTTTCCGGTCTGCGGCCGCGCCGCCGAGTAACGAGATGGACATGATCGCTATGCCAGGCATGGCGTTGACGATTCCGACCCAGAGCGATGACTTGGTGAGTTCGAGCACAAGCCACGCCTGGCCCATGTTCCTCACCTGGAACCCGGCGAACATCATTGCGTTGCCAAGCAGCAGGAACTGGAAGTCCCTGATCTTCAGGATGTCTAGCGCAGAAGACAGCCCTGACTGGCGCGGCTGCATAACAGGCCGCGCCGTACGCTGTACGGGAGACTGCTCTGCCGTGACCGGAGCGGCGTCGCCGGTCACAGTTCCGGCTCCGTCGGCAGGCGGGTTGGTTTCAGACGCCATGTGGCGTCGTGGGTTTGAATTAGTAAAGGTCCAGTTACCTGCGGACGATAAACGGCTCGATCCCGTCTTCGTCGATGTCTGCGCCGATGCCCGGCCGGTCCGGGAGCCTGAACGCGCCGCCAGAGTATCTCCACGCGGTGTCTGAGGCGTCGCCAAGCTTCTCTGAAAGCCCGCCCTGGAACTCCTGCAGGAACTCAGGTGATGACACGGCGGCGCACTGAAGTGTAGCCGCCTGGAAGATCGAGACGCCGGTGCCCATGTGTGGAGTTGTGGGAATCCCGGCCTTACCCGCCATGTCTCGCTGCTTGATGAAGTCGGAGATCCCGGTCCTGCCAATGTCAGGCTGGTAGATATCAAGTGGTTGCGGCTGAGCCAGCCACGGCTCAAGCTGGTAGCGGGTGCGAAAGTGCTCGCCGAGGGCAATGGGAGCTCCCGGAAGCGCAGCCAGCCTCTGGTGGCCTGCCAGGTCCTCTGGCTGCAGCGGGCACTCAAAGAACCGCACTCCCCGGGACCCGTAACGCTCCTTGGCGATGGCGGCGCCGTCCGCGTCGCACATCCACAGCGTGTCCACCATCCACTGCTCGAGCTCGGGCGCGCCTCTCTGCAGACCGTCCAGCTCGGCGAGGCCGGCCTTCCAGTCTCCGGTCAGGAAGATCTTTGCGCCGCGCAGGCCGCTCTCGCGCCACTGGTTGACGTGCTCGACCCGCTCCTCAAGCGTGTTGCGCCGCACGCCCGAAAGATAGACCGGGATCTCAGTCCTCGGGCTGTCCGAGATCATAGCCGCGACCGGCAGGCCCTCCCGTCTGCCCAGCGCGTCCCACACCGCTATATCGAGCGCCGCGAGGGCGTCGAGCCAGTATCCGGACGAGTAGCCGCGACCCCGCTGCGAGTCGTAGAGGAAGTCCCAGAGCGCCGCCGGGTTGCCGAACTCCCTGCCGGTCACCATCTGGGCGATGATGTTGTCCGCGATGGCGCAGAGCACCTCAGGGCCGATGCCGCAGTTCGCCTCGCCCCAACCGGTTGTGCCGTCGGCAAGCGTGACTTTCAGGAGCGGCGACTCGACATAACGCGCATACACAGTCTGCCAGCCCCGCTTGAACTCGAACCGCTCTGTCAGCACGTCCCCTTCGTCTGCCCGGTATCCCTCCCAGTAAGATGCGCTGTTCTTGAACGCGAGGTGTAATGACTCCAGCCGGGTGATGGCGAAGTCAGTTCTAGCAGGCATGATCTCTCTCCGTTAGCAAACATACTCAGGCCAGGCGGTCTCTGCAGTTTCCCGTAGTCCCGCGGGCCGAAGACCTGCGCGCTTTGCAGATTACGGGCGTTGCGGGGCACAAAGATTATGTGGCGCAGGAGTGCTCAGGCCAAGTCCCACCGCTGCCAGCCGGATCGGTACGCCGCCGTGCAGCCGGTCCGGTTGGCAGCCGTCTCCTTAGCGTAATTGATCGCTGGAATACGGTTACGAACCGGCATTGACGCGTCTGTGTGATCCGGAAACAGCAGATTCCCAAACCAATCAGAGAAATAGCAATCCCTGGGAACCTGCGTGACGTATAGAGACAGCACGAGACGCTCCCGCGCGGACACCGTGGCGACTGGGCAGCCGCGGCGGCACGTATAGGCGCCGCAGGCAACGCAAAGCGTGTCAGTCAGGGGACTGCATGCGCCACCATAGGTATTACTGGCGCCACAGGCAGTCGAATGGTGGTTGAACCTTAGTCTCTCGAATGTTGGACTCGGACCGCCCGATTTCACTGGCTGAGGGATGTTCATGAACGTTGACATGGTGTGCGCAGGGTGTTAGCGTCTCGCAACGATCTTGCCGGATTCTGTCTGGCACGGTGGCCGCGCTCTGGCTGGGATATGCATGGCGGATTTGGCTCAGATGGGTAACCTGCCGTAAGTCCTGGCTCTTACGAGTAAAGCTAAAGGATAGGAGACGGCATGGCCCCGGGTGCGGATCCGCGGCGGTTGGGGCCTTGGGTTTGATTGCCTGGTATCTGGAGGGTAGTATGAATTTGATATGGTTTAAGAAGCGCTGGGGACCGACGCTTTTGGCGTTGGGCTCCCTGGTGATAATTGCAGCAGTAGCCTGTGGAAGTGACGACGCGACTCCGGCGGCTAACACGCCAGTCACCGCTCCTCCCACGAGCGTGCCGCAGGCGACGGCGACGACGGGCGCCGCTCAGGCTGCTCAGGCTGCTCAGGCTGCTCAGGCTGCTCAGGCGCCGGCCACCGCCACGGCAAGAGCCACACAGGCTCCCGCCACCGCGACCTCGCCTGCGGGTCCTGGAACTGGTCCTTCCGGCTCCCTGGTCTACGGGATGAACACGGTTGAGGCTGTCTACGGCATCGGATACGTCGGTCCGTACCGCGGAAGCGCAACCAACCAGATAGGTGGAATTGAAGAGAGCTTCTTCGTATTCAAGGACGGAAACGCCCTTACGCCTGAGCTGGTTGACACGTTTAGCATCGACCCCGCCGGCACGAAGGTGACGATCTCCCTCAAGCAGGGAATCCCCTTCCAGGCGCCGCGCGGGTTTGAGAACCGTGACTTCGGCGTCCTTGACGCCGCAGAGGCGGTCGAGTGGTTCAACAGGTCCAACGCGACGACGAACCCGGACTCAACCTACGGAGACGCTGGCGACCTCGCCGGCATCTTCCTTGAGGCCGTCGTGATCGACGAGTACACGTTTGAAGTAGGTCTGGTCTCCCCGATCTTCTTCTGCCTGCCGATCTCGCAGTTCGGTTGTCTCTCAGCCGCCCGCGGCCCGCACAAGGTGACCACGGTGGACGACTTCGGTGTTGAGTGGGCACGTGCCCACCACGTTGGGACCGGCCCTTACGTCCAGGGCGCCTGCTCACCAGGTGACCGCTGCACGATGCACGCGGTTAACTCGCACTGGCGTAAGGTTGCTAACGTCGCTGAGATCACCTCAATTCAGGTCCCTGAGTCTCAGACGCAGATAGCAATGCTGCGGAACGGCGCCATCGACATGGTCGTGCTTGACTACAAGTTGCTGCCTGACGTCGTCAGTGGATCGGACTTCCGGTTCATTGAGACGATGCCTGGCGGTTTCGTCGGTCAGTCGATCATCTTCGCCGGTAACCTCTGGGAGGAGTTCCACGCCCGCACCAACGAGCCCCTGAACCCATGGGACTCGGTTGTGTACGACAAGGACTACCCCTGGTTGGGCGACCCGTGGCAGGTGCAGCAGCCCACCAAGGTGCGCTACACCGACACCGACAACCCGGCCGGTATGACAGACATGGAGCAGGCTCGCCTGGTTCGCCTGGCACTCTCCGTCTCCATCAACCGTGACGGTATCAACGACGTCCTGCTCAACGGCATCGGCACCCCCATCTACTCCGAGTACATGGGACCTGAGTACCCGGGCTGGGACCCGGCCCGGAAGACCGGCGTTTGGGACGTTGAAGGCAACAAGATCTCAGCCTCGGGCACGGCGCAGACGGTTCCGTGGGAGATCGCAGACGGCGACCTGATCGAGGCGGACAGGCTACTGGCACTGGCCGGCTACCCACTGGTAGACGAAAAGCGCCAGGGCTTTGAGAGCCTGACACTCCAGGCCTACGCCGCCGAGGCTGGACCTGTTGGCCTTGAGGTTGCGGACGCCATCATGTCTGACTGGGCCAGGCTCGGTATCGAGATCGAGGGCCTGATCGAGGACTATGGTGGTGTTATCAGCCCCAGGATGCGCCAGCGCACCCAGTTCCTGCCGGTGCTGAAGAACGGTGACGTTCACTCCAACGTTTACCCGGTGGACTGGCCGCTGCCGCTGGTTGACACCTCCTCCAGCCGCCCCGGCTGGGGAGTTGGGTTCGAGTCTC
>JAQBUH010000039.1 GCA_027624075.1 Chloroflexota bacterium
CGAAGTGCCAAAAGTCAGCAGGGGCTGCGCCGCCTGACCCTATTTACACACTTATTGACGGAACCTCCGTCACGCCAGATACCTCTTGTTCACCTTGCAGACGTAGCTGTAGCTCGGGTTCACGAACTGCGTGACCCTCGCCTCGAGGCACTGCGACAAAAACATGTACGCCTCGCCCTGTTTCATGCCGTAGTCGGCCTCAAGCCACAGGATCATCTCGGAGAGAGCGATCCGGAAAGCGTCCTCTGCAGGCTTGCCCTGGGCCGTCGTCATGATGTGAGTGTCGTTCTCGATGCGCGGCCACGTCATCCCGGCCGGCTTCGGGCCAAGCTCGACCATTAACTTCACGACGCCGCCGGTCTCGATACCGCCTCCACCGCAGATCTCGCCGTCGCCCTGCCTCGCGTGCATGTCGCCGACGTGCAGCAGAGCGCCGGGCACGTTCACGGCTATCGATACCTTCGCCCCGTTCGTGACCTCCTGGATATCGAAGTTTCCGCCCCACTCGCCAGCCCAGCCGTTGTGCCGCGCCTCGTCGCGCGCCGGCGCGACACCGATCACTCCCATCATTGGCTCGACAGGGAATGAGATGCGGTCGTTCCAGAGGATCCTGCCATTCTCGATTCTCACCACGCGGAACTGTTCGCCAATGTTGCTGACGCCGAGATAGCCGGGCATCGCTCCTGTGCTCCCCCTGTACCAGGTCCAGCCGACTGGATGAGTCTCGATCTCGCCGACGTGGACGGTGACGATCTGGCCCGGCTTCGCACCCTCGACAACGATCGCGCCGGTTGCCGCGTTTCCGCGGTCGGTGGGCTGGCTGTCAGAGCGGTGCTGGTTGTAGACCTCTCTTATCTCCTTCGGCACACGCGCCGTGTCCGGTCCGCGGTTCATCTGCGTCTCGACCTCAAACCACTCTCCTGGCTTGACGGTCATGGTCGGCGGGTTGGCGCCTGAGTGCGTGTAGTAGAGGACGTTCTTGGTGGCTCGTTGCATATTTCTGGTCCGGTGTGACGGTGTTGCGGCGACTTCGCGCCGCAAGGCGTGCTGGCTTCAGTGGCCGGAGTGTACGTCTGCCGACCTCGACATCGCAAAATTTACATAGCGGAAAATCAGATGGAGCGGAAACGGAATTCAAGAGGCTGACGGTGAAGTAACAGTCCGCGGGGCCGTGATTTGATGCCGACAAATAGCGTTTCATGCCGAAGTGTGCGAGGATGCCGGATCTGCTCAACCGGAGTAACGCCTGGACGGATCATGGAGGTGCGTAATGGAAACAGACGCTAAATCCGTTATCGAAAACATCAGGCCCTCAGAGCTGGAATCCGTAGTCAGAAATGAAACCGGGGACCCCGCCGCGTTGGTCTCTGGCAAACACACGTGGCAGGCGATAGACGCAGTACACAATGACCAGCGGACCAAAGCCATAGTCCGGGCGTCTGGTCAGGCCCTGGTTGGCGGAGCGAGCCGGGACTGGTCGTGCGTCGTGAAGCTGATCGATCCGTCGCTGGGGAGTGGCGATGCCGCAGCCTGGAACGATCCCACGATCGAAGAGAAGGTTTATGAGCTCGGACTATTTGCTGACAGTGGAGTGCCGCTCAGGCCAGCCAAATGTTTCGGGATCAGTCAGGTGGATGAACGCATAAAACTCATCTGGTTGGAGGATATGGGCAAAGCGCCGCAACCGCCCTGGACGGCGGGACAGTACATCAGCGTCGCCCGGGATGCTGGAGAGTTCAACGGACTCATGACGCAAGAGCCGCCTGTGTTGCCATTTGAACTTCCTGTGGACGTTCACAGAGCGCGAAGGAACGCCATGAGCCGCGGTCAGAGCATTGAGTCACTCCTGGAAAACAGTTCCCACCCTCTGCTCCGTGCCGCGCTACAGGACGTGCCAGCCGAATCAGTTGCGGAGCTGGACTCGCTATGTGGAGAACTCCACGAAATAACCCCCCGGCTGCCGCACGGCATCGCGTTCGGCGACTTCCATGCCCGCAACCTGTACCCGCTGGGTCACGAAACGGTGGCGATTGACTGGGCCGGCCTGGCGTCTGACCCGGTTGGCGCCGACCTTAGCGTGCTCGTGGGATCCGGGTTCTCATGGGGTATCAACGAGGCAATCATGGTCGGTCAGAGCGAGCCAGCCATCTTTGAGGCGTATATGGATGGCCTGAAAGCGTCAGGATGGTCAGGGAACCGAAACGACGTCAGGCGCGCGTTCTTTACGCACCTGCCGATGTACCTTGCCTGGGCGGCACTTTTGACGGACGGGATCAGGTCCGGCCGGGCGAACGCGCGCAGAGACTGGATTGAGGCGCGCAGGGGAGCGAGCTTCGAGGAGATTCCTGAAAAGATGGCGCCGATCGTTGCGCTGATTCCCGGTTACGTGTCCGAGCTCCGCCAGCTGTTGGAATAGCCTCGGCCAACAGACAGTCCGGCCGGTGAGACGTCGACAGGCCGCGCAAAAAGAAAGAGGCCAGGTGACATGCGCCTGGCCTCTTTCATCACTTCCGGCTGTGCTTTGCTAGGCGGCCTTCTTGACTGACTTGCGAGACGAGGCACGCTTCGCCGGAGCCTTCTTCGCAACGGCCTGCAGAATCGCAGGCTTGATAACAGGAGCCTTCTTGACGGCGGGCTTGCGGCTTACCGCTTTCTTGATGGCTGGCTTCGCAACAGCTTTCTTGGCGGCGGGCTTGCGGCTTACCGCTTTCTTAACTGCGGGCTTCGCAACAGCCTTCTTGGCGACAGCCTTTTTGGCAACAGCCTTCTTGGCCACAGCCTTCTTGGCGGCTGGCTTGGCCACAGCCTTCTTGGCTGCCGGCTTGCGGGTGACGGCTTTCTTGGCGGCTGGCTTGCTTGCCTTCGCGCCGACTGGGCTCATTGTAACTTCGACCTCTCTAGATGTAGCGCGTCGAGCTTTTGCCCGGCGAAAAGTGGACTTGCGTCGAGGAGCTGACTTCTTAGGAGCCGACTCCCTCAGCTCAGCCTCCTGGATGCTGGCTTCCCAGCTGCCAAGAGTACCGATCGTCGTCAGCTTGTCGTTGGTCTTCGCCATCTCAGCCGGCGCAGACTCAACGGCCAGGCCGTGCGAGAAGGCACGGACACGAGCGGTCTCGGTCAGGATGCGCTGGGTCTCCAGCTCGTCCTCGGCTGAGGAGCGGGCGACTTCGATCTCAGACAGCATCTTGCGGATGTCTTCCGACGTCTCACGGCGCATCCGGGTGGCCAGCTCTTCGGCGCCGGAGCGGGTCTGGGCCATCAGGGCCTCTGCCGCCGCACGGGCGTTGGACTGGACCTCTTCAGAATAGGACTCCGCCTCTTCACGGGCGGTCTGGGCCTTTGACAACTCTGCCTGGGCCTGTTCGATCATGCGAGAGCTGCGGGCCGTTGAGTCCGCCTTGACGCGCTGCGCCTCGGCAAGCGTGTCCTCGGACTGCTGCAGCTTCATCCTGGCCTGCGCCTGGAGCTCGCTGCAAAGCTGCTTTGTCGCAGTAATCGCCTCATGCTCTGCCTGAGCGCGGGCAGCCTCTGCCTCTGAGCGGCGCTTACGCGCCACAACTCGCTCATCTCTCGAAAGCTCTCTCAACAGCAGCGCCTGACGCCAGGCAGCCTCAGCGGAGGCGTTGTCTGACGGGAATGGTGTAAATTCATTCAGGATGCTGGCCTTAGATCGTTTCTGCTGGGCCATTTTCTTCGGTCTCCCTGTCTCCCGGTCCGGGCAGGCGGGCACTCACCCGCTGCGGCTCACTGTGGTGCCAGCATCCCCGAGCACGGGGCCGGCGTCTCCTCACATCTTTTGTAACCTATTCCGCTATTGCCACATGTTTCAACGCTGTTCTTACAAGTTGCGGTGAGTGAAAACACCCACCACTCAGTGAGAGACGCCTGCACATGACACCGCGCGATCAACACAGAGTTGCGGCAAAAGCTGGACTGGACAGGCGGGGACGTGCCGGGAGAAATGACCGGTTGATTGGCCGCGACACACGCTTCATCGCCTCTACAGGATCGACGATGGACGACGTTGCCGCGCTGGCCGCGGGCGGAGCCCCGGAGGGAATCGTCATTGCCGCCGATGAGCAGACAGCCGGCAGGGGCAGGCATGACCGCCAGTGGGTCTCTGCGCCGGGCGATGACCTGCTGTTTTCGGTCCTGTTCAGGCCTCGGCCAGCAATAGCTGGCGAGATAAACATCCTGCTGGCACTGGCAACCGCAGAGGTTGTTGAGAAGGAATGCGACGCCATCACGCGGATCAAGTGGCCAAACGATGTGCGAGTGGACGGCGCAAAGATCGCGGGCATTCTTATGGAGTCGCGGCAGAACGCCGACGGGCTATCGGTCGTCGCCGGCGTCGGTCTCAACGTCAATTCGCGAATGTCTGGCGTGAACCCTGGAGGAACAGCTGCCGTCAGCATGAGCGACATCACCGGCAAGCGGTTCGACAGGGAGGAGCTGTTGTACGGGCTGCTCGACCGCATCGACGGTCACTACGCCGCCATCAAGAGCGGCGTCACGCTGGTCCCGGCGTGGCGGGAGCGCATCGAGACGATCGGTCTGCACGTTGACGTGACCTTCATAGCGGCCACCGCGAAGAACAGCGTCATATCGGGAGTGGCGGAAGGCGTGGACCAGGCGGGCAGGCTGCTGGTGCGGGACGGCGCCGGACGCCTGTGGCCTGTGGCGGCGGGAGAGGTGACCCTGCACGGCTAGCCGCGCCCTTCAGGCGGCCATCCGGCCTGCGTCACACGACAACATGGCTCTTCTCAACGTACGCGTGCAGCCGAGGGCGTCCCGTAGCGAGGTCGGCGGGCTTTCGGAGGACGGCGTCCTGCGAGTGCGTGTCACATCGCCACCTTCCGATGGAGAGGCTAACGACGCGATGCTAAAGCTGCTTGCAAAACATCTCGGTGTCGCCCGCGGAGTGCTCACCATCGTCCGCGGTGAGAGTTCGCGCAACAAGGTGATCGAGGTTGCGGGGCTCACGGACGCCGAACTCAAACAGAGGCTCTGAGCACCTCGGCAAGCATAAACAGCCCGAATACGGCGATCATAGTGCTCAGGTCGAGCATGCCAATCGGCGGGATGACCTTCCGTAACGGCTCGATGATCGGGTCCGTGATGTCGAAGAGAAGCTGAACGATCTGGTGACGTCGCAGGTCGGGGAACCACGAAACAAGGGCGCGTGCGATCAGCAAGAACGCAATCGCCTCCAGAACTGTCGCGAGCACTCCGACTATTGCGCCAGCGTCCATTACTTACCTTCCGCCAACTCTTCTCCGCGCTCGAACGCCGCCTGGACGGCGTTTGTTACTGTCGCCCTGAATGCGCCCTCTTCGAGAGCGTGCAGTCCGGCGGCGGTCGTTCCTCCAGGCGAGGTCACCATGTTGCGGAGCTCCGCAGGGTGGCGCTTCGTCTCCTTCGCCAGCGCAGCGCTTCCCAGCACCGTCTGCGTCGCCAGGTGACGTGCCACATGCGCCGGCAGACCCAGCTTCACGCCGGCGTCTGCCAGGGACTCTATGAACATGAATACATACGCCGGCCCGCTTCCGCTCAGTGCGGTCGCAATATCTACATACCGCTCATCGCTGAACTTCAACTCATCGCCGAGCATCCGGAGCATCTTGCCGGTGAACTCGATCACGTCGCCCGGCACATCGTCAGTCGCAGTCCACGCCGCGATCCCCTGCCGCACCTGCATCGGAGTGTTCGGCATTACCCGGATGAGCCGCCGGTGGTCCAGCCTGAGGCCGATCGAATGCATCTTCACTCCGGCCATGATCGACAGAACGGTCTGCTCAGCTCTTAATACGCCTGCGAGAGACGCGGCGACTCCTTCGAACTGCTGCGGCTTCACAGCGAGCACCACGATATCGGCGCCTGTGACCGCCTCTGCGTTCTCCGCCGTGACAGTCAGGCCGGAGCGCTTCGACAACACCTCGCGCCGCGCCGCAACCGGCTCGCCCACGGCGACCTGCGCGTCGAGACCGCCATCCAGTATTCCGGCAATGATGGCCTCAGCCATCACGCCGCCGCCGATAAATCCAATTCTCATTTTGTTATTTGCACCGTCGCGGCGTCAGGTTGCCGGGTTGGTGTACCTCGTCTGTCATTCTGAACTTGATTGGCTCACCTGGCATCATCAGACCGGACTCTCTCCCGAGGGTGATGAAAACGGGAGAGGCTTCACAGCCATTGAACGCTATTCGCATCGCCAACGGCAAGTGTGGCTATCCCGCCATTCCGCCTCTGGCCATTCAACCTCTACAAGAATGACAACGTCCGGGAACACCAGCGCCGGACGCCTTCTCGCAGCCTAAGCAATCCCCTTGCGTGCCGCCAGGGCAGTGCCCAGTTTCATCGCCTCGACCATGCTCGTCGCATCCGCCTTGTTCTTGCCTGCGATATCGAACGCCGTGCCGTGGTCGACCGATGTCCGGATGAACGGGATTCCCAGGTTGACGCTGATGCTCTCCTCAAACCCGTGCACCTTGATCGCTATGTGGCCCTGGTCGTGGTACATCACGAGCACGACATCGAACCTGCCGCTCAGAGCCTGGTTAAAGACGGAATCGGCCGGATGCGGTCCCGTCGCGTTGATCCCCTCTGCGACCGCGGCCTCAACAGCTGGGCGGATCTCCTTCGCCTCGGTGTCTCCGATCAGGCCGTTATCGCTGGCATGCGGGTTGAGCGCCGCAACCGCGATGCGCGGCGACTTGAAACCCCAGTCCTTGAACGCCTCGTTTGTGATCCGCGTTGCAACCAGGATGTTCTCGGTTGTCACGAACTTGCATGCCTCAATCAGCGGCTTATGGGTCGAAAGATGCATGCAGCGCAGCTTCCCGCTCACCAGCATGGTGTAGACCGTCTGCGCGTCTGTCAGGCGCTTGAACACCTCCTGGTGCCCGAGGTCCCGGCTGCCGGATATCTGCCACGCCTCTTTGTTCACCGGCGCAGTGACCATCGCCGCGATCTCTCCCGCCAGGCACATCCTGGCGGCAGTCTCGACCCAGTGGTGAGAGGCTGCACCCGACCTGGCGGAAAGCTCTCCGACGGGGAACAGAGTGTCCTCGAACCCGCCGGCCGAAAGCACCTCTATGACGCCCGGTTTACCGGCCGCGTCCGACGGGGCTTCGATAGCCTTCACGACGTCACTTGCGCCGATTACCTCTAGCGCGCGTCGCATATCCTTGACTGTGCCCAGGATGAACGGACGCATGCCGTCGTAGAGCGACCTGTGCTGTAGCGCGCCTGCGATGACCTCCGGCCCGATGCCAGACGGGTCGCCCATCGTGATTCCAATCAGCGGCCTGTCTGTCACATCTGTCTCCTGGTCGGTCTTAGTGGCCCGGCTTGTGCCCTGGCTGTGCAGGGAGATACCAGTATCGCGCCTCATCGCCATCACGACCCGGCTCTGGCCCGCCTCCATAACATGAAAGGAGCGGAACAATACGTGCCTTCACGGCGTCTCTTCAACACGGTGGGTTAACGCGTTAAAGATGTCAGGAAGTTGAAATGGGTCCTCTTCATCCGGTCCGGCTCAAGATACTCGCGGTGATGCTGTTTGCCGCACTGGTGACGGTTGCAGTGGCGTGCGGGTCGGACAACCCTGCGGCGGACCCGACCGCAACGCCGACGCCTTTCCCCACGACGCCAACGCCGACACCCACCGGCACAGTTCCGAACGGACCCACCGCAACGCCAACGCCGGCCGATCTGTTATTGCAGGCGCAGCTTGACTTAGCACGGGCTCGCTGGACCGCCAATCGCCCCCAGTCTTACACGTTCGACCTGACGTGGTACTGCTTCTGCGCATACGCCGGCAACACGATCCGGATCACCGTCAACGGCAGCGAGATCGTACGCGCGGTTGAGTTGCCGGTTGAGCCCGGAGCACGCGCGCCTGAGCACGGCCCCCGGATGACAATCGGCGAGCTGTTCAACTGGATCCGGACCGCGCTCGACACTGATAACGCGAAGGTGTTGAGTGTCGAGTTCGAGCGTGACCTCGGCTATCCGGTCAGCGCGGCGATTGACAGGTTGGTTGGCGCCACGGACGCAGGGCAGTCTTTCACCGTGACCAACTTCAGGCTGGGTGACCCTGACATCGACCTCGACCAGCTCCGCCGTGACCTGGACGCAGCCACATCCCGGTGGTTCGAAAGCGGCCCGCAGAGCTACCAGTTCGTCTTCTGGTGGGAATGCTTCTGCCCGCCCGAAATCACGGGGCCTGTGAAGATTGAGGTCCGCTCGGGGCAGATCGTCTCCATCGTAAACGCCGGGACAGGGCTGCCAGTCGAGGAATACCTGGGGCTGGAATACCGCACTGTGCCTAAGTTGTTTAGCTGGATATCAGAGCGCCTTGACCGCAATCCCGATTTCGCCGATCTCCAGTTCGACCCGGAGACCGGCCACCCGCTCAAAGCACGCTTCGACCCGATCATCAACCTGTATGACGACGAAGAGGTGTTTTTCATACAGGAACTGAGCCCGCTGGACGTTCATATTGAGCTGAAGAAAGAGCTGGACGCGGCGCGGGCCAACTGGACGGCGCAGGGCTTGACCGACTACTCGTACCGCTTCAACTGGTCCTGCTTCTGCCTCGAAGAGTTCGTGGCGCAGGTCACCGTTACCGTCCGGAGCGGCATGGTCACGGACTTGGTCCGAGTCGAAGATGGCCGGCCCGTGAGCGACCAGTTCAGAGACCAGTTCGTGACTGTGGAAGCGCTGTTCAACCGGCTTGACGATGCGGTCAGTGCCGGCGCCGCCTCTATCAACGCCGTGTTCGACCCGGAAACCGGTGTGCCAACCTCCGTCTTCATCGACTACAACTTCCAGATCGCAGACGAGGAGATGGGCTGGAATGCGAGTGATGTGACCGAGCTCGATTAGCCTGCCAGCGCTCGGGCCTGCCGTTCGTTACGAATGGCTGCGAAGTTCAGGCGGGTGACCCGGCACAATCCCCCGCGCCTTCCGCCTCGCCCGCCGCTTGTTTGATCGCGAGGGCCACATCCATTGTCCCGGCTGTCCTGGCGTCTCCATCCGCGACAGCAAAGCCGGCCGCAAACTCTCGACAGATCACGCCATGCGCGCGCCGGATTCCGCGCCGGTCAGCGGTAAAATCCGCGCATCGCCCGGCGTTGTTGTGCCGCAGAGCCGGGCGTGAGGTGGAGCAACGGTGAGCCTTCAAGTGCCAGCAGTGAGCGAACAGCGAACAATCTTCCACGCCGACCTCGACGCCTTCTACGTCGCCGTTGAGCGCGTGCTGGACCCATCGCTCATCGGCAAGCCCGTAGTCGTCGGCGGTCTCGGCCCGCGCGGCGTCGTCGCGACTGCCTCATACGAGGCCCGCAGGTTCGGCGTCCACTCCGCTCAGCCGATGGCTGTTGCGAGGCGACGCTGCCCGCAGGCGGTCTTCACGCGCGGAAACCGTGAGAAGTACAGCGAGTTCAGCAAGCGTTTCTTCGGCATCCTCAACGACTTTTCGCCTGTTGTCGCAGGTGTGTCCATCGATGAGGCGTATCTCGATATGACCGGCACAGAGCGGCTGTTCGGCCCGCCGCTGCAGGCGGCCGAGGAGATACGCAGGCGCACGCGAGACGAGATCGGCATCGCGGTCTCCATTGGTATCGGCCCCAGCAAACTGGTCGCCAAGATGGCATCTGAGGACGCCAAACCGGACGGCGTCTTTGTGGTGCTGCCGGGAGAGGTTGAGGCGTTCATGGCTGCCAAGCCGGTGCGCGCCCTACCCGGCATCGGCCCAAAGTCAGCCGAGGCGCTGGCCACGCTACGCATCGAAACGCTGGGCCAACTCTCACAACACCCTGTCGGACCGGTGCGCCGGGCGCTTGGACCGAACATCGCCGGCTGGCTGCAACTGCGGGCCAGGGGAGTCGACAGTTCGCCTGTAAAGACAAGGGCGAAGTCGAAGTCGATCAGCGCGGAGACGACGTTCTCGGAGGATTTGGCGTCGCCGGACGAGATGGCGGAGGTGCTTCGACGGCTGGCGGAGCAGGTCGGCCGCAGGCTGCGACGCTCCGGCATGCACGCCCGCAATATCGGTCTGAAGCTCCGCTACCCGGATTTTGCGACCGTCACGCGCCAGACCACGCTTCAGCAGGCCGCAGACGGCGACGATGTGATCTCAACTACGGCGCAACAGTTGCTCAAGAAGACACTGCGAGAGCGCTCCGGCGCTGTCCGCCTGCTTGGCGTGTCTGTGTCCGGGCTCGGTGAGCCGGCAGCGCAGCTTTCACTGCTGGACGACGGCGCGCGGCAGAAGGACAGCGCCATCAGCGGCGCGGTGGACGCAGTGCGCGGACGGTTCGGCGAGGACGCGGTCAGGCGCGGTGGCTAGGACGCGTCCGGGATCTTCCCGGCTCAAGTGGTGACGGATGGATTCGCCACTGAAAGCGGAGGCCCGGTTTTCCTCCTATTCCCGGGACGCCGGTTTGGGAACGTCTGCGCCGTGGAGTTAGCGAGCGAGCAGGCCTTCGATCAGGCCAGTAACCCGGACCGATGGTTCTGTCAGAACTCAGGGCACGAGGCCAAATCAGCCCTGGATTCCGCGCATCCGAGTGCCGTCGTTG
>JAQBUH010000040.1 GCA_027624075.1 Chloroflexota bacterium
CGCCGCCCACGGCCTGCTCAACGTCGAGTTCACGCGCGTCGAGGACCTTGCAGAGTCACTCGCGCAATCTGCTATCAGGGAACATGGCGGATCGTCGCTAACCCGCCTCAAGGGCACGGAGCTTGTGCGTACCGCCGTTGCGGATAGCGGGGCTGGCGGCGTGTTCGCCGGACTCGTGGCGAACCCATCATTCCTCAGCGCCCTGCAACGCACGCTCAGGGTGCTTGAGGCGGAGCAGGGCGCCGGTATAACGGTCTCCCTCAGCAGGCTGCCGCACCCGAGCGCGATAACACGGGCGATCGGCGATATCTGGGAGAGGTATCAGCGGCTAAAGTCGGAGCACCGCCTTTTCGACCGCACGCAGGTCGCGGGTTGGGCGAGTGACTCCATTCGCTCCGGCGCACTGGAACAGCCATGGGCGCGGCTCGCCGTTGGCAGGCTGGTGGTGCTCGCTGTCGCAACCCCGGCTCCGCAGTACCGGCGGCTCTGGCGGACCCTGGTGGACCTGCCGGGCGCGGTTGTGGTGGCCGGCGTGACCGGAGACGAGCGCAGTGACTCAGTGCTCAACGAATCGTTAGGCCTTCGCATCGACCGAGCAGGTTTCCCCCGACAGGAACGCGGCACACCGCCTCCGGACATCGTTAGCGCCGCGGACGCCAGGTCCGAGGCCGGAGGGCTGGTCCAGCGGATCGTCGCCGCGGCAGACGCGGGCGTGCCTTTCAACCGCATCGCCGTCTACTACGGCGATCAGAGTTACGCTGCCCGCGTCCGTGCGGCGCTGAGTCTGGCTGGGATCCCGGTCTCCGGCCAGCCGCCCGGCACGCTGCTGGCGACTCCTGCCGGAAGGTTCGTGAACGGCGTGCTCGAGATGGCGCTGAGCGACCTTGCACGCCAGAAGGTTGGCGACTGGCTGGCGACTTCGCCCATCAAGAATCCGGAGACCGGGATTCCTGTCACCGGGACGGAGTGGGACAGGATCAGCAGGGCGGCGCGCATTTCGAGCGGTGTCGAGCGATGGCGGTCGCAACTTGAGCGGTTCTCCAGGTCGAGACGCTTTCGCGCTGAGCAGATCGAGCAATACGGCGAGGACGACGACTCCGGCGGTCCGCGCAGGTCTGACGCGTTGCGGGCAGAGGCAGACGAGGCAGAGCGGTTGCTGAAGTTTGTCAGCACTCTGGCGGGCGAGCTTGAGCATCCCGAGAGTCAGACCTGGACGGCGTGGGCGGACTGGCTGAAGGGGACTGTTGACCGTTACCTGGACGCTCCCAGCGGCTCTGGCGCGGCGGAGACCGCAGCGCGCGTGCGCACTCTTCTTGACCGCATCGGCGAGCTGGACTCGCTATCTTCGCGGTACTCGGGGCCGAAGCCAGACCTGGCCCGCTTTGCGGCAGTTGTCGCACGGGAGCTTTCGGCGGCTCGCTCCGGCTCTCAGAGGCTGGGGCGAGGCGTCTTCGTAGCAAGTGTGCGGGACGCGGCCGCGACGCAGTTCGAGCATGTGCACATCCTCGGGATGGCGGATGGCTCGTTCCCCTCTCCGGACAGAGCCGACCCGCTGCTGCCGGACCATGTGAAGGAAGAGCTGAACTCCCTCTGCGGAATCAGCCTGCCGCTCTCCGCGATGCGCCTCTCCCTGTCACGCCGTGAGTTCATGACAGCGTTAAAGAGCGGGAGACGCGCCACGCTCTACTGGTCCCGCTCAAGCGGTCCCGGCGCTGACGACGCCGGCCCTGCGCAGTGGCTCGTGGAACAGGCCCGCAGACAGCCGGGTGGGGAGTCCGTCCAGGCAGGCGACCTGTTGAGGCGGCCTGAGACTGTGCCTGGCCTCAGCCTCGTCGAGTACGGCGTGGGCGAGGCGGCATCCGACATCCACGAGTACGAGATCGCCAGCGTCATGCGTCATGTGGAGACACAACGTTCAAGCGTGCGGCACTTGCTGGAGGGTGACAGGAAGTCAGGCGTGCCCGCCGCCCTTGAGCTTGAGCGTGGGCGCTACGGAGCGGCGCTATCTCACTGGTCCGGCGATGTCTCGGCGGCGGCGGCGGTCTTGCCCTCGACGAGTGGCGAGGTCCTGTCTGCCAGCAGAGTTGAGTCGTTCGCAACATGCCCGCTCCGCTACTTCTTCGGCTACGTGCTGTCCGTCGACCCTGTGGTCAGGGCCGAAGATGACTTCCACATGCCGCCGGACCGCAAGGGGACGTTCATCCACAGCGTCCTGGAGCTGTATCTCAACCTGCGCCTGGCGGACGGAAAGCCGTCTGGCGAGGCAACGCTGGATGAGGCGATGCAGGTTGCTGTGGCGCAGTGGGTTGCGAAGGAGCCGGACGCCGCGGGTCGGGTCTGGGAGATCGAGACCGGCGAGATCCGCCGTCAACTGCGTCGCTGGCTGGCCGCGGAACGCGCTCTTGCCGGCGAGGGTTACAGGCCGTCCGACGCCGAGTTGTCGTTTGGCCGCGCCAGTGCGGGGCCCGGAGGACCCGGTCTGCCACCGCTTGAAGTCGAGCTCGCAGACGGCACGGCGCTGCGGTTCTCAGGGGTGATCGACCGCGTAGAGCGGCGAGACGACGGCAGCTTCTACGTGCTCGACTACAAGACCGGCACTCCGGGGAGCTACACCGGTGTTGGCGACGACCCTGTTGACCGGGGGAAGCACCTCCAACTTGCCCTGTACTCGAAGGCAATCGAGCAGTTCCGCCCGTCTGAAACCCGGCCGATCGCAGGCTACTGGTTCGTCCTGGACGGCAGGCAGAGAATCCTGCCAGACGCAGACACGTTCGACCCGGATGCCGCATCCGAGGGTCTCGCAACGGTCTTGGAAATGCTCCACGCCACCAACGCCGGCGGCCACTTCCCGCCAAATCCCGGCAAACGCGGCTACGACGGAAGCGAAGGCACATTCGACAACTGCCGGTACTGCGACTTCGACCGCGTGTGCCCGGCAAGCTCTCTGCGGGAACGGATGCTCAAGGGCCACACGGAAGACCGGCGGCTTGCGCCGTACTTCAATCTGGCGCTCGACCGGGACGGAGACGCACAGTGAGCGCGCCCGGCGCCGGAACCGGCAATGGCCAGCACTCGGACGATATGACGCGCGAGCAGGTCCGGAGCCGTCTCGACGCGAACCTGTTCGTGGAGGCCGGCGCCGGCACAGGCAAGACGGACGCCCTTGTCACGAGGTTGAGCGAACTGCTGGCGACCGGTACGGCGCAACCCAACGAGATCGCGGCGATCACCTTCACCCGTGCCGCCGCGTTCGAGATGCGTTCCCGGCTGCGGTCAGCGCTGGAGACGCGGTTTGCAGATGAGGCGGACCCGGCTGCCAGGGAGCGGCTTGGCGTAGTGATAGACGGCCTCGACGGCCTCGCAATCCAGACCATCCACGCGTTCGCTCTTTCCATGCTCAGGGAGCAGCCGCTCGATGTTGGACTGCCGCCGGTCATCGAGCCACTCGACGATATACGGGCAGCGGTCGAGTTCGATGACAGGTGGAGCGACTGGTTCCGGGAGCGCGTCGAAAACGACGACGGCCTGATCGCCGCGCTGACGGTCTCGCAGCGGGTCGGACTTGCGGCGCCGGTCAACCGGCTCAAGCAGCTTGCGAGGATTCTTGGCGAACGGCATCAACTGCTTGGCCACGGCATGTTCACCTACGACGGTCCGCCGCCGCCACCGGTTTCGACTAATCGGCTCTCCGAGGTCCTGGCAAAAGCGAGACAGATCGTTGCCGGAGCGCCAGACCCCGAAGACACCATGTGCCGGTTCGTTGAGGAGACCGTCGGTCCTGAGCTTGAGTCTTTGCTAACGCTTGCGGGAGACGCGCCGGAGCTTCCCGCAGAGGACTTCGTTGACATGGTGGGGATCGCCGCCGCCCGCAGAGGCTCGATGGCGAAGTGGCGCAAGGCGGTCGGTGGCGAGAGTGCGCTTACGGCGCTGCGAGACCTGCTGGCAGACCTGCAGCAAGAGATCGACCAATCACGCGACTTACTGAAGAAACGGACGGTTGCGGCACTGCTCACCGCCGCCACCGATTTCGCGCTGGAGTACGCGGCCCACAGGCGGGCCGGAGGAAGGCCGACATTCCACGATCAGCTGGTGCTGGCCAGGGAGTTGCTGCGTTCGAGCGAGGAGGCGCGCTCACGCTTCCGCGAAAGGTACCGCTTCATCCTGGTGGACGAGTTCCAGGACACCGACCCGGTGCAAATCGAGCTTCTGAGGCTGCTTGCCGGGTCAGGCCGGGGTGGGCTCAGGCCTGGAAGCCTCTTCGTGGTCGGTGACCCAAAGCAGTCGATCTACCGTTTCAGGGGCGCCGACCCGGTCTCCGCCGCCGGGTTCTCGGAGGAGGTTGCGGCCAGCGGTCTGCGGCTTCCGCTCAGCGAGAACCATCGTTCGCTACCCGGAATCTTGAAGTGGGTCAACACCGTTTTTTCTGGCTGGATGGCGGAGGACGAGGCGAACGGACAGGCGCCTTACCGGGAGCTGCAATGGGACCCCGGGGACGGCGGTCTCGAGGCCGGCGATGTTCCGGTGCAATGGTTCGGCGGCGAGTCTGACAGCGGCGCTGACGCAGCGCGTCAACTGGAGTTCACCCAGATCGCGTCGATAGCCGCGGCGGCCGGTGGCGGCAGTTTTCGCGTCCGCGACCGCGAGGGGAGTTGGCGAGACTCGACGTTTGCAGACGTTGCCGTGCTGATGAAGAGCCGCACGGGAATCGACCACCTGGAAGATGCGCTGGTGAGGGCGGATGTGCCGTATGTCTTCGACGGCCAAGCGCCGCTTTTTACCTCCCAGGATGTGCGGGACCTGCACGCGTGTCTCACCGCGATAGACGACCCCGCTGACCAGGTTGCGGTGCTGGCGGCGCTGCGGTCTCCGGCGTTTTCCTGCCCGGACACAGACCTGCTGGAGTGGAAGCAGTCGGGAGGCGGGTTCGCGTACGGGCGCGGCGCCGCTCCGGAGACGTCCGACGGTCATGAGGGCCGGGTGGAGTCGGTGGCGGCAGCGTTCGATGAGCTGCGGCGGTTTCACCGGTTGAGCCGCGATGTGGCCACGGCGACTCTTGTCGAGAGCTTCATCAGGGACCGCAGGCTGCGTGAGAAAGCGGCTCTGACCAGGCTCGGACCGGAGCGCAGCCGAAGGCTCGACCTCGTGGTCGAACTGGCAAACGCGCTCTCGGAATCGGACGGCATCACGCTCCGGGAGTTCACCCGCTGGCTGGAGCGTCAGTCGGAAGAGAACGCCCGTATGCCAGAGCGCGTTTCCCAGGGTGTGCGCTCCGGCGCCGTCCGGGTGATGACGGTCCACGGCGCAAAAGGGCTCGAGTTCCCGATTGTGATCCTCGCCTCTGCGATGGCCAGCGGCTCGAACAACCGCGAGTCCGTACAGGTGCGGACCCAGAAGACATCAGCCGGTGAGGAGCGTCTTGAGGCGCAACTGGGGAGCAAAGAACTTGGCCTGATGACCGCCGGAGCGGCGGACGCAATGGAGCAGGAGAAGGCTCACGGCGCGCTGGAGGATGTGCGGCTGCTGTACGTCGCCGCAACGCGCGCACGTGACCATCTCCTGGTTAGCAGGCGCCGCGGCAAGGCCGGTCGCAACAAACCGCTCGTGGCGGAGATCGAACGGCATCTTGAGGGCAACGAACATCTCTGGCGAGAGTGGTTGCAGCCGGCAGAAGTGCGGCGACCTGCGGCCCGGCCGGCTGGCGCGCCGGACACCAGGGCGGCCAGGGACGCTTGGGTATCCCGCAGGGCCGGACTTGTGGCGGCAGCCTCACTGACCGGCTATACCACGCCGACTGCGTTAAAGCCTCCGTCACCGGCGGCCGGCACACCAGGGCGAGAGGTGCTGCCGAAGGAGCCGTCTGAGAGTCTCGATGATGAGCCGGGCAGGACGGGCAGAGGCGCGACCGAGCTTGGCAGAGCCGTCCACGCCGTGCTGCAGCACATCGACCTCACCGGCTGGATAGATGACGACCTTGCCACTCTTGCGGAGCGCATGGCGGAGGAGCACGGCGTCGGCGGCGAGGAAAGCCAGGTGGCGGAGCTTGCCCGCGCAGCGCTGGGCACAGGAACAATGGCCCGTGCGGCCGCCGCCGCAAAGCGCGGCGAGGCGTGGCGAGAGGTGTCTGTGGCAGCCGCGCTCGATGGCGTCACAGGTGAGCTCGAAGGGCAGATCGACCTGCTGTTCAGGGAGGAGGACGGCTCGTTGACCGTCGTCGACTACAAGACCGACCGCGTTGCGGGGCGCGACCGCGCAGACGCCGCCGCTCCTTATCTACTACAGATGGGCGGCTACGCCTGGTGCGTTGAGCGTGTGACAGGAATGCCGGTCGGGCGCGCCGTCCTGATCTTCGCCCGGGCAACAGGCGAACCCGGCGTTGCCGGCGTTAGCGGACCGGGCGAGTACGAGGTCGGCGGGCTGGCGGAGCTAAAGCGTGAGGCGGCCCTGGCGGCCGCGGAGATAACCGCGGGGCGAGTATCCGCTCCGGTCGGGGCAGGCTAATATGACCGGCCTGAGAAACAAACACACCTGCGCCGGCAAAAGCCGGGCAATCTGGAGGCTTAGATGGGACTGCTTGACGGGAAAAGGGCGCTGATAACCGGCGCGCGCAAGGGCATTGGACGCGGCATTGCGCTGACACTTGCCAGAGAGGGCGCGAACGTTGGCCTGAACGACCTCATCGAAGACGATGTGACGCAGGCTTCAGCGGCGGTCTGCGCCCGCAGCGGCGTGAAGGCGACCGTCCACCAGGGAGACGTCAGCACCGTCGCAGGTGTAAACGCCGTGATAGACGCGTTCGAGCGCGAACACGGCGGGATCGACATCCTCGTCAACAACGCCATCTTCCCAGACCAGAGCCGTCCGTTCTTCGAGACAGACGAGGCGTACTGGGACCGGATGATGGACCTCTCGCTGAAAGGCTACTTCTTCGCCGGGCAGCGGGCTGCGAAGTCGATGGTGGCACAGGGCACAGGCGGCTCCATCATCTGTCTCTCGAGCGTCCACTCCTACGTTGCGATCAAAGACTGGACCGCTTACGGCGTTGCGAAGATGGGCCTGCGGCGCATGGTGAAGGGCATGGCGGTCGACCTGGCGGGGACCGGCATCAATGCCAACTGCATCGCCCCCGGGGCCATAGTCAACACGCTTCCCGCTGAGGAGGACGCCGTTGACGGAGAGCCATACGACTTCGAGGCGCGCCCGGCTTGGAAGACACGGATCCCCGCGCAGCGCGGCGGCCTGCCGTCAGACATCGCCAACGCCGTGCTGTACCTCTCCTCGCCGCTGGGCAGCTACGTCAACGGCGAGACGATACTGGTAGACGGCGGCATGATCGCCACCTCTTCGATGTAGGGACTCTTCACCGGACAGGTCTGCTCAATGCCCATCAAGAGGGTCAGAGAAAATGTCGTCTACGAAAACCGCTGGGTGCGGCTGTACGACGATCTCATCGAGCACCCTGACGGCAGCGCGGGGACCTACTCGTGGGTTGAGCGGAACAACGGACGCGGCGGCGCGATCGTGGTGCCGAGACTGCCGGACGGCCGCGTGCTCTTGCTCAAAATGCACCGCTACGTGCCAGACCGATGGTCGTGGGAGTTTCCCGGCGGTGGGACAGACGCTGGCGAGAGCGTGGAGGAGACAGCGCTGCGGGAGCTACTGGAGGAGGCGGGTCTGCAGGGGGCTGAAGCACGCGTCCTCGGCCGCTTTTCGTCGGACACGGGGTTCATCCGTGTTCGCCACGCCGCGGTGCTGGTTGAGCTGCCTGATGGCGCCGAGGACGGTCTCCGGCTTGACGCCCAGGAGTCGGTGACCGAGGCGCGGTTTGTTACAGAGCGCGATGCGTGGGACATGGTGGGCCGCGGTGACATCTTCGACGGAATAACGGTGACGGCGCTCGGGATGTTGAAGGCGGCAGCCGCGCCGCTCCAGCACGGGCCGGCGCGCCCCGGAGCGGACGGCCCTGCGGGAGCGCAACCTCGCAGGCTGCGGGCGAAGTTGATGTACGACAGCCCGTGGTGGCGGCTGTACGAGGACGACATCGTCCGGCCTGATGGCTCAGCCGGGATCTATGTGCGAGTCCACACCTCGATGGGCGGCGGGGCCATCATGGTCATCCCGCGCACGCCCTCCCGCAGGCACCTGCTGATCAAGATTCACCGCTACCCGGTGGATGAGGAGTTGTGGGAGTTCCCTGCCGGACTTGTTGAGGAAGGGGAGGACCCGTTGGTGACTGCGACGCGGGAACTTGAGGAGGAGACAGGTCTCGTGGCGAGTTCGGCCACGATGATCGGCAGCCAGTTCCCTGTGGCGGGGCTTATGAGCGACACGTTCTACACGGTGCTGGCCGAGGTGCCGGAGCCGGAGAGTGACGTGTCCGGACTGGCGCTGCAGGCGGATGAGGGGATCGTCGCGGCGAAGTTCGTGACGCTGGATGAGCTTGCGGAGATGGTGCGCGAGAACGAGATCCGAGACGGCGTGACGCTCGGCGCTGTGGCAAGACTGCTGGCGGCGGACATGCCAGTCTGAACCTGATTCATCCTGGTCCTCACAACGTATCGGCTACTCAGACTATTCGGCGGGTCCCACCGCTGTTATGATGCCGGCTGGTGCAGGTATATCGGTGGGTGATTGGGCGAGTCATCGTGTAGTGTGGGCCATTCGTCGGAACAGGACGGTGCCCGATGATCAACGATGAAGGTGAGCCGCATGCCACAGGCTCACTATCACGCATAATCAACGACTATCGTCAAGCCGGAACTGCTCTCACGAAGCTGGCACTCAGCTTCGAAGCGTTACGGCAACAAATTCAGACCGCCGGACAAAACGCTGCCGGCGTCCCACTGGCGCGGGACCCGGCTTCTCCAGTGTCTAGCACAGTGATGGTCCATTGCCTGGGCCGTTTCAGGATCGAACTTGATGGAGAGCCGGTCCCGATTCCTGATGGTGGACGCCCGCTGGCCGTGCTGAAATTTCTCGCCGCCCGGGCAGGCAGGCCGACGCCTCGTGACGTCTTGCTCGAAGTACTGTGGCCGGAGGTCTCTCCCGACGCATCTACCAATCGGCTCAGAGTAGCGGTGCACGCACTCAGAAGATGTCTTGGCGATACCGCGGCGCACCTTGTCGAGCACACGGACGGCTGTTACGTGTTCAGTCCGAACAACGCTACACACCTCGATACCGAAATGTTTCAGCAAGCCTGGCGGCACGGGATTGCCGCGGAACGCATGAGTGACGCGGGCACCGCAAGGCACAGCCTGGAGATGGCGGAATCTCTCTATGCAGGAGATTTTCTTGAGGAGGATGTGTACGAAGACTGGACACTGGTTGACCGAGAGTTCCTGCGGGACACTTTTCTCAACGTCCTGACGAAGCTGGCCGTGCTTTCGTTGGAAGAACGCGACTTTGCGGGATGTCTCGACCGGTGCATGCAGATAATCCGCCACGATGTGTGTAACGAAGAGGCATACGGGCTCCTCTTGGAAGCCCACATCGCCATCGGCCAGCCCGGCCGGACAGCGTACTGGTTTTCGATCTGCGAGCGGAATCTCGACCGTGAGTTGAATTCGGCGCCATCTGAGAAACTGATTGCTCTAATGTCCACCGTAAGCTCCGGCGCCGGTAGAAGACCGGCTAATGCCAGGCGAACCGCGGACTAATTCCTCGCTAATCGCGCCTCCTTAGCCTGCAATCAGACGCTGCGCGGGCTTGTGTGGCGTAACGCCAGCAACATCAGTGGGCCGAATCCAACTATGGAAGCGCACTACGAATCATTTGTGGTTCGGGTTTGGGTTGATCCCGGCGGCCATGTCAGCCACGGGACGGCGGTACACACGAAAACTGGACGCAAACACAGCTTCCTGAGTGTTGCTGAGATAGCTGAGATCGTGACCTCGGCGTTACAGGCGGCGAACAGTGACGCGGCGTTGCGCGAGGACGGGGAGAGTGCGGCCGACACCGGCCCCTGATGCCGGCGCCTGATTCCTGCGCTCGGCGCCGCCCTTGTAGGCCCGAGCACACGGGGCAGACGCATGCGGCTAACTGGCATTGAACTCTGAGCTAATCGCTGGCTAATTCGGCTCCGGTAGATTCCCGCGCGACGCAAGTCGCGCGCTGAGACGCGCCTGCGTTGTAACGCGTCAGCCGAGCGTCGCTTATTCGGGTAGGTCCCTCAACCCGCTCACGGACCCGGGAGTTAGGCCATGGCTTTCATTAAGTTGCTACTTACTAAGAGTTGGCTCATGTTCATTGTGGTGGTCGCGGCCGCGGGCCTCGGCGGCGGGGCCTACGCGGCATGGACCGCCAGCCTTCATGTCGAAGGCACCATCCAGACCGGGAACGTGGACGTTGTGTGGGACATGCAGGACGAAAGGGAGTTCGTCGGCGTTCTGGATCCGCAGACCGGACAGGTGGTTGTTGGACGTCAGCAAAATGAGACAGTATTTCGGGGCTGAAATAAGAGAGAGTCAGGACGGTCTGCG
>JAQBUH010000041.1 GCA_027624075.1 Chloroflexota bacterium
TTTTTGGTTCAATGTCAATCCTCTCATGGACTGACATTTTCGCTGGACAGTTAGCTACTGACAGAATCGTAGACCAACGACACAGGTTCAGGACGATAAACAGACCGGCTCCCTCTCTTTAACTCTCTCCCTTTCCCGAACTGGCCCAGATCAGGGAGCCAGATCGGGGAGAAAGAATGATGCCAACAGAGCTGCTCGCAGTCAGGATTTGACCGCTGTCCAAACACACGGGCGAAAAAGTGGCGGTGAGGCTGCGCCGCCACCTAAACCTCGACCTGCGTTTCCGGCTCGGTCGGGTCCTCCAGCAGAGCCGACTTCGGGTCGTCTTTGCCCAGTGCGCTCTTACCTGTCGACTCACCGTTGTGCCGTATGATCCCATGCTTCCTGGGGACCACCAGGTCTACCTGGCGCTCCCGGCCGTCCTCTTTGAAGGTGACGTCCATCACCTCAAGATAGTCTGCGGTGTACTCACGGAACACGCCGACATACTCGACCGTGTTCCCCTCCGGAGACTGCACCTCCAGCACCACGCGCCGCCCGATGTGGCGTTCGAGGATCGGGTCGAAGGCGTTTCCGAACCACTCCACCAGTTCCTTGCTGGTCCCGAGGACCCCTTTTTGCTGGCTCGCAACCGCCGTCGGAGCGGTCTTGGTCGCCGCCGTGAGCACCGATGCGAACGCCTGGCTCATGGCGTCGCGCAAGAGGTTGAACCAGTTCCGGAGCTTCCGCTTGATCCGGCGCAGGATGTTGGGCCTGTATGAGCGTTTCAACACCTTTTGCCGACGCAGCACGTTCCTCTCTGTCAGCTCATCGAGAAAGCGGATGATCAGGTAGATGTTCGGGTACTCCGCGCTGGAAATGATGTAGCTCGACTCTATGTGACCCTCGGCGTCAAGGTGGTCAGCCCTGTACTTGAGCTCGATTCCGGTGGCGTCCGTTACCAACTGGCCCCAGATCTGCTTTCCTGTCTTGAAACGCACATAGACCAGGTAGCCCGAAAAGCTTTTCAGACAGGTGTCCCTCCGGCGTGCCCGCAACACGGCGCCGACGACTGCGAGGCCGATTATGAGCACGACGGTCAACAGGAGAACGTTGTCTAAAAAGGCCATTTACCGGATGCCGTTTCTGGCTAAGGGCGGGTGAGGCGCGGGGAGGCGGCGCACACAGTCAACCAGCGCACATTACCCCGGAACCGCTGACGCGTGAAGTCTCAGGCCGAGGTTGACGCCGAGTCCGGCGGTCTGCGCAAGGCCGGCCCGGACGGCTCAGCGCAAGGGGAGATTTTCTTTGCCTGAGCCGTGCAGGACTGGCGCTCAACGCAGGGCGGGCGGATCGAGATGATGAGGGAGGAAGCGCAGGTACGGCAGATGTCAGGAGTGGCGCGTGCCTGGAGGGCTCAAACCGCCATGCCAAAATTAAACAAAGCGATCTCGTTCGTTTTCCCTTGAGATGCGAATCGACTCGCCGTTGGAGAAGCTTTGGGTGAATTTGCCAGCGTCGTGACCGATGTGCTCCGCTGGGTTGTGCCGGTCACAGGCCTTCTCCTCATGCTGCTCGCATGAAAGGGGTTCGGGACGTTCGGCGCGAGGCTGGCCGCGGCCGGGTTCGGCGTAATGCTCGGCAGCCTGCTCCTGAGGGAGACGATCTTGCGCGTGCTGAGGCCGGAATTTGGCTTCACGGCCCGGGACGTGGGTCTCATCCTCACCGTCACTGGTGTTGCCAGCCTTGTCGGTTTCGTAGCCAGGGTGTTTGCGATTCGCAGGATGATCGCCAGCGCAGAGGCCGCTGAGTCGCTTGAGCTATCGGCGGGTGACGGGGAATGACCGCCCTCACAGCGATAGCAGTCATCGCCCTGGTCATCCTGTTGTTCGCGCCGAATGTCGCGGGCGCTGTGATCGCACGTAAGGCGTGGAAACGGAATGGCTGGCCGGAGGCGAGACTAGCCTTCCGGATGTTCGTGGCCGGACCGGTGATTGTCATCGCCAGCGGTCTAATAATCCCGCTTATTGGTTGGACTGCTGGCAATACCGCAGTAAACGATCTGGTCTGGCTGGTCTCACTCGTCGCCGTCACAGCACAGGGCATCGTGACGCTCTCAATTGCCGTCGCCCTCTACAGGCTCGCCAGGCGGTCTGCGCACCGCACATCGGCCGGCCGAGGCGGCAACAATCCGGTCCTGGTATCGCCTGACTATTCCGGTGAACCCGTCGCTTAGCCCAGCCTGACATCAGGCGAAACGACTCCGGCAGACGTGATGATGCGCATGGCGTCTCCTGTGGACATCTCAAGCTCCGTCACTTTGTCTGCCCCGACCATGACCAGCACACCGGTGTTCGGCATCGGCGTAGACGGGATATAGACCATGACGCGCCCGTCTGACAAGCGCTTCGTCAAGAAGCCGAGCGAGTGGATCCCCTCAGACGGGTATTCGACCGCCACCACCTGGCTGAAGGCGCCGCCATCACCGCCATCCGTGGCTGCGGACACCACCTGTTTGGCAACTACGTACACCGGACCGAAGAACGGGATAAGGGCGATGTACGCCTCCATCTTGCCGTATGCGCTTTTTCCGACAACGGTGGCTGTGAGCAGCCCCATCAGGAGTGAGAAGGCGAGGATCGTTACAAACCCGAGCCCGATAATAGGACGGTCGAAGATCGCTTCGATGATGGGTTGCGGGACGCCGTCCAACGTGTCGAACACGAACTTGAAGATGAATAGTGCTATGCCAATCGGCAGGAAGAGGATGAACCCCTCCTTGATGACGTCTTTCATGTCCGTTCCTCCGGCGGCGCCGTTAGTTCCCGGTTTGAAGACCGAGGCCAAATGTATCTGCCAGCAACTCATACGAACGCGTGCGTGACTCGTAGGTGGGAGTGATCGTCAGGATGATCAGTTCGTCGGTCTCGTATGCGCCTGCAAGCTGTTCCAGCCGGTCCCTCACGCGCGCCGCGTCTCCCTCGATAGCCCTGTCGCGGTGGACCTCGATGAGGCGGCGCTCACTCTCGCTCAACTCCACCGTTGCCAGCTCCTCCGCAGACGGCACGCCCTGCAGCGGTCTGCCCTGGTCCCTGCGAAGCCGCATCAGGTGACGGGCGAAGCCAAGACGCTGCGCCTCTTCGGTGGAGTCCGCACAGACCGCGGAGACGCCAACGTTGACCAGCGGCTCCGTAAGAAACTCCGATGGCTGGAAGTTGTCTCTGTACCACCGGACAAGCTCCGGCCCAACTCCGAACTGCGCCCGCGTCGAGTCTTCACTGTCGTCACCCGAGAGAGACAATTGATTGTGCAGAGAGTCGGCGATGAAGTGGGCGAACGAGAGCGGGAGTCCAAGGACTGCTGCGTATGAGACGCTGCCGTATGAGGACGCAAGCAGCCAGGGCGCAGCGGTGTCAGGGCCGGTAGGCGTGGCATGGATGCCGTTGAAGCGGTGACCGTCCGGGACCGAGTTGGCGTGGAAGCGAAGTAGATCGGCAACCTGCTCCGGGTACGACTCGATTGGGAACGAGACCGGGCCGGTCTGGAGTGCCGCCGCCGTTATCCGGTCACTGCCGGGGGCGCGGCCAAGTCCCATGTCTATGCGGCCAGGAAAGAGCGTGGCGAGCATGCGGAACGTTTCGGCCACCTTGAGCGGCGAGTAGTGCGAGAGCATGACGCCGCCTGAGCCGACCCTGATCCGGCTGGTGTTGCTCGCCACCACCGGGATCAGGATTTCAGGGCTGGCGTCGGCGAGCGTGGCGCTGTTGTGGTGTTCGGCCAGCCAGTAGCGCGTATAGCCGAGCCGGTCTGCGACGCGGGCAAGTTCGATAGTCGCATGCAGAGCCTCAGCGCTGGACTTGCCTGACAGGACCGGTGACTGGTCGAGTATGGATAGCTTCATTAGTAAGTAGAGTCCGCAAATTCGGATTGAGCCGGGATGATACGTGGGTTCTGGCACCCGCGGTCTGCCGGGATGGCGTTACACAGGTGTGGCGAGCCGGTCGCGTGTGACACTCATGCTTGGATGCGGCATACCGTTTCCGCAGGCCCGCGGCGGGAAAAGTTTGAAAGAACGCCCAAAAGCAGGCAGAGGAGAGACGGATGGACGCACAGCTTGCGGCCCGCACGGGTGAGTTAGTTGAAATGGGATGGCGGATCAAGTCCCAGACCGAGACGAGTGTCGCACTTGAGGTCAGGCAGCCGTTCAATTTCATGGTCTTCGCCGTTCTACTCTTCTTCTTTTTCGGTATTCCGGCAGTCATCTATCTGCTGTTCTGGTTTCTGACCTCCGGCGTTGACCTGTTCGTCGTGTATCGCGATCAGCAGGTGGTTGAGTCGGGTGACACCTGGTATGTCGAAAAGCAAGAGAGTGAGCGAGAAACAGCGATTCTGCGTCAGCGCAAGATCAAGGAGCAGGGCTTTTGGCCTGTGATGTGGCCTTCGGTCATAGCAACCGCCCTGATGATCGCTGGCTCTGTCGCGTTGATCTGGTTCCTGTTCAGATGGCTGGAGCGTTGGGCGCCAGACTGGGCCGATAGCCAGCCATGTTCAAAAAGGTTTCTGCGGGGTTTTTGCGGGTCCACGCCGCAGGGACCTGACAGTCGAGGTGGACGCTGCCCACTTGCGGGCCTGTCGCGGTAGACTTGCGGCAACGGCGCGCTAGTCGCCGTTCGCCAGCCGAACCTGCCACCTGAACCTGGAGAGCCAGCCATGACGACCACGCCCAAGCGCACAAACGGCGCAAGCCCCGCAGTGGTGCCCGTGAACAGCCGCAGAAAACTGGAGCGCGGCCCGGCGATCTGGCTCGCAGGCGACCCAGCAGACCTCAAGGAGTGGATGCCGAGAGGCGCGACAGGCATCGTCACCAACACCGTCGTACTCAACGACATGGTGAAGAAGTACGGCCAGTTGAAGGATGTCGTGCAGCGGTATCTCGACATCACGGATAAGCCTGTCGTGGTCGAGATAGACGGACACTCGACGCAGGAGCTGCTCGATGTCGGCGATGTGTTTGTGAAGATGGCGCCGGGCCAGATTATTCTCAAGATCCCGACAACCGTGCATGCGTTGGACGCTTTCGCCGAGTTGAAGCGGCGCGGGGTTGAGACTTACAGCACGACTGTGTTCACGCTGGCACAGGCTGCGGCTGTCGCGCAGGCGGGCGTTACGCACGTTCTGCCGTTCTGCGAGCCTTACCGCGATGTTGGCGGCGACCCGACGAAGCTGGTGCGGGAGTGCCGCGCGATGTTCGATGGCTGGGGAGACAGGCCGTACATTACGGCTGCGCTGGTGCGCTCTGTGGCCACCGCCGAGGCGTGCCTGCGGGACGGCGCAGATGGCATCATCATCTTCTGGCCGATCTTCCGTGACATGCTGCAGAGCAAGTTGACGACGGAGTGGAACACGACGTTCCTGGACCAGTGGAACCAGATGTACGACGCCGGTCTGATGAACGGCGTGCCCGTAGTCCGGCACTAGAGCGTCAGCACGGAACGCGGGCGGGTTAACTGGCTGCTGCGAAGACTGCGTCCCAGAGCGCTCCGAACAGTCTGCGCGGCAGTTCGCCGATAGCCCCTCCGGTGTCGACGCGGGCGACCGCGTCCGCCTCGTCGTCTGCCGGGGCCTCCCATGCCGGGAGCTGATCGGCGTAGACCTCGGGTCTTCCCTCTGACTCAGACATGCCGGTCGAGTACCGGGACTCAAGACGCCTGAGCGCCTCAGACTTCTCAAGGCTGCATTCGACAATGACAGTCAGCACACCAGCATCGCGGCCCTCGTCCAGGGAGGACTTACGGAAGTGGCGTTGCAGGTGCGTCCCGTCCATGATGACAGACCGGCCCGCCGCGAGCTCCTCTCGCGCCCTTCGGTGCATCTCGTCGTATACGCGGCGCGACATCTCGCCGGTGTAGATGCCTGCGCGCACCTCTGAGCCGGTCCGCTCGGTCAGACCGATCCCCGCAAGCTCCCTGCGAATGGTGTCCGTGTTGAGGCGGACCGCGTTCCACTGGTCCGAAATCAGCCCGGCCACCGTGCTCTTGCCGGTGCCCGTAACACCTGCCGTGATGGCGAGGAACTGAGGGCGGTCCCGCGCTGCGGTCTCGCAGGCGAGGCGCAGGTAGGCGTTGGCGTCATCGACGTGCCGCTGCCGGTCTTCGAGCGCGGCCTGTTCGGCAGAGATCGAGCCCGCCATGCACCGCACCATGGCTCTGTACGACTCATAGAACGGCAGGAGTGGCGCCATGCCGGTGTCACCGGACGCCGTCACATAGGTCTCGATCAGCTCAGCGGCGAGTTCAGGAAACCCGCGCCGTTTCAGGTCCATCGACAGAAATGCGATGTCTGCGGCGGGGTCGATGTAGATAAAAGAGTCGTTGAACTCGATGCAGTCGATGATCTGTGGCGACCGCTGACCGCCGGGTTGCCGCTCGAAGAAGATGTTGCCGGCGTGCAGGTCACCGTGGCACATGCGCTGCATGCCGTCTCTGTGGCGTCGCTGGACCAGGTCGCCACGTCGCTTGAGGAAGGCGTTCGCATAGGCGGATATGTTGGCGAAGGCGGCGGCGTCCAGTCCTGGCGGCGCGTGTTCCGCAACGCGGCCGAGGTTGCCGAGCACGATGCCTGACACGGCATCGGCCGTCCCATGTTTTGTTGGCGCATGCGGCGCGTCCATGTGGAACCCGGCCAGCAGCTGCGCGATCTGTCTGATCTCGGCCGGTCCGGCCTCACCGTTTTCCAGGAGCCTGTCCAGCTGGTCTTCGGAACGCAGGCGGCGCATCTTCACCGCCCAGTCCACCTGCTCACCCTCGCCTCCGATGCTGTATCTGCCCGATGTTGCGTCGAGGTTCACGGGCTCTACGGACAGGTATACCCCGTGCGACAGCCTGCCATTGAGTTCGACCTCTCGCTCGGAGAACTGGCGTCGCAGTCCGGGAGTGGAGAAGTTGCAGAAGCCGAAGTCGACAGGCTTTTTGACCTTGTATGCGAACTCTCCAACGAGGAACACATCCGAGATGTGCGTCGAGATGCGAGTCACGGGAGAGCGAGCGGGCAATGCTGGTGAGGGCGGATACGCGGCCGGGTCCATGAGCGAGTCCGCCATGGACAGCGGCCCGGGCGGCGGTCCAGACATGGATGTCCCGGTATCTTCGCTATCGGTCATCGGATCACGGAACCACCGTATCGCCCTGGATAACGCCTTCGCGGATGACATCGCCAATCGTCTCGGTGTGAGCGTAGTCGTTGATGGAGACGATAGACCATCCGGACTTGCCAAAGCGGAACCGTGAGATGGAGGTGTTGTGGACCTCTGTACGGCGTACAAACGCGCCGTCCCAGTTTGTGATGAAGTGGAACAGCGCCTTCAGCGTGATGCCGTGGGAGATTATGGCGATGGTGTGCTTGCCCGGCTTCTTGTTCCACTCCGGGTTGTAAAGCACCTCGTCCTCAAGCCAGTTCCCCGCACGGCGCTCGACTGCCCGCTCGGACTCGCCGTCGGCAGGCTGGAACCACTTGCCTTTTTCGGCCGAGATGAACCGTAACTCGGTGGTCCACACATCGGCGGCCAGCTTGCCTCGCCATGCGGGGATCTGCCGCTCGATGATCTGCGGCACGCGGTCGAAGTGAGCACCCTCGAGGCCCATGCCGCGCAGCATGCCCTCAGTGGTCTGGACGGCACGGACAAGTGTTGACGAGTAGATGCGGTCGAAGTGAACGCCCTGCCTGCCCAGCCGCTCACCCAGCGCAACCGCCTGCCGGTGGCCTCGCTCGGTCATTGGCGCGTCGAAGTCTGCGCCGGCGGCGATTCCCTCAATAACATTGTTTTCCGACTCTCCGTGGCGGATGAAGTAGATGTCGAACAACACGTTCTCATGGAGCATTCGGTGGTTCTCGCTTGGTGAATCTGGGTAGGGACCAGCAGCCGTGTGGAGATGCTGGAGAGTTCTGGCGGGCAAAGGCCTGTTGTCTGGCGAGTGTTCTACGGGGTTAACCGCTCCAGACGCTCAGGGCGCAATCCACGCGGCGTCTTGCACTGCCGGGTTGCCGGTCAATTCTAGTGCAAGGTCTTCGATCAGGCGCGCCTCTGCGATCTGCCTGAACTCGGCGATAAACGACGAGTTTGCGAGCAGCGCGGCAGCCCAGCTTTCCACCTGGAAAGGGAAGATGCCGACCAGGAAATTGTAAAGCTCGTTCGCGCCCGCCGAGTCCAACCTGCCGTCTGCCCTGAACCGGTCGGCCAGGTTAAAGCCCGCCAGACCGACATCTAAGGCTGGTGTGGCAGCCAGGGCTTGCGCCCACAGGAGCCTGTAGCCGATGTTGTGCTCTGTGTTACTGCTCGTTCGAATAGTGAATATGAACTCGAGCCTGTCACGAGCGAGCGTGATGTCCGGGAATGAGCTGAGTGAGTTGCCGGTGAACTCCTCGATGGCCCGCCACGCCGCCGCCTCGAAGATCTGCGCCTGCGCCTCGAACAGCCCGCGTGTGTTGGGGAGGGACGGGAGAACAGTCTGGCCGGGGCTGGTCAGGTCCTGGAGCCCGTGGCCCAGTTCGTGGAAATAAGTGCCGAGCGCCTCCATCGGTGACAGGCCGAGGTCGACGAAGAGGTGGACCTGTCCGTTCGAGCGTGTCTTGAAGCCGATCTCGCCGCGGCCAACGGTGCAGGACTCGAACGCCTCCTCGTACTCGGTCACCGTCATCGTAATCCAACCACTCATGCAGGCGCTCACTGAGCTCGCATCGAACTCGTCTGGCGGGAGGAAGTGAATCACGTATCCCTCTTCGTCGAGGTCTCTGCCGGTCAGTAAAAAGTAACCGGCTCTTCCAGCGGCGATGATCTCAGGAGACCAGTCGCGGTCGCCGGCGCCAGGTCCGAGGACCGGCTTCACCTGGCGCATCATCTCGCCTGAGAGCGGCGCGAAGGCTGCAGCGAGCTCCTGCTCAGACATCTCGAACTGCGCAGGCATGTTCATGTCCGGGCCATCGTGGAACGTGAAGTCGCGTTCGAAGATGTTGTCATCCTCGTTGATCTCGTCGAATAGACCGTCTGGGTCGAGCACGACACGGACCGTGTGGTCGCCCGGCGATACCGTGTTGGAGAAAAAGACGATGGTGTCTTCCCAGATGCTGCCGACGTTGCTCGTGCCGGAGCTGAACTGCAGCAGTTCCACCTGGACGCCGTCCAGCAGCACCGCCGCCTTGAGCTGGTCAGTGAGCGGGAGGCTGAAGCGGCTGGCGTTTGTGAAGGCGAAGTCGATCTCGATCGCCTTTTGTGTGTTGAGCCAGCCGTCCTTGCCAACGGGCAGTCTGCCATCGGCCTGTCTCGCTGTTAGCGCCGCGTCCCACCCGAACCTCCTGAACGGCATCAGGTTGGCGCGGATTGTTGGCTCCCGCGGTGGCGGCTCAAGCAGGAAGGGCTCAACGGCCGCCTCAGGTTCGCCAACGCCCCACACAAGCTCGACCTCGTAATCGTTGTCTGTCTCGTCTTGTTCGCGGACCCTGTCAAGAGGATCGACGACGACGCGGAGCGTATGCGCGCCGGGCGCGATGTCGACGATCGAGCGCAGGTCTGCAATGCGGAACGGGGCTTCGCCGGTCGCCGCCAGCCCGTCCCACGTGACACGCCGGACCAAAAGGCCGTCGAGGAGAAGGTCCACGTCTACGTCTTCTGTGACGTACTGGACAGACTCGTTGCGGACTGAGAAGGCGATGTGGGACGGCCTGTCGATGGACAGCTTGCCGGAGAGCGGGTCGTCCTCGTGCGACGATGCGAATATCGGCTCCGTTTTGCCAGTGCCGGGTACCGGAACAAGATTCGGCAGGAGTTCCCTTGCTGTGTCGCTGACAGGCGGCGCCAGCACCGTGATCAGCTTGCTGACTGTGTTGTCTGTATCCAGGGTTTCAATGACCTTGTTAAGCGGGTCGATCACCAGGGATATCTCGTGGACGCCGGCCGAGGGCCTGATACCGGAGAGAAGCCCTTCACGTTCTTCAATAAAGACGAATGAGCTGATTGACAGTCCGTCTACAGACCACTGGGCGATCGCCGCGCCGTCAAGACGCACCTCAACCGTGAAGGTCTGGTTTGTTGTGAACGGCCCGGTGTTTTTGGCCCACCAGCTGATCCTTATGTTTTCCGCTTTGAAAGCGCCGGACGGCTCACCGCCGGTGACTGACAGGCCGACACCGCCCGGACCGGCGTGTGGCGCTAAGTTTGAACGTGG
>JAQBUH010000042.1 GCA_027624075.1 Chloroflexota bacterium
GTCGCAAAGAGCACAACAAGACACTTCGGGAGCAGCTCAGATCCGCCTGAAATCTCTATTACCGATTCTGTCCCATTGTTGCTGACGTCCTACACTTCGAAGAGCGGCAGGTTAAGAGTAAAGTCATCGACCTGTCAGCGGTGGTGATCGACGCATGCGAGGCCGTTGCCCCTCTCGCCACCGCAAGCGGCATCTCACTCGAGTGGCCAGGGAATGCGAAGCCGCTGCCGGAGCCGATAAAGGTCAGCGGGGACAGTGTGCTGATCCGGCTCATAGTGCTTTCGCTGCTGGACAACGCCATCAAGTACGGCCAGGAAGGCTGCACAATCACGGTAGAGCTGGATGGCTCCGGACCGTTTGCGTCAGTGCGCGTCAGGGACACAGGACCGGGCATCCCGCCGGAGCACCTTGAGCGCGTGTTCGACCGTTTCTACAGGGTCGACAGGGCCCGCAGCCGTAAGACCGGCGGCACCGGCCTTGGGCTGGCAATCGCAAGGAGAGCCGCTGAAGTGATCGACGGCCAGCTCAGCCTTGCCAGCGACGAAAAGACCGGGACCGTCGCGACCGCGCGGTTCCGGCGCAGCGGCAGGTAACGCCCAGGTAAAGCCCGGTTAACGCCGGCGGCGGGCCGGGTTTCGATCATGCGCCCTCACCGCCGTCCGCCGGAATGATCGCGCCGTTCACGAAGCCGGAGAGGTCAGACGCCAGGAACAGCGCTATATCCGCCACCTCAGACGGCTCTGCGAACCTGCCTGCCGGGATGCGAGCAAGCTTGGCGTCAGTCCGCGGCCCCGGCTTCCACACCTGCTGCGCCATCGGCGTCATTGTGACCGTTGGCGCGATGCAGTTGACCTGGATGTTGTGCGGGCCGAACTCCACAGCCATCGTCTTCGAGAGCTGGTGCAGCGCCGCCTTGGCCGAGCTGTATGACCCGAGTCCAGGCTGGCCGACCAGAGCAGCCCGTGACGTGATGTTGATGACCTTGCCGTGGCCGCGTTCGATCATGCCCGGAACAAACGCCTGCGCCAGGATCAGCGGCGCCAGGACATCCACGTCGTACGTTGTACGCCAGTCCTCAAGTCCGATCTCCAGCACCGGCCCCGGAAAGACCAGCCCCGCGTTGTTCACCAGGATGTCCACCCGGCCGACCGCGTCGAGAGCCGCCCTGCCTAGTTCTCTCACCTGTTCCGCGTCGCCCAACTCAGCGGTCCCGATCCACACATCGACGCCGAAGCTCTTCGCGATTTTCTCTGTCTCAGCCAGCCCCTCTTTGCTGCGGCCCGTCAGGGCAAGGTCTGCGCCTGCCTCTGCGAGGTTCCTGGCGATCTCGACGCCGATGCCTTTCGAGGCCCCGCTGATGAAGGCGATCTTCCCCTTGAGCGATATGCGGTTTCTATCTGGCATGTACGTTCCCGTTATTTCTCGTGATTGCCCGTGCCCGCCCGTAATAGGTGAACTGCGTAAGGCTGTAAGCCACGCTGTGACAGATGACGGGTCTTACCGCAACAGCTCCTGACGCCTGAATCCTACTCGAAATTTGCGGACTGCTGTCCGGCGGAGCGGCCAACCGGAGCGGAGAGAACCACGGCAGGTCAGCATAGATACAGGCAGCCAGTGTTGTCATAACTCAACACTATCTTTAAATTTGTAGGATGTGGTCGCAGTCCCCATCTCACGTGAGAGATGACTGGCGCCGGACACAAAGCATGCCGGATGACCTGCCACACGCCGAGCTGAGTTCCAGCAACTCCTAACACAGTGAAATAGATCGCACATGACCACTTGGCCCAATCACCCGTTGCCAAAGTCCGGACGCCCGAGCCCATCTGCCGGAGAACTCCGGCGCGTGTGCGACCGTTATCTGCAGGCGTTGCTCAAGGGCGACGAGGCGGAGGCGGCAAAGGCGGTCCGGGAGGCGGTCTCGAACGACTGGAGACCGGCCACGATCTACCTGGACGTGCTGGCGAAGGCGATGGTGACCATCGGCGATATGTGGCACGCAGGCGGACTGAGCGTTGCGCATGAGCACCAGGCGACGCAGGTCACGCTGCGCCAGGCATCCGTCCTGCGGCAACTCTTCCAGCCGTTGCGCCAGACCGGACTCCACGCCATCGTCTCTGCCGTGGAGCCAGACGGCCACATCTTCGGCCCCATGATCTTTGCCGACCTGCTGTACTACGAAGGCTGGAACGTCGATTTCCTGGGCGCTGGAACGCCGCCTGTGGACCTGGCTAAACTAGCCGACGAGCGGCAGCCTGACCTCGTCGCGCTATCTGCGACCCTTAACACCTCACTCGGCCTGCTGTCTGAGTGTGTACAGGCCGTCAGGTCAGCGATGAGTGAGCCGTACGTCGTGATCGGTGGACTGGCCGTCAAGGCGGAGCCGAAGAAGGCCGCCGAAATTGGCGCCGACCTGATTGCGCACGATGCGGTCGAGGCGGTGTCGCATGTTGGCGAGCGCTTCGATGTGAGCGGTACCGCAGTGCCGCTGGAGGCGATCCTGCGACGAGTTGGCGAGCGGGTGAAGGCGAAACGGATTGCACGCGGGTGGAGCCAGCAGCAGTTAGCTGACGCCTCCGGCCTGGACCGAACGTACCTGAGCGGCGTCGAACACGGCAGGCAGAACCTGACGCTGGGCGCAGTCAAAAAGCTTGGCGACGCGCTGAATACGCCGGTCTCGGAGTTCGTCTCCTGAGCCGGCTGAATGCGCTGGTCACCTTAAGATTTCGCCGTTTCACGCATCGCCCGGCGCGGCGGCGCTAGACTTGGTCCTGCCGACCGCTCCCGCAACCACACTTAGCCCAATGGCAGCCCACTTGCAGCCATATGGCGGACGCCTGAATGCCCTTCAAAAATCGCCCTCTCCCGCAGCGCCGTGTGCTGCGCATGTTTCTTGCTATCGGGGCCATCTTGCTGGTGATGATCGCTGCCGCCTGCGGCGGTAACGATCACGGTTTCATCGCAGGTATCGCCGTCACAGGCCAGATTACCGAGGTCGTTCCGCGCTCCCTGACCGAGTTCGAGTCGATCACAGTTGTCGATTCAGACGGGAAAGTGTGGGAGTTCACTGGCGGCCGCTTCGCAGGCTTCACGCCGTCGCACCTGCTGGAGCACATGGCGCTGGGCGAATCGGTCAAGGTCTCGTTTGTCGAGGATGGCGGCAACCTGACGGTGGTGAGCATCGAAGACGGATAGAGGGACTGGGGGGCGGACTGTCGTCATGAAGACGGTTAGAATGGGGACGCAGGCGACCTGTTATCTGCCGTGCCCCTGTAGCTCAGAGGATAGAGCAGCGGTTTCCTAAACCGCTTGTCGGGTGTTCGAGTCACCCCAGGGGCACCATCTCTTTTCACGATCGATCCAGCCGCTCTGGCAGGGGCGTCTCGGAGACCGAGGCGAGCGGTTCACCATGGCCGCTCCGGTCGCTCAACTGTCCCCGGCAGGCGCACTCAGCCCGACGTCACCTCCCAAGACACTCGCGTCTTGAAGCCGCTGCGCCTCTCACGCCTTCTCTATCGTGCAACTCAGCGTGAAAGAGCGGATGCGGTCCCGGTAGTGCTCGGCCTGCTCAAGCGGGCAAACGATCACGAGGCCGCGGCCAGTCTGATGAGTCTCCAGCATGATGTTGATCGCCTCGGGCTGTGTCAGGCCCGGCACACTCTTCAGTAAAGACTCGACAACGAAGTCCATCGAGTGCACCTCGTCGTTGTGCAGTATCACCGCGTAGTGCGGGATGTGTTCAAGCAGCGTGCGATGGAGTTCGGCCGTCCCGGTGCTGGTCATTCTGCAATTCTAGTGCGGAACCGCGGATCATCCAACGACGCTGTCTGAGCCGTACAATCCCGCCTGTTAAACGGACGGCAGACGCGCGGCAGGCCCGAATCACTCGAATCAACAGACAGGGGCACACCGGAGGAGTGAGATGAAGATAAAGGACGTGAGGACATGGGCCGTCGCCAATCCGCCTCCCCACCACGGCGGGCCGTACTGGGTGTTCGTCAAGCTCACGACAGACAACGGCATCTCCGGATACGGCGAGGCATACGGCGTCCCATTCTCGCCAGACAAGGTGAGACTCCTCATCGAAGACGTTGTGCAGCGTCACGTCATCGGCCAGAGTCCGTTCCAGATCGAGACCATCTGGCGCATCGTCTACTCAAGCGGCTTCGGCCAGCACCCTGAGTTCACGATGGGCGGCATCCTGAGCTCAATCGAGATCGCGCTCTGGGACATCGTCGGCAAGGCGCTCAACCAGCCGGTCTATAACCTGCTCGGCGGCAAGGTGAACGAGAGGCTGCGGTCGTACACCTATCTCTATCCGGACAACTCGGCTGGCGGCGAAATGAATGTGACGAACATCCACGGCGACCCTGAGATCGCCCCGAAGCGCGCAGAGCACTACATGAAGCTCGGCTTTACGGCGGTCGGTTTCGACCCCGTGATGCCGATGGGTTCTTTCGACCCGCGCCAGCTCTCGCTCGAATCCCTCGACAACGCTGAGCTTGTGACGAAGAACCTTCGTGAAGTGGCGGGCGGCAAGTGCGACCTGCTTGTGAAGACGCACGGCCAGATGACTACATCAAGTGCGATCAGACTGGCGAGGCGGCTTGAGAAGTTCGACCCGCTGTGGCTGGAAGAGCCGACGCCTCCAGAGAACCGCACCGAGATGGCCCGCGTCGCCCACTCGACAAGCATCCCGATTGCCACGGGAGAGCGGCTCGTGAGCAAGTACGACTTTGCGGACCTGTTGAGGCAACAGGCGGCGTCCATCCTGCAACCTGCGCTTGCCCGCGTCGGCGGGATACTTGAGGCGAAGAAGATCGCAGGCATGGCCGAGGCGCACTACGCGCAGATGGCGCCGCACCTCTACGCGGGACCGATCGAGGCTGCAGCCAACATCCAGATCGCCACCTGCAGCCCCAACTTCCTGATCCAGGAGAGCATCGAGACCTTCGGCGGTTTCTATGCCGATCTGCTCAAGAAGCCTATCCAGTGGCAGGACGGCTACATCGTCCCGCCGACTGAGCCTGGCATCGGCTACGAGATCGACGAGGCGGTGGCGGACGCCAACCCGTACACAGAGCAGAAGGTGTTCCCGGCAATGGCTTTGGCGCCGGTGGTGCGAGAGCTGGAAGGCCGCTAGACGCAACCAGGGCCGATCGCGGCGGCTTCAAGAATACGCTGAGCCGTACAGCGTAAGCCTGTGCGCCGGCTCCACCGCCGTCCAGCGCGTCCATTGATCCGGTAGTCACAACCAAACCCGTCGAATACAGGACAACAACAAAAAATGAAGATCACAGACATCAAGAGCTTCCCCGTATGGGTCGGCACGCGAAACCAGATGCTCGTCAAGATCGAGACGGACGAAGGCATCTACGGTTGGGGAGAGTCCGGCCTATCCAGCAGAGAACTCGCTGTCGCGGGAGCGGTCTCGCACTACCGCGAGTGGCTAATTGGCCGCGACCCGATGCGGCGCGGGTCTCTCTGGCAGGAGATGTACCGCAGCCAGTACTTCGAGGGCGGCCGCGTCCTCACCGCCGCGATCTCCGCCATCGACATCGCGCTTTACGACATCGCCGGCAAGAAGCTCGGCGTCCCTGTTTACGACCTCCTCGGCGGCAAGCACCGTGACTTCGTGCCAACCTTTGCCACCGGCAACGGCGACTCCCCGCGGGAGATGATCGATGTTGCGAAGCGCATCCTGGCCGATGGGTTCAACTGCATGCGCATCCACCACGGTTATCCGGCGGAAGACGACGAGCGCCTGTTCGAGCCCCGGGAGCACATGGCCCTCGCTGCCGAGGGACTAATGAAGGTGCGAGAGGCGATCGGTATGGCCCCGGTCATCGGCACGGACGTTCACCACCGCTACTCGGTCGCAGAGGCGGCGTCCTATCTCCAGATGATGCCGCCACACACGCTCGACTTCGTTGAAGAGCCCATCCGTGACGAGTCGCCGGAGGCTTACGAGGAGCTTCGTAAGCTGACCACGGTGCCGTTCGCCATAGGCGAGGAGTTCGCCTCGAAGTGGCAGTTCCTGCCGTACATCGAGCGCGGCATCGCCAACTACGTGCGCGTCGACATCTGCAACGTCGGCGGCTTCACAGAGGCGATGAAGGTGGCCGGCTGGGCAGAGGCGCATTACATAGACCTGATGCCTCACAACCCGCTTGGACCGATCTGCGTCGCGGCAACCGCGCACCTCGCCACCGCGGTCCCGAACTTCTCGTGGCTTGAGATCCGCCAGTCGCCGGGTGAAGACCTGAACTTTTACGACAAGGCGGTCTTTCCTGTGCAGCCTGAGATCACTGGCGGTCGTGTGACGCTGCTCGATCTGCCGGGGCTTGGCGTCGAGGTGGACGAGGCGAGCCTCACAGAGCCGTTCCGTCACGCCGAGATGCCACACCTCCACCGGAGGGACGGCTCTCACACGAACTGGTAATGACACGATAGAGTCAGGTTTCCCTAGCCGGTCTTAACCTCAAGCGACCGCAACGCCGCGCTTGCGAACGGCCAATCACCGGTTCTGAATAGCTGAGGGGAACGGTCTGGCGCCGCACGCGCCGGACCGTTAATGGGTAATATCTGCAAGCTGTCTTAGATATCGCACTCCGGCCGGCAGCGGCAAATCCAACAATCAACCAAATGGCAGAGTCCGGCGAGAAAAGAGCCAACAATTGAAGATCACGGATGTAAAGCCGTTTCCGGTTTGGGTCGGCCACCGCAACCAGCTCCTGGTCAAGGTGGAGACCGACGAGGGCATCCACGGCTGGGGAGAGAGCGGACTCTCTGGCAGGGAACTGGCGGTCTCCGGCGCGGTGGAGCACTACCGGGAGTGGCTGATTGGCCGCGACCCGATGAAGCGCGGCGCGCTCTGGCAAGAGATGTACCGCAGCCAGTACTTCGAGGGTGGACGCGTCCTGACCGCTGCCATCTCAGCCATCGACATCGCGCTCTATGACATCGCTGGAAAGGCACTCGGCGTCCCTGTGTATGAGCTTCTCGGCGGCAAGCACAGGGACTTCGTGCCAACCTTCGCAACCACCGGCGCAAAGCCCGGCCCTGAGATGGTCGAGCAGGCGCAGGCGATTGTCGAGGCAGGCTGGAACTGCATGCGCCTGGGCAGCGACCAGATGGGCATCAACAGCACAAACCTGTACGAGCCCCGTGAGTCGATCGCCAACACGGTCGAGTGGTGGGTGAAGACCCGCGAGGCGCTTGGCAACGCTCCGGTGCTCGGCACCGACTACCACCACAGGCTGTCCGTGGCCGAGGCGGCCTCACTGCTGCAGATGATCCCACCGCACACGCTCGACTTCATCGAGGAGCCTATCCGGGATGAGTCGCCTGAGGCTTACGAGGCGCTCCGAAAGATGACGCCGGTCCCGTTCGCCATCGGTGAGGAGTTTTCGTCGAAGTGGCAGTTCCTGCCATACATCGAGCGAGGCATCACCAACTACGCCAGGCTCGACCTCTGCAACGTCGGCGGGTTCACCGAGGCGATGAAGGTTGCCGGATGGGCGGAGGCGCACTACATAGACATGATGCCGCACAATCCGCTCGGCCCGATCTGCACCATAGCGACGGTACACTTTGCGGCCGCCGTGCCAAACTTCGCGTGGCTGGAGACGTGGCGAAACCCGTGGGCCGCGGACAGGCACGAGGACGACCGAATATTTCAGAGCACGCTGAAGTTCGAGCGGGCACGCTTCGCTGTCCCGTCAGTGCCGGGCCTTGGTATCGAGGTGGATGAGAGCCAGCTCACCGAGCCATTCAGGCCGTGGGAGGCGCCGCATTTGCACCGCAAGGACGGCTCGTACACGAACTGGTAGAAGGGTGGCGGGCTAGAGCGGAACCCTTTTCCCCGCTTTTGTGCGCAAGAAAGAGCCGAGGCAGAACTCGTTTCCCTCGGGGTCGGCCATCGTGACACCACCACCCGGTCGAGGGTCACCCAGTTGCCTGCCGCCTAACCGCATCACCTGCTCAACAGCGACGGCAACATCATCTACCATAAAGTCCAGGTGGATCCGGTCCTTTACAGTCTTCGGCTCAGGGACTTTCTGGAGTACCAACTGCACGCCGGTTGCCAGGCTCCCGACCGTCACCCAGCCGCCTTCGCCCCTCACCGGGCCCGGCTCTTCGCCGATCACTCTGCCCCAGAACACCGCCTCCAGATCAAGATCGTTCACGTCAATCACCATTGCCGCGAATTGACGAACAATCGGCATGTCCGACATGATTCTCCTCCGGCTGATCGAGACTCACTTTCGATTCTGGAAGCCGTTATGGTAGACGCCGAGATTCGTCGCTGCACATAGCCGTCCCAGCGTTCACAACACAGAGAACAAAATGCCAGTATCGATAGACCTGACCGGGAAAAAGGGCGTCATCTTCGGCGTCGCAAACCAGCGCAGCATTGCGTGGGCCATATCGAAGCAACTCGCCGCGGCAGGCGCAGAGATGGCGTTCACATACCTGAACGAACGCCTGAAAGGCCCGGTTGAGAAGACCGTCTCAGAGCTCGGCAGCCCGCTGCTCATCGAGTGCGACGCCACCAGCGAGGAGCAGGTGCAGGCCGTATACGACAGGGTCGCAAGTGAGTGGAGCTCAATTGACTTCATCGTCCATTCGGTCGCCTACGCAGAGCGCGATGACCTTGGCGGGGCGTTCTCCGCAGTCTCCTTGCAAGGCTTCCGCACGGCCCTTGAGACCAGCGCGTACACGCTCATCCCCGTGGTCCGCTACGGCGCGCCGCTCATGGCCGAGTCTGGCGGATCGATCATCAGCATGACCTTCGACGCATCGGTCAAGGTCTATCCCGGCTACAACATCATGGGCACAGCAAAGGCCGCTCTCGAAAACGAGGTGCGCCAGCTTGCCGCCGAATATGGCCCGGCCGGCATCCGCGTCAACGCCATCTCCGCCGGGCCGCTGCCCACTCTCGCCGCCCGCTCCATCCCCGGCTTCAATGAGATGCGGCGGGCCCACCAGGAGCGCTCTCCGCTGAAGCGGGCGATCACTCACGAAGAGGTGGCGAACATGGCGCTCTTCCTGTTGAGCGATCTGTCTACGGGCACGACAGGCGCGGTGATCCCGGTCGATGCCGGATACGGCATCATGGCGCTTTAGCCGATGCCTCCCGATCAAAGGCCGCTCGATCATGGGACGCTGGCCGAATGCGATGAGTTGCGTCGCGAGTGGGTCGTCGGCCCTTCACACCTGTACAACCCGTCCGGGCAGGCCGGCCACGAGGTGCTCTCCAGCCCTTCGATGATCATGGAGATGGAGACCACCTGTGCGGCGCTCGCGAAGGCGGGGCTTCCGGCGGGTCTCACAACAGTGGGCTTCCACGTCGACGTGAAGCATGTGGCGCCTGCGAAGCCGGGAGCGGCCATCGCAACAACAGCGCGGCTCATCTCGATCGAAGGCAGGAAGCTGACCTTTGCGGTGGATGCCCGCGAGGGTGACCGGCTGGTGGGCACAGGCCGTCACCGCAGAGCTGTGGTCAGTGTTGACGATCTCGGTTAGGGGGGCGCCAGCGCTCAGTTAACACGAATGCGTGTCAACTCGTACCGAATCTAAACTGACACGCGACGGGACGCGAACTCGATAATTTCCACTGACCGGCAACTCGCCCGGCTACGGGACCGGTGAGTGCCGCGCCAGCGGATCAGGCGCTCGCAAATGCCGTCGCCTCAGTCCTCTCGTCTCTCTCGAACCAGCATATGTCAGCACTCCGAGGCGCAACCTCTCCAAAGGGCATCAGCCCAAAAGGTGTCAGCAATGACGCCACGATCGGATTCGACGCGGACGGACGAATCCTGTCTGCGTCGGCGTCCGCCGCGGCTGTGCTCGGTTATGCGCGGCCTCAAGATATGGAAGGTCTGGCCCTCTCTGCACTGATCGGTGAGAACGCCGCAGGCGGGATGCTGCTCCAGACCCGGTCTGCCGGCGAGCCGGAGCGCACGCAGGCCGCAACCGAAGCAGGAGGTAGCCTCAGAAAGTGTGTAAATAGGCAGGCGGTGTAGCCTTCCAGTTCGACTAAGAACAAGTGA
>JAQBUH010000014.1 GCA_027624075.1 Chloroflexota bacterium
CGTGAAGGTCTGGTTTGTTGTGAACGGCCCGGTGTTTTTGGCCCACCAGCTGATACTTATGTTTTCCGCTTTGAAAGCGCCGGACGGCTCAGCGCCGGTGACTGACAGGCCGACACCGCCCGGACCGGCGTGTGGCGCTAAGTTTGAACGTGGCTGTGGCAGCGGCGTCTGCGTCGGGAACGGCCCCTGCGGGACCTGAGGGGCGATGGGCCGGGGTGCGGCGGGCGCCCGGAAGAGTTCAGGCTGAGGGAAGGCGGACACTGCGGGCTTGCTGGCGGCAGGGTGAGCAGTAGGCGATGGCGTGGGTGAGGGAGTGGCAGTCGCCGTCGGGCTCGGGACCGGCGTCGAGGTGGCGGCAGGCGCGGGAGTTGGGACAGGTGATGGAGTGATGGTAGGCCGCGGAGTTGGCGACGGCGAGACGGTTGGAGTTGGAGGGACCGTTGGGGCCGCAGGAGCCGTTGGCGGTGGCAAGGTCGGCGTGGCAGACGGTCCGGCGCATGCGGCGGCGCCTGCGATCAGGAGCGCCGCAAGGACAAACATGATCCCCGGCGCCCGCAGGACCGGCCGTCTAACTGGTATGCTCCCGAACCTGCCCATGCTCACTCCCACTTCGGTCGCAGCGTAACGCCTCTACTGGTTCAACCGGGTAGATTTTGCCAAAACTGTATACGAACCGACCTGAGGATACGTGCCGGTGAATCGGCAGAACACGGTCACGGCCGCACAGAGAGTTGGCGGTCTGCAAGCAGAGTGCCGGTTCCGGTGATACAAAGAGCGCCATGCCTCGGGCTGCCCCGGGCGGTCCCCGGGCGGTCTCGGTGCGCCTGGATGGGCACGTGTTGCGGTGGCAGCCACGCCTGCGCCTGTGAAGTGAGTATCACAGGCCGGGCCGGGAGAGCGAAAAATGGCCGTGGTATATGAGCGATAGGAGCGCGAAGTGAACGCCAGCGAACTGAAAAGCACCCTGAACAAGGGTCAGCCGGTCTTCGGCATGATGATCTCGATGATGGAGAACATGAGGTGGATGACCGTCCTCGCCTCAACCACGCTCGATTTTGTGGTTGTCGACACAGAACACGGCTCGCGTGACCGCAGGGAGATCGCAAACCATGTGATCATGGGCAAGGCGGCAGGCAAGACGGTGATCGTCCGCGTCCCTGAGCCGAACCCGCTCTGGGTAGCCGAGGCGGTGGACGCGGGCGCGGACGGCGTGCTGGTCCCGTACTGCGAGGATGTTGACGAGGTCCGTGCGTGCGCCTGGAAGCTACAGGTCCACCCGCTCAAGGGCGAGGGCTTCAAGAACGTCATGAACACGGGCAAGTACCCGAGCCAGAAGTCCAAAGAGTACCTGGAGAAGCGAAACTCCGGGCGGCTGTTCATCCTGGGCATCGAGTCGAAGCCTGCGGTGGACAAGCTGGAGAAGCTGATCGCCGCGGGGCCGATCGACGGCGTATTTGTTGGGCCGAACGACCTGACCACGTCCCTGGGGATACCGGATGAGGTGGAGAACCCGATCTACATCGACACGCTGAAGCGGATCATTGAGGTGAGCGAGGCGGCAGGGAAGCCTGTGATGATCCATCAGCAGACGACTGCGACGAGCATCAAGGCGATCGAGCTTGGCGCTCGATGGGTGCTCCACAACACAGACGCTGGGTTCATCCGCAACGGCGTCAACGCAGACTTTGCGCTGCTCCGCGAGGCGGCGGCGAAGCGTTGGGACCTGTCGTCTGTGAACGGCGCTGACGACAAGATGGGCGCAGTCCACTAATCCGCGCCAGGCCGGGACCGTTTGGGGCAAGGGCTCTTCAGGCGGCTGGCGCGGCAGACGTGAGCGGACCGGCGGTCTAAGCCGAATACATGGTCGCGACGCGAAATCGCCGGTCGTTGCGCTGGCCGGGATTTGAGACGGTCGGACTGGCGAAGATGTAGTTCGCCAAGGGCCGCAACGCGGACGGCGCGGCACTGACGCAGACCACCGTTCACCCAACGGGAAAAAATATGCAGAGAGAGCAGTTCATAAAGGCCGTCTCAGAGATGGCGGACCAGGTGTGGGACTTCCACGAGCGCTGGCAGTTCTGGCCGTTCGATGGGCCTGAGAGGACGCCCTCACGAGCAATCGCGGAGCGGCAGGGCATCCTCGACGAGGAGATAGCCGAACTTGGCGAGGCGGTTGAGGCGGATGACGGGGAGGAGATTGCGGCTGAGGCTGCAGACGTGCTGTTCGTCGCGCTCGGCCATGTGCTAAGCCTCCGGGAGCCCGGACTTGCCGGCGTGCGCTCGGTCACCGAAAAGAACGCAGGGAAGACGGAAGAGACGCACCGCGTCAGGCCAGATACGGGAAAGCTGCTGCCTATTGCCGGCAAGCCGCACAAGTGGCGGTGAGTTCACCACTGGCGCCGCAAACTGGCGCCGCAAGTGAAAACTAGCGGTGTCTGTCGGCTACCACGCAATATCCAGCCATGTTCACCACGCAAAAGGCTTGAACGTATTGACTAGTATCACCAAGCCAATACGAAAATCGGCTAAACCTGACCGGAGGCTGTGTGGTTCCCTATCTGAACATACGCGATGCTGCCGGCTACCTTGGCATCAGCCCTCACACGCTCTACAAGCTGGTCGAGCGCAGTGAGGTGCCCGCGGCGAAGGTCGGCGGCTCATGGCGGCTAAGCTCTGACGCGCTCGATGAGTTCCTAAAGGCGAAACCGCCGGTTGAATCGCGGCGGACGCGCTCGCCGGAAATACTGATCGTCGAACGTGATGAGCAGGTGCGCAGAGAGCTGGCGTCGATGGCAATCTCCAGGGGAGCCCGGCCGCAGCTGGCCGCGAGCATGGAAGATGCTCTGCTGTTGCTGACCGGCGGCACACCCGACCTTGTCCTGTACGGCGTGCCAGGAGATTCGGCAGAGGCTGTCGAGTTCCTGCGGCAGGTGCGTTCCGCTTGTTCGGGCTGCAGGGTCGCGCTGATGGTGGCGCCGGGCCGCGGAGCGGAACTTGGCGGGCTGATGGAGCACGGTCCGGTCATCATGTTGCGGACGCCTGTCGAGCGGCCGGACATGGTCAGCCTGATAGCACTGATCTGAGGAGCTCTTATGGAAGGCACAGCAAACGTCCCGTCCAGGCTGCAGATCATCCGAAGCGCCGCCACTCCATCTGCCGGAACCAGTGTTCGCAACTGCGAGGCGATGCTGAGTGTCCTCAACGGCAAGGTGCAGTTGCTTCTTGACCATCTGCAGTCCCTGGAGGACCGTATTCAGAACATCGAGGCCGGACCGGTGTCGGCTGAGATAGGTGGCGTGCCTGACGTGATCAGCGCCGGAGCGGTGCGGATAGACCACGCGGCGCGCCGCGTCTTCGTTGGCAAGAGGGAGGTGCCTCTGTCTCCCACCGAGTATCGCCTCATCTACCACCTGGCCGTGAACTCCGGGAAAGTTGTGCTGCACCGTGACCTGCTGCGCCGGGCATTCTCCAGCGGAGAGGCGAACCCTGGGAACCTGAAGGTCTATATCGGAAGGCTGCGTGCCAAGCTCAACCAGGGGCATGAAGCCAAGTGTGACCTGCGGGCGGTCCGTGGAGTCGGCTACCGGCTCTCCGCCTGAGATACCTGAGATAACAGGGGCCGGCCGGGACCGGATCTCCTGCCTGCGCCCCCGCCGGCCAGCGCTAACCCAGCTTGAACAACTTGAACCCCTCGGCGAAATCGGCCCCGATCTTCGCTCCCATGTCCTTGCGCCGTTGACGCATCCACTTTCCAGACTCCTCAGGATTGCTGATCTGGCTTGTGTGCGCGTGGAGGGCCTTGATACTGGTTTCGATATCGACCTCCTCCAGCGGGTTGTAGCGCGTGACATCCTCACCGAACATCATCAGCCAGACCTCTTTGACCTTGTGCGGCTCGAACCCCTCCTCCAGCAGCTCTGGGAACGTCAGGTGGTCGCGCGCCGCCGGATAGACCGCGGACAGCGCCGCCTCGCCTGCCGCGAAGTGGTCCGGGTGGCCGATGTATCCGCTGCCGATCAGGTCGCGCCTCGGGTTGGTGGTGATCAGGACATCCGGCTTCCACCTGCGGATCTCCCGGGAGATGTCACGGCGGAGGTCCAGCGAAGGCTCGAGATAGCCGTCCGGGTAGCCCAGGAACTCAACCTTCTTCAGGCCCAGGATCTTACCGGCCGCGGTCTGCTCTCTCTTACGGATCTCGATAAGCTGCTCACTTGAGATCGTCCTGTCGTCAGTGCCCTTCGACCCGTCTGTGCAGAGCACGTAGACGACGTCCCAGCCCAGCCTGCACCACTTTGCGACCGTGGCCGAACAGCCGAACTCGGCGTCGTCAGGGTGTGCTACCACCACCATGGCCCGGCTGTAGCCGGCCTCTTCCTCGTGCTCCTGTGTCATCTTCTGGGGCGCCTCGCTCCGGGTTGTCAGGTCTCGGGCCGGGAACAGGGCGCGCTGCGCCGCCAGCGGACCGGACCGGCCGTTTGGATTGGTAAGTAGTTGCGGCGAGAACAGATTCTACCAGTAGACGGCCCACTTTCCCCCCTGCCTGGGACGGCCCGAGGCCCCCCCTGGCGGCCGGCCATCCACACAGACAATCGACAGGTCCTCAGTCAGTGATTACCTTCACGTTGCCGCCGATGTTGAAGAAGGCGACTTCGCCTGTGGGGCCGGCACATGCCTGGGCAGCGTCGGCCACGGCGATCCCTGCGGACTCCTTGAGCCGTTCATACTTGAGGTAGCCTCCTCCACCCTCAACGGACATGCCTGGCTCGATCAGTCGACCCTGTAGCTCCACCGCAGGTGGATCGGCTCGCCAGGAAGCTCCAGCCGGCCAGACCACTGGAGTTCGTATGTTCCCGTGTGCGAGAAAGAGACATCCGGCGATCTCGTCGAACACAACCGTCCCGCTGACTTGAGCGTCCATTCCACCCCCTCCGATCAATGGAGGCCGTGGTGAGGTCAGCACCGGACCATCGACCCGGCCACTTCCCGAACATGACACAACGGTCATGATCAGCGTTGCGATGAGCAGCCATCCCATGGCCCTGCCAGGTGTTCCGATTCGTGATCTACTGCTGGGTGTATTCAATGTATTGATCCGACCAAAAAGGGTGACTAAAGGGCGTTTACGGACCATGTGGCGAAGTCACGCGGAGAGAAAGTCGCGGACCTGCTCACGGGCAGAGCCGGATGAGTAGAAAGATGCCGCGTGAGTGGTTGACGGCAGCTCGGCAAAGGTACAACCGGGGATGAGAGCGGCCGTGTGCCGCGCAAACCCAAGCAGGCTGTCCTGCGCGCCGCAGAACAGAAGTGTGTTGACGCTTGAGGCGGGCAGGCGGTCCTCTGCTCCCGCCCAGCCCAGCACCGCCTCCGTCGAGAGCGCCAGCGCCTCCTGATCGTTGTCGCGGCCGTCTCCCGGCCTTGCTCCGACGGCGCGTTCGACCAGCCGCCATTTTGGAGAGCGCAGCACTGCGATTCTCCGCTCGAGGTTGTCGCGGTCTATCGACGGTTTGAGCCCGTGCATTCCGCCCACTATCAACCGCTCGACGCGCAAAGGCTCACTGACGGCAAGCTCGAATCCGACTCGCCCGCCCATCGAGAAGCCGAAGAAGATGAAGCGGTCGAGCTGTTCGGCGTCTGCAATCCGCAAGACGGCCTCGGCACGCTTTCCGACGCTGTAAGCTGCGCGGCCAATCGGGCCGTTCGAGCAGGGGCGGTCCGAGCGGCCGTGGCCGAGTGCGTCAAGCGCAAAGACATTGCGGTCGCCGAAAACATCCGGCCAGCCTGCCGTTGCCCAGTCTTCGCCCCACTGTGCGAGTCCGTGGTGAAGGATGACCGGTGTTTTGGAGCCCTCTCTTCCCTCACCTGCGACTCGCCTGTCTGGGAAGGCGACCGGGGAAGCCGTTGGCGCGCCCAATTGGGCCGGAAGCGCGGCCATCGGAGCAGGAGGCGCGTCCAGCCGCGCGTAGTAGATCCGGTTACCGTCCTGCTCTATCCAGGGCACCGTGTCGCCTTCCGTCTTCTCTTCAACTGATCCCGCTATCTGACAGTGACGCAACGCTGAGCGCAGACAACCGCATGCGCCTGCGCGTCCGGCTCCGAGTGTTTACACTTCACAGCCGATAGTAACCCTCCGGCGGGCTTCGCCGGTCTGGCCGGTTGGTCCGGTCCGCCTCAGGCTGACGCCAGTTTGGGCCAATTTTAGAAGGAAACACAGAGATGGCGAAGCCGATCGTCGCGATCATCATGGGCAGCAGGTCTGACCTCGAGACGATGCAGGGAGCAGCGGACGCGCTCGAAGAGCTCGGTGTCCCGCACGAGGTGCGCATCGTCTCAGCCCACCGGACTCCAGATGACATGTTCAGGTTCGCAGAGGAAGCGGCCGGCCGGGGCATCGAGGTCATCATCGCCGGCGCAGGCGGCGCGGCGCACCTGCCTGGCATGGTTGCCTCAAAGACGGTGCTCCCCGTGATTGGCGTGCCCGTCAACACAACTCCGCTGAACGGGCTAGACTCGCTTCTCTCAATCGTCCAGATGCCGGGCGGGATTCCTGTCGCCACGGTTGCCATTGGCCCGCCCGGCGCGCTGAACGCCGGACTTCTGGCGGGACAGATCGTCGGGCTAAGCAGGCCAGATGTCCAGCAGCGGCTTGTGGCGCGCCGGGAGAAGGCCGCCGAAATGATCCGCGCGTCGAGCGTTGTGAATGGCTAAGTTGAAATGTGACCCGTTCTCCGGCGGGGAGCCGCTGCCTCCCGGCTCAACGATAGGCATCATCGGCGGCGGCCAGTTGGGCCGGATGATAGCGATCGCCGCCCGCCAGATGGGTTACCGGGTGGCTGTGCTCGACCCGGACCCTGACTCACCCGGCGCGCAGGTGGCGGACCGCGTTGTCGAGGCGTCCTACAACGACCGCGACGGGGCGCGTGACCTGGCGCGCATTTCTGACGTGATGACCTACGAGTTCGAGAACGTAGACGCAGACGCGGTTGAGGCGGCGATGGAGATCACACCGCTGTTTCCTTCCGGGAGCGTACTGCGTACGACGCAGAACCGTGTGCTGGAGAAGGCTGCCCTGAAACGCCACGGCCTGCCGGCCGCGGACTACCGGGCCATAGAGTCGGAGGCCCAGTACCTGGCGGCGCTGAGCGAGATCGGCGGCCCGTGGGTGCTGAAGACCGCGACGTCAGGCTACGACGGCAAGGGTCAGAGGGTGATCCGGGAGCCAGACGGGGGCAAGGCGTACAGGGAGCTTAAGGACCACAGCCCGGCCCTCATCCTGGAGCGGTTCGTGCCGTTCAGGCTGGAGCTGTCTGTTGTCTGCGCCCGTGACCGATCAGGCAAGATGCTCACGTTCCCGGCCTCCGAGAACATCCACACTGATGGCGTGCTGGACACGTCAATCGTCCCTGCGAGAGTTGAGCCGCGTGTCGCAGAGCGGGCGGCCGATCTTGCGAGATCGGTGGCCGAAGCCATCGACGTGACCGGGCTGATCGCGGTCGAGATGTTCCTGACCGGGGATGATGAGTTACTGATAAACGAGCTCGCCCCGCGGCCGCATAACTCGGGGCACTACACGATTGACGCCTGCAGGACGTCGCAGTTCGAGCAGCTGGCGCGCGTGCTGTGCGGGTTGCCGATGGGGTCGGTTGAGATGGCGCGCCCAGCGGTGATGGTGAATCTGCTCGGGGATGTGTGGACTGAGACCGGCGGAAAGCCGGACTGGGCTGCGGCGCTGGCTGTGCCAGGGACGAGCCTGCACCTGTATGGCAAGGGCGAGGCGAGGCCGGGCAGGAAGATGGGGCACATCACTGCGCTTGCCGACACCGTGGAGATTGCGCTTGATGGGGCCACGCTGGCGCGAGACCTGGCATGGCGGCGCCGTTCCGCAAGGGCTGGCACACCGGTCTTGTAATGGGTATCGCGTGCCACCCGGAGCCACGCCCTGAGCTTGCCGAGCGGCGCCACCCCTGACCAGCAACCGGGTGCCCCGGCCCGGGACGCGGCTCTGATATGACGACGGCGCGGTCAACCGTCGAGATTCCTACCGGTTCCCGGTTACACGGGCCGCCTGAACATCGTCTCCGGGTCCCTGCCAACGCCAGCGCGCTGCGTCAGCACACCGTCTGATATCTCGTAGATCTCGTCTGCCAAATCCAGCAGCGTGCGGTCGTGCGTTGTCGCAACGATCGTCATATCGCGCTCCCGAGACATCTGCTGGAACAGGCCGAAGATGTTACTGGCGTTCACCGAGTCGAGCTCGCCCGTCGGCTCGTCCGCCAGGATGATGTCAGGCTGGATGGCCACAGCGCGGGCAATAGAGATCCGCTGCTGCTCGCCGCCGGAGAGCTCATACGGCCGGTGCTTGGCCCTGCGGCTCAGACCGACCATGTCGAGCACCTCTTCGGTGCGCCTCGTGCGTTCTCTGGCGGCGACGCCCGCGATGCGGAGTGGCAACTCAACGTTCTCGTAGGCCGAGAGCAGTGGAAGCAGCGCGAAGGACTGGAACACCACGCCGATGCGGTTGCGGCGCATCTGGATCATATCGCTCTCGTTGAAATCGGCGATGTCCCGTCCGTTGAACATCACCTGCCCCTCGCTCGGGTGGTCAAGCCCGGCAAGCAGGTTGAGCAGCGTCGTCTTGCCTGACCCTGAGCGGCCGACCAGCGTGACGAAGCTCCGGCGGTAGATGTTCAGGTTCACATTCCGTACCGCGTACACCATTTCGCTGCCGAGTTTGAACGTGCGGCTTGCGTTGTGGACCTCAATCAGCGGCGCCGTAGCGCTGCGCGCCTCAGGCTGCCTCAACCGGTCCGGCTTACTCACCTGACTCAAGCGTCACCTTCCCGTCCGATATGCCAACCCTCACCCTCCGCCGGATAGATAGCTCGTCGAGGATCTCCCTCGGGATCTGGATGGACCCACTGGAGTCGACCAGCAGATACTCCTCTACTTCGCCTGCCTCACCGCCGATCTTCCGTTCGAAAGAGACGGACCGTGTCGTCTCGGTGCTCGTCTTGCCGTCCCTGATGGCGATGGCGCGGCCGACGCTGCTTGAGATCGCAGGGTCGTGCGTGACGATCACGATGGTCGTGCCAAGCTCGGTGTTGACGTTGTTAAGGAGGGCCAGGACATCTGCGGCCGTCTCATCATCAAGCTCGCCGGTCGGCTCGTCAGCCAGCAGGAGCGGCGGGCGGTTTGCGAGCGCGACAGCGATCGCCACGCGCTGCTGCTCGCCGCCGGATAGCTGCGCCGGCCTGTGGGCGTGCCTGTGACCCAGGCCAACCAGGTCAAGCAGCTCATTCGAGCGCTGCTTGCGCACCTTTGCCGGAACGCCGGTCAGCAGCATCGGGAGCTCGACGTTCTCATATGCGGTGAGGTACGGAAAGAGGTTGCGTGAGGTCTCCTGCCAGACGAAGCCGACCTCCTGCCTGCGGTACTCGACAACCTCTTTGTTCGTCATCTGGAGCAGGTCGAAGCGTCCGACGTGGACAGTGCCGGCGGACGGAGTGTCGTAGCCGGCAAGGATGTTGAGCATTGTCGATTTGCCGGAGCCAGAGGCCCCGACGACGGCAATCACCTCGCCACGTTGGACGGAGAGTTCGAGGCCACGCAACGCGACGACCTCGAGGTCTGCGACCTTGTAGATCTTGAACAGGCCGCTGCAGACCAGGTATGGCTCGTTTCCTGAAACTGTCATCTTGCTCCGAATGTTTGTCCTGGCTCCTGGCCGTCTGGCCCATTGGCCAATTAGCCGCAGGACTTGCTACCCGTCTCCCATGCGCATCACGCGGTGTATCGACATCCGGTAGACCGAGACCAGGACAGCGATGATAACCGCTGTGAACACGATACCGAGCAGGCCAAACGTGAGGCCGAAGCCCGCCCAGTCGATCTGGAGGACCATCGGCGGCACCAGCACCTTGTCTTCGCCCGAGTTGGCGAGGAACGGAATGATAGTGTCGCCGAGCCGCGTGCCCATGAACAGGCCGATGCCGACCGCGACACCGATAACGATCACCTGTTCCAGTACGACGAGCACCAGCAGTTGATTCATTGACAGGCCCATTGTGCGCAGCAGGGCGAACTCTCCGCGCCGGTTGCTGAACGATACGCGGACGTGGACGAGAAAGCCGATTGCGCTTACAACGAGGACTGTGAGGAACGATATCCCAAGCAGCGCCTGCCAGCCCGCCGAGACGAGCGGGTCGACCGCCACCTGCGCCAGTAGAGATGAGCGGTCGATGACGTTCCCGCTCCGTATGCCGATGGCGCTCGCCTTCTCAGTCACCAGTGCGGCAGACGGGTCATCTCCCTCCACCTGGAGCAGGAAGCCGTCCCTGTTTGCGCTCGCCAGGTCCCCCGCCTCGGTCCGCAGCCACACCTCGTTCGGCTGGCGTTCTCCGAACAGTTGGGCCAGGTTCAGGCTCTCGTGCACCGCGTCGAGGTCTGCCACGAGGAACGGGCGTTCGTCCGGCTTCAGTGTCGGGAAGAGGTTGATCGTGCCGCGAATCTCGGCGCGGATGCGGGAAGGTCCAACGCCGACGAGCACCGGATCGCCGATCGAGACTCCAAACTGGTCCATGAATGTGTGGCTGGCCAGAACCGGCATCACCGGCTCTTCCCGGCCCACTGAAATGCCACGAAGCTCGCGTGCTCCGGCCGCTGTCCAGCGGAAGCGGGCGACGCCGGGGAGCAGGTTGCCGTCAACGTCTGCGGCCACTCCGAATGTGTCACCAAGAGAGTCAGCGGAAGGCTCCAGCGTGCGCCAGCGTGTGAGGTCATCGAACTCCTCGATCACGAGCAGTTGGTCCTCGGCGCGGTTCAGTATGGCGATATCGTCGATGTCCACTGCGCCCGCCGCCGCGCCGTTCCCGAAGTCGACGACGCCTATCGAGTGGAGCCGGACAGGATGCTTGATCAGAAGAGGCAGAGTCCTGCCAACCGGCAGCGGCGCGACGCGAGCGCCGACTCTGCACCAGCCAGGCTCGACGCCGGCTTCCGGCTCCGCACAACGGAAGCGGCCGTTGTCCAGCGCCTCAGGGAGCAGGATGCCCATCAGGATGGTGTAGTAGCGGTTGTTGGCGTCGCTCAGCCTGGCCACAAAGAAGGTGTCCGGCTGGCTGGAGAGCGGGCGGATGAGCGCGCTCAACCAGAACCCGTCTTCCGGAAGCAGAATTCCTCCGATCCCTCCGACCTCGATGGACCTGAGAGCGTTTGGAATCGACCCAGAGGCAAAGTCGTCACGGAACCAGGCGACATCCGGAAAAGTCTCCGCCTCGACGCCCAGGAGGTCGAACGTCTCGTTCGAGATCCCGAAAGAGACTGAGCCTGTCTCACGATAGACGCTGGAGGTTGCGACGATTCCCTCGACGTCGTCCAGTATGTCTGCGACCCGGAAGCTCTGGCCGCCCGTGTTTGACGTGATGGACGGGACCCGCAGGTCAGCGCCGGTGTTGTACAGCACCTGCTCCGTGGCGCTGCGCTCAAGCGTCGTCGCAAAGCTGGCGGCAAAGACGCCGAGTCCTGCGGTGAGGATGAGGAGCAGCGACAGCCGTGAGTGGCTTGCCGGGCTGCGGGCCATCTGCCAGACGCCGAGCACGACCGAGGGCGGGACGATCCGGCTGCCGAACCTGGACGACATGGCGCGTCCGGTGAGGTCCATTGTGACCGGGAAGACGCGTAGCAGAACAACGCCGGCCGCGACCAGGAACAGGGCCGGGATGGCAAGCACCAGGTTGTCGACGCCCTCCTCGCCGAAAACATCTGTAGCCACAAACGAGCCCTGTTTCGTGAGCTGCCAGAACAGGAATAACACGACGCCCAGTATGCCGAGGTCGAGGTAGTACCGCTGAATAAATGCCAGGCGCGGCGGCCGGGCCCTGGACCGCCTGTCGTTCAGTAACCCGAGTCTCGCGGCGCGGATGGCTGGCACGAATAGCGCAAGCATGCTCAGGACACCGCCTACCACGGCAAGCTGGTACGCGCTCGCCGTCAGGCGAACAGGCAGCGCCCCGCCGCCGTTCAGGTCCTCGTAAAACGGCAGCAGGCCGATCGCTGACACACCCGCCATTGCAAGCAAAGGGCCGATGATGACGGCGAGGCCGGAAAGCACTCCCGCCTCGATCACGAACACGGCGAGGATCTGGCGGGACGTTGCGCCGCGGGAGCGGAGAAGGGCGACCTCAGATCGCTGCGCGTCGACCAGCAGCGACGCCAGCGTCACGACGTAGTAGAGGACGACGAGCACGATCAGGATGAGCACGACGAACATTGGCAGCCGGTTGAAGAACAGGTCTGCCTCGAACTGGTCGAGCACATCGCCGAGCTCGGTGTCGAGCACGAAGCTATCGACGATGCCGCGCAACTCGTTGTTGGTCACTTCGAGAGTGCGGCGGATATGTGCCGTCTGGGAAGCGTCGATCGCCCGCGGGTTGGTGTCGAGGATCCATGCGAAATCGGCGCCCATTCCAGGGAAGTAGCGTGCGATCCCGTCCACGATCGACTCTTCAGAGACCACGAAGCGTGCGAAGTCAAGGTCGAGCCCCTGGGCAGCGAACGTGTCGTCGTAGATCCTCCAGAGCGGCAGGCTGGTGTCTGTGCGCTCGTATATTCCGACCAGTCTGGCCGTCACATTGTGGCGGATGTCGTTCCAGAAAATCTTGCCACGTAGCTCGCTGCCAGGGACCAGTCCGAACAGGTCTGCGGTGGGCGCGTCAAGCGCCACCTCGACGTAGTAGGTCTCACCTTCCGGCGGCAGCACCAGCGCAGGGTCGGGAAACCGGCCCTGTGAGATGACGATGTTGTCAGCGACGAAGGGCACGGTCATGAACGACATGCGGCCGCAGTCGCAGGCGATCGTCCCCGCCTCGATGTCGTCCTCGGGCCTCGGAGGGCTGTTCTCTGTGCGGCACGGGCACTGGCCGGGCAGCACCTGGGCCGGCGTCTCGTCCAGCAGGAAGGTCCATGTCTTGAATGCGTGCTGCTCCTCATGCAGGAACGGGCGCATCCGTTCGATGATCGTCCCCCGCATGGCGTCGAGAACCCGTACACGGGTCTCCTCCGTGATTGGCACGACGCCCGCCTGCACCTCGATGTCCAGGTCGTGCTGATCGATAGAGTCGAGCGAACGGTCCAGCGCGATGTTACGGAGTGAGTCGAAGTAGATAGACGCCGAGGCCATTACGGTTACTGCGAGCACGACGCCGATCACGACCGCGGATAAGAGCCTGGCATGCGCGGCCGTGCGACGGGCGACGAGTAGCAGCGAGGCGGATAGCAATGCTTACTCCGTCGTCCTTGTGAGCACGTGGAGCGGAAGCCTCGGGTAACCGCGCAGCAGCCCGGCGAGGATCACGGTCGCGGTAGCCGTGGCAATGGCGAGGACGATGGCTACCGGGACCCAGTCTGTCTGAAGGATGAAAGGCGGCAGGAGCCTGTCTCCGGTCTCAGTGAACGCCATCGAGTTCATTGCTATGCGGCTGATGCCGATCCCCGTCGCCACCCCGAGAACGATGCCCACCAGGCCGATCAGCGCGTGTTCGATGATGACGATGCGCAGGAACTCTGCGCGGGAGAGGCCGATGGCCCGCATGTAGGCTGAGTCGTGCTCGGTGCTCTTCGAGTGCGCGGACAGGTAGGTGATGTAGCCGAGTATCGTGGCGATTCCGCTCAGGATTATCGCCACCACACCCATGCCGCGCCAGCCTGCCACCGCAAGCGGGTCAACGGTCGTGTCCAGGAGCAGCGCCTGTCTATCGACGATCCGTCCGGACCTGAACACCGAGCGGATATCGTCGCTCACCTCATTGTGGCGCGACGTGTCTATCGATGCGAAGAGCTCATTTGCGCCGATCGACCTGAGGCCTCTCAACTCCAGGAAGTCAATGAGTGAGGTGACCTCAGCGATGATGAATGGATCGCGGTCGGCGTCGAGAGTCGGGAAGTAACGCAGCGTCTTCACGATTACGAGCGGTACGAAGCCGCCTCCGATGTTGGCGACGAACGGCACGCCTACCCTGGAGTTGGTCTCGCCAAGAAATGTGGTGCTGGCGATGACCGGCAGTGGTCCTGCGGTGGCGGTGCGGTAGATGCCGCGAATGCCGCTGTTCGTGCCTCGCTCGAGCACAATACTGGCGGTGCTGGCGCCGGGCTGGCCAACGGCGCGAGGCTCGTCTGCGAGACTGTAGATGGTGTCAAGGCCGTTCGAAGTTGGCAGGCCGGTCCAGAGCCCGGCTTCGTCAAACGAGATGACCGTCTCCTCGATACCCGGCCCGGTTGCGACGAGGTCGTCGAGACTGAGTGTTGTCGGAGTCCCGCCGTCGCCGCCCGCCTGCATGAAGGTCTGGATCGAGACCAGTTCTATCGGGTGTGTCAGGTTGTCTGTCACACTGGCGGTCTGCATTGCCCACTCGCGGCCGATCTGGCCCATCGTCGCCGTCGTAGTGCGGCCATTGGCGCCGCGGAGGATCAGCCATAGAAAATGGTCGGTTACGAACGGCTCCTGCCTCGCCCAGATCGTGAGCCGCTCAACTCCGACTGGCAGGAGGATGGGCTCCGGCTTCACCTGCACATTGATCTGCTCAAGCAGGCCGCGGATGTCCTGGTCTGCGAAGTCATCACGCAGCCAGCCGATGCTCGGGAACTTTATTGCGTCCACTGCGAAGACCTGGAACCCTGGTCCTGAGTTGGTTGTGCCAAGCAAGGCGCCTCGCCGCATCGCCATCGTCGCCAGGTTCACTCCGTCGATAGCCTCGATCTCATCGATCTTGGCCTGCGTGACGAGGTCCGAGATACCGGAAGGAACGAAGTGGATGTCTGCGCCGGTCTCGTAGAGCACCTGCTCCCGGCTGCTGCGTTCGAGCGTTGAGGCGAGCGTGCCGGAGAGTACGCCGAGTCCGCCTGTGAGCACGAGCAGGATGATTGGCCACGCGTACCAGTACGGCCTGCGGCCAAGGCGCCAGAAGCCCACTGAGACCGATGCTGAGCCCGAGCGGCTGGCAATGGACGAGAAGGCTTTTGCAACGAGCGGGAATACCCGCAGGAAGACGAGCGCGACGGCGATCAGGAATATGGCGGGAGCAAACAGGAGCGTGAAGTCCGCCTCCCTCCCCCCGTCACGGGAAGACGAGACCACGGAGCCGCGCGAGTTCAGCTCCCACCAGATGAGACCGCCGAGCACCAGGAATAGAACATCGAGGTAGTAGCGCTGGAAGAGCGGCGGACTGTCCGGCCGCGCCTTCGCTGCCTGCTCGGCAATTACGCCGCGCCGCGCCGCCAGCATGACAGGGGCGAGTATGACCAGCATTGCGGCCAGGCCCATTGCAGCCGAGTAGACCCACGCCATCCAGGTGAATTCGACCGCCAGCGGCGAGCCGTTTGTTATCTGGTCGAAGACCGGAAGCCTGCCCATCTGCCACACGCCGAGCGCTGCGAGCAAGGGCGCAATTAGCACAGGGACGCCGATCAGGAGCAGCGCCTCGAGCGCTTCAAAGCGCAGTATCTGAAGCATGCTCAGCCCGCGGCTGCGCAGCATCACGGTCTCAGACTCGCGCCGCGTCGATAGGAGGCCGGAGACGAGGAACAGGTAATAAACGACGATCACAACGGTGAGCGCGGCCAGCAGGAACATCGGGATGCGTACAAACGTGATCTTCTCTTCAAGCCGGGCGAAGGTGGGGTCGAGCGATGTGATGACGCTGGGCCGGACGATCTGTTTTGCGATGTCATCCTCGAGCCGGGTTATTCTTCCGAGGAGGTCGGCGGTCGAGACGTTGTTAAGTCTTTCGACGTTTGTGAAGAAGACCCAGTTGAAGTCGGCTGGCAGTCCGGCATTGGAAGGTCCAAGGCCGCGGGTGCTAGCCTCCCACGTCACATGGAGCACAAGGGGCAGGTCACGACCGCCAAACTCGACTGGTGGCGACGGCCTCAGGATGGCGGTCGGGAACCCGAGCCAGAACTGCGACCGTTCGTCGACGGCCCTGAATATCCCGGTGATGCGCGCCTTGACGTTGCCGATGCCACGCGGCTCGGAGACGGCGTCGATGACGTCGCCAACCTCCAGCGTAATGACCTCGTTTCCGTGCTTGCGCGTGGCCCGGTCTTGAGTGATCGACGCCTCGATGATCCGTACACCGTCCACAATCTCGATCTTGTCTGTCGGGGGACTTCCCTCCAGGTAGAAGATCTCCCGATCGATCCCGGTCATCGCCTGGAAGTAGGCCCGCGATGACAGCGGGGTGGTGAGTGGCGGCGGTCCGTTGACGTTCCAGAAGTGGGACCGGCTCTTGATCCTGAACGATACCGAGTCATAAAACGAGCCAAGGTGCTGCTCTGTGAGGCCGGCAACAACATCAGTTGACTTGTTCGCCTCGTTCACCTCAAGAGGCACCCAGCTCGAGTTGACGATGATGTTCTTGTTGAACGGGCCTATATTCGCAACTGCGTCTGTGACGCCGATCTTTTCGAGCGCGCGCAGGTATATTGGCCCACCTGCCACAACGGTTGCGGCGATTAGAACAGCGACGAACGAGCCGGTGAGGAGCCGCGCGTCACCGCGGCCGCGGCGTCTGATGAAGTCGATGAAGGTCAGGGCGTGAGGTCTCTTTCAGCGTTTTGCGAGGCGAGTCGCCAGCAAGAGGCTCGAGCGAAATGGGTTTACGTCACTTGCGAAACGAGATGGCTAGAATACATTGCGGCCCGTGCTGATGGCGTCTGTCTGTGAGGATTCTGGTTAACGTGTGGTCTCCCCGGGCTGGCAGTCGCAGGCGTATACGTAATGTCGATGCGGAAAGAGGACCCCTGATGTCTGCGCCGGGATTTGGCCCACCTTCTGGACTCAGGTAAAGTCTTGACAATTCCGGCACAGAATGCGCTCTACAGGCATGCGCGGCCCTTTCTGACCGGCGGGGCAAGTCCGGACAAACGATGACAAATTCTGTAAGAGGCGCCGGAGGTCGGAACAGGCTGGCCCTCGCCGTCGTCATGACGGTGTTGCTTGCCGTTGCCGCCTGCGCCGGGGGAACGCCGACTCCAACGGCCATCACCTTTCCACCGACCCCGACTGCGATTACGTTTCCGCCGACTCCAACGGCGATCACGTTCCCTCCAACCCCGACCGCGATCGCATTCCCGCCGACAGCCACCCCGTCTGTCTTCCCATCGACGACAGCGGTTGCCCCAACGCCGACCCCCGGAACACCGGTCGTTCCAACATCGACTCCGGCACCGCCAACACCGGTACCGCCAACACCAACCGTTTCTCCGGAGCCTCCTCTCACCACCACTGAGATCGCCAGGAGAATACTGCCTTCTGTGGTTCGGATCTCTGTGGATACTGGCGCCGGGCAGGCGTCCGGCACGGGCATTGTGTTCGATGACACTGGCAAGATACTCACCAACTGGCACGTGGTGGATGGCGCCGTCACTATCAGCGTGACGAAACCGGACGAGACGGTCGTGCTGGCGGAGTTATTCCGGGGCGACCCGGATAATGACATCGCGCTGGTTGTGGTCGGTGACGCCTCGGGTCTCAGGCCGCCGCTGTTCGGTGATTCCGGCGCGCTCAGAGTTGGCGAGGATGTGGTCGCTATCGGGCATGCGCTTGGCCTGGCTGGGCCGCCGACTGTCAGCAAAGGCGTGGTGTCAGCGCTTGGCCGCTCGCTCCCGAACGGTATTGGCGGAGAGTTGACCGGTCTGATCCAGACAGACGCCGCAATCAACAGCGGCAACAGCGGAGGGCCGCTGATTAACGGTCGTGGCGAGGTGATTGGAGTCAACACGGCCAGGTTGAGCACCGGAGACCGGATTGGCTTTGCCATCAGCATCAACGGCGCGCTCGAGACTGTGGATGATCTGATCGCGCTAGGGCCGGTGCCACCGCCGGGCTTTCTCGGCATCGGCGGGCGCACCATGCCTCGGGCAGAGGCTGCCAACCTGGGGCTGCCGATCACTGGCGGATACCTGGTCCAGGTGGTTGGCGCAGACACACCGGCCCAGGCCGCCAGGATAGTGCCGGGCGACGTGATCGTCCAGATGGACCAGACTCTAATTCGCAATCAAGACGAGTTCACGCAGTTCCTGAGGCTTCACCCGCCGGGCACGGAGGTCCGCGTATTCGTCTGGCGGCTTGTTCCTGGCAGCGGATGGGAGCCAGTTGCGCTCAACACAACGCTGTCAACTCGCCAATGACGTTTGCCTGATATCTTTTCCTCACTCTCCGGCAGGGCGGGTCCCGCCGGGCGGTCTGGCCAGCAGTCCCCATAGACCGGGCTAACGCAGCCTGAAGGACGATAGCTTCGTTCAATTCCTCTCTCATTTTACTGGGAGAGAGATAGAGAGAGGGTGGCTTTCTGTCATTCTGAGCTTGACTCAGAATCTCTCGGATGACCATGCTCGAACGGTAAGTTCATTCGACCCGAAAGCGGGCGCCCGTCCGGTCGAGGGAGAACGGTTTCATATAGAGCTAAGGACGATAAAGATGAGCACCGGACAGTCTGCCGTTCCGAGAGCGAGAGAGCTTGCGGGGAAGGTGGCCATCGTCACCGGCGCCGGCAGGAAGCGCGGCATTGGCAGAGCAACCGCGGTGGTGCTGGCAGAGATGGGCGCGGATGTCGTGGTCACCGGGACAGGACGCGACCCCGCGACGTTCCCTGAAGATGAGAAGGCCGCAGGTTGGCGGGATGTCGAGTCGGTGGCCGATGAGATCAGAGCCGCCGGCTCACAGGCGCTGCCGCTGGTGGTCGACATTACGGACCCGGAGCAGGTCCAGTCGATGATCGACCGCGCCGTTTCGGAGTTCGGGCGGCTCGACATCATCGTGAACAACGCCGCCGCTCCGTACGGACCCGACCGCAAGCCGCTGCTGGAGATCGACCCTGAGGTGTTCAGGCGGGTCATCGACGTGAAGGTGGGCGGGACGTTCATGTGCTCTCGCGCCGCCGCCGCCCAGATGGTTAAACAGGGTGAGGGTGGCAGGATCATCAACCTGTCTTCAATCGCGGGTAAGCGCGGGATGGCGAACACTTCTGCTTACAACGCAGCCAACTTCGCAGTCGACGGCTTCACGCAAGCGATTGCAAAAGAGCTTGCCGTGCATGGGATTACCGCAAACTCGGTCTGTCCCGGATTGATCGGCACGGCTCGCATGGACCCGATGGCTAAAGAGGCGTGGGCGGCGCGCGTCGCCGCAAACCCGATGGGCAGGGTGGGTAGGGACAGCGAAGTGGCAGAGGTGATCGGCTTTCTTGCCAGCCCGCGGGCGTCTTACATCAATGGCGAGGCCATCAACGTGAACGGTGGGGACGCGACGGACAGGTGAGACCGGCGACGCTCAGTTTCATCTAGCGGCCAGGTTCGCCGCCAGCAGGCTAGGAACTGTGCGCCGGGGTGTGAGACATTGTTCGGGACGAAGTGGAGATTTGACCTGGATATAGTCTCAGCGACTCGTCAATGCCTTCCTGAACAAGTTCCTGCCGGTCCATGCCGCGCTGCGACCTCTGCATCGAACTGCGAATAGAGTAATTGCCAAAGATCCCTGAAAGCTGGAAAAGACGGCGTGCCCGCAAGCTGCGGCATGTGCGGTACAACGCCCTTCAGCGGATAGGTCTTTCGACCGCGGGGTCGCCTCTGTCCGGCGAGACGGCGCTGTGTATTGCGTACATGTGCCCTTACGCGTACACCTGCCCGAGCGCCGCGTTCAGGCCCGCGCTTGTGAGCCAGCGTGACTGCTACCTTCGCTATCCGGTTGAGATGCGGCCGCGCTCAGGGTTGAGCGAGCACGCCATAGACACACTTGCCGCGCAGCGGCGGGCAGGGCGGAAGTTGAACCCCGTGACGCTTGCCGTGCTGGACCAGTTCAGACCGGATGGGCCGTCTCAGAGCTTCGGCCTGAGGCGTCCTCCGAGGCCGGTGTATGCAGACGCGCCGGCGCATCCTCTCCGGCCAGTCCGAACGGCTGGAGAACCGGTCAGCAGGACCGCTTACAGGCTCGCGACAACCCGGTCGCCCGTAAACGTGGCGCGGTTGCCGCGGGTGCACGTGGCGTCCTGATTACGCGGTCTTCTCAGTCTGCCGCGTAATCACAGGACGAGGTCCGCAGCGATCCGCTCGCGAACTCGTCTATGAAGCCGTTGACCACCGAGTAGTACATTTTCGGGTCAACGAGGTCAGGCCGGTCGTGCGTGCCGCCTTTGATGACGAACAGCCTCTTCGGGTCGTTCGCAGAGTCGTACACCATCTGTACGTACTTTAGCGGCACGATGTCGTCTTGATCGCCGTGCATGACCAGCAAAGGAACATTGGCAAGCCGCGCTATGTGCGAGCGGGTCTCATACCGGATCTGCATGAGCCACGAGAGCGGCAGGATCTTTGTCCACGGGTACTGGACGGGCGCGAGGTCTGGAAACGACGATGGCGGCGATTCGAGGAGCAGGGCGTCCGGGCGCATGTCTTCCGCGATCTTTGTCGCGATGGCCGCGCCCATCGAGACGCCGAGGAACACCAGGGGACCGGGCTCGCACTGTTGAGACCTGTTGCGGCGAACCGCCTCAACAACAGCGGCGCGGGCATCTGTGTATGTGGCCGATTCTGAGGGCCGGCCAGGACTCAGCCCGAAGCCACGGTAGTCGACAGCCAGGATGTTTGCGCCGGTTCGCTGATGTATTGCGCGATAGCCGTCGAGGCGGGCACTGATGTTGCCGCCGCTGCCGTGGAGGTAGACCCATGTTGGACGGGCCGCTGGCTCACCAGAGCCGAGACCGCCATTCGGGCCATTCGGGCCAGGAATCCACCATGCGTGGACCCGGTTTCCGTCCTCGGTCTTCAGCCACAGCTCCTCGTAGCGAAGGCCAACATGCTCCGGCGTACCCTTCAGAGTCAGCTCCGGGAAGTACGCAAGCGAACGCTCCAGCCGTAATAAAGCGCGCCTGAACATACCTCTAGATTAACCGACCCTGCGCCAGGTTGCCTCAGTGCCGGCCCGGAATCTGGCGTGTCAATAGTGCCATCCGTGTGCGCTGCGCCAGCCCGTAAGCTCGTCCTCCGGACTGCAGAGGCGGGCTACGTAGGCAGATCACGAAAACGCCTGCAGAGAACAGAACTTTTGATACGCGTTAGCCGATGTCAGACTCTGTGAGCCCGACATCCCGCAGGACCTCGGCGGTGTGCTGGCCAAGCGCCGGGGCAGGCCTCATTTCTGGCATGCCGCTCCCGAACCGGATGACAGGTCCGGAGGAGCGGTACGTGAAGCCGGCGTCATGCGTAAGCTCGATCACGTAGCTGTTCGCCAGCGCCTGTTCGTCGTTTATGAGCTCTTCGATGAACCGGACGGGCTCGCACGGGATGTCCTCGGCACGCAGGTCCCTGAACCACTCGGCTGTCGTGCGTTCGGCAAACCTCGCCTCAATCTGGCCGATCAGCGCACGGCCGATCCCCTCTGCCTCGGGGGATGCGAGATCGAACGATGGGTCCTGCATGCGCGGGTCCTTGAGCCCAAGGTAGTCGAGCAGCCTCCGCCTCGCATGAAACGCCAGCGTGCCCAGTGCCAGGCCGCCGTCCTTCGTGCGGAACGCGCGGTAGTAGCAGCGGTACTCGAGGGGGCGAAGGAGGTCCTGGTACTGCTCTTGCAGTTCGGGGTATGTGGCTCCTTCCGCCTCAAGCCGCGGCCGCACCTCGTCGTGCCATTTCTGTACCGGTGAAGGGATCTCGTTGATCCGGACCAGTCTCATGCACTGCATGGCGAGAGCGTTGGCGAGCAGGCTGGTCGTGGCCTTCTGACCCCTGCCGGTCCGCGCCCTCTCAAGCAGGCCCGCCATCACTGCGCCGGCCGCTGCGTACGCCGTAGAGAAGTCGATATATGACGAAGACCAGACCGGCTCGGGGTGGCCGTTCGTAAGCTTCCCCTCACTGGCCATCGCGCCAGAGTAGCCCTGCATTATGAGGTCGAATCCGGGCATACCGGAGCGCGGGCCCTCCGGACCGTACGCCGTAATCTCTATGAAGACCAGCCGGGGGTTTGCCGGAGCCAGCGACTCATAGTCGATGCCGAGTCTTGCCGCAGTGTCCGGCCGCGTGTTGGAGACGACGGCGTCTGCAGACTCAATGATCTTCTTGAGCGCGGCGCGTGCCTTTGCCGACTTCAGGTCGAGGCAGATGCTCCGCACGCCGCGGTTAAGCGGCAGGAAGACGCGACTCTCGTTGGGCGCGATAGGGTTCTGATGACGCCACGGATCGCCAGCCGGCGGCTCCACCTTGATCACATCTGCGCCCATGTCGGCGAGCAGCTGCCCTGCGAACGGGCCCGCTATGAAGCTGCCAAACACGACCACACGAATCCCTTCGAGAGGGCCGTTGCCGCTCATATGGCCGTGTCTCCTTCTGCCGACGCGTTATGTGCCCGCGTCAGGTGAGCGCAGGCTCGGTCCGGTCGGGCGGAAACGTAGCATGGCGGCGCCGCGCGTGCAATTGAGCGAGGCGGGCGGCTCCGTGTCCCGATGATTGGAGCGAGACGCTATGCGTGAGGCAGTTTTCTCCCTCGGATCGAGTACATCTGCGGGATGCGCGGGAGGCCGGGAGCCATCCGGTGGTAGCCGTCAGACTCCCGCACCATTCCTCCTATGATTGGGCTGACTGTGTAGTCGTGCTCGGCAAAGTATTCGATTGAGATGCCTGCTTGGAGCAGCGAGCCAATGATTTCGCTGAGCGAGTGCTGCCAGAACCGGAACTCGATTCCCGGATTGAAATTCGGGTCAGCGTAGTCGGACGACTGCGACGGTTGTGACTCAAACGCAGCGCCCGTGTTGAAATACGGATACCGCACCTTCATCCCAGTCTCGGCGGTAATCGGTCCAAGGTCGTCAATCGTCAGCATGTAAGGATGGAACTCAGATATATAGACGAGTCCGCCGGGCTTGAGCGAACTGGCAATCACCTTTCCCCAGCTATCAAGCTCGTGCAGCCAGCCGACGACTCCGTGAGTCGTGAACACAACGTCGAACTCATCCTGGAAAGTGTCGCCGAGTTCCAGCACATTCGACTCAACAAACCTGGCCGGTATATTCGCCCTTGCCGCCAGCTCTCTGGCCTTTTGAACCGCCGTTGGAGAGAAATCTACGCCGGTAACCTGTGCGCCTAAACGTGCCAGGGCCAGCGTGTCCAGGCCGAAATGGCACTGGAGATGCAATAGCGATTTGCCATTGATGCCGCCCAGTTCTTCGAGCACATATCCGCGCAGGCTATAGTCACCTCGCAAGAAACCTTCAATATCCATCGCCCCGTTTATATGGTGCCGGGTAATCGACTCCCACCAGTCACGGTTCTGGCTATACGCCGACTCTGTGTCGCTATCTATCATCATGGGGCCAGCGTTCAGCCAGTGTTCCGGGCGGCGGCCGTTCAAGACTATGCGCCTGCCTAAGTGGTTCGTGGAGAGCAATCCGTTGGCGGCAAAGCATTAGCCTGGCCAAGTCTGGCCCGGCTCCGGGTGGCCTACTTCGACGCGGTGTGCTTCATGACCAGCACAGGGTGGTGTGACGCACGGACGATCTTGTCTGCGACGCTTCCCAGCACCATCCGCCTGAACCCGCCCCGGCCGTGTGAGCTGATCACGATAAACGCGTCAGGCACGTTGCGCGTCTCCTCCAGGATGCGGCCTGCGGCGTTGCCCAGCGCGGCGTGCGCCCTGGCCGGAATCCCCCTCGACTCCGCCTGCTCGACGAACTTCGCCAGGTACTTGCGAGCATGCTCCCGCTCCCCGGACACGCCGTAGTCGATTCCGTAGAACTCGGCGCCGGGACCGGAGACGGCATATGTGGGCAGGTGCACCGCCCATATGAAGATCACTCCAGCGCCGCAGGCAGCCGCGATGTCGAGTGCGGCCGGCACAGACTCCTCGGCGAGGCTCGATCCGTCCAGCGGCACGATCACGGTCGACGGCGCTCCTGGCGCTGGAGAGGATAGATGATCTCCGTCAGGGTTGACCGCCAGCACGGGTAGCGTCGCAGTCCGCAGGACGGTGTCTGTCACGCTGCCAAGGATGCCTCGCTCGACCAGGCGGTCGCGGTGCGTGGCCATGGCGATCATGTCTGCGCCAACGCGGTCAGCGGTGGTGAGTATTGCATCCGCAGGCCGGCCGGGCTCGACAACCGCCGTCACGGCAAATCCTCGCTCGCGGAGGGCTTTCGCCTGCCTCTCCAGGTAGCTGGCGGCGGCCTGCGCCGCGTCTTCAGCGGCGCGGTCTTTCAGTGCCGGGGCCGGTGATGCGCCAGGTTCAGAGACGGCGAGCAGGACGAGTTCGGCGCCCAGCTTGCCGGCCAGTCCGCTCAGCCACGCGAGCACTTTTTCTGAGTTTGTCGAGCCGTCAAGCGGGACGAGGATCTTTTTGAATGTCATGCGAATTACGTGCGAGTGACTCTGGTTTTCTGCGATGGCTGTTCTGACGCTTTGAAGTCTGACAGGTCAGGAATTGCGATCTGGCTCATCGTCTTCGGCCGGCTTCCTGGTGTGAAGCTTTTGCCAGTCCGCCGCCCAGTTGACTGGAAAGGTGATGTCGAGGCGTGAGCGCGCCTGCCGGGCCTCATTGCCTGACGATGCGGGTGGGAGCTTGTCCGGGGCGAGTCCCTGCAGGTCTGCGCGGCTTTCGCCGGTCTTTTTGTGGAGCCTTTTTAGCTTGAGCCGCTTTGCCTGTAGCGGCTTGCCGCCCGGGCCCTGCTCCGGATGTACGTTGCGGTCTGTGATCTTCTTAACCATTTTAGTGCCGTGCCCTGCCTGACAACTTAATGTGGGCGTTGCCAGGGTGAGACAGCCCGTGCTAGATCTTCACTCCGCGAGCCTTTGCAACTGTATCGAGGTCTTTGTCTCCGCGGCCGCTCAGCAACAGCAGCACAGTCTGGTCTGCCGTCAGGCCGGGCGCCATCTTCTGGATATGTGCGATGGCGTGCGATGGCTCGAGCGCAGGGATGATTCCCTCCGTCCTGGTGAGCAGCCTGAAGCCGTCCAGCGCCTCGTCGTCTGTGACTGCCACGTACTGCGCCCGCTCGGCGTCCTTCAGGAACGAGTGCTCCGGGCCGACGCCGGGATAGTCGAGCCCTGCCGAGATGCTGTGCGCCTCCATGATCTGGCCCCAGCGGTCCTGCAGAACATAACTCATGGCGCCGTGCAGCACACCCGGCGTGCCGCGGCTCATGGTGGCGGCGTGGCGGCCTTCGAGACCCTCGCCCGCGGCCTCAACGCCGATCAATATCACAGAGGTGTCTTCGAGAAACCCTGAAAACATCCCAATGGCGTTGCTGCCCCCGCCAACGCACGCGACTACGTAGTCAGGCAGCTTTCCGGTCTTTCCGACGAACTGCTCGCGGGCCTCAGTACCGATCACCGACTGGAAGTCACGCACGATCATCGGATACGGGTGTGGGCCGACTGCGCTGCCGATCAGGTAGTGGGTCGACTCGACATTCGTGACCCAGTCCCTGATCGCCTCATTGATGGCGTCCTTGAGCGTCCTGCTGCCGGAGAGCACCGGCCGCACCTCCGCCCCCAGCTCGTTCATGCGGTACACGTTCGGCGCCTGCCGCTTGATGTCCTCCTCACCCATGTAGACGATGCATTCAAGGTTCATCTGAGCGCACACGGTGGCTGTGGCGACGCCGTGCTGTCCGGCGCCGGTCTCGGCAACGATGCGCCTCTTGCCGAGCCGCTTTGCGAGCAGTATCTGGCCAAGCGCGTTGTTGATCTTGTGCGCGCCGGTGTGGGCCAGGTCTTCCCGCTTGATGTAGATCTGCGGGCCGCCCAGCCTCTCGCTCAGGTTGCGCGCGAAGTAGATGGGAGTCGGGCGGCCGACATAGTCTGCGAGAAGGCCGTTCAGCTCGTCCCAGAACGACTGGTCGCTCCGTGCCGCCTCGAACGCTTGCTCCAACTCGTTGAGCGCGGCCATCAGCGTCTCTGGGACGAACTTTCCGCCATAGCGGCCGAAGCGGCCTGACGCGTCTGGCTGTGAGCTTCTCTGTGTGCGTGCAGATGCCATTGAGTGTGACCTACCTGGTCGCGCCAGCCTGGTTTGTGGCGTTATCGCCGACCGCGACTATCGTTTCGAGCTGATGAAAATTTCTACTTTGACCGAACTCAGGCTAGGATATCAGTCGAGGGCGACGAACAAGCGAGGTTACGGTGCGACGTGACTGAACAGAAGAGTGGTGCGGTACAGATGCGTGATCCAGGTGCGGCCAGACCTGATGTTGACCAGTACATGATGGGGATTGCGCTGGCCGTGAGATCACGCGCCAACTGCGTCGGCAACAGGGTCGGCGCGCTGATCGCCATAGACCGGAGAATCGTCTCGACCGGATACAACGGCACTCCGTACGACATGCCGAACTGTGATGAGGGCGGCTGTGAGCGCTGCAACAATCGTGAGCGGTACGCCTCCGGCACCAGTTACGACCTGTGCATCTGCGTCCACGCAGAGCAGAACGCGCTGCTGGCCGCGGCGCGGTTCGGGATCGCGTGCGAGGGCGGAATCATCTACACGACTATGCGGCCTTGCTTCGGCTGTACGAAGGAGTTGCTGCAGGCGAAGATCACGGGTGTGCGATACCTGCACGAGTGGGTTTACCCGGATGAAGAGGTCCGCGCGCAGTACGACCGCTTGCAGGCCCGGTTCGCGGACGGTGTGAAGCCCGTGCGCATTGTCGACCCGGATGCGACCTGGGCGATCTCTAGCCTTCGCAAGAAGGCGGAGTCGAGTTAGGCGCGGCGTGCCCGCGCTGTGTGCGGGACGCGGTCAGGAGCAATCGGGGAAGTGGAAAATTGAGCCGCATATACAGCATTGGTTACGCAGCCCACACTCCGGATTCGCTGGCCGCTTTGCTGAAAGTCGCCGGAGTGGAGGTTGTCGCCGATGTTCGAGCCAACCCGGTCTCACGCAAGAAGGGGTTCTCGAAGCGGCAGCTTGAAGGGACGCTCGCCGCGATAGGGATCGAGTACGAATCCTTGAGGATTCTTGGCATTCCCACAGCGGACCGTGCGGCGGCCGGTGGCGCAGATGGCTGGGGCAGACTGTTGGGTGAGTACGCTGCGAGTTTGGACGCAACTGGCGGCAGGGGAGAGGCGGCAGAGCGGCTTGCGGACGAGGCCAGGCTCAGACCGACCGCTGTCATGTGCCTTGAGTCGGACCTTGACCACTGTCACCGCAAGCCGCTGTCCGAGTGGATCGCAGAGAAGACAGGACTGGAGTTGACGCACCTGTGAGTCGCGTTGCGTTCTGCGTTCGATACATGTCACGTAACCGGCCGCCCCTCAACATGCTCAAAACCCAACCCAGCGATATGTTCCAGCAAAACCCATGAAGATCACAGACATAGAGGTCATTGCGCTCCGTGACCCAGGCGACGGGTCGGTCGCATCGTGGAATGTCGGCGCCGCGGACGCCGGAGTCGCCGCCGGATACGACTTCACTCTGGTGCGCGTCCACACTGACGGCGGCGTCACCGGAATCGGCCAGTGCGAGGCGCCTTCACTCGTCATTCACGCAATCGTCAACAACTCCATGGGCCTCAAGCCGCTGATCGTTGGCGAAGACCCGCGTGAGGTGCAGCGTCTGTGGCAGAAGATGTACAACGCAACAGGCCTGTATGGCCGCAGAGGCGTGGTGATCGGCGCCATCGGCGCGGTCGAGACGGCGCTGTGGGACATTGCGGGCAAAGCCGCCGGCCTTCCCGTACACAGGCTCGCCTGGCGGTCCTTCACAACCACTGCAACGCCTGCTGAGCCGCTTTCAAGCGTCACGCCTTACGTCACCGTCTATCCGCCCGGAGACGACATCGCTCAGCTTCGGGAGCGAGTGCAGATGGCCGTTGACGCAGGGGCGCGGGCGGTGAAGATCGAGGAGTGGCGGGGCCAGTTCGGGAATGTCGATCTCAAGACAGACATTGCGGTGATCGAGGCGGCGCGTGACGTGCTTGGTGATGAGCGAGAACTGATGATCGACGTGCAGAACCGCTGGCGGGACGTTGGGCAGGCGCTGCAGACGATCAGGGCGATTGAGCAGTTCAGGCCGTACTTCATCGAGGCGCCGCTGCCGGCAGACAACATCGAAGGTTACGCCAGGCTGGCTGCGTCAACCGGCGTTCGCATAGCTGTTGGCGACTGGGGATTCGCCGGCCGCCATGAGTTTGCGGACCTGTTGCGCCGTGGCAGGGTGGACGTTGTGCAGCCCAGTTCGGTGCGGGCAGGCGGGATTCACGAAATGCTGAACATCGCCGAAGACGCGTACCGGCACGGGGCGCTGTGCATCCCGCACGCGTGGTGCCACATGGCAGGTGTTGCGGCGGAGGTCCAGATGGCTGCGATCAGCCCGGCCACTCCGTTCATCGAGTTCCCGATGGCGTTTCCGCACTCGGACGCGATCACGGACCTGCTGACGCCGCGGCTTGAGCTTGAGCCAGATGGCACGATCGCCGTTCCGGACCGGCCAGGACTCGGCTTCGAACTGAACGAGGATGTGGTTGAGCGGTTCCGGGTCGATCCGTACTGATCCGCCAGCCACCCCGTTGTCCGCTCCTCGAACGAATCATGTCAATCTGAGTATTTAAGGTTACTGTGAGTAAGACAGACCGCGGCTGGCCTTCGTAACATTCTTCGGGGCCGATCTTGGGGGGGACGCTCTGGGGGGACGGCCTGTGCCAGGGCGGCGGATCTATCGGGCACTAGTTTCATCGGGTTCAAATGGCGAAGCACCACGTACCTCCTTTAATCGATCACTCCAAGCTGGCACGCCTGCGTCGCGAGCTCAGGAACCCGTCGAAGTTGACGGTCTTCCTCATCATCGCGGCGGTACTCGCAGTGCCGCTGGGACTACTCGTGCCCAGCTGGATTTCGACTACACAGCAGAGCTTCCAGGACCGCAACGAATCCGACGCGCTTCGTGACTCCACCATCCTGAGTTCAAATGTGCTGGTGCCGAGCCAGATAGCGCCGTGGATGCTTAACCAGATCACGCGGCTTGAAGAAGCTAAAGGTCCATTCGACTGGAACTTCGCGTCGTTCACAGCCGGGCCGTGTGACCCCGGCAACCTGGTCCAGCTGCCTCCCGGACAGTATTCGGCCGCAATTGCCAACGCGTGTTCGAGCCTGCAGCAGATCCAGGTGGAGTTTGCAGACGACTGCGCCTCAGTGGCGGCGTGCCAACTGTCAGACGCGGCGGTCGAGCGCCTGGCCGCGGTGCGGACTGACCTTGTGGACGCCTTCTCAGACGCCGGTTTCGTGCTGCCGTACAGCGACGAAGAAGAGCAGGTCGGACCGTAGTGGCGGGAATCGCGGAGGCGCGTGAGTTGCTCCTGACCGCGCCTGGCATCGGTGACGGCAACACCCGGCATGAGACGGTCAACCACTCCGCAGAGGAATACGTGCGTGGCCACGTTCACACAAACACCGTTGAGGGTATGTGGAGCCTGTTCAAGCGCGGAGTGGTCGGCAGCTTCCACCACGTCTCTCAGAAGCACATGGCCAGGTACCTTGACGAGTTCGAGTTCCGCTTCAACAACCGCAACAACCCGTTCATATTCAGGGACGCGCTTCGCGAATTACTTGGGGCGAACCCGATCAAGTATCAGGAATTGGTGGGGTAAATCAGCACGTGGCAAAAGCTAGTCCCGCCACAATGGTTTTCAAATCCACCTATGTAGTTGAAACTCGTATTGGGCGGGACGCGTACATCAAGACATTATCTGTTGGGCAGGTGTACCCTGTCCGCCACACACGGGAGGTGAGCCGATGGTAACGAGCACACAGCTTCAATGGGAACTAGTCGAGTCACCTGATTCCATGGACGGTGACGAATGGCGCGTTGAAGCAATCGACTATGAGTCAGAGGGTGAGTGCTATGTCACCATCTTCTCTGGCCCGTCCGCTGAGGAACGCGCTAGAGAATACCTAGCCTGGAAGCAGTCAGCCTAGAATTTCACTTCGTAGTCAATTCGCTTGAGACACGTTGCTGGTCGGGAATGGTTTGGCGCGGTGTGCCATTCGCCATCTCGGATGTTCACATCTGAAAGTTTAGACAACGGCATACAGCGCCAGTTTCGACGCGAGCCATCTGGCTGAAGTCCCTTTTTGCTTCCACCTGAGAATTGGTAGAACAGTGCTTGAAATTCATTGAACTCGTTGATGCCCAGTGTATGTGGACACAAATACCTGCGGAGACCGTCGAATGTCGCAACGATCTGTTGCCTGTTGAGGATCGCAGTTTTGATCAGATCATAGTCTGACAAGGCACAACTCCCTTGACGGTAGCCCGCCAGGGAGTTAAAGTTCAGGTGTCACGCTAAACACTAGCCCTTGTGGCTACCAAAAACCCCCGCAATATGCGGGGGTTTTTGGTTTGGGCGCGATTCTACCACACGAGTAGCACATTAACGGAGCAGGGTTTTCTTTTAAGCTGTCGTGTCGAGTTGCCGTTTGAGTTTGTCGAATACGGCTGTCGCTAGCCCACGCTGTTCCCTTTGGCTCTTACTAAAATCCTCGTTCCAAGCGACCTCCTCTATTCCAGCAATGAACTCTTCAATGATTGCTCTTCGCCTTTCATTGCAACGGATGCTGAGCGTTCTGAGTGCATCGCTTGCTTTCGCAAACTCTGTGCGGGCGCGGTGACGGCCAAAGACACGACCAAAACCGCGAGCAATGCCTTCATCCGGTTCGTTTTCTTCAAACAGATAACTATTAACAGCCAGTTCAACCAACGGAGCGGCCTGTTCCAAGATCGAGTCGATAGACGGCTCGTTGCTCCCCGTACTAAGAAGCCGTCGCAATTCGTCTCGCTGCTTGTACGGAGCGCGAATCCATAGAAACAGATAGACGAATAAGCCCCAGAGGGCGAGGGCGACAATGAAAGCGATGACACCTGTCCACACCTGGCCTGCTACAGACCATCCCCACCCTGTCACGATGATGACAGCGTAGCCACTCACAGACGCCGCCCCCACCGCCTCAACCAGATATGGGATGCTCCAATGACCGTGAGCATTCTTCCAATCGTTCCACGCCCATCGCGAAGAAGTTTCTTGAATTGGAGAGCCTGATGTGAGTGACATACCCGCCAGTATCGCGCCAGCGGACTCAAGTGCATATATACCTGTATATATGCCCAATCTGAACTGATATATACATATATACGTATTGTCCGGGAGACCAGCGCCGCGGCTCACCAGACGGCCGAGTCACCGTCTCTGCGCGGGTCTGAGGCCGCCATCAGAGAACGGCTTCCGGGGTGTATATGTATCGCCCCCTCGCTGCCATTCCCCTCGAACGGACCGACCAGCGTCGTCTCGTGTCCGCGGTCACGCAGTCCGTTCGCGGTCTCCGCAGGGACCCGGTCTTCGACAACCAGCTCGTTTCGCTCGGCGTGCGGATATGTTGAGTCGGTGCGGGCCTGGAAATGGGTCCAGCGCGGGCCCTCAAGCGCCTCGGCGACATTCAGCCCGTAGTCGATGACGCCCGTAACCACCTGCAGGTTCGTCTGGACCTGTGTATCTCCGCCCGGTGTTCCGCACACCAGCTCAAGGTCTCCGTCCTCCTCGACCGGCGCGGAGAACACCATCACCGGGTTCATGGTGTGGCGGACGCGCTGGCCGGGCCGCAGGTGGTTGATGTGGGTCTCGTCGATGTGCCAGTAAGTCATTCGGTTGTTCATCAGGATTCCGGTCGATCCTGCGATCAGGCAAGAGCCGAACATGGTCTGGATGCTCTGGAGCTCGCCCACCGAGTTGCCCCATCGGTCCACGATGCAAAAATGGGTCGTTTCGCTGCCGCCGGAAGGAATCGGCTGTGCGGCCCCGGCTCTGGCGCCCGGCCTGAAGAAGCGCTTCGTCTCGTCTGGCACGCGGTCCTGGAACGCCCACGCGTCGCCCGGTTCTGGCGGTCCGGGCTCGGACATGGCCCGCTCGGGGTCGATCAGCGCGAAGCGGCTTGCCGCGTACTCCTTCGACAGCAACCCTTCCATCGGGATGTCGACGAACTCGGGGTCGGCGACGTATGCCTCGCGGTCTGCAAAGGCCAGCCGCTTCGCCTCGACCATCATGTGGATAGACTCTGCGGACAGGTAGCCGGCGCTCGCCGGGTCGACATGCTCGAACAGGTTCAACTCCTGCAACAGCACATGGCCGGTCGAGTTCGGAGGCGCCTCGTAGACGGTGTGGCCGCGATAGGAGGTCGATATCGGGTCGTCCCAGCGGACACGGTGGCGCTTTAAGTCATCTAGTGAGAGCAGGCCGCCGTTCGCCTCTGAGAAGCGCACGATCTCCCGGGCGATGTCACCTTCATAAAAGGCGTCGCGGCCCCCGGCTGCGATCAGCCTGTACGTGCGGGCTAGATCGGGGTTGCGGCGAAGCTCGCCCGGCGCAAGCGGCCTGCCGTTCGGCGCGAAGACTGCGGCAGACGCCGGCGCGGTCATCAGCACAGGATATTTTGCCGCCGAGACGCTCTGGAAGTGGGATACGGGAACACCGTCTTCCGCAAGCTCTATGGCCGGCTCAAGGCAGACATCGAGCGGCAGGCTCCCGTACTTCTCATGCGCGGAGAGAAGTGCGTCGACCATGCCGGGGACCGAGGCGCCGAGGATTGTGGTCTGCGGGATGCCGTCTTTGTAGCGGTCTGGCGTAGCCGCAAGTGGCGCTGCGCCGGTGCCGTTTGCGACCCGCACGAGCTTCCTGTCACGCATGTGGACCATCACGAAGCCGTCGCCGCCGATGCTGGAGCCCTGCGGCTCTGCAGGGCCGAGCGCGAAGCCAACTGTGACGGCGGCGTCGACAGCGTTCCCGCCCCGCATCAGGGTCTGCAGCCCGGCCTGCGCTGCCAGCGGGTGGTTGGCGACGACTGCGCCCTTCGACCCCATCCGCACCGGGCGATAGGCCTGGCCGCGCTCGCCGTGCGGCGTGCGGTTAGTCATGTGGTGGTCGGAGTTGGAGCTTGAGCTGACTGGCAAGAAACGTGCCTCCGCTGATGGGATGCCTGGCATCCGGCGCGCGCAGGGTCTGGCGCGACGATAGTTCGCGGCAGTTTAGCAGCAGCCTGGACGCGTCATCCCGGCCCTGGCGAAGGGAGCCCGCTTGTGGGCGCGGTTCAGGGACGGGTCAGGTCAGGTCCTCGGTGGTGTTTTGTCATTCTGAGCTTGACTCAGAATCTCCCGGCTAACCGTGGCGGAACGGTAAGATCCATCCGCCGGGTACAACCTGTGCGCGGTGATAGATCGCGAGCGACTCTCGGAGAGACTCTGAATCAAGTTCAGAGTGACAAATTCTCCCTACTTCACAAGGAGGGAGTTAGAGGGTGGTTCGTCCGGAATTCGGACAAAGAAGTCAACAGGGCCCATCGAGTCCAAAGTCACAAACAAACCACCTTCTTCCCTGTTGTTGGGAAGACAGGGAAGGTGGATACCGGCGAGGCCTACTTCCGGCCGAAGCGCAGCCTCTCTCGCATCGACTCGACGATTCCGAGCGCCGGCCGCATCATGCGGGCTTCGTAAGCGGCGAGGATGGCGCTCAGGCCGTCGTTGTACTTGAGCAGGTTATTCGTCGCAGCCGAACTCACCCTCGCCGTCACCGCCGAGCCGTAGTTGTACGTAATCAGCGTGAAGTACAGGTCCTGGGCGCCCTGGGCGTCGAACCCCGCCTGGGTCAGCACGTCTGTGATGGCATTGTGGAAGCGTTTGGTCCCGAGGCCGGGATTGGCCGAGTTTATGTACGGCGCTATGTCAGGGTGCTTCAGGATCAGGTCACGGTGCGCTCGCAACAGAGTACGGACGCGGTCCTTCCACGTAAGCGCGCCAAGAGTCCGCGTGTCTATCCCACCGATCAGCGCGTCTGCCACGTGCTCGGCAAGCTCTTCCTTGTTCTTGACGTGGGTGTACAGGGCCATTGGAGCGACGCCCAGCACCTTCGCCACGTTACGAATCGAGAGGTTGCCGAAGCCCTCTGACCGGGCCAGCGCGATGGCGGCCTTTTCTATGCGCTCTCGAGACAGCTTCTGGCCGCTGGACCGGCCGCCGGATGATCCGGTGCTAGTTGATTCCGAGCCGGGTATGGCCGCGGTTGCCATGTGTGAGGATCTCCTGGGTTGCGATTGGCCTAGTGAACTGGTGAGTGGCTGTGGTGTGTAGCGACCCTGCAAGCCGCGCAACCAGACAAATCGCGTGACTTATGTGACATGGAACAGCGTGAGACGCCTCCCAAAATCGATTACAAACTGTATACGCCGTACGTGGCAGGCATTGCCCAGTGGCAGTTTGCGCGGACTTTGACGAATTTCCGGGTGGCAGGGCCGGTAAATGTTCTGGGGTACACGGTTTCGGATGAGCCGGAACCGGATAACGGCGCCCCGTTACCGGATAAGCGGCAGTTCAGAGCGCGGGCGCTGAGGAGACGAGTAGAATCGCCGCACGGAATCGGCCGGCTAAGGGGAATTATCCAGGAATCGGGGCAAGACGATGAAGTACAGGCGGCTCGGAGCATCCGGACTGGAGGTCTCGGAGATCGGCATTGGGACCAATAACTTTGGCGGCAGGCTGGACGCCGGTCAGTCAGCGGCGGTCGTTGACGCGGCGCTGGACAGCGGCATCAACCTCTTCGATACAGCGAACATGTACTCCCACGGCGTCTCCGAGGAGTACCTCGGCAGGGCGCTCAAGAGCCGCCGGTCTGAGGCGCTGATCGCCACGAAGTTCGGGATGCTCTGGGAGGATGGTCCGAACGGGAAGGGCGGATCGCGAAAGCACATAGTGGACTCGCTCAACGGCTCTCTGAGGCGGCTGCGGACTGACTATATTGACCTGTACCAGATCCACCGCCAGGACCCTGACACGCCGATCGACGAGACGCTTCGCGCGCTGGATGACGCTGTCGCGGCGGGCAAGGTGCGGTACATCGGCTGTTCGAACTACGACGCGTGGCGAATCGCAGACGCAATGTGGACGTCTGAGCACTACAGGCTCGCCAGGTTCGTGAGCGCGCAGCCGGAGTATTCAATGCTTGCGCGTGACATCGAGGCAGAGGTCATGCCTGCATGCGCCAACTATGGACTTGGCATCCTGCCATACTTCCCGCTGGCGCACGGCTTCCTGACAGGAAAGTACAAACGCGGCCAGAACGTTCCGGAGGGAACGCGCCTTGCGCTGACGCCGGCCGCGCAGGGACGGAGACTGACAGACCATAATTTCGATGTGCTCGAAGCACTGGACGCGTTTGTCAGTAAGCGCGGAAAGACCCTGGTGGAACTGGCGTTTGCATGGCTGCTTGCGCACCCGACGGTCAGTTCGGTGATCGCAGGAGCGAGCAACCCCGGACAGGTTGCGCAGAACGCGACGGCGGCGGATTGGGCGCTGACTGCGGACGAGATGGCGGAGTTGGAGAAGGTCCTGGCGGGTTAGGGAGGAAGTGATGAGCGGCCTGTGTTCTGCCGGAGCTCTGGCTGGAAAGCGCACGGGCCCTGACCTGGCCGCAGTCACTACTCGACGATGATCGCACCGCTGTCCTGCGTCACCGTTTCACCGAGGACGGTCGTGTTTCGCAGGATCACCTTGCCGTTGCCACGGGCGAAGACGTTGCCACCAGACCGGCCGTCGTCACCATGGTCCGTGCCGCGGACCTCTGAGTCGATCAGGATGATCACCGTGTCATCGTTGGCGATAACGTCGCCTGTGATCACCGTGTTCGTAATTGTCATCGTCACGCGCTCATTGGCAGAGATCAGGTTTACGGTGCTGCCGGAGATCTCGTAGTGGGCGTCGCCACTGTTCACCGCAGACGCCGTGAAGTCGCTGTTGCGAATCACCATCGTGTTGTTAGAGAAAGCGTTCGGCTCCCAGCCGTAGACTTTCGTGTTGATGAGCGTCAGTGAAGCGTCCGTGCCGATCTGCCAGGACCTCTCCGTATATCGTTTTAGGGCGAGTTCGTCCATTTCGATGGTCTGATCCTGCCACGGTAGTCCGGCGATGACCCCGATTGTGATGGCGTCCGAGTCCCGAATCGTGATGTTTGCGCCGGGCAGTATGTTGATGCCCCATCCATCGACCGTCACGTCCCGCAATGACAGCGCGAACGCGATGCCATTATCCGGGTCTGGCCCAAAGCTAAACGTATCGATGGCCGTGGGCAGCGACGTGTCGATCGTCGAGTTTTGCGGGAAGCAGAACTCGATCTCGAGCGTGTCTGAGTCGGTGACACTTACGTTTGAGCCGTCACAGACAGTGCCGCTGAACGTGTCCCAGTTCACCACCTGTATCGAAGATGTTCCGGACATGAAGTTCCATGTATTGCAGCTGCCTCTGATCGGCTCCATGCCGTCCGCGATCAACGAAGCGGTGTCGAACAAGCTCCAGTTGAACGAGCCTGAGCAATTCGTGCCGATCGACGAGTCCTCGATGACGATCTTGCTGTTTCCAGTTGCAGTGACGCCGTACTGGAATGCAAAGTCCTTGACATGCTGGATAAAGGAGTTGCGAATGACGAGGCGGGCGTTACCTGAAAGGGTGATGTTGCCCGTGTGCAGGAACATGGTGTCTTCGATCACCATCTCCTGGTCACCGGACAGAACGATGTCACCGATTCGCTCGACGAGCCGTCCAAAGATATGGAACTGCGCTTCGCCTGGGTCGGAGTCGAGCATCCCGGCGCGGGTGTTGACCACTCGCAGTGTGGCGGATTCTGAGATGGTTAGCGGCACCGTGTATGTGGCGCCATTGCCTGCCGTTGGCAGCGTGCCGTCCAGCGTGTATCGAACAGTTACGCCGGGTTCGTTCGTGGCGATTGCGACGGTCTGCGGCTCGCCGAAAGCGCCGCCGCGATTGCTGATCTGCGGCGGGTCGAGCTGGTGCTTGATGAGAACGTAATCGGCAGAAGACTCGCTGGACGCGAGACCGCCTGAGTTGAGGGCAATGGCGCGGACGCTTGCAGCGTCGAACAGGGTGAAAGGTCCTGAGTAGGTGAGCGCCGAGCCGCTGACAGGGTCTGAGCCGTCGGTGTTATAGCGAATAGACGATGCGTCATTTGAGAACAGCTCAATCGTCAACGGGCCGTCGTGCTCGCCAGGGTCGTGGGAGAAGGTGACGGGCTCTGGCCGGATCTGCGTCACCGGGCCGGTAACGGTTGTCCCGGGTGTCGAATCGGCACTCGTTATCGGCTGGACAGTCGGAAGCGTAATACCGGTCGTAGGCCGTGAGTCTGCTGTTGACTGACCGACAGGCGATTCGGACGCGTCGACGCCGCACGCAACTGCAATGGTCGATGCGATGATGAGAAAGCCGATAAACGCCCTTGAGATTGGCATGATGCAGACCATGTTCGTCCGGATACTGTACGAGCGGGTGTGGGTAGACCGAACTCGCGTCAGGGCTGAACGCCGCAGGCTGGATATGCAGGTCGAGAGACACGCGCTGTGTCCGCCTTGCGCTAATCTGGGCGGCGCAAGTCTGGCGACGTGTTGCGCGCCGCTGTCCGCTATCCGGGAGACGACCACTTGCCAGAATCCCCACGAATTCTCGCTATAGACCAAGGAACAACCTCGACCAGGGCCATCGTCTTCGACGGCGACGCGCGGCCAGTCGGGTCGGAACAGGTCGAACTGAGTCAACACTTCCCGCAGCCAGGATGGGTTGAGCACGACCCACTGGAGATCCTCGACAGCGCGCTGGACATGTCGAAAGCGGCCGTCGCAAAGGCGGGGATCGGAATGCAGGACCTGACCTGCGTCGGCGTCACAAACCAGCGTGAGACGACCCTTTTGTGGGAGCGGGACTCGGGCAGGCCGCTCGCCAACGCAATCGTCTGGCGTGACCGCCGCACCTCGGAGGTCTGCAAGGGACTTGAGCTACGCGGGCTTGGTGAAGAGGTTCGGCAGATCACCGGGCTTGTGCTCGATCCGTACTTCTCTGCGACGAAGCTCAGGTGGCTGCTCGACGCTGTGCCGGACGGTCAGCGCAGAGCCGAGGACGGTGAGATCTGCTTCGGCACGGTGGACTCATGGCTGATCTACCGGCTCACGGGAGGCGCGTCGCACGTCACAGACGTCACCAACGCCTCTCGCACGATGTTATTGAACCTCCACGACCTGCAGTGGGACCCTGAGATGCTCTCCCTGTTCGATATTCCGCGCCAGATGCTGCCGGAAGTGCTGCCGTCTGCGGCGGACTTCGGAGTGACAAGTGGAGACGTGCTTGGCGCGGAGGCTCCGATTACCGGGGTCGCGGGTGACCAGCACGCCGCGCTTTACGGTCAGGCCTGCTTCGAGCCGGGAATGACCAAGTGCACTTACGGCACCGGCGCGTTCGTCCTGACAAACACAGGGAGCAGGGTCGCCGGGTCAAAAGAGGGCGGCCTGCTTGCGACGATGGGGTTCCAGGTCGGCTCGAAGCGTGTGTACGCGCTTGAGGGCTCTGTATTTTCGACCGGAGCGACCGTGCAGTGGCTGCGAGACGGTCTCGGCGTGATCGAACATGCCATCGACACGGAACTGCTTGTGATGGAGACCAGCGGCAATGACGGCGTGTACCTTGTGCCCGCGTTCGCCGGGCTGGGCGCGCCGCACTGGGACGCCTCGGCACGCGGCGTGATCGTCGGTCTGACACTGGGCACAGGCAAGGCCCACATTGCGCGAGCGGCGCTCGAGTCGACGGCTTACCAGGTGAAGGATGTGATCGACGTGATGGACAACGTCGCAGGCAGGCGGAGGACGAACAGGCCGCTGCGTGCAGACGGCGGTCAGACGGCGAACGGCTTCCTGATGCAGTTCCAGGCGGACATCTTGGACCGGCCTGTCGAGGTGGCTGCGGTGCAGGAGACGACTGCGCTTGGCGCGGCGTTCCTGGCAGGCCGTGGAGCCGGTGTCTGGCGCAGTGACGCTGAGATCGCCGGTCTGTGGCAGGCGGCGGAGACGTATGAGCCGCGCATGGGCGATGGAGAGCGGTTGCGCCTGCACGCCGGCTGGCTTAATGCGGTGCGCAAGGCGATGACGCTGTAGTCTGGCGGGCGCGTCGGGCAGCTATGGCTGAATGCTGCAGCCATTGCCGGAATTCGCCGCCGTCTCCGCTCACGGGCCGCTCGCAGGCCGGTCCTGTGGCGATACATATATGTTTCTCCGTTGCTGGCAGGGCCGTGGTGAGCCGTGTGCGAGGACGGCGGCGCATTTGTGTCGGAGGCCGGCTCATGGCGAGGAAAGGTATAGCTGATCGGTCGATACATACACACCTGGTGACGCCCCCAGATGCCCTGATCGCCAGCGCCAGACGCCGCACGCCGATGGTTACCTTGTGATTGTGAACGGAGCGTGAAGCGCCTCGGCGTCACCGTCATACGGTTCTGCCAGGACATCGCTGACGGTTGACCCTTGAGGCCCTTTCCGCAGCTTCTCATGCAACTGGTCGAGTACCTCTGGCAGGCCGCCAGCCACGACCTCCACCGAGCCGTCTGCCGTGTTGCGCACATGGCCGCGCAGCCCCAGCAGGCTCGCCTCTCGATGTACATACATCCTGAAGCCGACGCCCTGGACGCATCCCGCGCACGGTCCAGCGCCGGGCTTCAGCGCCCGCTATCACAGGCCGTCCTTGCCGGGGCGCTTTTGCAGCGTGCCACCTCTCGGAGGCCTCGGGCCCCGCCTTGCGGCCGGACCGCGGCGCGTTGTGACAGCGTCCTCAGACTCCTTTGACGCCCATGTGAAGAAAATGGCGGTGAGCGCCGCCAGGTACAGGGCGTTGCCGGGGAGCCACAGTATGAGACCGGCCATCGTCTGGTCCTCAAGTGCTGTCATGCCCCAGTGCGCCGGGGTGTCCAGGTAGCCGTCGTAAATGACGCTGCGGGAGAGGGTGATGATCGACGCCAGCACGGCGGTCGGCGTGACGACGGAGAGCAGGTAGAGCATACGTTGCGGGTACGAGAGCTTTGAGCGCACAGGCGCAGGGCCGATGATGGGCCACCAGAAAAGCGAAGCGCTGGCGAAGAACGTGAAGTGCTGAAGATAGTGAATCCAGGTATTCTCGAGCGCCGCCGAGAAGAGGGCCGGCGCGTGCCACGCATAGAGCGTGCCCATGAAGAGCGGGACCGTGATGCGCGGGTCTATCAGCCAGCGGAGCGACCGTATGACGATGCCGTCGCTGCGCAGCAGCTCGCCTGCGCCCTGCCGTATCGTCTCGGGCATCGACCACAGGTACGCTGGCATTGGGCCCGCGAGCAGCAGCAGCGGCGCGCCGATCATCGAAATGAGCAGGTGCTGGATCATGTGGAGCCAGAACGCCTCTCCGGCAAAGGCGTCGAATGGGCCTGCGAGCGCGATGTAGATGACGGCGAACCCGGCAACGCCGGCGTAGACGCGTTTCGACTCCAGCGGCGACACATGGGCGCGGGTGGAGAGGCGGGCGAGGCCGATCAGGTACGCGGCTGCAAAGACGAGGACAAGGAGGGCAAACGGGTCACCGGGCTCCCATCGGCTGATCAGGTCGCCGAACGTCTGCGCTGAGTCTGGGTCGGTCACGGCGGACTTGGCCTCCGGCACAGGCGGTGTGCATTCCGGCGTTGGGTTGGGCTGCGCTGGTTCAGTTTACGTACGAAAGTGATCGCCGTGCCGGCCGCCGGGCGCCACCGGAGACCCGGTTTAACCGACGCCGTGGTGCCGCTGCAACAGGAGCAAGGCCAGGAAGACGCCTACTCCCAGTCCCATCGACGCGCCGAAGATCCATGCGTAGTACTTGCGCTCGAAGCGGAGGTGCATGAAGAACGCAACGACCATCGTGAACTTGACTGTCGAAAGCGCAAGCATGATGGCGTTCCGGCCGGAGTCGCCGAATGCCTCGATCGAAAAGAGCCGCCACTCAAGAAACGTGAAGATCGAGAGAATGACCGCAATCACAAGGTAGCCGCGCACAGACGCGTGCGAGACGCCGGCATAGGTCACCCAGTCCATGACCTGCCTCAGCCACGGGCCGCCTACCGGTCCCTCGTACGGCGGGTTGGGCTGCTCTTGCGCAGTCTTGGGGAGGTTCCACCAGCCCTTGCCGTCATGGGTGGTGAAACTGCTTGGCTTGCTTTCTTCAGGCATTCGTTAAGAGCTTCTCAGTTTGTTGTTGGCCGAGCCGTTATCCGTGGAGAAATGGCGGGGCGCCGGGAGGCGCGCCGTCGTTTGCCGTCACGAGGTAGATGACGGTGAAGATTACGATCCAGACGATGTCGACGAAGTGCCAGTACAGACCCGCGATCTCGAGGTCGAGTGAGTTGTCACTGCGCAATGTGCCTTTAAAGTGCCCGAACAGCAGGATCAGCAACCACAGGACGCCGATCGTCACATGGGCTCCGTGGAAGCCTGTGAGGATGAAGAACGTGGTGCCGAACAGGTTGGTGCGCGGGGTTAACCCTTCATTGACGAAGGTCCAGAACTCGAACACCTGGAACCCGATGAATACCAGCCCGAGGGCCGCGGTCATGAAGATCCAGAACCGTCCGGGGTTCTTGCTGCCTTCGCGAACATAGTGCAACGCCAGCACCATCGCCAGGCTGCTCATCAGCAGGACGAAGGTGGAGATGGTCGTTATTGGGACGTCCACGATGTTTTCCGGGTACGGGCCAACCAGGCTGCGGTTCCTGTACACGAGGTACGTGGCAATGAACGAGCCGAAGAACATCACGTCTGAGCCCAGGAAGGCCCACATGAGTAGCTTGCGGTTGCTGAGGCCCGTCGACGTGTTGTACGTCGTGTCGTGGACCTCTGCGTGATATTCGGTTACTGCCTGCTGAGCCAAGTTAGCCGTTCCAGTCGATCAATTTAATGGCGAGCCGTTTGGCGCCGTTATCAGTGCTCTACGTCTGGCGCCGGGTCGTTTACCGGCTCCAGCGACCATCCAATGAGGCCCCACATACCGATCACTCCGCCGAGCACGATCACCCAGTTGCCCGCCATGAGGCCGCCCATACCGAGCGTGATGCCAGCCGCGAGCATTATCGGGTAGTAGGACATGTCTGGCAGGTGGATGCCGTGGCCGCCATGATCGTCGTGGTGGCCGTCTTCTGCGCCGCCTGAGGGAGCGGCGCCGGTCTCCGGGTCGAACATCATGTCATCGTCGTCCTGCGCGCCTGAGGGAGCGATAGCGTGGACGTGGCCCTCTTCGTGCTGCTCAGGGTACTTCTGGTACCAGAAGTCGTCCCGGTACTGGACCTGTGGGATCTCAGCGAAGTTGAAGTGGGGCGGCGGCGATGGGATAGACCACTCGAGAGTGCGAGCGTTCCACGGGTCGTTTCCTGCCATCACCTTGTTTCGCCTGCTGTACCAGATGTTGAACAGGAAGATCAGTATTGCGAGTGCAATGATGTAACCGCCGACGGACGCGATGGCGTTCAGGCTCTCCCAGCCCTGGTCTGAGGAGTATGTGAAGATCCGGCGGGGCATTCCGTCCAGGCCCAGCCAGTGCAAGGGCGCGAACTGCAGGTTGAAGCCCAGCAGCGTGAAGAACCACATCACGATGCCGATCTTATCGTTCAGCATCCACCCGGTCATCTTCGGCCACCAGTAGTAGATGCCACTGAAAATCCCCATGAGAGAGCCGCCGAACAGCACGTAGTGGAAGTGGGCGACTACGAAATACGTGTCCTGCTGCTGCGCGTCGCTCGGAGCCGCCGCGTGCATTACGCCGCTCAGGCCGCCGATTGTGAACATGGCAATGAACGAGATGGCGAACAGCATCGGCGTGTTGATCTGGATCGAGCCTCTGACCATCGTCGCCATCCAGTTAAGGATCTTGACACCGGTCGGGATAGCGATTGCCATCGTCGATATCGCGAACGCGGAAGTGGCGGCAGGTCCCAGGCCCACTGTGAACATGTGGTGCGACCACACGAACCAGCCAAGGAAAGCAATGGAGATACCGGAGAATATGACGAACGGGTATCCGAACAGAGGCTTCCGGGAAAACGTGGGAATGATCTCCGAAACGATACCCATGGCAGGGAGGATCAGGATGTAGACCTCTGGGTGGCCAAAGAGCCAGAACATGTGCTGCCAGAGGACAGGGTCGCCGCCGCCGAGCGAGTTGTAGAAGTTGGTGCCGTAGAGGCGGTCGCTTCCGATCTGTATGAGGGCGACGCCGATAACCGGGATGGCGAGCACCAGCAGGATCGACGTGATGAGCGTCATCCATGTGAAAACGGGCAGCTTGAACATGGTCATGCCAGGCGCACGCATGTTGAAGATGGTGACGACGAAGTTCAGGCCGGCTGCTATCGAGGCTACACCGAGCACGCTCAGCCCAATGGCCCAGAACGTCATGCCGGAGCCGGTGTTGAAGGTGATGCCGGAGTTGGGCGCATAGCCGAACCAGCCGCCGCTTGGCGAGTCGCCTGTGAACCAGCCGACGTTGAGGAGCAGTCCGCCAAACAGAAACAGCCAGAAGCTGAGTGCGTTCAGGCGCGGGAACGCAACGTCTCTTGCGCCGATCTGCAGCGGCACAAACCAGTTGAAGAAGGATGCGCTTAACGGCATCACGACGAGGAAGACCATCGTGGTGCCGTGCATCGTGAAGAGCTGGTTGAAGGTGTCCGGATCGATAAGCGTGCTGTCCGCGGTCGCAAGTTGCGTGCGGATAAGGAGCGCCTCGATGCCGCCGACGAGGAACCACAGGAAGGCCGTGATTCCGTACAGCGTCCCGATGCGCTTGTGATCGACGGTTCCGATCCAGCTCCAGATGCCGCTTGCGCTCCTGGGCCGGTCGAATATCCGCGGTATTGTCAGCGTTGTCGTCGTCACCCGGTCCTCCGCTAGTTAAGCGTCTTCAGGTATGCGATAAGCCCGTTGATCTCAGCATCTGACAAGTGCGCGAATGAAGACATTCCCGGTGGGAAGCCGTCCACGATGTAAACGTTGGGCTCTTTTATAGACTGCGCGATGTATTCGTCAACACCGAGTCCCGACACCCTGGAGCCGGCCCGGTCCGCAACCCCGGCAAGTCCTGGCCCGACTAGCCGTTCGGAGTCGGTCCTGTGACATGCAGTGCAGTTCGCCGCAAATGTCGCCTGGCCGAGCTCAACCGGATCGCCACCTGAGTCGTCTCCGGAACCGTTGGCTGAATCATCAGGAGCCGCCTCGCCAGGGACGAGTGATAGCAGGTAGTCAGCAATATCGGATACCTGTGCGGACGTGAGGTTTGCGGTGCCATCACCGCCCTGGTAGACGGCCGCGTGAGCCTCCATGCGGGTCCCAGGCTTAATGCTCCCCGGATCGTCGATCCACTCGACCAGGGTTGCGCGGTCAAGGTCGCGGATGCCTGCGGCGAATGTAGTCCTGATGCCGAAGTTCGTGAGATTGGGAGCAGACACGATGCGAGCGCCTTCGATATTCGCCAGCCAGCCTGTCCAGCGGCCGTCCTGAGTCACAAGCTCCCGCTCGTAAGCCCCGGGCCTGTAGCTGTCCGTGCTGTGACACGAGCTGCAGTTGGCGGCGAATGCGGTCTGGCCACGTGCCTCAGCGCTCGCCGCGGCGGGCGGCTCGGGGGCTCTTCGCATCCCGGCGACCCACGCGTCGTATTCAGCCTCTGGCTGTGCGATCACCCTGAAACGCATCAGCGCGTGCGCTATGCCGCAGAACTCCGCGCACTGGCCGAAAAATTCGCCGGCCTCATCTGCGCGGAACCAGAGCTCGTTATTCCTGGTCGGAATCATATCGACCTTGCCGAACAGTTTTGGCACCCAGAACGAGTGTATTACATCCTGCGACTGGAGCTTGACGATGACATTCTTGCCCACCGGGACGCGGAGCTCGTTTGCAGTCACGATCTCCTCTTCTGGATAGCGGAACTCAAACCACCACTGGTGACCAACAGCCTCGACCGTCATGACCGGCTCACCAGAAGGTGGCTCAGCGAGGTCCCAGATGCTGCGGATCGTTGGGATAGCGATTGCAATAATGATAAGCGCCGGGATGAAGGTCCACGTCAGTTCGAGCTTCGTGTTGCCGTGGGTCTGCTTCGGCATCTCGTCATCGGAACGCCTGCGGTAGCGGAGCGTGATCCAGATGATCCCGCCTTCGACGATCACGAAGACGACGATGGCGATCCAGAAGATGAACTTGAACAGGTTCGCCTGGTCTTCGGCTACCGGCCCCGCGGTATCGAATGTGTCCTGCGGGTTTCCCGTTGCACAGGCTGAGATGAAGGCTGCGACGGCCGGAATAAGGACAAGCAGCGGCCGTCGGAGCGGAAATCGTGGCAGGAGATTGGAATTCATCTAGTCTGCGAACGGCCTGTTTAATATGGTCTGCTGGTAGTCTTCGGAGGCACAAACCGGTTTGTGCACTTTTTCTCAAGCGCCGGTGAGGATAGCACTGTGCGCGACAGGGACGCAACGGGTTCTGAGTACGCTGAGAGCGCCCTCTTCGTGCCGATGCGAAGGCGACAGGCAGCGGCTTACTGGAGCATGGAAACGAAATGCGTAGACGTTTGGTGCTGGCGACGCGGAATCCCGGCAAGGTGCGAGAGTTTACGAGATTGCTAAGCGGCCTGGATATTGAGCTCGTCGGGCTGGGTGAGACCGGAATTACCGATGAAATTGAGGAGACAGGCAGTACCTTCGAGGAGAACGCTCGCCTCAAGGCGGTGGGATATGCGCGGTTGACGGGAGAGACGACGCTGGCGGACGACTCCGGCCTTGAGGTCGACGCTCTTAATGGCAGGCCGGGTGTTGAGTCGGCTCGCTACGGCGGCCCCGGCCTGAGTGACGAGGGGCGAGTGGCGAAACTGCTGGGTGAGCTTGAGGATGTGCGAGGTTGGAAGCGCACGGCAAGGTTCAAAGCGGTCCTCGCCCTTGCCGGCGAAAGCGTCCCCGGCGGCGTGGTCACGGAAGAGGGCGCTGTCGAGGGAGCGATTGCCCATGAGCCGATCGGCGCAGGTGGATTCGGGTATGACCCGGTTTTCTGGCTGGCGGGACTCGCGAAAACGTCTGCGGAACTGAGCGGCGAGCAAAAGGATGCTATTAGCCACCGCGGCGCGGCGATGCGGAAGATGTTGCCTCATATAGAGAGGCTGCTCGGGTGACGCGTCTTACAAAGAGGGTTGCCTGACGTTTGTCACCGACTGGCCGAGCCAGCGCAACGGACTCGCTGCGGTGGGCGGCATCACAGAGTTAAACTGGGAGCAGGCCGGGATTTTGTCCATAACCGCCGCTAATACCCGATACCGGCCTCGACAGCAATAAACATGTCACTCTGGACTCCAAGAGAACAGGTTTCAGCACCAGGCACACTCGCCGACAAGTTCGGCAGGCCGATGCGCGACCTGCGCATCTCTGTCACAGACCGCTGCAACTTTCGCTGCACCTACTGCATGCCGGCCGAGATTTTCGGCGAGCGCTACGAGTTCCTGCCCAAGCCGGAGGTCCTGACCTTCGAGGAGATCGAGCGTCTTGCGCGCCTCTTCGCCGGGCTCGGCGTCAACAAGCTGCGCATCACAGGCGGCGAGCCACTGGTCAGGGCCCAGCTTCCGGCGCTGATCAAGATGCTGACAGGCGTCAAGGGCGTCGAAGACATTGCTCTCACTACCAACGGCTACTTGCTGGCGAAGATGGCGGCGGACCTGAAAGCTGCCGGCCTCAAGCGGGTGACCGTGAGCCTCGACAGCTTGGACGATGAGATTGCGAAGAAGATGAGCGGCCGGCCGTATGGCCCTGGATCTACGCTGGAGGGCATCGAAGAGGCGGAGCGGGTGGGCCTTGCGCCGATCAAGATCGACACCGTCGTCCAGCGGGGCGTCAACGACCACACACTGGTCGAGACGGCCCGTCATTTCAAAGGCACAGGCCACATAGTCCGCTTCATCGAGTACATGGACGTTGGCAACCGGAACGGCTGGAAGCTGGACCAGGTTGTGACTGCGAAAGAGATCATCGAGCTAATAAGCCGGGAGTTTCCGCTAGAGCCTGTCGATCCGAACTACAGGGGTGAGGTGGCGACCCGGTACAGGTACGCGGACGGCACTGGCGAGATCGGCGTGATCGCGTCCGTTTCGATGCCGTTCTGCGGCGACTGCACGCGTGCGCGCCTGACCACGGACGGGAGACTGGTGACGTGCCTCTTCGCCTCCGGCGGCACGGACTTGAAGAGCCTGCTGCGCGGCGGGGCCAGCGATGAGGAGATCGCGGCGGCGGTGAGCAGGGTCTGGTCCAACAGGACAGACCGCTACTCAGAGCTTCGAGAGTCGAACACGGACTGGAGCGGCCCAAACGCAGAGCCGGACGCAGAAGCAGGCCCGAAGAGGCGCAAGAAGATCGAGATGTACCAGATTGGCGGATAGCTTGACGAATCGGGACTCGGCTTGAGTTCAGACGGAACGGTCTACGCGTATACAGACGGCTCGGCTATCGGTAACCCGGGGCCGGGAGGCTACGGCGCTCTTCTTGTCTGGAACGGCGAGGAAAAGGAGCTTTCGGCCGGCTTCCGGATGACAACAAACAACCGCATGGAGCTGCTCGGCGCCATCGTCGCGCTTGAAGCGCTCAAGCGGCCGAGCAGCGTCCTGCTCAGCACAGACTCACAGTACGTTGTGAACGGAATCGAAAAGGGCTGGGCGAAGAAGTGGCGTGCCAACGGCTGGCGGCGCAATAAGAAGGAAATGGCGCTCAACCCGGACCTCTGGGAGAGGTTGCTCAAGGCTGTCGAGCGGCATGGCGTGACGTTCGAGTGGGTGCGCGGGCACTCGGGCCATCCCGAGAACGAGCGGTGCGACGTGCTGGCGAATACGGCGGCCAGGAAGAGTGCTGTGCTGGTTGACCATGAGTTCGAGAAGGCGCAGGCCACGGTTGACCAGGAGAGCAAGGCATGAGTGACGCTGGAAGGCTCTCACATATAGACGAGTCCGGCGCTGCCCGCATGGTGGATGTTGGAGCGAAGGACGTGACGGAGCGAGTGGCGGTCGCGAAAGGGCAGGTGCTGATGAGGCGGGAGACGCTCCAGCTCATCCGCGAAGGCGGCTTCGAGAAGGGCGATGTGCTTGGCGTGGCGCGGATCGCCGGTGTGATGGCTGCCAAACGCACGGCGGACCTGATCCCGCTGTGTCATCCGGTCCCGCTGACGCAGGTGACGGTTGAGCTTGACGAGCTTGCCTCTGGCGAGGGCATCGAGATCACTGCGACAGCGCTGGCTGCCTGGAAGACTGGTGTCGAGATGGAGGCGTTGACGGCAGCGGCTGTCGCCGCGCTTACGGTGTACGACATGTGCAAGGCGGTGGACCGCGGGATGCGGATCGATGCGGTGCGCGTGGTGAGGAAGAGCGGTGGGAAGAGCGGCGACTTCACGGCTGAGTAGCTGTCTTGCGTGCGCCGGGACTCGGCGGATGCAAGGCTCCAACTGGTCAGTGGCCTCAAGAAAGTTGAGTCGCAGCCGGTCTCACAGACGTCCGATGGGTAATTGTTCACGTTGACCGGGCCAAGGCCCCGTGGCTACCATTAAGTCTGGTGAGTCCGGCGTTTGTGTTGGCATCATTCCGGTCCACCCTCTCGCACCCAGGTGACGCCGCCGGAGGGCGCCAGCCAGAGGGTGGGAGGCAGAGAGGGAGGGAGAATGATGTTAGCCAGGCGCGGTGGCCACTTGCGGCCCACGTGGCGATGTAGCTCAGTTGGTTAGAGCGGGCGCTTCATAAGCGCCAGGTCGGAGGTTCAAGTCCTCTCATCGCCACCAAACTTCTTCTTCGCCGGGCTCTGTCAGTCCGCGTCAGAGTTTCGGGTTCTTGCCGAAGAGCGCCGTAGGACCGGATTGGCTCGGTTGACACCTTTGTCCCTGCCCGAGCAGAGAACTACAGAATAGGTCGTCCGGGATTTGTCATCCCGCGCCTGTCGGTCGAAGGGTGCGCGACTGGGAGGGCTGTCATGCTGAGCTCGACTCAGCATCTCTCAGGAAAACGGTCAGCCGAGAGGTTCTGAGTCAAGCTCAGAATGACAAAAACAGCCGTTCGGCCACCGTTAGGTGGAATATCCTGAGTCGCCATCCCGCGCCTGTCGAAGGGTGCGCGGCTGGGAGGGCCGTCATGCTGAATTCGACTCAGCATCTCTCAGGAAACCGGTCAGCCGGGAGATTCTGAGTCAAGCTCAGAATGACAAAAACAGCCCACCCTCTATCACTCACTCTCCTCTCTCCTGGCGGCGAGGGATGATCTCAACAGAGCCGGCAGGATTCTGGATGACCAGTTCTGACTACTCAATCCAACAGGCACGCCGTCTTGCGCCAGAGGCGCCATCTACGGGTACAATTGCAGGCCCGGGCGGTTAGCTCAGCTGGTTAGAGCGCTTGCTTCACACGCAAGAGGTCGAGGGTTCGAATCCCCCATCGCCCACCAGATCAATCTGTCCAGCCGCGGCAGGCGCTGGCTTTGCGTCTGGGCTGGCCATGCCGAGGTGGCGAAATGGTAGACGCGCTACGTTCAGGTCGTAGTGTCCTCACGGACGTGAGAGTTCGAATCTCTCCCTCGGCACCACATCCTACATATACCGGCGCTTGTAGCTCAGCTGGATAGAGCGCAGCCCTGCGAAGGCTGAGGTCGTGGGTTCGAATCCCGCCAAGCGCACCATATTAAAGCGATGGACAGGTAGGCCTGCCTGTCTTCACATTTCCAGACCCATTCTAAGAATTGGCGTTCGCGCCAAATCCATTCGACTCACTATTATTTCGACTAACCGGATGGGCTGCGACAGGCTGTCCGCAAACTGACCACCTGGCTGCTTGCAGATGCGTCACGCAGGCGTGACGGCGCTATGAGGCGGTGCGGGAAATGGCGTTCGCGGCCGGTATATCTGAATTCGGCGCAATCGTCCTGTAAAATCCGAATGCACACGGGTGGACCGCAGGGCTGGCCTGCCCACGGCAGCAGTTGGCTGCCGATAGGCACTCAACTGCTATCCATCTGAGACTGATCGACGGAATCCAGCTTTTGCCGGAGCACGTACCTGCCAGCGTGCCATTTGAGCAAGGTGAGCCAGTCGAGCCAGTTGACTTTGACGACAGGCAGAACAGCTCGCCGTGGCCGCAACAGGCGGTGGCCACAGTTCGCCGGGGGCGATTAGCTCAGTTGGTTAGAGCACCTGCCTTACAAGCAGGGGGTCGGAGGTTCGAGTCCTCCATCGCCCACCAATCTTAATTCGTATTGAGTGATGTCCTCGCCATCGAGCGGGGATTTTCGCGTTTGACACCTAAATTGACACCAACCCAGTCCGGAATCGACCTCAGACGGCACTCATTCATCAATCGAACGCTACGGAACTGGTCATGGGGCTATGGCTAGCGGCCCCGTCCAATCAACCTATCCCGTAGTAGTCCAGTACCTGCACGCAGCCTAGTGCCTCCGCCGCTTCTCGTATCTGAGAGAACGCCAACCGCCAGTCCCCATCTTCAGGGTCATCCTCAACGATGTCGAACTCTAAGGCCGCGTGTATAAGCGCCGCACGGGCTTCCTCGACCGCCGAAGCTGTGATGGCCTCGGCACGTAGTTCAGGATGTGGCTGAAGTGGGTCTGATGGCATACATGAATGGTTTCAGATTGCACAGGCCAGTGGCAACCCATATGTTTCCTCATCCTTGCGCCTGCTCACGCTCTCCGCACGCGTCAGGACCTTACGCAGTGGTGCCAGGACAACGTGAGCAGACCGAAGCCTCGCATCCCTCCTCCAACGAGGAGACGCATGGGCGAAGGAACACCAGGCTCTCAGCCTGCTGTCCTGTTGTACTTGTCTGGTGTGAGACTGCCGTTGAGAGAGCGCAGGTAACCATGAGACTGCGGAAGAGGTCAGCGGAGCGGAAGGGGAGGGAGGGTAAGTGGGTTGAGGTTGGCGACGGGAGGATATATTAGTCCCCTCCGTGGATTTTGCTCAATCCTCCGGACCTGCTGCGCTATCATGCCGCCAGTTC
>JAQBUH010000015.1 GCA_027624075.1 Chloroflexota bacterium
CGCAGACCGTCCTGACTCTCTCTTATTTCAGCCCCGAAATACTGTCTCATTTTGCTGACGTCCAACACCCACGGGCGCCTCATAACCTTTAGGATCAGAATATTAGACCCCGCACTTGCGAAGACTGACGTGGGACGGGACAGGCAGACCGAAAGGCGACGCATCAATATGAGTGAAGTCAGAGAAGCCGATGTGCTGATCGCGGGACAGGGCGCGGCAGCGTTCGCCGCCGCACTGTACTCGGCGCGCTATCAGGTGAACACGGTGATCGCGGCAGAGCAGTTCGGCGGTGAAACGGCAATCGGCGGGATGATCGAGAACTACCCCGGCACAGGCGACATCGACGGCTTCGAGTTGATGATGAAGTTCAAAGAGCAGGTGGACAACCTTGAAGTGCCCACCCTGAACTCAAACGTCATCGGCGTCCGCAAGGAGGGCGACCGCTTCCGGGTCGAACTGGAAGACGGCGCCGTGATCAACACGCTGGCCGTGATACTCGCCGTCGGGCGAGAGCGCCGGAAGCTGGGGCTGCCTCACGAAGAGGAGTGGATGGGCAAAGGTGTTTCGTACTGCTCAACGTGCGACGCGCCGCTGTACCGGAACAAGGAGTCTGCGGCGGTCGTCGGCGGAGGGAACGCGGCCGTTGAAGGCGCCATCCTCCTGTCCAAGTATGCGAAGACCGTGTATCTGCTCTACCGCGGCGATAGGCTCTGGAGGCCTGAGCCTATCCTGCTCAAGGTCCTGAGCAAGACTCCGAACGTGAAGATTCTCCTTCAGACGGAGGTGGCGGAGTTGCTTGGCAGCGATCAAGCCGGCCTGACCGGCATCAAGCTGACGAGGCCGTTCGAGGGCCAGGAGGAGCTGACGCTCGATGGTCTGTTTGTCGAGGCGGGAGCAGACCCGCGGCTCGAGGTGCCGAATCAGCTCGGACTGAAGTTGAACCCTGACACCAATGAGGTCCATGTCGACCGCACGCAGAGCACAAACGTGCCTGGCATCTACGCGGCCGGGGACCTCACCGATGGCACGGACCTGAAGCAGACGATCACGGCTGCGGCCCAGGGCGCCATTGCTGCGCTCTCGGCCTACACACACATAATCGAGCACCCGTCACGGCTGGGTGACGAGGTCGAGGCGGTGGCGGCAGGAGCGGACTAGCCTCTGGCCTGAGCGAGTTGCTGGAAACGGTTAGCGGCGCATGCCGCAAGCGGGTCCGGTGACGGACTGCCTTCCCAGGGGCAGAATGGTCGGGGAGCCGGGATTCGAACCCGGGACCTCTTCGTCCCGAACGAAGCGCGCTACCAAGCTGCGCTACTCCCCGACGGACTCTGCAACCACGTAATTATAGACATGAGTTGCCGGTCTTGGCCTGCTAACGGCGTGGATACGTCTGAAGACTTCGCGCTCCTCGGGAACTTCACAGCCCGGGGAGTGCCTGGCGTCGGTGCTCTTTTCTTGTCACTTTGTTGGTAACGATTAGACCGGAGCGACTATCCATTCAGGCTTTTCCCCGCGGGCCAGGCGAGCGACGTTGGTGATCGCGTTCTCTGCCGCGTTGTACTCGGACTCGATCGCCCGCGTCGCAAGGTGCGGAGTCAGCACAACGTTCGCCATGCCTATCAGCGCGTTATCCGGCTCGATCGGCTCGGTCTCCGTAACGTCCAGCCCGGCTGCGAATATCTGCTTCGACTCGAGTGCCCTGACGAGCGCCGGCTCGTCCACCACCGGGCCGCGGCATGTGTTGATCAGGATGGCCGTCTCCTTCATCAGCGAAAACTCGCGGTCAGACATCATGTGCCGGGTGACCCTGTCGAGAGGGACATGCAGCGTAACGATGTCCGAGGTGGCAAGCAGTTCGTCCAGGTCTACGCGCCTCGCGCCCGTCGCCGCAACATACTCGGCGCCGTGTTCAACGACATCGGTGTAGACCAGTTCGCATTCCCAGCCGGCCAGCCGCTTTGCGACGCGGGAGCCGATGCGGCCGAGGCCCACGATGCCTACCCGTTTGCCAACAAGCGTGTGGAAATCGGTCCTGTCTCCCGTCACGCCTTCCATCCAGGTCCCCGCCTTCACGCTGGCGATCTGCATGTCGAGCTTCCGGTTGACGGCGAACATCAACGCTATTGCGTGCTCAGCCACAGCCACCGCATTGGCCCCGCCGTTGTTCGACACATCGACGCCCGCCTCTGCGAGCATGGTCTTGTCCAGGTAGTCTGTGCCTGCTGAGAAGGTCTGGATCAACCTCAGGTTGGGCAAACGCTCGATCATCTCAGGCGTGAACTTCCGGGCGCCTGCAGGCATGATGGCGACGGCATCCTTGAGGCTCTGGACCAACTCGGCCTCCGGCAGTTCGCTATCGACGAACCGGATTTCAAGGCCTCCGATCCGGTCCGCCACAGCCTGGCACTCTTTCAGGCGAACCCTGCTGGCGGGAGTGTCTGGACCCAGGATCACGGCGAGGCTGGACATTGGAGATTATGCCTTTCTGTTGGAAGACTGGCGGGCGCCGGAGGGAGGCCGTCCGCGGGTACACGTATTCGGGAGCAAGCTGGCTGAATATGCGGGTGGGCGGGATTATACTTGCAAGGTTGCGCGGCGCGTACACGGATGTGTTTTGCGGCGTCCGCGCAGAGTGATCGCTGGCCGGTCAGACGGCTTGTAGGCCAAATTTCATTGGACAGAGTAACGGTTCGCGCTCCGGCCACCACCGCCAACATGGGACCTGGCTTCGACTGCATCGGTATGGCGTTCGAGATGTGGAACGACCTGACGGTCGAACGCGGCCGTTTCCATGTGAGCACGGATGGCGAGGGCGCAAATGAATTGCCCCAGGACGCACGCAACCTTGTTGTCACCGGAGTTGAGGCTGCTTTTCACAAGGCGGGTAAAGAGGTCCCTGCGCTTAACTACAGTTGCCACAACAGGATTCCGCACGGGCGCGGCCTCGGGTCCAGCGCTGCCGCCATCGTCGCCGGGCTAATCGCGGGTGCGGCGCTTGCCGGGGCCAGGTTCGAGAATGGCGATCTTGTGTCGCTCGCGGCAGACCTTGAAGGGCATCCGGACAATGTTGCCCCGGCCATCTACGGCGGCTGCGCGATTGGCGTCCACGACGCTGGCCGCTGGGTCATAGACACAGTCCCGGTTCCAGCGGATCTTTCAGCAGTGGTGTTCGTGCCGGACCTCATGACCAACACTCACGAGTCACGCGCCCGTCTCCCGGAGCGTATCCCGCGGTCGGATGCCATCTACAACATCGGCCGGGCCGCGATGCTGGTGAGCGCGCTGCACAAGAGCGAGTTCCACCTGCTCCGGCAGGCCACGCAGGACCGTCTGCACCAGCCGCTCCGAGGGCAGGCGTTCCCTGCGCTGGACCGTCTGATAAAGGCTGCGCTGAACGGCGGGGCGCACGGCGCGTTTCTCTCTGGCGCGGGACCTTCCGTGATGGCCCTGACAACAGGTCGCGAGGTCACGGTAATGTACGAAATGGCTGAGGCGGCGCGTATTTCAGAGGTTCCAGGGAAGCCGTGGGTACTGAAGCCGGCACGGCGTGGCGCACATGTGGTTGACTCAGAATGAGCACTAACCAGAGGCGTCCGGTATTTGTCCAGAAGTACGGCGGCTCATCTGTGAGCGACGCTGAAAAGATCCGCCGCATTGCGCAGAAGATCTGCCAGCGTGCCCGGACCGGTGTTGGGCTGGTAGTGACCGTGTCAGCGATGGGAGACTCGACAGACGAGCTAATCGCGCTGGCCAACGACGTGACAGGGCCGGATGTCGCGCCTTCGCTGCGAGAGATGGACACGCTGCTTTCGACTGGCGAGCTTGTTAGCTCGACCCTCATGGCGATGGCTATCCATTCGTTAGGGCAGGACGCTGTAAGCCTCAGCGGACAGCAGGCGGGGATCAGGACAGACGCCATGCACGGCTCCGCAAGGATAGCGTCGATTGACAGCGAAAGGCTGAGCCGGGAGCTGGACGCTGGCAGAGTCGTGATTGTCGCCGGGTTCCAGGGGCTCGACGATTCGGGAGACGTGACGACGCTTGGCCGTGGAGCGTCAGACACGACTGCCGTGGCACTGGCCGCCGCTCTCGGCGCCGAGCGGTGCGAGATATATACCGACGTGGACGGCATCTACACGACCGACCCTCGAATCGTCCCCTCGGCTCGCAAACTGCGCGAGATTGGCTACGAGGAGATGCTTGAGATGGCATCGCTCGGGGCGAAGATGAACCCGCGTTCTATCGAGCTTGCCGCCGTGTACGGAGTGCCGGTGCTTGTTGCGTCGGCGTTCGATGATGTGCCGGGGACACTTATTCATGGAGGAGAGCCGACCATGGAGCTACGGAGAGCGGTTACCGGGATTGCGATTGACAAGAATGTCGCCAAGATCACCGTGCGAGGCGTGGAGGACAGGCCGGGCGTGGCAGGCGGGCTGTTGCAGCCGCTTGCAGACGCGGGAATCAGCGTGGATGTGATCGTTCAGAACACGAGCGATGACGGGACGACCGACTTCACCTTCACGGTCAGTGAGGCAGACTCCCGCCGCGCGCTGGAGGCTGTGAGGAAACAGCAGGCGGTGAAGTTCCGGGACGTTACCTCAGGCGGCGGGCTGGCAAAGGTGAGTATCGTTGGCACAGGCATGCAGAACGGTCCTGGCTACGCGGCTACGATGTTCAACGCGCTGGCGTCTGCGAACGTCAATATCGACATGATCACGACATCTGAGATTCGTATCACGTGCATTGTGAAGAGTGAGTCTGTGCCTGCGGCGGCAAACGCTCTGCATGGAGCTTTCGAGTTGGACCGAATTGAGTAGTTACGCCGGGCGAATTGGCCGTGGCATGAAGCCTGCATTCGGATAAAGTTGCCGCTCACGGTTCCCGGCCGCTGACTCAGTTCAACCGATGACTGGCGGCCAGCAGGCGCCAGAGGGCTAGAGGTCTCTCGAAGTTTGGTCTCCCCGTTCTTGACAATAGTGGTTCCGGCTTTCAACGAGGAGTCACGCATTGGCGGCTCGATTGAGCGGCTCCGCGACTATCTCCAGACCTTCGAGAAGCCGTGGGAGATCGTGGTGGTCGATGATGGAAGCTCGGACAGGACCGCGGAGATCGTTGATGAGCAGTCGAAAGCCGACGGCCGGGTCCGGCTGGTCAAGGCGCCTCACGCGGGCAAGGGCGCCGCTGTGAAGAGAGGGATGTTGGAGGCGAAAGGCGAATGGCGTTTCCTGAGCGATGCAGACCTTTCGATGCCACCCGGTAATCTCCAACGCTTTTTCTCCGCAGACGGCGGTAAACCTGCGTACGACATCTCCATCGGCTCTCGAGAGGCGGCAGGGGCAAGACGAATCGGCGAGCCGTGGAGCCGGCACTTCCTGGGTCGCGTCTTCAACTGGACTGTAAAGCTGGTGGCATTGCGGGGGATCGAGGACACTCAGTGCGGTTTCAAGCTGTACAGCGCTGAGGCGGCTAATGCTGTGTTCCCGATTCAGCGCCTGCAAGGGTTCGCGTTCGACGTTGAGAATCTGTTTATCGCACGCAAGGCGGGGTTTTCTATCGGTGAGGTGCCTGTTGACTGGCAGTACTACGAGGGTGGCAAGGTGACTCTGGCCAGCAGCGTCGCGGCGTACCTGGACATATTCCGTGTGCGACTCAACCAGCTAATGGGCCGCTACCGGATTGCGAGGAAGCGATGAGCGCCATTCTCTCGTCTGACCCGGAGATCAGAACTCTGCTGCAGACCGTCAGGAGCATCGCTGTGGTCGGTCTCTCGGAGCGCAGTTCCAGACCAAGCTTCGGTGTCGCAAGGTATCTGATTGACGCCGGATACGAGGTCATACCGGTCAACCCGAACCTGACAGGCTGGCAGGGCATACCGTCCTATCCGTCTCTCACGGCGATAGGCCGGCCGGTCGACATGGTCGACGTTTTCCGCAGGCCGGAGTTTCTACTTGAGACGATTGAGGACGCGATTGCCGCAAGTTCAGGGGCGGTTTGGACGCAGCTGGGCGTGGTGAGTGACGAGGCCACAGGCCGGGCCGTGGCGGCCGGACTGCAGATCGTCGTGGACCGGTGCGCAGCCGTCGAGCACCGCAGGCTCATCGCAGAGCGGGAGGCGCTCTGATGGCATACGGCGAAGGTGACCGGCCGGCGATCAAAGTCGCTGTCGTTATACCGACCTACAACGAGGCCGAGAACCTCCCGATCCTGGTCGCAGACCTCGTATCGCAGGGAATCGACGGACTCGGTTTCGTGATCGTTGACGATGGGTCGCCGGATGGCACGGGCGACGTTGCCGAACGCCTCGCTGATGAGTTCGACGGCGTGTTCGAGGTGATCCACAGGGAGCGCAAGCAGGGGCTCGGCCGCTCGTACATCGCAGGCTTCAAGAAGGCGCTTGAACTGGGGGCCGAGCAGATTGTCCAGATGGACGCTGACCGCTCCCATCCGCCGGCAGAGGTGCCGGCAATGCTGGCTGCGCTTGGCGAGGCCGACATCGTCACCGGCTCCCGATATGCAAAGGGCGGCGGTGTCGACCCTTCGTGGAGCTTCCTGAGACGGCAGATCAGCTACTGGGGTGGCGTCGGTATCAGGCTCGTTCTCGGTCTCAAGGTTAAGGATTCGACTTCGGGCTTTAAGGCGTTCCGCCGCTCCGCGCTGGAGACGATCGATATAGACAGCCTGAAGCTGTCTGGCTATGGATTTCAGCCTGAGGTCACATACAGGGCGCAGAAGGCCGGACTCCGGATCAGCGAACACCCGTTCCTGTTCATGGACAGGACGGCGGGCAAGTCCAAGATGTCTGCCGGGATAGCGTTCGAGGCGATCTACCGCCTGGTACTTATCCGCCTGCGCGGCTAGATCAACACGCCACCCGCCACTTCACCTGCTAACCGTCTGGCAGCAAGCTAGACGAATCGCACGACGAGTGATATCACACCGGCGTTGGCGGTTCGTCTACTGGCATGTGGGTGTGCCGACACTCCGTTTTCAGTGAAACTCCACATGGCAACACTGGACGCAGGCGAGTATCAATCACTAGAACTTAAGCGCGGTTGTGAGCCTGAGGCAGGTTCCATCTTTTATCATCGGCGGAGAGCCATGGTCCAGCAACTCAAACAATACCCATCAAGACCGTTCGAAGAAGTGAAGTCCGAGGCTGTCACAGCGGCCCTTGCAGGTAACTGGCAGGAGGCTGCCGACCTCAACTATGAGGCGGTCGAGCTCTCACCCGAAGACTCCGGCAGCTTCAACCGTCTGGCGACGGCGCTGATCGAGCTGGGACGGTTCTCGGAGGCAAGACATGCCGCCGGGAAGGCGCTTTCCCTGGACCCGGATAACAAGATCGCCCGCAAGCATGTGAACCGGCTGTCACAGCTTGATGGCACAGTTGCCGCCGCTCCTGTGACATCCGGAGCGAGGGTTGCCGCAAAGTTCATTACCGACTCCGCCAAAGCCACTGTCACTGAGCTCGTCAATCCTGCCAGCGCCAGGGTCCTGGCTACCGTCTCTCCCGGTCAAGAGTTGCAGTTGAGCGACAATGGCGTGCGAATGGAGTTGCACACCAGGGCCGGAGAGCGGATCGGATCTCTCGAAGTCCATATCGCCCAACGGGTCCGCAAGCTGCGCGAAAAGAACAACCGGTACGAGTTCAGCGTGGCGAAACTCTCCGATTCAGCGATAGCGGTAATGGTTGCCGAGACTTTCTGCGCGCCGGGAATGGCATCGGTTGTCTCGTTCCCACCGTCACTTCAGAGGTCTGTTGCCGATTTCGGCCTCGACGATGAACTGATCGAAGAGAGTGACGAGGACATCGAGGTTGTCGAGCATGAGGACGATGACTCGATAACCCCTGAGGCGGAGCGGACAGAGCGTCTGAAATCGATCATGTCGGGGCGTCTTGGCGGCGCCTACCACGTCGAAGACGAGAACCTCAGTATCTGACGGACTGCAGTTTCGCCCCTACCCGTAGCCTGCCCGGACGAGCACTCTGCGCAGAGCGTCCACGAACTCGTCGATTTCCTCATCCGTGTGAACGGCGGACACGTTCCCTGCGCAGCGGTTGGACATCAAGATGCCCTCGTTGAGCAGGCCCGTGAACACCGTTTGCAGCATCACCTTGTCGTTAGTCGCATAGCTGCGGTAGTCGGTCACCGGCTCCGTCGTGAACTGCAGCGCGAACAGCGACGTCGCTCCTGTGACTCCCATCGGCGCCTCAAGTTCGGCGATCAGGTCCCGAATCTTTTGCCGCAGCAGGTCTCCCTTGCGCTCGAGCTCCCGGTAGACCTCAGGCGTGAGCAGCTCAAGAGTCGCAACGCCTGCCGCCGCGGTCATTGGATTTCCGTTGAATGTGCCCGCGTGCTGGACCTGGCCGGGGCCGTGGTTCGGGTCCCAGAGCGACATGATCTCCTCTTTGCCGCCGAACGCGCCCACCGGCATGCCGCCGCCGATCACCTTGCCAAAGCAGGTGAGATCGGGCGTGACGCCGTACCACTCCTGCGCGCCTCCACTGGCCGCCCTGAACGAGATCACCTCATCGAAAATCAGCGGGATGCGAAGCTCTGATGTGAGGTCGCGCAGCCCCTGGAGGAACTCCGGTTTGGCCGGGACCATGCCGCACTGGCCGTTGATAGGCTCGACGATCACCGCGGCCAGCTCTCCGGCGCGGCTACGGATGACCCGCTCCGCCGCCTCAATGTTGTTGTATGGCATGATCACAACGTCGTCTGCCGCGGCGGGGTTGATGCCCGGAAACATGATGACCGGGTCGGGCCGCTCTGCGTCTCCGGCTTCACTCACAGGCGGCGTCACCGATATCTGGATGGCGTCGTGGTTGCCGTGGTAAGCGCCTTCACACTTGGCGATCAGCGTCTTGCCGGTGAACGCGCGGGCGGCGCGGATGGCGTTGAGCGTCGCCTCGGTGCCCGAGTTCACGAAGCGAATTTTGTCGACAGACGGAACGCGCTCGCACAGGATCTCTGCCCAGCGAATGACCGGCGGCGATGGAGCAGGGTAGGAGATGCCGTGGTCCACCTGCTCATGGAGCGCCCTCATAACGTCGGGGTGCCTGTGACCCATGATTAGCGTGGTCATGTTGTTCACAAAATCGGTGCGCACGTTGCCGTCTGCGTCGGTTAGCTGCGTGCCGTCCGCGTGAGTTATGTAGACCGGGAACGGGTTCCAGAATATTGAGTTCCGCGTGTCTCCGCCGGGCATGAACCTGGAGGCACGCTCATGGAGCGCCTTCGACTTTGGATTTGCTGCCGCATACGCAGCTAATTCGGCATCGAGCGCGGTCATCTCATCACCTTTAGCTCTGGTTTGTGTTCATAGTCCCGGCACACGCTCCAGATCGTACATCCGAACCGGGTCCGGGTGGGCGGTGACCGGTGACACTTTTCTCCTGCGCCACCAGTTCGAGCAACTCGCTGAGCGCCTCTCCCGCCCTCGCTCTCACCACGACATCGCAGATCGACGTGAGTTTGGTCTCGGCCGGGTTGATCTCAATGATCGCCGCTCCGTTGGACCTGGCTATCCATAACAGGCCGCTCGCCGGGCGCACCGATGCGGAGGTGCCGATGGCCAGGACACAGGTGGCCCGGTCTATCTGCTCTCTCGCCGCGGCCATGGTGTCTGCGGGTATTGGCTCGCCAAACATCACCGTGTCGAACTTGATCACATCGCCGCAGGCGGCGCAGGGTTCCGGCGGCTCCGTTGGCACAAAATCGCCGAGGGAGGTTCGCTGTCCGCAGCCGACGCAGCGCAGTCTGCTCCGGTTGCCGTGGATCTCGATCAGGTTCGTCAACCCTGTCTTCAGATCGAGGCCGTCAATGTTCTGGGTGATAACGTGCTGCACGGCGCCGGCTCGCTCAAGGGCCGCCAGCGCGTGATGCCCTGCGTGTGGCTCCGCTCTGACCAGAGCATCGCGCAGCTCGATCATGTGCGCGTCCATCTGGCGGTTGACCCGCCTCTGCCACCACCCGGCCGGGTCTTCACGAAACCGCTTGAACCCGTCCATCGGCGGCGGACCGTGCCGGGTCCAGAGGCCGTCAGCTCCACGAAACGTTGGTATTCCGCTCTCGACGGACATGCCGGCGCCGGTCATTGCGACGACATGGCGGCTCTTGCGCATCAGCGCCGCCGCGCGGGCGAGCTGTTCCCGGAACAGGTCTGGCTCAGTCTGCGGCACGGGTGACCTTGCCTTCCTGGACCCTGTAGACGGCGGCGCCTTCCAGGAACTCCGGCGAAACGGCCTCCGTCTCCGCTGTAGTCAGGAGTACCTGCTCATATGCCGAGAGGCTTTCGAGCACCAGCCGCCTGCGTCCGGGGTCCAACTCTGAGAGGATATCGTCAAGCGCCAGCACGGGGTTCCGGCCGGTCAGAGATCGCACAACCCTGGCCTCCGCCATCTTCAGCGCAAGGGCGATGACGCGGGCCTCGCCTCTTGACGCGAACGACCCCGCTGGCTGACCGCTTATTGAGATCGCAAGGTCGTCCCTGTGCGGGCCGACTACCGTGACTCCCTGCGCAATCTCTCGCCGCCTCGCATGCTTCAAGCCCTGAGTAAGGGCGGTTACGAGCGCTGGGTGCGTTAGCTGTTGCGGTGGATTTTCGCCGGGGCCTGACCCGGTCAGTTGCGGCTCATAGCTCAGGCCCAGTTCGTGGCCGTCTGTCAGCGCCGCGTGAGCCGGAACGGCCGCCTCCCTCAACTTCCGCACAGTTTGATCGCGTTCGTGGACAATCTCGGCGCCCTCGTATGCGAGCCGCTCATCCCAGAACGCCATCTCGTCTGGCTCGGCAGAGCCTTCACGGACCCGCCTGAGCAGATGGTTCCGCTGTGTCATTACCTTCGAGTAGCGCTGAAGTGACTTCAGATAGGACGGCCTGCTCTGCGAGATCAGGATGTCGAGGTAGCGCCGTCTCGTAGATGGCGGGCCGTATACGATCTCGAGGTCGTCAGCCTCGAAGAAGACGACGTTGAAGTGCCCTACGAAGTCGCCAGAGCTGCGGACGATGCCGTTCAGCCTGAGCGCCTTGCGGAGGCCGGCGCCAGAGTCTGTGCCAGCTGCCGCAACGTCAAAGTCCAGTTGCGCCTGCACCGTCTCGTCGCCCTCACGGCCCACTCCCAGCACCTGGACGTGGCCGCCAGCCTCGCCAATCTGCCAGTTGATCAACTCGCGGTCGCTTGAGGCCCTCGGTGATTTGGCGATGGCGAGCATGTACACAGCCTCCAGCAGGTTGCTCTTGCCGTGCCCGTTCGCACCCTGGAAGACAGTCAATCCTGGCCCTAGCTCAAGTGTAGTTTCGACGTGGTTGCGGAACCCTGTCAGGGAGAGGCGGGCAATGTGGATGTCGCTGCTCCCTGTTCGCGCAAGGTGTGGGGGCCTGTCGCCAGGTCAATGTCCCGTGAGGCGCGCCGAATAGTGTTGTGCCGGTATGGGCCGGTATGGGCCGGTTCGATTCTACCAATCAGCCCGGCCATAACCGAACGCCCCGGCACCGCGCGCAACAACTCGGCATCTAAAAGTCACACAGCACGGCTAAAAACGGTTGCAGGAGACCGATCACAGCAATTTGTTAACAAGATACTCAAGCTTCGTATTCATAGCGGCGGCCGTGGCGTTCGGGGTGTTTCTCGTCTGGAGCATCCTCAACTCGGACATCGCCACGAGACTACTCAACAGGACAGAGACCATCTCAGTGACCGGCACAAACGGATCATCGAGTTCTAGCGCGGACCGGAATCGTGAGCTCGAACTGGTTACGCTGTTGCCGTTCGATGCCATCCGGTCGATCGAATCCCCGGTATTTCTTGACCGCGCCCGCGCAGATCAACTCTACAGCCTGGACGAGTTGGTGCTGGGCATCGACATCGACGGCGATACGCGAGCTTACTCGGTGCCGCTCCTGAGTAGGCATGAAGTGGTCAACGATGTTGTCGGAGGAAAACCTGTCGCGATCACATGGTGACCGCTTTGCTTCACTGGGATCGGGTATTCCAGAGAGATCGACGGGAGAGTGCTGGAGTTCGGCGTCTCCGGCAAGCTGATCAACAATGCGCTCGTGATGTACGACCGCGAGACGCGGTCCCTTTGGAGCCAGTTCCTGTCGTTCAGCGTGCAAGGAGAGTTCGAGGGGACGCCGCTCGAGCCGGCGCCGTTGATCCTTACAACGTGGAAAGAGTGGACTACGCAGCACCCGGACACGGTTGCGTTGCGGAAGCCGAGCTCCTCATCCAGGGATGCGTATGAGGGCTACTACGCCAGCAACGATGCCGGCGTGATTGGCGAGAAGGTCAGTGACGACCGCTTGCCACGGAAAGAGCTGGTGCTGGGCCTCGGGTTCGATGACGGACCAAAGGCCTTTCCGCACTCCGAACTGCGGGACGCGCGTGTTGTGAACGACGTGGTGGCAGGCAAGAAGACGGTTGTCTTCTACCAGACCGAATCGGAAACTGCGCTGGCCTACGGTAGAGAGGCCGACGGGCAGGAGCTTACGTTTTCACTCGAGACCTCAGATGGCAGAGAGTGGCTGGTTGACGAAGAGACAGGCTCACGGTGGCTTCCGTTTACCGGGCAGGCTGTTGAAGGTCCGCTGGTAGGGGAATCGCTCGAACGTCTCCACGCGGTCAACGTCTTCTGGTTTGCGTGGACAGACTTCTATCCGGACACGGACGTGTTTGGGATCTCTTAAGTCTGGCGCGCTGGTACTGGCCATTCGCGAGTTAGAATCGACTCTGCCTGCTGAACGAGCTACAAGGTTCAGTGGCAGCGTGATCGCCAACAAGGGCCATTCGCCGGTCTCATCGACAAGTCAATGACTTCACAAGCCACGACGCTGGACCTTAAGCAGTGGATCCGGGACGTGCCGGACTACCCGCGGCCCGGCGTGCTCTTCAGGGACCTGACTCCGCTAATGGCTGACCCGCTGCCTATGCGGTACGTCACTGACCGCTTCGTCGAGCACCTCACGGAGGTCGGGGCCGAAGCCGTGGCCGCTATCGACGCCAGAGGTTTCATTTTCGCCGCGCCTGCCGCCGTCCAGGCCGGTTTGCCGTTCATACCGCTACGAAAGTCCGGCAAGCTGCCGCCGGCGGTGATAGGCGCCGACTACGATCTTGAATACGGGACTGCGCGACTTGAGGCGCGGCGGGATGCGCTGAGTCCTGGAACGCGTGTGGTCATACTGGACGATCTGCTCGCAACGGGCGGTACCGCGGCCGCTGCCGTGCACCTGCTCAGGGAGCTAGGCGCCAACGTGGTTTCCTGCGCGTTTGTCGTTGAGTTGACATTCCTCAGAGGAAGGCTGCCGCTTGCCGGGATAGATCTGTTCTCCCTCGTCGAATATTGACACGCGGCCATTATTTGAGCGATATCTGTCATAGGACGGGACAGGACGCCGATGAAACCTAGCGGGAAAGTTACGGGCCAGTCTGCGGTGACGCTCGATCTGTGGCTCACTCTGATAGCGGAGAGAGACGGCACCCAGAGGTCGATGAGGCGTTACGAGGCGCGGGCACTCCTGGCAAACGAGGTGCTCATTGGGCACGGAGTTGGCGTGGGGCGCAGCGCTTTGGCGGACGCAAACCGGAGGATCAGCGAGCTGGTCACCGCCGATCACGACCTTGGCATCGACCTTGAGTTCAGCAACAGGGTCGGCCAGATGTTGTCCCTGGTTGAGGAAGACCTGCCCGAAAGGCTCGGAGAGGCAGGTCTCGCAGAAGTCGCCGCCGCCATCGACCGGGCGTTTCTCGAGTCTCCGCCACACTTTCTGCCCGGCGCAAAAGACGTACTGGCGCATCTGTATCAACTCGATGTGAAGGTGGCGCTCATCTCGAACACCGGAATGACGTCCGCCACCGCATACAGGGAATGGTTCGGCCGTGAAGGCGTGCTCGAATTCTTCGACCACCTCGCATTCTCAAATGAAGTGGCGTGCGCGAAGCCAAGCCCTGACATCTTCTGTCCCACGCTTGGGCGCCTGAACGTGCTTGCGGAGAACAGCCTGCACATTGGCGACAACCTGCTGACGGATGTGTCTGGCGCGGCAGGCGTCGGCATGAAAACGGGCTGGATATCGGGTTATGACGACCGGGAGCCGATCGTGCCGCCGGACTACACGCTGGAGAGTGTCTCTGAACTGCCTGCAGTTGTGGAGCACTGGCTGAGGTTCGGCAAGCCGATAGGCGCGTGATCGGTGGCAGAGTGTTGCGAGGGCAGCCGTAAGCGAGGCGCAGATGGACACCGCTGACATGTTGCGGGACTCCTTCGAGCGAGTCAGGGAGCAGCTACTTCACGTCCTTGACGGGTTGCCGGCGGACCAGCTTGCTTACCGGCGGCATGAGAACGCGAACTCGATAGCGTGGCTCACATGGCACCTCACAAGGGTGCACGACGACCACATGTCGGAGATTGCGGGCCGCGATCAGGCGTGGGTGTCAGATGGGTGGGCGGAGAAGTTCGGGATGGCGCCCGACCCGCGTAACCAGGGGACAGGGCACGGCCCGGCCGAGGTTGCGGGGATCAGGCCGGACGGCGCGTTGCTGATGGCTTACCAGGACGCTGTGCTGGCTCGAACCAACGAGTACCTGGAGACGCTCTCGACGGAGGAGCTTGACCGGATCATCGACCGTCGCTGGGACCCGCCGGTGACGGTTGGCGTTCGGATAGTGAGCGTCATCAACGACAACACGGAGCACGCAGGCCAGGCCGCGTATGTCCGCGGCCTAATCGAAAAGCGCCGCTGGTATTTTGTGTAGAGCAGCGGGGACAGAGGCTTCCCTAGACCATCACCTGGCCGCCGTCGCACTGGATCGTCTGGCCTGTGATGTTGCTGGCGTCGTCTGAGGCCAGGAACGCCGCAAGTGCGCCAATGTCTGAGGGCGTTTGCGGCCGGCCAAGCGGGATTACCTGTCTCGCCGCCGTCTCGAACACCTGGTAGCGGTCCTTGCCGGCCAGGGCAGCGTCGCCCAGCTTCTCTCGCTCAGCCATCCAGTCCTGGTGGAACGCGGTCCAGATGCGGCCCGGCGCAATGGCATTGGCGTTGATGTTCTCCGCCGCAAACTCACGGGCAAGCGCCTGCGTGTATGCGATCACCGCCATCTTCGTCGTGGCGTAGTAGGCGGTCACATAGCGGGCCGCCCGCGCCGCGACAGACGATATGTTGATGATCTTGCCGTACCTGCGCTCCCGCATGTGCGGCAGGACGGCCTCGGTCACGTCTGCCAGGCCCTTGACGTTGACCTTCCAGGTGAACTCCCAGTCAATATCCCTGAACGCGACTCCAGTCGAGCCGGGAGCGCCTGCCACTCCGGCGTTGTTGACAAGTATGTCGATCTGGCCGGCGTCGCTGAGGATCTTCTTGATCGCCTCCTGCGCTGACGCCTTGTCGGTCACGTCCATCTTCGCCGTGTAAGCCTTGCGTCCGAGCGCACGCACCTTGTCCGCAGCCTTGGCGGCGTTCTCCTCGCTCAGGTCAGCGATGGCGATGTCAGCGCCCTGCTCCGCCATGCGCATGACGATGCCGAGACCAAGCCCCTGGCCTCCTCCGGTGACGACTGCGACTCTTCCGCTCAGGTCTGCGAGCATTTTCGTTTCCTCAATCTGCCTCTTTCTGCCGGTAGCAGAAAGAGCGTGGCTCAAAATAGTTGGTCCGCGGACTCGGTTTACCGTGTGTGCGGCAGTGAATCTTAACCCGCGTCGAACGTGCTCGCTCCGTAACCGCTTCTCGAACCGTCCCGGCAACAGCTTCCAGACAAGAGATCCGGGGTTAAGATGTGGCTCAGTCAACCCCAAATGCTCACAGGAGCCGTCATGGTCCCGAAACCCGTTACGCAAAACACGAAGTTTGAGCCAGTGCCAGGCTGGGCGAAGATACCTCACGGCTACTGGCTCAGAGAGGCTACCGCAGTAACGGTTGGGGCTGACGACCGCGTGTACGTCTTCAACCGCGGGAATATGCCGATACTGGTGTTCGACCCTGACGGTAACGTTGTCGACCACTGGGGCAACGACAATCCGCCTGAGGACGTGATAATTCGCCGCGACGCATACGGCAACGTCATGCAGTTCTGGAACACCTGGTTTGCGCGGCCTCACGCAATCACCGCCGACCACCAGGGCAACCTCTGGCTGGCAGACGATGTCGGCAACAAGATCCGCAAGATGAGTGTTGGCGGCGAGTTGCTAATGACGATCGGGACCGGTGAGCAGGCGCCTCGTGAAAGCGGAATATGTTTCAACAAGCCGACCGATGTTGCCGTCTCGAAGAAGACGGGCGAGGTTTTCATCTCGGACGGCTATGGCAACTCGCGTATTCACCGGTTCAGCCCGACCGGCGAGTTGATTGCGTCTTTTGGTGAGTCCGGGACCGATGCCGGGCAGTTCAGCCTGCCGCACAACCTTGCGTTGCTGGACGACGAGGAGATTGTGGTGTGCGACCGTGAGAACCACCGCGTCCAGGTGTTCTCGCTGGAAGGCGAGTTTCACCGGGAGTGGCGGGCGCACAAAGCCGTGGCTGTCGAGGTGGTCGGCTCAGGCGCTGACGCGCAGATATATGTTGCGGAACAGGGTCCGCCGCCGGTGCAGCAGGGCGTTGCGAGGCTTGGCAACAGGGTCGACGTGTTTTCTCGGGACGGCGAGTTGATTACCCATTTTGGCGCCGAGCACTACGGCCAGGAGCCGGACCAGTTCCTGTGGCCGCACTCGCTGGCGGTCGATTCCCACGGCGATGTCTATGTTGCAGAGGTGTCTTTCGTGGAGTGGGGACGCCACCAGCGCCCTGTAGTCGACAACCCGGCGAGCCTGCGCAAGTGGCGGAGGACGAGCGGGTAGGCTGCGCTGTTACCTGGCTCAACTGGCTCAACTGGCTCAAAATAATTTGATGTCCGCAGTCGATGCCCGCACGAAGTTGGTGACGTTTTCAAGCGGCAAACAGGAGGACGAAATGCAGCAGCGTGAGTACGGCAAAACAGGCGAGATGCTGTCGATCATCGGGTTCGCCGGAATCGTGGTCAGCGGCGTCAACTCTGATCAGGCCGCAGACGATGTCGCCTGGTCAATCGATCAAGGCATTAACTACTTCGACGTCGCGCCCGCTTACGGCAACGCGCAGGAAATGCTGGGCCCGGCGCTTGAGCCGCACCGTAACGGCGTGTTTCTCGCCTGCAAGACCAAATACCGGGATGCGAAGACGGCCAGGCAGGACCTCGAAAACTCACTTCGCCTTCTGCGGACAGACCGGTTCGACCTCTACCAGCTGCACTCCATGAAATCGCAGGAAGACCTCGATGAGGCGACAAGTCCCGGCGGCGTGCTGGAGATGGTATCGAAGGCGCGTGACGAAGGCCTGGTGCGCCATATCGGGTTTTCGGCACATTCGTCTGAGGTGGCGGTTGAGTTGATGGACCGGTTCCACTTTGACTCGGTCCTGTTTCCGGTGAATTGGGTGAACTACTTTGAGTCCGGTTTCGGTCCGCGCATCATGGAGAAGGCGAGGCAGGTTGGCACGGCGAGACTTGCTCTTAAAGGCATGGCATCCCACCAGCTCGAAGACCCCGGACACCGAGTCCGCGAGAAGTGCTGGTATCACCCGCTGGAAGACCCAGAACTTGCCCGGCTGGCGTTGCGCTTTACGCTTTCACAGCCCGTGACCGCAGCTATCCCGCCCGGCGATCCCGAACTGTTCAGGGCGACCGTCGAGATGGGACAGGAGTTCACTGAGATAACCGAGGCAGAGACTGATCGGCTAAGGCAGGCTGCGGCTGGCTTGCCGCCGCTGTTTGAGCTTGCGCACGCCTGAGAACCCGTTAGCGGTTAAAGCGTTCCAGGCGGTAAGGCTCAAGGATGTCGATACGTGCGGCGTCCAGGATCTCGGTCGCCGCAAACTCACCCGTCAGTGCCGCCAGCGTCACTCCGCTGTGCATTACTGCCATGTACAGGTTGGGCACGGCGTCCGCGAAGCCGATCACCGGGAAGCCGTCTTCGGGCATCGGGCGCATCCCTCGCCTCACCTCTTTGATTCGAGCGCCGGACAGCGAAGGGATGAAGTTGGCAATCTCTGTGATCAGCTTCTCAGGAGCGTCATCGCTGGTGTCACCGATCGACCCATCGTGTGTTCCGCCGTGGACCATCACTGAGCCGTCTGTGAACTGCCTCACGTTCATGAGCGCCTGAGGCTCTGGCAGGTCACGCGGCGTGTGCATGCAGACGATGTTCCTGAATATCGGGCTGAGCGGCTCGGTCACGACTGTCGCTCCGGGGCTTCGGCGTTGCGGGAACTCAATCCCGGTCATCGCTGCCAGCCCCGTAGTTTCGTACCCGGCTGCCAGGACGAGCACATCGCATGGCAGCTCACGACCTCCGGCAAGGGTGACGGACCGAATAGCCGGCTTTTCTCCGGGGCTGCCGTCACGGTTGCCGTAGCGGTTAATGGCGGTAACAGCGTCGTTTGTGATGAGTTCACCGCCAGCCTGCTGTACCCGGTTCAGGCACACCCGCACGGTCCGTTGTGTGTCGACATGGCCCTCTATTTCGCAGTAGACCGCTGATGTGAACGGCTCCATCACGACCCCGGGTTCCATAACGCGGGCCTGATCCTTCGTCACTTCGATCACCGGGTAGCCCCAGGAGCGCAACTCCTCAGCCCTGGCGAGCAGGCTTTCCGCTCCTGGCCCTGTGGCGGACCACCGCATCTCACCGCCCCAGCGAAGTCCGATATCGTCGTTCAACTGGCGGGCGAAACGCTGCCACATGTCCAGAGACCGCCGGTTCAGGTCGTGGTACTGGTGAGGCGACTTGTCCCTGGAGTTGATCCACGCGTAAGAGGCGAGTGTGGCTCCGCTGCCGGGCCGTCCTGCGTCGACGATGGTGACGTTGCGGTGGCGCCGCGTGAGTTGAAATGCGATTGCCGAGCCGACTATGCCGGCGCCAACGATCACTATTTTCGCTTCGCGGTCCATTCGATCTCCTGAACAAGGCCAGGGCCGGGAGCTAGTTTGAGTCGCCCATCCGGCTCTTGAGAAACTGCAGCACCTCTCTCGGGTCCATGCGCCCGAGCTGTGTTGAAGAGTACATAGACGCCACAACCGCTCCGTCTGGGTTAAGTATGAATTCGGCTGGCTGGACGTAGGTTTCGCCCTGACGAACGCCCTGGAATGCGCCGAGCTTCTCTATAACGCCGGCGTGAACGCCGTACGCGACTGGAAACGTGAGTTTCTGTTCGCTCACCATCTTCCGTGCGCCTGACTCGTTGTCGGCGCTGGCGGCGATGACCTTTACTCCCATTCGCTGGAATAGTGCGATATTCGACTCAATCCCGGCTAACTGCCGGGAGCAGTATGGTCACCAGTGCCCGCGATAGAACGCAACATAGGCCCAGCTTCCCGCGAGATCGGCAGGAAGGTTGACCTTGTCGCTGCGCAGGAGTGGGAGGCTGAGGTCTGGGAAGATGTCGCCGGGAGATAGCATCGTCTCTCGATTCGTGGAGGCCGCTCCGACGCCCTGAGAAGTGAGCGGATAGGCCAGCCGCTGCCAGGCGCTGACCCGGAATGGTACAGCGCACGCCGCGAGTGATGTGCCAGAGAGTGCGGCTAGGAGCCGGTCAGCGGTGGCTCGTCAGGGGGCCACGCTCCGTCATAGCCTTCGTACTCGGATATTCGCCACTCGCCGTCGATGTTGCGCAGCATCATCCTGTGGGTGGAGATGCCGCCTGAGGCCAGTTGAACACGCGTGTAAGCCCGCGCGATGTCCCCTGACCGTTCGTTGAGGACCGTCCAATCGAACACTCTGTCTGGTGGAGGCGCGTTGAGCCGTGTCCACTCAATGAACTCCTCACGCGCGCGGCCTTGCCTGTATTCAGGTGAGCTCAACTCCCAGAGCGCCTCGTAGTTGCCTTCGAACACGGCGGTCTGGAACTCGATCGCCGTGTCGGGGATTGCGAGGTCACGGTTTCGGGTGGAGACGAACGCAACGACTGCGATCACAACGATCAGCAGGACAGAGGCGGCAATAGTTCCAAGCGCGAACTTTTTGAGCATAGGTGGCGAATGTGCAGTGTGTGGCGAATGTGCAGTGTCTGGCAGACGGCAGGTTCGCCGGAATCCAACTAGATGTACGGCCTATCAGACCGCCGGTCTCTACTTTCTGGGCCGGACGACGATGTTGACCAGCTTGCCTGGCACGAAGATCTTCTTGACTATCTCGGCGCCGCCGGTGTGCCGCTGCACCTTCTCGCTTGCCAGCGCTGCCGTTACGGCAGCGTCCTCAGACACGCCTGCCGGCAGGTCCTGCTGGTCACGGACCCTGCCGTTCACCTGGAAGACAATCGTCTCGTTGTCAGACGCAGCTTTCGACTCGTCCCAAGCCGGAGTCGCCTGCTGATGGACCGAGTACGAGTGGCCGGTCCGCTCCCACAGCTCCTCTGCGATATGCGGGGCGAGAGGCGACATGTGCAGGAGCAGCCGCTCAACAGCTCCCGCCCAGGACTGCGGCGAGATGTTTCCGGACTCCCAGAATCTGGTCAGGTCGTTCGTGTACTCCATCAGCGCCGCCATCGTGGTGTTGAACTTGAACTGCCGCATCTCCGTGATCACGCGGCCGGTCGCCGCGTGCGAGACGCGCTCCAGCTCCCGCTCAGGGTCCGGGCCGGCTGGCGCGCCGCGGTGTGAAGGGGCATCGCGAAGCGCAAGGTCCCAGACGCGGCGCAGCCATCGGTGGACGCCGTTTATCGCCTGGTCTGACCAGTCTCCGCCCTGGTCCCACGGCCCGAGGAACATCAGGTAGCAGCGAAGCGTGTCTGCGCCGAACCGCTCAACGATCGGCTCCGGGTTCAGAGGGTTGGCGCGCTTCGATATCTTCATGTGGTCTCTAGTCAGCGTCCCCTGGTTGAACAGGCGCGCATACGGCTCATCGAACTCGACAAATCCCAGGTCCCGAAGCGCCTTGTTGAAGAAACGGGCGTAAAGCAGGTGCATGACGGCGTGCTCTGCGCCGCCCATGTACTGGTGGACCGGCACCCACTTCTTGACGCGGCCGGAGTCGAACGGCTCCTCTACAAGGCCGGGACTTGTGAAGCGCAGGTGGTACCAGGACGAGTCGACAAACGTGTCCATAGTGTCCGTCTCCCGGCGCGCGGGGCGTCCGCAATCGGGACATGGCACGTTGACGAACTGTTCGTCCAGCGTCAGCGGTGATTGGCCTGTTGGAGTGAACTCGGCGTTTTCAGGAAGCAGGACGGGCAGGTCCTGTTCCGGCACCGGCACAGTGCCACAGCCGTCGCAGTAGATGATGGGGATCGGCGTCCCCCAGTAGCGTTGGCGTGAGATCAGCCAGTCCCGCAGGTGGAATGTGACGGTGCGGCGGCCCCAACCGTTCGACTCGATCTTGTCTGCTATTCGTTCAATGCCATCACCGCTTGGCATGCCGTCGAACTCGCCGGAGTTGACCTGTGTGCCGCTGGCAACAAACGCCTCCGGAAGCTCCTCGCCGTTCCAGCCTTCAGGGGCGACGACGACCCTGATCGGCAGGCCAAATCTCTTTGCGAAGATGAAGTCCCGCTGGTCATGCGCAGGCACGCCCATCACGGCCCCGGTCCCGTAAGTCGCCAGCACGTAGTCGCCGATGAGGACCGGCACCCTCTCGCCGTTCAACGGGTTGGTGGCGAACGCGCCGGTGTGAACGCCGGTCTTCTCATGTTCGGTTGAGGTGCGTTCAATCTCCGATTGCCGGCGAGCGTTCTCGATGTACGCCTCGACCTCGCTCTTCCGGTCTGGCTGCGTGAGCTTCTCCGCCAGCGGGTGCTCTGGCGCCAGCACAACGAACGTGACTCCGTAGACGGTGTCGATGCGTGTCGTGAACGTCTCGATCTTTTGCTCACCGTCGCCAGGCACATACTCTGACACGTCGAACCCGATGGTTACGCCGGTGGAGCGGCCGATCCAGTTCCGCTGCATCAGCTTGATCTTCTCCGGCCAGTCGATGCCATCCATCTCCAACAGCTCGTCTGCGTAGTCCGTGATCCGGAAATACCACTGTGGCATCTCTCGCCGGACTACAACCGTCCCGCAACGCTCGCACGTCCCGTCCCTGACCTGCTCGTTCGCCAGGGTCGTCTGGTCTTTGGGGCACCAGTTCGCCGCGCCGTTCTTACGGTATGCGATGCCTTTTTCGAAGAACTTGAGGAAGAAGTGCTGGTTCCACCTGTAGTACTCAGGAAAGCAGGTGGAGAGCTCCCTGGACCAGTCATATGAGGCGCCCATCAACTTGAACTGACGGCGCATGTTGGCCATGTTGCTAATCGTCCACTGCCGGGGGTCGGCGCCACGGGAGATGGCGGCGTTCTCGGCCGGTAGACCGAAGGAGTCGAAGCCTTGCGGGTGCATGACGTTGTAGCCCTGCATCCGCATGAATCGAGCGTGGGCATCGGCGGGCGTGTATGCGAACCAGTGGCCGATGTGCACGTCGCCGGACGGATAAGGGAACATGGTGAGCGCGTACCAGTTCTCCTTGCCTGGGACAGCGTCTTCGGCGCGGTAGAGCTTGTCCGCATCCCACCGCCGCTGCCACTTTGCCTCTATTTCATCAGGCGCGTACCCGGAGTCCGATCTTGCGCCGTCGGGCGCCGCCGGGTTGCCGGTGGCTGTTTTCGATGTACGGATCGTGGTCACGTGTCGCTCTCCGTTCTGCCAACTGGGGCTGCCAGTTGAGCCGCACACAGCAGGTCTGCTCACACCGTCCAGTTTACGCAGGTTGCGCAGCCGCCACTTGAAAAATCAAAGGGCTACACACTTGTGCAGTTAATGTGCGTGAGGGAACTCTACGACGAATTACGTCGGCGCTCGATGCCAAATTCTAGCAATTAGAGGGCGATGATTGGCGCAGGGAACGCTGGTTAGATGAGTTCAACGGAGTCGCCGGAATTGATGAGACCAGAGCCTGAGACTGCGCGGAGAGTTACTGCGAACTGCGGATTTTCCGGCGTGAAGTGACGTGTCAGCGCATTCAGCACGTCGCGGTCCCTGCTGCCCGTCACTGGATTGGCATGCGTGACAAGGCACCGCGTTACGGGTTTCGTTACCGTAAACACGGTCTGGCCGATGCGTATTCGCCGGCCAGCCCATGAGAGCTCCTCGAATGGCTCACTGCATCCGCCGATAACCACATTGGCGCGGAACCGGCGACCGTCTATTCCGGGATCACCTAACTTCTCGCCAAGGGCATTGAGACTCTCGGCGCTGTACATGGTTACCAGTCCCTCTGCGGTGTCGTGGAACAGCGGTTGGACTCCGTCACCGACCAGCACAATGGGCTGGCGCTCAGGGAAGCCGGCGAGCGGGTTCACTTCGAGGGTGAGGATGTAGTCCGCCAGGAGCCGGGCGATATCCGCCCTGGCCGCGTCACCGTCTATCGGGCCCTCCGCGATCAAGAGGCCGCCGGCGTGTATCCGGAGCCTCCTTGCAGCTCCGGCGAACTCGACGTTCAGTTTAGCCAGGCCGGGCGTGTTCACCAGTCCGACGAAGTTCCGCTTGTTCTGCCAGCTCCAGTCCAGAGCGTCACCGGCATCCCCGAACCGGAACCCGAGCACCCTGTCACCTTCGACTCGGCCATCCGGAGTTAAACGCAGCGAGGGCAATTGCTCCGGGGTCATCGACTTGACCGGATGGCGGTAGAGAGTTGTCACAGTTGGCTGCGGCATCGGCATGTCGGATTCCTGTCTCTTGCAGTAGGCAGATATCGGCAGGCAGCATTGTTGCAGAACCGGCAGGCCCGGGCGCTCCACGTCAGGCGACGGCCCATATTTGCGCCAGAAACGCCAACTGTACGGTGTACACCAACACGGTTCCCGAACTAGGCCGCTGTTTGGGGGTCTGTATCCCGCTCTGGTTCTTGACACCTTTTTCAACTGCTACGTAGTATCGGTAGACGGAATGTGGCAAAGGCCACGTATTGAACAAGTGAACACATACGGCCAGATTAGGAGCGTCCTCTATGGACATCGTCCTTACGGCCGTCCTGACTGCCCTCGTAATTGGAGTTTTAGCTGCCGCAGGTGGTTTTTACCTGCGTAACAGGCTAGCGTCTAACTCGATCAAGGCTTCGGAGGTAGCGGCGGCGCAACAGATCCGCCGTGCCGAGGCCAGAAGTAAAGAGATCCTGCTTGAGGCCAAAGAGCAGGCCTTTCAAACACGGACCGACGTTGAAGATGAGCTAAGGAGAGAGCGACAGGAACTGCAAAGGACGGAGAGCCGTCTGGAAGCCCGTGAGGAGAACCTCGAGACACGGGCCGGTTCCCTGGAGCAGAGAGATGCGGAAGTCCGCCACGCGCGTGATGCAGTTGAAGATGAACGACAAGAACTCGCAACAATGCGACTGCAAGAGCAAGAGAAACTTGAACAGATTTCAGGTCTCTCGATGGCAGATGCCCGCCAGGTACTCCTTGACCGTGCTGAAGAGGAAGTCCAGTTCGAGTTAGCCCGTCGATACCGAGATTCGGAACTCCAGGCGAAAGAGGAAGCGGACGGCAAGGCGAGGGAGATCCTCGCATCGACTATTCAGCGGCTGGCTTCAGAGGTTGTCGCTGAAGTCACTGTGAGCAGCGTCCAGCTGCCTAGCGACGACATGAAGGGCCGCCTGATTGGCCGCGAGGGCCGGAATATCCGGGCCATCGAGGCTGCGACAGGCGTTGACCTGATCGTTGACGACGTCCCGGAAACGGTGACGCTATCCTGCTTCGACCCGATCAGGCGTGAGGTGGCGCGCATCGCGCTTGAGCGTCTGATCGAGGACGGCAGGATTCACCCTGCGCGCATCGAAGAGTCGGTCGAAAAGGCGCGGAGCGAAGTTGACGAGACGGTTCGCAAAGCCGGTCAGCAGGCGGTTTTCGACGCTAACGTCAAAGGTCTGCATCCGGAGCTTGTGAAGCTGATGGGCCGCCTGAGGTTCCGATACTCGTACGGCGAAAACGTGCTTCAACACTCTGTGGAAGTCGGCATTGTGGCGGGCATGATCGGCGCGCAGATTGGCGCCAACCCGCAGACCTGCCGCACCGCCGGGTTCCTGCACGACATTGGCAAGGCGCTGACGCATGAGGTCGAGGGGCCGCACGCCGAGATCGGCGCGGACATCGTCTCAAAGTACAACATGCCGGCTCGTGTCGTTACGGCGATCCGTGAGCACCACGACCGTGAGATGACGACTATCGAGTCGTTCGTGGTTGCGGCCGCCGACGCTGTCAGCGCGGCGCGTCCCGGAGCTCGGCATGACACCGTTGAGAACTACATTCAGCGTCTCCAGGCGCTTGAGGACGTTGCGAAGGGGTTCGACGGCGTAGAGCGTTGCTATGCGATTCAGGCGGGCCGCGAGGTACGTGTGCTGGTCCGGCCGGAAGAGGTGAACGACGCTCAGGCGGCGGTGCTGGCTCGCAACATTGCCAAGAGAGTGGAAGAGACGCTCGCCTATCCGGGTCAGATACGTGTTGTAGTTATTCGTGAATCGCGGTCTGTCGAGATCGCGACGTAGCAGTACAATTCGACAGGAAGTTCGAGATGGCGGAGCGATTGCCGAAGGAAAATGCGGCGTCGCTCCGCCGTTTCGCGTTGAGCGGGTGACGAATCCGGCCCGGTTTTCCGGGCTGACGGTGGGACGGCAGAGGCATCATGCGAATACTGATGGTTGGAGATGTTGTCGGATCGGGAGGGAGGCGCACTGTAAAGAAGGTGCTGCCCCGGCTACGGCACGACCTGGACCTGGACTTTGTCATCCTCCAGGGAGAGAACCTGGCAGGCGGCTTCGGGCTCACAGTCGAGACGGTCTACGAGATGATCGAGGCGGGCGCCGACATCATCACCACGGGCAACCATGTGTGGGACAAGCAGGACGTATTGCGTAAACTGGATGACCCACAGTTCCCTGTCCTGCGGCCCTTGAATTACCCTGCCGCCAACCCCGGCCGGGGCGCCAGCTCAGACGGCCCTGTCGCGGTCGTGAACCTGATTGGCCGTGTATGGGTCGGTGAGTTCGACTCTCCGTTTGCTGCGATCGATGACTTACTGGCCGGCGGCTGGGGCAGAGGCAAGCCGATTGCGGTCGACCTGCACGCCGAGGCGACTTCGGAGAAGATCGCCATGGGCTGGCACCTGGACGGGCGTGTCGCCGTGCTGGCAGGAACACACACACATGTGGCGACTGCGGATTGCAGGATACTGCCCGGCGGGACCGCATATGTAACGGACCTTGGGATGGTCGGAGGCATGGACTCGGTCATTGGCATGCACACGGAGGAGGCGCTGGGGCGTTTCCTGACAGGCGTCGGCCGCCGGTTTCGGCCGGTAGAAAGCGGGCCGATGCGCTTCAACTCCGTAATGATCGAAATAGACGATGATTCCGGGCGTGCCGTCGCAATCGAGCGAGTTGACCGGGAGATAGAGCTTTGACCAGCGACAGCGTTTCACGGTACGAGCCGGGTGCAAAGCCGTGGCGGCCTGACTGGCCGGTTGAGGTGGACCTCCATCTGCACACGACTGCATCTGACGGCACGCTTTCACCGACGCAGTTGATAGAGCTGGTCCTCAAGACCACCCTGCGCGTTGTGGCGATCACAGACCACGATTCGACCGAAGGTGTGGACGAGGCGATTGCCGCGTCTGCCGGGTCCGAACTGACCGTTATCCCTGGGATCGAGTTCGGGTCCGAGATCGGCGACTCTGAGGTGCACCTGATTGGCCTGTTCATCGACCATAACTCGCCTGCCCTCCAGGCGGCGCTCGAACGATTCAGGGAGCAGCGTATCGAGGCGGCTCAAGAGATGGTCCGCAAACTCAACTCAATGGGCGTGGACGTTACGTGGGAGCGTGTGAGCGAACTCGCAGGGGGATCGGTCGGCCGGCCTCACATCGCCAGGGCAATGCTTGAGAAAGGGTTCATATCGAGCATTCCTGAGGCGTTCGACCGGTATATCGGGAACGACGGCCCTGCCAGGGTGCCGCGGCCAAAGTTCGTCCCTGTAGAGGCTTTAGAGATCGTCCACGCTGCCGGCGGCATCGGGGTCGTCGCACACCCTCGCACCGTGAGCCACCTGGAAGATGTGCTGCCCCCCCTGGTTGAGGCGGGGCTCGCAGGGATTGAGGTTTTCGCCGAAAAGTACGGCGAGGAGCACCAGAAGCGATACAGGGACCTGGCCGACCTGTTCTCACTGATACAAAGCGGCGGCACCGATTATCACGCCTTTGGGAGTGATAACGAGGTGACGCCGGGAATGAGCGGTCCGCCGCCGGACACGGCCAGAAGGCTGTTCGACGCGGCGCTCAAGAGGCACGGAGGCAGGCCGGGCTTCACGCCCGCCCGCCCGCTCTAAAACTATTGCCAATGGTGCCAATGGACGCAACAGCAGCAGTCCTGCTAATCACCGGAGCATATTTCTTCGGAGCGATACCGACCGCCTACTGGATGGGCAGGCTGATTCGCGGGATTGACATCCGCGAGTACGGCAGCGGCAACGTCGGCATCTCAAATTTTGCACGCCATGTTGGCAAGAGATGGACAGTGACGGTCGTTCTGTTCGACGTGGCTGTCAAGGGGCCGCTGCCAGTACTCCTCGCGTCGAGCAAAGTGCTTGATCTTGGTCTTCCGATCGAGGTTGCGGCAGGTCTTGCCGTGATCGCCGGTCACAACTGGTCCGTCTTCATCCGCTTTTCCGGCGGACGCGGGATGGGGACGGTGATTGGCGTCATAGGCTCGTTCAGTTTCCTGCTGGTCTGGCTGTACCTGCTGACCTCATTCTCGATCTGGCTCGCGACCTGGGCTGTCACAAGGCGCCGGGACAGCGCAGTCAGCTGGGGAATCTCAGTGATCCTTCTGCCTGTCTATTCGGCGCTGCTTGACCTGCCGATCGAGGTGACCATCTATTCGCTAGCATTCCTGGTGATAACGGTGGTCAAGCGAGCCACGTCCAACAACCCTTCGTACTGGACAGAGGTCGACGGGTTCTGGGCCGCTGGCAGGCTACTTCTAATCCGGGTCCTGTTCGATAGAGACACGCTCTCAAAGGAGGGCTGGGTGGGGCGCAGTCCGACCAACGGCGCTCCGTCAGACGAGGCGCGGCATGCGGGCTGAGCGCGCGAACTGGACCGGTTCCGCTCATGTAGCCGGCAAGCCGCTGCCGCCAGCGCTGTAGACTCGACGAAATGCGAAACACCGAAAATCCAGAGCAACCAGAGCAGAGAGACGCCACTTACTGCCTGCGGCATCCCGGCACAGAGTCCAATCTGCGCTGCGGAAGATGCGGCGACCTGATCTGCCCGCGCTGCATGGTCACGTCGCCGGTCGGCGGGAGATGTCCGACCTGCGCTCGACTGGGCCGTCCGGCGATCATGGACACTTCATCGTCCGAGATGGGCCGGGCGATTCTATTTGGCATGGGAGCAGGCGTTGCGGGAGCGCTTGCACTAAGCGTCGTGCTGCGGGTACTGGTGTCGCTGCCGTCTGTAAGGCTGCTTGAACTGGTCATTGTGGGCGGAGGCATGGCCGCAATCGGCTACCTGGTCGGCGAGTCTGTCAGGTACGGATCAGGCAAGAAGATAGACAGGCGTCTGAAGTATGTCGCAGCCGGGGGAGTGTTCACCGGATGGGTGGCGACCGCGATCTTTCTACCTCTGTTGTTCAGTGTCGGATCCGAGTTCATCACCGGCCCTGCCGGAATTGCCGGACTCATCATCGCGTTCTACGTCGCAACGTACAGAGTGCGAATCTAGGTCTGACCTGACCTCGTCTGCCTGCCCCGGCTCGTACTGTGGAGAGGGAGTTACAGCCGCGTCGGGATGATGTCCCCACCGCCGCTGGCCCGGAAGCGGACAGCCTCATCGACCATATCCTGAGCGGTTAACCGGGGGTTGTACCCGAAGTCGGTCATCGCCGCTGACAGATCGTACTCGTAGAAGGTCGGGTTCACGGGGAGACTCACGCGCGTGTAAGGCGCGCCAATCGCATTTGCGATGTACGGCACGATCACGTCCCAGGTGAATGGCTCCCTGGACGCAAGCTGGTAGACCTTGCCAAACGTGTTCGGGTTGCCAATCGCCAGATCGTACGCGTGCACGATCTCCCTGACCTCCACCATCTGCTTCTTCCATGGCCTGCCGTTGGAGTCACAGGCGACGATCAGATGCGGCTCACCCTGGTAGGCGGCACTCATCTCCTCGTATGCCCGCTTGCCTTCAGCGTCAGTGCGCGACTTGAACTGGTCGATGAATGTCTTGAGGTGGAACTGGCGGAAGTCCAGCAACTCCCCTGCGCCCCAGACATTGGCGAAGCGGATGACCGTCGCTCTGAGCCTTTCGTGGCGGACGTAACGGTCCACGAGGTGTTCGTCGAGCACCTTTGTGTAGCCGTACCAGTCGGTGCTCGACAGGGGGAGCGAGTCTTCCCTGATCGGATCGGCTATTCCCTCTGGCGGATACTTCGCCATTGTGGCGTCTGTGCTCGTCACGATCACGTGCTTGAGCTTTTCGCCTAAGCCGAGGGCGGCTTCAAGCACGTTGAAGGTGCCTTTGACGTTGGTGTCGAAGTACTGCTGTGGCGTGAACGGTCCGCCCGCCTGGAAAGCTGCGCCGAGGTGCAGTATCACTTCCTGGCCGTCCGCAGCGGCCTTAACGTCGGCGGCTGACGCAAGGTCGCCTTCTACGATCTCTGCTCCGACTTGTGCCAGCTTGGCCGACTGCCTGTCTCCGGGCCACACGAAGCCCCGGACGCTGTGCCCATTCTGTAAAAAGTGACGCGCCACGTTGGCTCCGACACGGCCGGTTATTCCGGTGACCAGGATGTTCATACGCTGTTCCTGCTAGCTCACGACTGTCTCGTGCTGTTTGTAGACCCGGCTGTACAGCTCGCCATCGATTTCAACGCCCAGTCCAGGCGCGTCCGGGACCGTGTAGCAGCCGTTCTTGAACTCGTACCCCTGCATCTGGTACAGGTCGAAGTTCAGTGTGGAGTCTTCGGCGATGACGAAGCGTTCGGTGACTGCGCCGAACTGGATGTCGCCCCGTAGGCCGATGGCAGCCGCATTGTAGTTGTGCGGACAGATCATCGTGTCGTACCCGGCGGCTTCGATATCAGCGGCAAGCCTGTGGAACGGCCAGAAGCCCATGTCCAGCATGTCCGGCTGAATACCGTCCAGCAGGCGCTCTTCCATGAGCTGCCAGTAGATCGTGTTGCGGCCGCGATGGCCCTCGCCGTCGACGATCATGGTTTTCGGTGACCAACGGTCTCGCCACTCTCGCAGGAGACGGTAGCCGGCAAGATTTTCGGTGACCATCTCTTCCATCCAGAAGACGTTGGCGTCAGCCGTCTCACGGACGAAGGTCTCCAGGTAGTCCAACTTACCGTCATAGCCGTTGTTGGCGTCGACGAGGATCTTGATATCCGGGCCGACGTCTTCTCGCACCGTGTTCACGACCTCGATGTCACGGGCGGCGCCCGCCGACGGCTCGAACCACCTGCCGGGCCGTCCGAGCTTCAGTTTGAGCGCCCGCCACCCCTTTTCGACCGCCTCAACCGCCTCCCTGCCGACCGCTCCCGCGCCTTCTGCCGGGTTGACGAGGTCCTGGAAATAGAGACTGGAGTCGTACGCCTCGACCCGGTCCCGCACCTTGTCGCCGAGCAGGGCGTAGGCAGGAACGCCGAGCGCCCGGCCCATCAGGTCGAAGATCGCGAAGTCGATATAGCCGTTTTCGCGCAACAGGTCTTCCCAGCGTGGATTGACGCCTGTCACCCTGCCGGCGCTAACGCGATAGAACTCGAAGACGTCTTTGCCAATCAGCTGTTTGAGCAGTGCGCAGAGCTGCGTCATGGACCCCCGGTTCATCGCCGGGCGGGCGTTAGTCACTCCGGTCAGGCCGCTATCGGTCTTCACCTGGACCAGCCACTCACGCTGATTGTGGCCGTAGATTTCACCCTTGGAGTTGCGGCCGACGATCCTCCCTTTGCCGGGTGCGCCAAAGTAGGTCTCGACAGGCGTTATCAGGATCTCTGTGATTGTGTGCTTGTCTGGCATTTCTGTTCTCGTTAGGTTTACCGGGCCCCGCTAGCGTCGCCAAACCGTCTGAAGGCCGCACGGCCATATATGTATATATGGCCGGCTAAACGGGAAGCCGCGGTGGCAGGTCCCGCTAGGTGGCCTTCCACTCATGTACCGCGTATTTTGACTGGAACAGGTCTTCGTCGATCTCAACCCCCAGTCCGGGCCGCTCTTCGACCACATATGCGCCGCCGCTGAACTCGGGGAACGGCCCATATATATGCGGGAAGTTGCGTTCGTCTTCGAGCGAGACGAATGTTTTCGTGGCGGCTCCGAACGCGATGTCTGCAAAGGTGCCGAATGTGCCATTCCCGAAGTTGTGCGGGATTGAGCGCACGCCTGTGCCATCGAGCGCGCGGTCGATCTCCATCCACTTCAGGTACCCGGCGCCTACGATATCGGGCTGGTAGCCGTCGATCAGACCCTCGTCGATCAGGTCCTGGAACGTGTTGCCAATCGGCTCCCTGTCCACCTCGCCGCAGACTAGTAGCGCCTCTGACCCATGCTTTGCCTGCATCTCACGCATTGCGCGATAGCCCGCTACGTCGTGAGTGATCATCTCCTCCAGCCAGAAGATGTCAGCCGGCACAGTCTCCTTGATGAACTGTTCCAGCAAGTCGGGATGGCCGTCGTACCCGAAGTTGGCGTCTACATATATCTGGAACTCCGGCCCGACGGCCTCGCGAACCGCCAGCACAACATCAATGTCCCGCCTTGCGCCGGCTTCCGGCAGCATCCAGCGGCCGCCTCTTCCAGTCTTGATCTTCAGTGCCCGGTAGCCCGCCTCTTTTGCCTCCGCCGCCTCGATCGCCGGCTGACGGAAGCCCATTTCCGGCGCCAGGAAATCCTGGAAGTAGAGAGTGGTGTCGTACGCTGGCACGCTATCTCTGACCTTACCTCCGAGGAGTTGCACGGCTGAGACGCCGTGTGCCTTCCCGTAGAGATCGAAGGCCAGGATCGAGAGCCATCCCTGGTCCCGGAAGAGTCTGGCGGCAGATTTGCCGGCGCCAGTGACCGCGCCGTTCTTGATTTCGAGGAGCGAGTCGACTTCGAGACCGATGAGTGACTTGCCAAGCAGTTTGAGAAGGTCTTCGACCCGTCCGGCACGCATGAAGCGATTGGCGATGGTGACGCCCTCGACGCCGCTGTCGGTGCGTGCCCGGACGACCCACTCAATCCGCTGCATCCCGATATTGTCGATGTATGCGTTCTTGCCCAACTCTTTGCGGTAGTGGGAAGGGACAGGCGTAACTGAGACTTGAGTGATTTTCATGTTCATCGGAGCTCGTGATGATGGGTTTGGCTACAGAGAACTTGATGCGGTCCGGTTGATCTCCAGGCCGAAAATATCTGGACGGGAGTAGTGTCCGCCGATATCGCACACAGACTTCGCCAGCGCAACTGTCTTCAGCGACGCTGTTGCCGTAACAACGCTCTCCACAATTTCCACCGGCCCGGTTATCACGTTACCCCATGGGTCGATGATCGTCGTTCCGCCAGTGCGGCCAAAGCCGTCTGGCCCCGCTTGAACCGCCGCGATCGCAAATTCTGCGTCTTCTGGCAGATTGCTCTTTCTGGAATCGGCGGGTAATCGCCGGCTAGATGACTGACACTCAAATATGCCTGCCTGCGGAATTGCCTACCTCACGCCGGGTCGCGGCGGAGAGCCGTGCCCGCCCGGGCGTGCGTATGCCTGCCGTCACGTACAACGAACTGACCATTTACGATGACGTGCGGCATGCCGGTTGGACCGTGCCGCGGGTCCTCGAAAGTCGCCCGGTCAGCAACGGTCGCAGGGTCGAACAGCACGATATCCGCAAACGCTCCGGCGCGTATCACTCCACGGTCTCTGAGCCCGAACTTCTTCGCCGGAAAACCGGTCATCCGCCAGACCGCGTCCTCGAGCGCCAGAATCCCTTCATCACGCACGTACTTGCCGAGTATCCGCGGATAGGTCCCCCAAGCACGCGGGTGCGGCCTGGAGCCGCGGTCGAGGCCGTCTGTGCCGATCATGGTTGACGGGTGCGCCATCACCATCCGCACGTCGCCCTCGTCCATGCCAAACGCGGCCACAAGGACATCGTTCCCACGCTCTGAGAGCAACCTGTTGGCGGCGTCTTCACCGGGTAGGTCCCACTCCTCGACGAAGCTCTGCAGCGTTCTGCCTTCCAGTTCGGGCGCACCCGGCACCGAACACAGCAATACCTCGTCCGGCGACGACCGTCCCATCGCGCCGCCGCTACCGGATCCGAACGTCCCGTTCTGCACAAGTGCGAACAGCATTGTGCTCCGTGCGGTGTACGGATACTGGTCTGCGGTCACATCCGCGCCGCGCGCCTGCGCCGCCTCGATCATTTCAAGCGAGCGGGCGACTTTGCCCCAGTTCCCTTTGCCAACAGCCTTGTGGTGCGAAATCTCGACGCCGCATCCTGCTGACTCACCGATGCCGATTGTCTCCCGTACGGCGTCCAGCAGGCCGTCGCCCTCGTTCCGCATGTGAGACACGTAGATTCCGTTGCGGGCTGCAACCTCTTCGGCGAGCGCCACCACTTCCGTTGTATCCGAGTAGCGCCCGGGTTCGTAGACGAGACCGGTGGACATGCCCACCGCGCCGGCTTCCATTCCTTCTGCGACCATGCGCCGCATCGAAGCCAGTTCGTCTGGCGTTGGCGGGCGTTTTCCGACGCCGCCCATAGCGGCACGTCTGACCGTGTGGTGACCGACCAGCGCCGCGACGTTGAGCGACGGCGGGTTGGCGTCAACAGTCTCCAGGTAGCCGGCATATCCCTCCCACGGCTCGAACTCTCGCCCAACCTCCTGGATCGCTCGCATCTGCACCTGGGCGGCCGCGGCCGGCGCCGCGCCGAACCCGCAGTTGCCGACGATCACGGTAGTTATGCCCTGGAGCACGTTGTGCGTGACATCTGGCTCTGTCAGCACATGGAAGTCGTCGTGGCTGTGTACGTCGATGAAGCCGGGTGCCGCGGCAAGCCCGTGAGCGTCAATCTCAATTGCCGCCCGGCCACGCACGGTCCCGGTCTCTGTGATCCTGTCTGCATCGATGGCGATGTCAGCACGGATCCCGGGAGCGCCAGTCCCGTCGTACACCGTAGCGTTGCGAATGATCAGGTCGTGCGCATGTTCCATATTGGGTGTTCAGGCGGCGGGACCGTGAACCGTTTGCGGACTTGAGGTTTACGGGTTAATTGTTTGTGACGTCTAAGGCCCGGCCGAAATCATCCTCGATGCGGACGATGTCGTCCTCGCCCAAGTAGTCGCCTGTCTGCAGTTCGATGATCTCAAGCGGATCGATTGATGAGATGTTCTCGATGCGGTGCTGAACGGTCCGCGGGACGTCCATCGACTGCCCGCGGCCGAGTGTGTGTTCGTGGCCGTCGACTGTCACCTTTGCAGTGCCGCGCGCCACAACCCAGTGCTCGTCCCGGTGCCGGTGCCACTGCAGAGAAAGGCGCTTGAGCGGTTTCACGGTCAGGCGTTTCACCTGGAATCCTGGCCCTGAGGTGAGGATTTCAAAGGAGCCCCACGGCCGCTGTTCCTTCATCTTCGGAGCCTTCAGCCCCTCAGCGGCGATTTGCACTGGCTCAACGTTTGGCATGAACGGGCTTCTCCCTGGATTGCTTTTCCTGGCGCTGATTCTACCGAGGGTTACAGATCTGTGCGGAACAGTCTGACTGTTCCCAGGGTCCGGCCGAAGCGGATAGAGGCCTGCAGTGTGCGTAATTTGCGGGTTGCTTCGTTATCACAAGGGTTCGCAGAAACGAGTCAGACGCCGGTGAAGATCGAGGGTAGATGCCAGAATTGGGGAGTGGCCGGGCACTGGCTAATATCCCGCTTCCAACGAATGTGAGGCGTCGGCTATCGCGAGCCGGCCTCACCAGGCGAGAATCCCCCGATTCAGCGCCCGGTTGTTGTCACATCTGCTGCCACGGCGGTAAAAAGAGAGGACGGGCGATATGCCCGGCCTCAGTACGAGTTCAGTTTGGAGCGGCGAATGGGATTCGAACCCACGACCCTCTGCTTGGGAAGCAGATGCTCTACCAGCTGAGCTACCGCCGCGCTGTCTGGAGAATAGTACCGCACCTTGAGGCTGGTCAATGAGTCTCGGGCGAGATGATTGACGGTCCCGGACTCACTCAGCCGCTCTGTCTATGATTCCCTGCAGTGCGCCCGCGGCTCACAGCAACGGCGGGTTCGGGCAGTTTGTTACCGGGCGACTGACCAGACGGCGAAGTCACTGTACTGGGTGACAAGCCCGCCTGTCTGGTGGCCGGTCTCGAATCAGGCCACCGGGGCGATCGTGAATGGAAGGTCTTCCGGCAGTAGCGAAATGTTCAACAATAGCTCGCCGTTGAGGTAGACCTTGTTCTCCTGACCCGTGCTGAGGAACTCCAGCGCATTCTCGCCCCCCTGCCTGATGTTCAGTCCCTGTGCCACGCCATTGGCGAACAGGAACTCCGCCCCTGTTGTGCTGCGCCGGATGTGCCGCCACCGCTTCGAGTCATCGAACACCAGCCAGTTGTCGATGCCTGTCGCCTCCGTCCTGAACAGCAACCCGAAGCTGTAGTCGCCGGAAAAGGCGTTCAGGGGCGAGACCAGTGTCACACGCGCATAGCCGGCCGATGTTGGCAGACTGAACTCGCCCAGTGCAACCTCATCCGTGGCCGGTCTGATCAACTCCCCGGAGTTCACCCGCCCCACCAGCCCTGCGCTGTTTATGAGGAGGTCGAAAAACTCCGTCTGCGCGCCAACGACGACCGTCTGATTGTAGATATCTGTGACCAGTGAAACCTCGCCGCTAATCCCCGTGCCTTCTACTGCGTAAATCTTGATCAAGAGGCCGTCCATGAATATGAACGCTCTATCCTCGATCACCAGGAAGTTCAGGTCGTTCCGGCCACCGCCCACCGTTAGCATCTCCCTCGCCGGCGCCGTATCGACGATCTGTAGTTCGGAGCCTTTCCCCTTGATGTAGCTCAGGTTGCCGTTGTGGTCGAACACGAACATCTGGTACGAATCGCCGTCATCGCGGAACTTCAGGCCGTAGTTCCATGGTGAGAAGTCCGGATGGAACGGGTTCGAGAAGCCGACGTTGACGCGGAAGTTGGCGGTGTTGACTCCGGGCGAATACTGGATGGCTCTGCCGTATCCGGGGCGGAGTTGAAGCACTCCAAGCGGCTCATTGACAAGCTCCTGGCCGGACTCGATCACAACGGGCGTCGGGCTTGGCAGTGGCGGAGGCGTCGGCGCGGGAGTCGTAGAGGGCGAGGGAGTGCCCGGGGCGGAGAATCCGGTGGCCGTTGGCTGTACCGGTGTTGCGGTGTTGGCGCTGGACGGGCTGGTTGCGGTCGCCACACGAGTGGCCGTTGGCGCCGGGTTCAGGTTTGGTGTCGGCGGGATCGTCGCCTCCGCCGTTGGCGCTCGTTGACCTGCAAGTGGCGTCGCGGTTGGGGTCGGGGACCCTGAGTCGCCGTTACCGCTGCCGCAAGCAACCGCGATGGCCATTAAAGACAGTGACAGTCCGTCAATTAGCTGGCGGCGGTTCCGATGGAAACGCGACATGTCAGTCTCTCAGAGATCTGTGGTTCAGGCAGCCCGGGACTCAGCGTTTCGATTGTATGCCTTGCCCGATATGGGAGCCATGCGCCAGTAATGCCGGGTCCGGGCATGCGGTCAGTTGCCAAGTGACCAGACGGTGTAATTGCTGAACAGGGTTGGCACTCCGGGTTTCTGATCGGAGGACTCAAACCCGGCGATTGCAGACACCCTTGCAGGGAGTTCGGCAGAGTCAAACGTGACCTGCGTAATGAACTTGCCGTTAATGAACACCTCGTAGGTCCCGTTGCGGCCAAGCATCATCAGAGTGTTGACATCATTGCGATCGCGCATGATCTCATCTGATGAGCCGACTGCTATCTCGACGACCTCACCAGTCGCTCCCGCTCGCTGGAAGTGCTTCCACTGGCGGCGACTGTTGATCACGAGCCAGTTTGCGCTGCCTGTGACCGGCTCGACGTATTCGAATCCTGCACTCCATCTACCGAGAATTGGCTCGTACGGAGACACGAACTCAGCTTGCGCGACTGAGTCGCGCATGACGCCGGTTGGCTCTGTGCGCGAAACCTCGCCGGCTACCTTCACGAGCGTGTCCGTGGCGATGAAGGCATTAGGTTCGGCGTTACGGACCTCGACTGCGGTGAGCTCTGTTATTGCGCCGGAAATATCGGTCTCGTTCTCAAGTTCAGCGACAAATACAACATTCGCCGAGGTCCCGACGCCGCCCACTGTGAACCCGGTAACGAACTGTTCGTTCACGAATAACCATGCCTGGTCGTCGATAACCGTCAGGTGCAGCGAGTTTAAGTCACTGCCGATCTTCTTGACCTCATCGTAGTCAAATGTGGTGGAAACGCTAAAAGAGTCGGCCTCGCCTTCGGCCCCTATCGTGCCAGCAAGGTGGCGGACGAGACCCACACTGTTGATTGTGACCGCCTGGTACTGACCCCCGGACTCCCGGAACTTCACCCCGTAACTGTAGGCACGGAAGTTGGCGTTGACCGGATTGCCGAACGTTGCGGCGACAGAGAAGTTCGTAACGTCGACGCCCGATGGAACCGACTCGGGTGCAACCCGGCTCGGGTCCAGGACAATCGAGCTGTCTTCCAGTGAGAAGACGACGCCTCCCGTTGCGACGGGAACCGGGGTCGCCGTGGGAGTCGCGGCAGGTTCGGGTGTGGCCGTTGGCTCTGCGGTGGCCTCTGGCGTTGAGGCAGGCGTAGGACCAGGCGTAGCGGTAGATTCCTGCGTCGGCTGTGCGGTGGGCGCGGCCGTTGGAACCGGAACCGGAGGAGCGGTTGGCTCCGGGCCGGGTGCGCCAGATGTCGCCGATGGCGTTGGCGTTGGCGATGACGGAACCGCCGTAACTGACGTCGAAATAGTCGGAATCGGCAAAATGAACGGAGTCGCCGTCGGCGTCGGGGTCTGGCCGAAAGGGCGGGGAGTCGGGATTGGCGCGAACACGTCCGGTGAGATCGTGGGAGGCGTGCTGCCTTCCGCCGGCCCGGTGCAAGCGACCGCAGCCGCCAGTATCACTGGCAAACCTGCCAATGCAAATCGCCTTACGATCGACTTCATTCCCGGTTGCCTTTCGGAGCATTCCGCCTGCAGGTGCTGGCCTTGTTCTTAACGGGTGACGCGCGCACGTCCGCGAACCCATGAGGACCTGCTCAGGTCTCAGATTGCCCGTTATCTAACTTCAACGTAATGGGGACAACCCACAAGCAGAGTTGACGAGTAGCAGGATTCGGGTGTGGGTTACGTTTGAGGCGAGATGCCAGCACGTTGGAATAACGTCGGCCGGGCCGGGCTGTTAAAGCCGCGGCCAAGCTTGGCCAGCCGCTCTGGCAGTCGAGCCGCTCCGGCCGGGGACACAGGCGGTCTGCAGTCTCTTACCGGTCCTGGACTGAGCCGTCGTACCCGATCGGCGTATCGAGGACCTTGGGGGTCTCCGGGTTCGAGAGCGCAGCCTCGTTCAGTTCGATCCCGAGGCCGGGCCCTTCGGGCACCGTCAGGTAACCGTCCTTCAACTCGAGGGGTGTCACCAGCAGATCGCTTTTTGGCGGCTCAGACTCGCCCGTGTACTCCTGTAGAGCGAAGTTCGGAATGCAGGCGTCTAGCTGCACGCACGCCGCCGTGCTGACGGGCGAAAGCGGGTTGTGCGGAATCACCTTTACGTGCTGGGCTTCGGCCATGGCAGCCACCTTCTTGCAGCCGGAGAGACCGCCACACAGGCACAGGTCCGGCCTTATGTAAGAGGCAGCCCTTGCCTCCAGCAACTGCTGGTACTCGAATATCGTCGTGAACCGCTCGCCAGTGGCGATCGGGATGTTGCACTGCGCCTTCACCTCGGCCATGGCCGCCGGACTGTCAGGGAGCATCGGGTCCTCATAGAAGAACGGGTGGAACTGCTCGAGACGGCGGCCCAGCCAGATCGACTCTGCCGGACTCATCTGCCTGTGGATCTCGATGCAGATGTCGACTCCTTTGCCAACGGCCTCTTTCACCGCGCCGACCCGCTCAACCGCATCGTCCGCCCACTCCGTATATGACCTGTGCATGTAATAGTCATGCGCGAAGGGCGTAAAGCGCACCGCTGTAAAACCCTCTTTGGCCCTCTTGACGGCATCCGCGACCAGGTCATCTTTGGTTGTGCCGCCAACGTGCATGTAGCAGCGGACACGGTCACGGGTCTTGCCGCCCATCAACTCGTAGATCGGGACTTCCAGCCGCTTGCCCTTGATGTCCCACAGGGCGATGTCGATGGCGGAGAGAGCGCCTTGAACGACAGACCCCATGAAATGTGACGAACGGTACAGCCACTGGTAGTGGTGTTCGATCTTGCTCGGGTCCTTGCCTTCGAGATAGACGGCCATCGTGTCGACCATTGTTTTTGTTGGCCGTTGCCAGCCGTGTACGCCGCCCTCGCCGATGCCGACAGTTCCATCCTCACAGTGGATCTTGATGAGCAGCCAACGGTTCCACAGGATCGTCTCAACTTTTTCGATGCGCGTTGGTGCTGGCATTGGGGTTCTCCGGAGAGGTTTTTATTCGGTGCTCAGGGGTTCCTGAAGTTGATCGCTATCTGCGTCTCTATCGAACCCTTGCACACCCAGAAACTTACGCCCGCGAACGCAAATTGTCACCTGTCGAGATTGGCTCTCCAACGGCGGATTGCTCACCTGAAACGCGTCTGACCCGGACCGTTTACATCCTCGCAACATCGCTGCAATTCCGGTGTCACATCTTCACATCAGTATTGAAGGCACAGGCCTGGCAGGTCTGCTCAACCGGCCATCGCACGCTCAGGGAGGACCGCGATGATCTTGCGATTTGTCGATCTCATGATCGAGTCATTCATGCGGGTTGGACCGGCGCCACGGTACTCAAGCTGGATCGATTAACCGGAGCCCGGGACTTCACCGTCTACGGCGCGGTGAAATTGCAGGTATGCCCCGCCTGAGTCCACAAACGGGGCCCAATCTCTCTTCCTTGCCACTACGGGCCATTCCGGCGGCTGGCTCAGCTCATCGAATTCAGGCACGGCGCAGAGATCGCGCCCAACGCCGCCCATCTGCCTCCTGCCGAACTCTCTGCTAATCTCGCGCCCCTGCACACACCTTTGGCCAGTGAGGGGAATGCCAGTGGGCGCAAGAGACCTGACAGGACCGCCGGAAATCACAATCATCGGCTGTGGGACTCCAACACCGCTTCCAGACAGGTTCGGCTCGTCGTTTGTGATCGATGTTGCCGGTGAGAAGCTCCTCTTCGATTGCGGCCCCGCAACAACGTGGAAGCTCGTGAAGGCTGGAATCTCGCCGACTGAGATCGACAACGTCTTCTTTACGCACCACCACTTCGACCACGACGCCGACTTTCCGACCTTCATCCTGACTCGCTGGGACCAGAATGTGCCTGTCGACCGTGAGCTCGAGGTCTACGGACCTGCGCTGACAGAGAAGTTCACGAACGGCATCATCGACGAGGAGACTGGCCTGTTTGCGCACGACTGGCTAGCGCGCGTCCACCACCCGGCGTCGCAGGTTACGTTCGCCGACCGCGGCGGCAGACTTCCGCGGCATAAGCCGATGGTGGCTCCGCATGACATGGAGCCGGGACTGATCAAGGCCGGTGGAAGCTGGCAGGTGACGGCGGCGCCCGCCGAGCATGTCCAGCCCTACCTGGACTCACTTGCGTACAGGCTGGACTCAGACGAGGGAAGCGTGGTCCTGACGGGCGACACGAGGCCCTGCGACTCGGTGACCGACCTTGCCCGCGGCGCGGACGTGCTGATGATGATGTGCTGGGAGACGCACGACCGGATGGCCGGAAACGAGCACGAGGGCGCAAGCTGTTCTGTTCGTGGCGCTGCGGAGACAGCGGCCGAGGCGGGCGTTAAGCAGCTGGTGATGGTTCACGTAGGCGCTCGCTTGAACACAACTGAGATGAAGGGGCCGCGGGAGATCGAGGCGCAGAAGGCGTGGAATGGCCGCATCGTCTGGGGTGAGGAGCTGATGAAGGTCCCGTGGCCGGATTGACCCGGAACATTGTCATTGCCACGTCGCTTCCGCTTCTCGCAATGACAGACAACAGACATCTGAAGGAACACCTCAATGGTCGTGACGTACGGTGATAACAGGGCGGTGGCTGTAGAGTCGAACGCGGAGTGCGAGACGCGTGACGGCGTGATCTTGCGCGCCGATGTTTACCACCCGCAGGACGGAGGCGAGTATCCGGTCCTGCTCTGCCGGACCCCGTACAACAAGCTCACGCCGCGCTACGTCAACGACGCCCGCGCGATAGCCTCACGCGGCTACACAGTCGTCGTGCAGGACCACCGTGGCCGCTACGCCTCAGACGGCGAGTTCACCTGGATGTTCAGGGACTGGACCGAGACCCACGACGCAGAGGACGGCTATGACACTGTCGAGTGGGCGGCAAAACTCCCGTGGTCAGACGGACGTGTCGGCACATGGGGCCACTCGAACGCCTCATGGGCGATCTGGCTGCTGTTCTCGGCCCAGCCGCCGTCACTCGCAGCCGGACTCGCAAGCGGGATATGCCAGGACCTGCTCGATCTGAACTTCGGCATCTTCGAGACCGGCCGCAGGCTTGAGTGGACCCACATGATGGCCGCAGACGCACGGCGCAGGGCCGGCGATGTGGACGGGCCTCTCACTCCTGCCGATGCGAACCGCCGGTGGGCGGAGGTCGAGCGCGGAAAGTACATATGGTGGCTGCCGCTTGGCGATATTCCGGGCAGAGTGTTCTCGACGCTAAATGACCAGCTCCAGACATATCACCGCGCACAGTACGTCGAGTTCATGCGATTTGGCGAGTTCCACTCAAAAGTGAACGTGCCTACGATGCAGATCACCGGCTGGTGGGACCGCTTGATCGGTACCGTGGACAACTTCGAGGGGCTGACAAAGAGAGGCGCGCAAGAGCTGCGGGACCAGCATCGGCTCATCATCGGACCCTGGGGCCATGATCCGACCGACTTCTCACGCAAGATCGGCCCTGTCGACTATGGGCCTGACGCAGACAGGCGGTATCACTCGATGATTACACGCTGGTACGACTACCAGTTCAAGGGCTATGACAACGGTCTTGCGAGTGAGGACCCGGTGCAGCTGTTCGTGCTGGGCGAGAACAGATGGCGCGGCGAGAAGGAGTGGCCGCTTGCCCGCACCCGGTACACGCCGTTCTATCTGCACTCGGGTGGCAGCGCCAACACCGTGCTCGGCGACGGCAGCTTAAGTACGCAAACTCCCTCATCGAACGACGCTCCGTCTGATGAGTTCGACTACGACCCGCGTGACCCCGTGATGAGCCTGATGCGGGCGGACTCGCAGGCGGCGCCGGTGGACCAGTCTCCGCACGACCACAGGCAGGATGTCCTCTTTTACGAGACGGTTGCTCTTGAGGATGAGCTGGAACTGACGGGCCCGGTCCGCCTGAGGCTGTGGGCGCGCACAGACGCGCCAGACACGGACTGGGCGGCGAGGCTGGCGATAGTCTTCGAGGACGGTCTCGCCATGAACCTCACCTACGGCATCATGCGCGCGCAGTACCGTGAAGGCTATGACAACCCGAGATTGCTGACGCCTGGACAGGTCTACGAATACGACGTCAAGCTGAACCCTGTTGGCGTGTTGCTAAAACCCGGCCAGAAGCTGCGTCTGTATCTGGCAAGCTCGGACTTCCCGAACTTCGACCGGAACCACAACACGGGGAAGCCGTACTGGGAGGACGAGGAGCTACGCATAGCGCGCCAGACCGTCTTCCACAGCGCCGAGATGCCCTCGCACCTGCTCCTGCCGGTGATCCCGCGGTGACGCGCCGCCGGACTATCTGCCTTCAGCGCTAAAATGGCATCGCCATGACTACTCAAAAATACGATCTGCGCCAGTTGAAGTTCGACGAAAGCGTCCGCGTGCCCGGCTGGATGATCGGCGTTCTCGGCCTTGTGCTCGGAGTGACAGCCGGCGCACTGACAGGTGTGGCCGTACGGAATATGGTCGGCGATGAGCCGATCATTACCGGTTCTGAGGCCGCCGTCTTCTACGTAACGTTCGCACTGGCCATTCTGCTCGACGTGTTTCTGCTGTTCAACTTCACGAACCTGTCTGTGTCGGTCGCAGATCGCGGGTTCGAGTTCCGGTACGGCGTGTTTGGAAAGTCGTTCACGTGGGACCAGATCACCAGTGTGAAAGCGACTGACTATCGCTGGATCACATACGGCGGATGGGGAATCCGTTTTTCGACGAAGGGCAGGCGGGCCTGGAGCCAGCTTGGCGTAAAGAGAGGCGTCGTCATAGATGTCACAGAGGGCACTCACGCCCGCCACTACTTCATCTCGTCGAAGCGAGCGGATGAACTTGCTGACGCTTTGAGCCGCGGCATTGGCGAGCCAGCCTCGCCCCATGACGACGAGAAGCCAGCTCCCTGACCTGGCGCGGGCCCGGCCTGGGACTGCGCCGTGACCGAAACGGCTCCACGGAATCTTGAAGATCTGTGGTTACTCTGTTTCTACAGGGGAATGAAGCCCTCCAGTGGAACCCGACACCCCCTGCGCAACCCGGTAACGGCGCTGCCTGACCCTGACTCTGGCGGCTGGCTCTCCTCCATGCGGAGCGCCGAATAAGATTCCGGCCGTGAGTTGCCAATTGCCCGGAGGCGGAGTGCCCACCCGCCTCCGGGTTACTTTTTTCAGGCACAAGCTTTGCGGACCGGGCGATCGTTCTACGACTTCACTTCTATGCTGCCCATGATGACGCTGCCGCGGATTTCCAGGGCGGGTTGTCCCTCGGCTGTCGGGCCTGAGCCTCTACGTTTGTCCTCAGCCGCACCGAGGAACGCGTCAACGTTCAGGACCACTTTCCATGTTGCCGGGACCATTACATCGTAGCCGCCCATGATGGCGCTCACATCCAGCGCCGCTCCATCAGGTTGAGCTTACCGCCGCCCATCAGCGCGGTCACGCGGCCGCCCCTGAACTCGCCGGTCACGCGTTGCTCGTTGCCTCCGAATACCGCCGTTGAGTTGATCGTCCCATCGCCGGTCAGCGTCGTGCCATTATTCGACCGCACGCGGACCCGGCGTCTGAAGACGAGCCACAGGCCGACGATGATCAGCAGGACGGGCCAGAACTGCCAGACGTCGCCGTCGGTCAGGTTTCCGGCCAGTAGCAATGCTCCAACTGCGATCACCATCACCGGCCCAAGCTCGAACGAGAAGCCGCGCTGTGACCAGCCTACAAAACCGACCGCGATGATCAGAAGCGGCCAGAAGTCTCCGGCAAGACTTGTGTCTTTACCGAACACATCGAGAGTGTCGAGCAGGAAGATCACCCCGAGGGTGACCAGGATTATTCCGACCAGGTTTCGTGACCCTCTGGCGGACGTTTGCATTCCGTCCCTCCTTTTCACTTGATTGCTCGGGAGATTCTATTGCGACTCCACCACCGCGTGTCAGGTCCCGCGTGATGTTGACGCGATGGAGCGGTCACTGGCGCAACGTTCGCAGCGCGCCTAATCTGTCGGTCACTGTCCTGCAGGCCACAATGGCGGGCCACACTGGCGGGCAACACAGGCAAGCTAAACAGGGATCCAGAGATGCTCGAACGCTTCAAAGTGCCGGAAAAAGATCGCGTCTATGTGCCGGAGGAGAAGGCCCGGTCGGCGACTGAGGCTGTGTTCAGGCACGCCGGACTGGACGATGAGGGAGCGCGCCAGTGTGCGGATGTGCTTATCACAAACGATCTGCGCGGCGTTGAGAGTCACGGCATCTCCAACCAGTTGCGGAACTACATGCGCCTGTACGGCGCCGGCACGCTAAACCCGCGCCCGGATGTGAAGGTGGTGCGGGAGACTGACACAACGGCGTTGATCGACTCAGACGGCGCTCTCGGGATCCACGTTGCGCCCGGAGCGATGCGCCTTGCGATCGAGAAGGCCCGCAAACACGGCACAGGCACAGTCGCAGTTATCAAGGCAGGCCACCTGGGCGGCGCCGGTTACCACGCCTCTCTTGCGGCACAGCAAAACATGATCGGCCAGGCGATGGCCGGTCCCGGCGGCAACCAGACCCTGCCGACTTTCGGCGCCGAGCCTCGCTTCGGGACGCACCCCATTGCGTGGGCGGCGCCGGCCCGCAACCAGCCGCCGTTCCTGTTCGATGTTGCGACGACACAGGTCGCAGGGAACAAGATCCAACTCGCAAAGCGGGTGGGCGCAAAGCTTGAGCCAGCGTGGATAGCAGGCCTGGACGGAGAGCCGATCCTGGAACAGGTTGAGGTGCCTGACAAGTACTATCAGCTGCCGTTCGGCGGGACGAGGGAGAACGCGTCTCACAAGGGCTACGGGATGATGTCGATGATAGACATCATGTGCAACACCATGACCGGTGTCGGCGCGGGCTTCCTGACAGGCGGCGGCGGCCAGATGTTCGTTGCGACCGATATTCAGGCGTTCATCGACCTTGATGACTACTTCGACTGGATGGACAAGTTCCTGGATGGGCTTAAGAACACGAAGCCGGCGAAAGGCCACGACCGCGTCCTCTACCCTGGCCTCTCAGAGTGGGAGGAGACGCAGGAGCGCTCCAAAAACGGCATCCCGTACCACCGCGAGGTGATCGAGTGGTTCGAGTCTTATGCCGCGGAGATCGGGGTGGAGATAGACCTGAGGTAGACCGTGCCCTGGAATAGCCGGTAAAAAACTAGAGGCGACCGAACTTGTTGCTCGCTCGCCTCTTTGCTTTTCCCCGGACCGGACCGTTCAGGACTCACTTGTTGATCTTTGAATCGTGTGTCCCCGCTACTTTCTCAGTTAGCGGCGGGACCTTTTTCCAATCGCTTTCGCGTCTGTCCATTCAGTCCGGTGGCCTGGTGATCTGCATTCGCAGAACCCTCACGGTCTGCCCGGGGCGCCGGGACAATTGCCCGGCCATCACATTCTCTTTCCGTCTGCGTCGATCATAGATCGATGGCTGCGCGACAGGGCGGGAATGGCGTGAGAAAAGTGTGAGGCAACCCGACCGCGTTGCGGGAAATGGTTGTTAATGCAATGATTATGTGTGAGCTTGAGCCGCACAGTGTCAGGTTGGCGTCAAAACCCGTTACGCAGCAGAGGCGCGGTTCGAATAAAGATGGACAGAACGGTGAGGCAGCAATGGCAGACGCGACTGTGGTCCCCACGGACAATGGCCCTTACGTGATTAGCGGGTCTTTTACTCTGAAGGACGCTGAAGGGAACGAGATCAGCGTCGAAGGCGACGCCTGCCTGTGTCGCTGTGGAACGCCGGCAAACAAGCCTTTCTGCGACGGCTCACACCGCAAAGCCTCGTTCAAGAGTTCAGTTCGGGCCTGAGACCTTCGACTCGCAGTGTAGCCGCTGCCTGGAGTTATCTTCGGCCGCGGCATTATTTTTGGCGTAGACAGGCCGATACGGCGTACAGAAGCTATCGAAACAGGAGCAACCGATGAAGGTAAAGCAGCTGGCGCACGTGGTCTTGAGAGTCCGTGACCTTGAGCGCTCACGGCGCTGGTACGTTGATGTGATGGGCCTGAAGGTGATGGCGGAGTTCCCTGGCCGCATGGCGTTTCTGAGTGCGGACGACTCGGTCTCACACGAACTGGGCCTGATGCAGATCTCGTCGGACGCTCCGGGACCTGACCAGAACCGTGTGGGCATGTATCACACCGGTTGGCAACTGGAGTCGCGCGACGAGCTGGTCAATCTGAAGTCGAAGCTCGAGGCTAAAGGCGTTGATGTCGTCGGAGTTGGTGATCACGGCATCTCTCTCGGCGTTTACGTCAGGGACCCTGACGGCAATGAGTTGGAGTTCTTCTACGAGTTGCCGCCGGAGGAGTGGCCAATAGATGGAGACCTTTTCAGCGGCCACTTCCCGGAGCCCATCGACGTTTATTGAGCGCAGCCGGCCTTCGGGCGCGTTTTTTCGCGGCCGGCGTTGGTTGAACCCCACAAAGCGCATTGCTCACGCCGCGTTACTCTCGAAAGATGAGACATTCGCATTTGGGAGCCGTTGTTGCCTTCGGACTGGTGTTTGCGGTAGCGGCATGTTCGGTTTCGGCTGCGGCGCCGTCCGCTGTACCGACCGTCTCGCAGGTTGCCTTGCAGACGATCACTGCTACGGCCAGTCCTCGGCCAGAAAGGCAGCCCACGGCGGGATCAACACAGGAACAGGCGACAGTTCAACCAGGCGAATACTCAGTTAAGACAGCGTCTTCTGCCACGTCTGTTGCAGGTTCTCAGGAGCCTGCCACAGCCGTCTCTTCACCAACCTCACCAACCGCACAGGTCCCACGGCAATCACCAACACCTGTGTCACTTGACCCGACGCGGGAACTCGTGACCCCTGATCCGCAGGTGCTCTCCATGTTTGGGCCGCTCACCTGCCGTGACGGCGAGCAGAACGTCAGGCTGACGCACCCGATCTATGACCCTGAGTTGTTCGACGTTCTTGTGCCGATGGGTCGCATGTGGGACTCGCATGTCACGCCCACCGATCACCTGTATGTGTTTCTCTACGAAGAGCGAGAGCGAGGAATGGTCAGGACTCCGGCGGCAGGCCGCTTGATACGGGTGGAGAGCTTCTCAAGAGAGCAGTCGCCGTTCTGGGACGCATCCATCAAAGAGCCAGACCTGCGTGTCGTGATCGCTCACTCGTGCACGTTATTTTCAGTCTTCATTCACGTCGGCGAACTAGCGCCGGAGGTTGCGGCGGCGGTGGGTGACGTCGCACAGGGTGGGCGGTGGTCGCCCGGCCCCGATATGGCGGTAGACCTCGCGGCAGGGGACCCGATCGCAGTCCTTGGCGGGTCTAGCTTCGACTACAGTCTGCACGACGAGACAACATCCCTTGCCGGGTTCCAGGTTCCGCAACACTACGAGGGTGAACCCTGGAAGGTGCATACGGTCGATCCGTTCGACTACATGTCCGATGAGCTTGTGGCGGCGTTCCTGCCAAAGAACGCAAGGCAGGTTGAGCCGTATGGGGGCCGGATCGACTATGACATTCCAGGCACTCTCGCGGGTAACTGGTTTCTGGACGGAACAGTCGACTACCGGGGAGACGGTCTGGACGAGGCGAGATACTGGAACGGTCACCTCAGCATCTCCTACGACCACATCGACCCCGCTGAGATCCGGATCTCGATCGGACGTGATGTCGGTCTGACGTTCGAAGATTGCCGCAGCTGCGGTGGCGTGTACGCGGTTAAGGCCAATTCCCCGGACCCTGCCACAATCACCATCGCCGATGGCATCGTGAGATATGAGATGACTGGACGGATGCAGCCATCGGCAGAAAACCGTGAACGCTCGGTGAGCGACGGCGTAGTGCTCGGCACGTTCCTTGCACAGGTCATTGACGATGCGACGATCCGCGTCGAATTCGTACTCGGCGCGTCAGCGGATGCGGCGCAGGCGTTCTCCGGCGATGCCGTCCTGTACAGGCGGTAACTGACGGACCGTTATCCGGGTCACAGCGCTGCTCCGCTTGAATCCACGGAAAGCTCCGGCGCGCTTTACCGTGAGCATGCGTGCGAGTAGATTCGCGGTGCCATGACGCGACAAACACTTCTCGCCGGAACTGCCAGGACGGACATAACTCCGCCCGTGGGAATTGCTCACGCCGGCTGGGGAGCGCAGAGGCACCAGGTCGCCGAAGCCGTTGACATGCCGCTCTACGTGACGGCCCTGGTGCTCCAAAAAGGCGATCTCACGGTCGCCATTGTCGATATCGACATTCTGATCTTGAACGCGGACATGGACGCTGAGGCGCGTTCCGCAATCGTCAAGGCCACCGGGATTCATGCGGAGAACATCAGGCTGGCTTACTCCCACAACCACGGCGGCCCGGCGATGATGTCACGCTGGATCACCGAGGGCGCCGGCCTTGCAGACGACTGGCACGCCGCAATACCGGCGAAGGCCGCAGACGCCGTTGCAAAGGCTGCGTCTGCGCTGCGGCCAGTGGTGACTTCGTCCGGGACCGGAGAGTGCCGGATAAACGTAAATCGCAGGCCGATCGACTCGCACGGCAGCCGGTTCACAGGCCGGAACTGGAACGACCCTGTCGATCACGAGGTTGGCGTCGTCGGACTCGATCTGCTCGACGGCAGCCCGTTAGCGACGCTTATGGTCTACGCCTGCCATCCGACCATGATGGGGCACGACAGCACGAGTATCACGCCGGATTTCCCGGGACCTGCGAGACAGGTTGTGGAGCAGACGGTCGGTGGCCTGTGCCTCTTTTTGCAGGGGGCCGCAGGCAACCAGGGTCCTGTCCACGGCTTCACAGGGGACCTGAGGGTGTACCGGCGTGAGGGCACAAAGCTCGGGCTTGAGGCGGCACGGGTCCGCATGAGCCTGGACCCGTATGAGCGACGAGAAAAATTGCTGGAGATCGTGCCCTCCGGCGCTGACCTTGGCATGTACGAGGACGAGCCGGTTAGTGAGCCGGACGACACGCTTTCAGTCGCCTGGGACGAAGCGGAATTACCTCTTCGCCAGCTTCAGGCCGTGAGCGTCCTGCGACAACGCGCAGACGACGAGGCGGCGGTGGTCGACAGGCTCAGGGAGCAAGGCAGACCACACTCCGAGCTGATAGCGGCGATCTCACGCTCCAAAAAGGCAAGCATCGCGCTCAACTGCGCAATGCTCGCCGAGCGTCACGGGTCAGGTGGCCAGATCA
>JAQBUH010000043.1 GCA_027624075.1 Chloroflexota bacterium
CCTACCTGTGCAACTCCGGCGTCAGATGGCTGCATGAGCGACCTGGACGATGGCCGTTGATGCGTGAAGCCGGGGAACTGTTCCGGTGGGTTCTCGACCTGCCAGTGCCACGCATAGCCGTTGAAAACCCGGTCATGCACAAATACGCGGTCGAGATCATCGGCAGGCGGCAAGACCAGTCCGTGCAGCCCTATGAGCACGGCCATGGCGAGACCAAACGGACATGCCTCTGGCTCAAGGGCTTACCCAGGCTCACACCGACCTGCATTGTCAGCGAACGAGTGGGCAAGGTCTGGAGGATGCCGCCGTCTGATACCCGCTGGAAAGACCGCAGCCGAACCTGTCCAGGAATCGCAGAGGCTATGGCCAAACAATGGGGAGTAACACGAAAGTGAGGTCGAGTAGATGGACGACGAAACTATGGAGATGATGGCGCAGCTTGACGAGCTGGTGGGCAAGCGCGTGCACGTCGTAAACGCCCTGGTACACGGCTCAGGAGACCCGCAGGTGTCGTGGGTCGTGGCCGGCACGCTCCAGAAAGACGATTACTATGTGGGCGACCAAGACATGGAGCCCACATACCACTGCGAGCTCAGCGAAGTTGCGGATGCCCCGATCAACTTCGCTGGCTGCAGCTTCATGCCATCGCACGTAATCGAGCTGGAAAGTGCGCCCACAGAAGGCACGAAGTATGGGGCCTACATCGAGATCGCATAGTCACGGAGCGTGCGCACGTTTAACCCCTGAGTAACCCTTAGGTTACGAAGGGTTACTCTCACCCCTTTTCAGCGAAAGGTAGGTGGAACGGCAAATTGTCGGATGACGGTTAGATTGCAAATCACGAGGACATTCACATGGCAACGAAGAAGTTTTTCCGCCGCTACGCAGCGTTCGTAGCACTGGGCATCGAGCCAGATCGCAGGTCGTGGATGGAGCTGGAGCCACTGATCGCCGAGGCACAGGCGCAAGACCTGGTCGCCCGCGGCGTGAAGAGGTTCACGGCCATGACCAGCAAACAGGTCATGGACTGGACCACGCACGCAACGAAGAACGGCATCAAGGACTTCCCGAAGGCGGGCGAGTTCCCCGATGGCGTCGAGGGACCGGCCGACGCTAAGCAGTCGGGACCGGCAAGGCGGCCAACTGACCCCCGCACGGCGCGCAACAAGGCCGCCGCCGCTAAGCCCAAAGCTCAGGGTGACGCCGCCGACTTCCTGCGCGCCGTCAAGGCCCGGCTGAACGGCAGGGCGGCGGCAACGGCGTGATTAAGTCGCCGAAGGCACGACCCGTTGATCCCGAGGGCCATCAGCTCTCGACTTTCGACGGCTTCACGCACATCTGGAGTGCCGATGGCAAGATCAGGCTTGGCTACTGGTGCCAGACCTGCCGCCGGCACTGGACGATACTGATCGAGCAACCTGAATGGGAGAAAAAGAATGAGTCCTAACGCAAGTGCGGACAGCCGCCGTAATGAGTGATGGCGTGAAGGCGGCGGTCCACTACCCGGCGCCGGTCCACCTGGCCGCGGCGAAGGACGACTCACGGGCAGCGCTGGAGATGGTGCTGGTCGAGGGCGACAACGCGGGCCTGCGCATCTGCGCAGCAGACGGGTTCCGCATGGTGACCTACGTGTCAGATGCGGTGTGCGAGGACGAGTTCAAGCGGAGCGTGCCAGCCCCGTTCCTCGCCGACCTGTGGCGGCAGCGCGATAAGCGCAAAGGCCGGAGCCAACAGCTCTATCAGATGCTTCACATCATGAGCGACGGCGGGGTTGGATACCTCGACGCCGAGACGAACCAGATGCGCACCACCACCTGCCCGGACGTGGTCTTCCCCAGCTACGAGAGGATTTTGGGCGGCGCGATCGACGATCGACTCAACGACGTGGCGAAGACGCACGTACTCGAGGTCGGCTTCGACCCGAAGTTCCTCGCGGACATCGACAAGATCTTCGATCGAAGCGGCCCAGCTGTGCGATGGCTGCCCGGCCAGCTCAGAGGCCCGCAGCTGTTCGTCGCTGAGATGGACAATGGCAAGCTGCTCTACACGCTCATGCCGAAGTGGTTGCATGACGATAAGGCGTTCGACCTGGACACGCTGGAAGACTGGATCACGCCGAAGAACCTCGTGCTCAGGCGGCAGATCGAGCAGCTGCAGAGTGAGCTGGAGCAGATGAAGCTGGCCGCGAAGGCTGCCGTACCGAACCTCAAAGACTGACATTCCGGGATGACGTTTCCCGGGCGGAGTGGTAATCTACCGGCGAACAGAGACCCGGCCTCTCTGTCCGCCAACGACACAAGTATCAGCTAGGAGAATTGACATGACGATGGAGCATGAGACGGGGCGCTCGTCCCTGAGCGTCACGCAGAACGCCAAAGGCGCGTTCCAGTTGAGCGGCAAGGTCTACGCCCAGGGGGGCGTCAACGTCGAAGCGGCGTTCGAGTGCGTCTGCAGCGAGATCAACGGTGACCCGTACGAAGCAGAAGGCGACGTAGTAGCCGAGCAGCAAGAGGCGCTCGCCGCTCTCGACGCTCTCGACACGATCCGTGGCCGGGTGCGCTACCTCGAATCGCTCGTTGACCTCGACGGCGCGAGGCAGGAGATGGTGCGGCAGATCGACCAGGCTGCGCAGGAGCTCCGAGGCAAGGGCTTCACCATCGCGGGGGACGCGTGACTAAGCAGAAGCGGGAGCTCATGCGTCTCGCCGTGATTGCCAAGCGCTCCCGCTGCGCCGAACACCCGGCTGTCATCCTGCGCGTAACGATGTATAACGGCGAGCCGGCCGTTGTCTGCAACGTGTGTCAGAGCCCACCTCGGCAGCTCACGGAGAGCCTCGGCGTTCGATCCACCTATCTGCGCGGCGGGAGAGTTCCCGCAGCGCTGACAACACACATTGGGGGAGGACCCATGACATCAGATCAGACTACGAGCGTCGCTCTGCGCAAGATGGAGCCGACAGAGATCGAGGCGGCGGTTAAACGCCTGCCCGCGATCATCGCCGGGTTCGGAGACATCAGCCGGGCGCAGGCCAAGCTGGCCGTGCAGCTGCTCGACGCCGGGTTCCACGAGAGCCACTTCAACATCATCCACGGCAACCTGTTCATGAACATGGACGGGCGTTCGTTTTGGGCGGCACGCGCCTTCGGTGCCACATGGGGCGGCGTGACACACCGCATCATGACCGAGGATGAGCGCAAGGGCTATCAGCTCAAGGACAACGAGGTCGGCGTGGTGGCGACCGCTTACAAGATCGTGCCGGGAGTCGGCAAGATCGAGATCGCCACTGACATCGGCCGGGCTGGCGGGACGCGGGATCAAAGCCAGCCGGTGGCTAAGGCCAACCCTGCGGAGATCGCCGTGAAGCGGGCCAGGGCGCGCTGCCTGAGAGCCGCTGCCCCACTCGGCGTTGACATGGGCACGGTGGACGACGGCATGGTGATCGAGGCCAGCGTAGACAAGGTGCCGGTGGAAGCCCGCGCCATGCTCAGCCAATCGGTTTCAGAGCCCGATCTGGAGGAGCTCGACTGGGACATGGAGCCGGTAGTCGAGCCCGAGCCGGTAGTCGAGCCCGAGCCGGAGCCCGAGCTTGAGAACGAACCGGAGATTCAGGCAGAGTTTCGAGAGACAACTTCCGGTTCTGAGCCCTCAGATGAGGCGGCAAAACCGGAAGTTGAGAGCGTCGCATCCGGGCTTGACCTGTCGGTGCCGGCCAGCCAGCCGCGACTGCCCGAGCAGGTTGCACAGTACCGGGAGGTCCTCGCGGCGACAGTGCGGAGCGAGGTCCGGGCCGGGGGCCTGCGCAACGTGTGGGTGTTCAGGTTCGCGTGGGGCGGGACGACCGGCGTGAAGGCGGCGGACATCGCCATCAAAGAGGGCTACTCAGCGCCGCAGATCGTGGCGCTTATCAAGCTGCAGGAAGGGGAGCGCGATGCCGATTGAGGCAAAAAAAATACCGCCAAAAAAAGAGCGGCTATATCGGGAATTGCAGGACGGCCACACCTATGACGAGCTGCCCGAGTGGGCGCGAGGAGGTATGAAACGGTACGTCGAGAAGAGCATCCCGACAGGCAGCGGGCTTCGGGCTGTGCTCGAGGGTGATCTGCACGGCGTGATGGCCCTATGGTCTCACCCTTGGGATCAGGCCCGTGACGTTTACAACTGGTGCCGGTGGGCACTGCCTGGCGGAGCGTCAGGCAGCAAAGAGAAAGTCGCCGCGTGGATCGCTGCGCGAAAGGAATTCGATGATGGCGACAACTAAAGACGCCGAGATGAAGGTTCAGGTGTTGGTGAATAGCTGCTCCTCGTTCAGGCGCAAGGAAGGTGACAGCTCTGTGCCCGGCATGTGCTATCAGCTGGCCGGCGCCGACATGAACAGCGAACAGTTCCGGTGGCTGTACCTGGCCGAGAAGCAGAAGCGCCAGCTCAAGGTCTCGGTGGGCGGCGACCCCGAGGGTGTGATCGGCCACATCTCAGGGCTCCACTCGAAGAAGGGCGAGACCCGGTTCGCGTTCGTGGTCAACAACCCTGCCAACTCACAGCTTGACTACCTGTGGGACCGGATCGCAGGCGAAGACGAGTGCTCTCTCAGGAACGCCCAGGGTGGGCTCGCAGAGCGGGAGGAGTAGAGATGAAGTTAGAAACGATCACACTGGCGGGCTTCCGGTCATACCGGGAGCCCGTTTCTATCAGCTTCACTGATGGACTGACGGCGATCGCAGGTCCGAACGGGAGTGGGAAGTCGAGCATCTTCGACGCGCTCTTTTGGGCCCTGTACGGCGTGGGGCGTGGGCGCATCGACGAGATGGTTCACGCAGGTGAGTCGAACATGGCGGTGAGTGTGGAGTTCGAGCACGGCGGGCTGCACTATTCGGTCAACCGCGGCGTGCGCTGGCAACCGAACGGTGGCAGCGTGCCGAGCATGAGCTTCATGCGGGGTGAACAGGATCTCTCAGGCACCACCATTCGAGAGACTCAGGACGCGGTGGCGAAGGTGATCGGCACGTCGTCGGTTGCGTTCAGTACGTGGTACCTGGCGCAGGGGCAGGCCGGAGCGTTCTTCACGGCGGCGCCCGCTGAGCGGAGACAGGTGCTCGGCGACGCGCTGGGCATCTCCGTGGAGTGGGACGCGCTGCAGAAGCTGGCGCTATCAGTGCGCAACGGCGTGTTCCAGAGCGTGGAGACGCTTGAGTCGGACGTCACACGCAACGAGGGTGTGCTGTCTGCGATCGAGGAAGTGCCTGACACGCAGTTCGCCGCGATCGACGCAAAGGTCCAGGAACACGAGGATGCGGTCAGCGGTTGGCTGGTCGAGCGCTATGTCCTGCGAAGCGACCGGGTCGACATCGACGACCGGGTGGCCAGCGCGGACAGGGTGCTGAGGGACGCTGTCGAAGCCAACAAGGCGCACGCTGACTGGACGGCGCAGGTTCAGGCTACGGCGGCGCAGCTGAGTGACGTCAAGCGCCAAGCCTATGCGCTTCACAACGACAACGTCGACGAACGGATCGCCGCGGCCCACAAGCTCGCTCACACGTACAACACCGAGCGGCTGACCTACAGCGCACGGTATCGGGCATGGCAGACGCGGAAGAGCGAGCTCGAGCTGGAACAGAGGCGGCTGGTCGACATCCTAGGGTGGGCCGTCCGGTATGAGGAGTTGCAACTGGCGTTGGAAAAGGCCATGTCTGGGACGGACGTTGGCACCTGCCCCACATGCGGACAGGACTGGGAAGGTGCCGAGAGCCACGCTGCCGAGCAGATCGCCAAAGCTCAGGCAGCACTCGACGCGCAACATCGTCGCGCTCCAGCCGGTTACATGACGGCCTCCGAGGCGGACATCCAGCTCAAGACGGTCCGCACCATGCTTGAGCAGCTGCCGGGGCCACCTGAGCCACCGGTACCGCCCAACACATCCGAGGCGCTGCGTGACGAGGCCAGGGTGAAGGCGCTTGACCAACAGCTGACAGCTCTCACAGAGAAAACGGTCGTGCTGGAGAACGAACGGCCAGATGGCCAGACCGGAGACATCGCCGCGCTCGGGGCCGCGCTGCGTGAGGCAGAGCAGGCGGCGGACACCAACACCGCGCTGCACCGCCAGATCACAGGGTCCATCCAGCTGATTGAAGCGGAGCAGGTCCGCCTGCAAACGGATCGTGCCCTGCTCACACGCCAGCTGGACCGCCGTGTGGATGCCGAGCGCTCCCTCGCAGCTAACAGGGCACTGCTTGAGGCCGAGCGTGCGCGCCTGGGCCACGTAGAGACGCTGTACATGGGTCTGTCGCCCGCCGGGGCACGGCAGTTGATCCTCGACACGATGATTCCACGCATCGAGCACGAGGCGAACCTGCTGCTGGAACGGATCGCGCCGGGAACGATTGTGGAGTTCCTCACGCAGCGGGATAGCGGGATCGAGACCGTGGAGATCCGCGTCGTAGACGGTGTCGGTTACCGGCGTGTCGAGAACCTGAGCGGTGGCGAGAAGACCCGGGTGATGTTCTCGGTGCGTGTTGCCATGAGCAACGTGGCCGCGGCATCGCACGGACTGGCATCACTGCCGGCGTTCATCGTCGATGAGACCTTCGGGGATCAAGACGAGGCAGGCCGGGCCGCCCTACTCGACGCGCTGATCGCGCTGGCGTCGGAAGTAGATCAGGTCGTGGCGATCACACATGACGTCGAGCTCCTCGGGCGCATTGACCAGGTGGTCAGGCTCGAGAAGATCGGCAGCAGCACGAAGGTGGTGAGCTAATGGCGATTGATGGACGTAAACACCCGCTCTGGACGACGCGCCGCAAGCCGGGCGGCGGGGTCACGCGGCGCTGGTCTGAGGCGGAAACGCAGACCATCAGGCGCATGTGTGCGGCGGGTAAGGGCGACCAACAGGTTGCGAAGGTGCTCGGACGAACGACGAACGCGGTCAAGCTCAAGCGGAGAAAGCTCGGGGTTGCGCCAGTGCGCCACCAGCTGAGCGCATGGAACGCGGCGCGCATCAGCAAGCTCCTCGGTGCCAGCTGTTCAAAGTCGGTCGCCTGGTGGATGGATGCCGGGTGGCTCAGTTTCCACAACGGGATGTACGTGGGCCTGAACAGGGTGCGCATCGTCACTCCCAAGAACCTGATGGCGTTCCTGCGCAACAGCAAGCACTGGCACCTGTGGGATGTCGAGCGCGTGACGGACCCGAAGCTACAGAGATGGGCGGCCGAGCTCCGTAGGGGCCCGGCTGGCCGGTTCGTTACCACGGGGCCGGTCGCCATGCGCTTCAACGTGCAGAAGAAGACGGTTACCCAGTGGATCGCGAAGGGTTGGCTGCCAGCGCGGCGAGGCCGTGGCAACTGGCGAATCCGTGAGAAGGATCTCGATGGGTTCGTCATTCCGATCGAGCGGGAGAGAGTCAACGCCCATCCGAGACGTTGGATGCCAGCGGAGCTCCGGCAGCTGGCGGATTGCGTGACGGTGGCGACAAGCTGGGCGGAGGTCAGTAGTTTGATGGGCCGTAGCAGGCAGGCGTGCCAAACGCGGTGGCTCATTATCGGTGGCGAGGCAACAGGATTCGTAGCAAAGCGTGCTGCCCTGATGGCGGCACTAAAGGAGATGGCATTGTGAGCGAGATGATCATCATGGCCGACACACACATCGGGAATAACCGGTGGCCGGTGAGCCGGGACCGGTACAACGCGCCGCTTGAGGAGTTCATCGAGTACGCGAGGGAACACGAGGTCGACATGGCGATCGTCGCCGGCGACCTGTACCACCGGCGCAACCCTTCGACGCAGGACGTGTTCGAGGCGAACAAGTTCATGCTCGACCTGGAAACGAGCAACGCGGTCGTCCGCGTTGTGGCAGGGAACCACGACACCTTCTCCACACCGGGCTCGCCGAGCGCCCTGTGGTATCTGGCGGGAGATGTTGGCCAGGTCAACGGTGTGAGTGAGGAGGTACTGGCCCCCCTCGACGACGCGAACATCGTGTACCTGCCGTGGCCTCACTACCAGTGGTGGACTGACGTTAGCCCGGGAAAGTCGATCGACGACCTGTTGTTTGAGGCAGAGCAAAAGATCTACACCGCGCTGGAGGACATGCTCAAAGGTCTGCGCAACGAGAACGGCCGGCCGACCATCCTCGTCGGCCATGCGCACGTCTACTACGGCGACAGCTTCGATCCGGAGCACACGCCAGAGTCGCCCCGCCTGCTGGCAGGCAGGGATGTGCTGCTCTCGTACAAGTGGCTCGATGAGCGCTTCGACCTGGTCGCGCTGGGCCACATCCACGATGCGTCGGCGAAGGGCTACATCGGGAGCACGCAACCGACTGACTTCGCAGACGTCGGGCCGAAGGGCTTCTGGCATGTGACCGTTGACGAAGGCCATGGCTTTGCGGAAGTGAAAGTCGTCCCGTTCGAGTCCTCGCTCAAGGTCAAGCACTGGCAGATAAGAGCGGCGACTGTTGCGGACCTGCCGAAGGAAGGCGATGTCGACTGTCCAGTTAATCCCGTCGACATCGGACGCCTCACCGTGCAGCTCATGGGCAACCCGACACTCTCCATTGCGCAGGCTCAGGCGTGGCTCGCAGAGCACGCGGTGATCCCGCATGGCGTTAGCCTGCTGCCGCCGACCCGTGAGCGCCGTACCGATGCGCTGGGCGCAGCGGACGTGGACCTGAGCTCGATCCCCGACGCGCTGGGGATCTGGCTGCAGAGCAAAGAACTCAGCGCGCAGAGCGAGCCGGTCATGCAGGAGCTCGCTGCACTGAAAGAGGCCCAGCAGACATGAAAACACCGGAGGACATCGCTAGAGATGTGCTAATCAAGCGGGCGCACGGGGTATATGGGGACTGGGAGACAGACTACGGACCCCTCATCGCCGCCGCCATCCAGGCCGAACGAGATGCCGCGAGGGCGCCGATGACAACTGAACCCCTGGCCGACTTCTGGATCACCGGCCCGCCCGTCGGTCGCCATCTCGAGGTGGTGTGGTTCAGCGGGCACCCGTCGATCGGCCACTCCACCAAGAGCGAGCACTACCTGCGCCGCATCAGGTCGAAGGTCCGCCATGACTGGGGCGACAAGGCGCCGCTAACGGGCATTGTGTTTGTGCTGCTGGAGGCAGCGGTCCCGATGGCGGCGAGCTGGTCTGGCAAGAAGAAGCGCGAGATGAACGGCACGCTCTGCGACGGCACGCCAGACGTGGACAACATCTGCAAGCTGGCGCTGGACGGCATCGTCGGCACGAAGAACGACCGGATCGTGCTGCTGGACGACAAGCAGGTGCCGCAGTGCTTCCTCGAGCGTCGGTGGAGCTCCCGCGAGGAGTGCGGCCTGCGGATCAGGGTCTACCCTGCTGGCTCACTGAGGTTAGTCGACGTCTAAGGACTGGAAGGTGGCGGTGGCCCTCGCCGTGCGCGGCGAGGGCCACCGTCATTCCTAATTAACAAAGCGGTTGCAATCACGTCCGCGAGCAGTATCAGCGGGGCTAGAAATAGCAGTCTCATCGTCTCACCTTCCTAATTAACGAACCGGTTGCAATCAAACGCCAGCCAGTAGACACCCTCATGCA